>NZ_JARGND010000094.1 GCF_029212645.1 Vannielia sp. | reverse complement strand
CCGCCCCCTCCACGCGCCGCTCCGTCCGGGCGGGTCGGCGCTGCACGGCGGCTGCGCCTTGATTCCGTGCCGGGGGGAGTAGTGGGGCCGTTGAACCTAGTCCGAAGCAACCGGGATTAGGGCGAGGGCTTTGGAAGATGTTCCTTGGCGGCAGAAATGATCTGCCCCGCTTTTTTGGGCGCAAAGCACAAGGCCGCGACCGATACGCCAGCTGCAATTGGCACGCCGTAGAGAGCCGCAAGATAGGCGGACCCGCCGATCAGGCCAAATTGCACGGCGCCTTTCCCCGTTTCCCAAACGCCCTCAACCACCTCGCCGATTTTCTCACGCGGCAATTGGGCGAATTTCTTGCCATACAGGCGCAGCAATTTCTCGGAGGTCTCGGCATCTTCGTCAGAAACCGGGCCGTCTTCGGGCAGTTTGGAACGCAGCGCCTGCACGGTATCATACAGCGTAACCAGCACACCGATCTGGCGCTTGGCCTCCTCCATCACCGCATCATTCTCGTAGTTCATCTTTTGAAGGCGCTCGATCTCCAACAAAATGAGGGACTCGAGCGCATCGAAGGTTGCCGGAAGCTCCTTTGCATTACGCTCCATCCCTGCTTTGACCTGTTCGACGGTCCTTCGCTGTGCGGCTTCCATCCCCGCCAGTTGCCGAGAAAGATCATCTGGCGTTTCGTCGTCATACTTCTCGACGATAACTGCAATCAGCGGATTCACCACCGCCGGGCCTTTCTCCCATGCCTCGCTGGGGATCAGGGCGATCTCTTCCAGCATGTCGGGGTTCAGCGCCTTACCCTCCAGCGCGGCGTCATACCATTTGACCCAGAAGGACCAACCCTCGTCCACGGGGGCGCGGACGGTTTCCTCGCGGGCCCCGGCTGGGGTTTGGGGGAGGCTGCGCTTGAGGATGTCCCATTCAAATTGCAAGGGAATTGGACTCGTATCCCATAGGCAAGCTCTAATAGAGGGGCCAGAGTCAACCAACGTTGCGCAATCTCTTCGGATGGCAGACCAAGTGCCTGGGACAACGCCGAAAGCGACGGCGGCAGCACCGACTGCTGCAACGTTGGCGGAAGCGGTGGCAGTATGGGCAGTCGCTGGGACGCAGGCGAGAGCGGCACGGGAGGCGGCGTGAGCGGTGGCTGAAACAGCGTCGGTGGTGCGCTCCGCGACCGTTAAGGCGGCTTTTGCGGCACCGTAGGCGTTGGCGGACGCGTGGACGGAAACCCCTGATATTAAACAGGCCCACAAAAGTGGTAGCTCTGTCAAATCATGGTTGCGTGCTCTGTCATTCCGAAACCAAACCCACCCCACCGGCAGAACCCGCATCGCCGCGCGGTGGGCAATCCACACGGCCCACTCCTTCGGCTTGTCCTCCAGCCATTCCCCGAGCTTCTCCGGCCCGTCGATCTCACTCACATCTACCATCGCGCCACTTTCCCCGGCAGGGCCCTCAGTCGCAAGGGTTATTCCGCCTTGCTGCCGCGCCGTTTTACCCACCGCCAAGCGTAGATCATCGGCCAGCGCAGGACCGAGGCGGCGGCGGCGAGGCAGATGAGGGTGGTGATCCAGTGGTTCTCCCACGCGACCCAGATTAGCAGCGGCACGCCGAGCGCCATCAGGATGTAGGCGCGGGTCCAGAGGTTGTCTTTCGAAGGGATCATCGCCAACAGGTTGGCAATGGCCGCCCAGGCGAGGAAGAAGATCAGCGAGGCGGTCATCGCCCACGCCCCATCACATAGCGGGCAAGGGCCATGAGCGGGCGGCGGAACATCGAAAGGACCGCCGCCAGCGCCACGCCCCCGGCCAATGGCCCGAAATCGCGCCACAAGAGCCAGATCACCGCAATCGCCCCGGCGATCAGCGGCAGGCCAACGATGCGTTGCAGCCGCATCGGCAGCATCGCGGTGACGGTCGCGGCCAGCACCCAGAGGCAGGCGGCAATGGCAACGGGGGAAACGGGGGGCAGGTCTGGCACGGGTCAGGCGATCCTTTGAGCGAGCGACAGGGCGAAAGCCCCGGCCGAGGCGATGAGGCCCAGCACCGGCACCAACATCGGCACCCGGAAGGGCGCGGCGGGGGACTGTAGCTTGAGCGAAATGAGCGCCGCGTTAATCACGGCAAAAACCGCGAGCAGCACCAGTGAGGCGATCTCGGCCAGCGCCCCCACCGGCAGTGCCAGCGACGCCGCCACCAGTGCCGCGCCACAGGTGAGCGTGGCCAGAACCGGCGTGCCAAAACGCGGGTGCGCATGGGTAAAAACGGCGAAGGGGCGCGCGCGGCGGCCAAGGCCAAACAGCACCCGCGCCGCCATGACCAACTGCGCCAACACCCCGTTGAGCGCCGCCAAAACCGCGATGGCCGACAGGAACCCGGCCCCGCCCCACCCCTCGCCCGTCTGCCCGGTCGCGCGCTCCCACACCAGCGCCAGCGGGCGCTGCGATGCGGCCAGATCGGCAGGCGGCACTGCGCGCAGGGCGGCAAAGCTCACCAGCGCGTAAAGCACGGTGGTGATCAACAGCGAGGCGATGATGGCGCGGGGCATGGTGCGCGAGGGCTTGCGCGCTTCCTCGGCCATGTTCACCAGGTCTTCAAAGCCGATGAAGGCAAAAAAGGCGAGCGCCGTGGCCGCCAGCACCGCAAACACCTCGGGCGGGGCGGCGGGCAGCGCAGGCCCCACCGGCTCGGCCAGAAAGCCCGCGCCGGAAACAAGGATCAACCCGATCACCTCGATCACCGTGAACAGCGCCGCCACGGCGAGGCTTTCAAACACCCCGATCAGCGCCACCACCGTGAGCGCGCCGCCAAGAGCGATGATCGCATAGGCTGGCTCCACGCTCACCAACGCCGTCAAATACCCCACCCCGCCGCGCAACACCGCCGCCCCCGAGATGGTGCCCGCCAACACAATCGCAAGCCCCACCAACACCGGCAAGAACGTGGTGCCAAAGGCGCGCGCCACATAGGCCGCCTCGCCCGCCGCTTCGGGGATGCGGGTGGAAAGCTCGGCGTAGCTGAACGCCGAAGGCGCGGCGACCAGCCCGGCCAGCACAAAGGCCAGCGGCGCCCACACCCCGGCCAGCCCCGCGACCGCGCCGATCAGCACATATATCCCCGCCCCCACCATCACGCCAACGCCATAGGCCGTCATCAGGCCGGGGCCGATGCGGCGCTTCAAGTGAGGGGCGGATCTTTCGGTCATCTGTGTGGGCTTTCGGCGGCGCTCAGGCCCGCGCCCGGCTCACCCTCGCCCAGAACGCTAGCCCCTATGCGCCAAGGCACGGGCAGGCGCGAAATCCGGGCCAGATCAGGCATCGCTCCGCCGGGTGCCGCTTCGACGCAGCACAACGCCAAGCCCCGTGCCCAGACCCACCGCAAGCAGCACCACCGGCCAGCCGACAACCCCATAGGCGATCAGATCAACCGGCGACGGCAGCGTGATGAAAAAGGTCGCAGAGGCCGCAAGGAAGGCCCCGGCATAAACCGCGATCACCAGCAGCGTCATCAGCGGGCGGGCGGTGAGGCCAAATGCAATGAGGAAACAGGTGGCAAAGAGGTATACGAACTGCATTACACCGGCTCCTTTCCGTTTAAAATTTCAGGCCGTCTGGCCGTTTTTCCGGGTGATGTCACCACTCCACCTCGTTCCAGCGTTTTGAGGCCGGGCGGCGGGCCAGCCAGCCCGCACCGGCGCCTGAGGCCATGCCGATGAGAGCGGGCAGGAACAGCAAGATCCATGCCACATTGCGATCCGGCGAGGGCATGGGCGCATCCGCCCCGCCCTTGGCCCAGCCGGGATAAAGCGCCAGCAGCCCAGCC
>NZ_JARGND010000035.1 GCF_029212645.1 Vannielia sp. | reverse complement strand
ATATCAGCTCTGTCAACGCCGGACGGCTTTGGCTGGACGATCTGCTGCGCGGCGCGTCTTCAAGACAGTAATCCGGCTGCGGTAACCCCGGTTGCGGTTTTGTGGAAGCTGGCCTGTGCGGCGGGGTCAAAACCTGTCGAGCAGGCGGCGCAGGTATTCCAACTCAACATCCGGGCGGCCTTGCTCGGAGGAGCGTTTGCGGATTTCATCCAGCAGATCGCGCGCGCGGCGGTACACGTCTTCGCCCTCAAGCATGTGTTCTTCGGTGCCGAGCGGGCCGGTATCGCCCCGGTCGCGGCCCAGCGGATCGCGGCGGTCTGCCTCGCTGGCGCGGCCTACGTTTTCACCCTGCCCGCCTTGCTGTTGGCGCTGTTGTTCGGCCATGGCGCGGCCCAACTCGCGCATCCCTTCGCGCAGCCGCTCAATCGCCTGGCTCTGGTTGTCGATCGCGCCGGGCAGATCGCCCTCGCGCAGCGCCCCTTCGGCGCGGTCCATCGCCTCGCCGGCCTCATCAAGGGAGCGGCGGGCGGCATCGCCCTGTTCGGTGCCCGCGCCCGGCAGGCTGCCGCGCTGGCGTTCCAGCTCGCGGCGCAGGTCGCGCTGGCGTTGGGCAAGGGAGCGGGCATCCGGCTCGCCATTTTCGCCGCCGCGTTGCTGGCCCGGATTTTGCCCCTCGCCCTGCCCTTCATTCTGGCCTTCACCCTGGCCTTCGCCCTGCTGTTGGCCTTGCTGGCCTTCGCCCTGCTGGCCCGGCTGCTCGCCCTGGCCCTGTTGCCCATCGGGGTTGAACTGGTCCTGCAGGTCGCGGAAGGCCTCATCCGACAGGCCTTGCTGGTCGCGCAGGGTTTCGCCCAGCCCTTCCATCGCCTGATCGCCGGGGCTTTGCTGGCCCTGCCCGCCCTGCCCTTGGGTGACCTGCATGTTTTGCATCATCTGCATCATCTGATCGAGCAGCGCCTGCGCCTCGGCGGTGCGGCCCTGCTCCATCAACTCTTGCAGCTTGTCGAGCATGTCCTGCAAATCCTGCTGGCTCATCTCGATGCTTTCGCCCTGCTGGCCCGGCTGCTGCTGGTTCGGGTCCTGCTGCTGGGCAAGCTGGCGCATGTAATCCTGCATCGCCTGGCGCATCTCATCCATAAGCTGGGCGATTTCCTCGTCGGACGCGCCGTTCTTGATGGCCTCGGACAGCCGCTCCTGCGCGCGGCGCAGGCGCTCCAGCGCGTTGGAAAGCGTGCCTTCTTCGATGCGCAGGGCAATCTCCCAAAGCGCCTCGGCCAGCTCATCGCGCACCGCGCTCGACGGCTCGGGCAGGTTGGCCTCTAGGCGGCGCAGAACGGTGCGGATTTGCAGGTAGTTGCGCGGCTGGCCAAGCGGGTCGGCGGGCTTCCATGTGAGGGTGCGCAACACCTGGGCGGTGCGCGGCGCGTTCTTGCGAGACCAGAGCAGATCACGGCGCATTTCGATCAACGCTGCCGCCGCCGGATCAAAAAACCGACGTCCCGGCAGAACCACTTCTATCATGTCGCTTTCGCCGGTCTGGCCCTGAGCATCCGCCACGTGCAGATTGATCGTCACCGGCAGGTTGGCCCATGCGTGCTTTGAAAGATCGTCGATCAGGGTTTCTTCAAAGCTGCTGCGGTCGCCCGCGATTGTCATCGGCAGATCGAGCAGGATCGGCTCGCGCGGCTCGGGCGCCGCCACCAGCCCGTAACGGCGCTCGACGCCGGGCAGATCAAGGGCGATTTGCGCCTCACCGCTGACGATGCCGTAATCATCCTCGGCGCGGAAGGGTTGCTTTAGCTCGCCGGTCGCGGCCTTGTCCATTTCACCGGCAAAGGCGACTGTGGGTGCGGTATCGGGCAGCACCAGCACCTGCCACTCGCGCCCACCTGCACCGCTGATGGTGATTTCGCCGTCGCGGGCCACGGTGAAGCTGCGCACGCCGTCATCCACCGCAGGGGCGGCTGCCGGAATATCGCCAGCGGCGGTGGCGGTTTGATCCAGCAGTGCGGGATCGGACACATCCTGATCGACGCTGATCGCGCCAACCTCGCCGTAAAGGCGGATCGTCACCTTTGAGCCTGTGGGCACGGTAAATTCGGCCTGGTCAATGTCGTTCAGGTAGAGACTGGGTTTGCCGGTATAGGCGGGCGGCTCGATCCAGCCTTCCCATGTGGGGCCGGAGGCGAGCGCCGCGCCGGGGCCAGCGCCTGCGGCATCATCCAGCGAGGTCACGCGCCAGAGCGAGCCAAAGAGCAGCGCCGCCACCAGCGCCAGAAGGGCCGCATAGCGCAGCGCGTAGGGGTCACGGGCGGCGAGGCGCAGATCGGGGCGCACGGCCTTGGCGGCATCCACCCGCGCGGCCATCCGCTCGATATGGGCGTTCCACACAGCTTCGGAGCCGGTATCGCCCGCGCCAATCGCCTGGGTATCGGCCAAAGCCTTGATCGGGCGGCCGGGCAGCGTGGCATCCAGCCGCTCAACCACCTCGCGCCCCGAAGGGCGGCGATAGCGGTAGATGCCAAAGCCAATGGCGGCCAAAAGCGACAGCGCCCAGATGGCGCCCACGCCCCACACCCCTTCGGGTGGCAGAAAATCATGCAGGCCAAAGGCCACCGCTGCGATCACCGCAAAAAGCAGGGTCCACACCGGCCAGAACGCCCGCGTCAACCGTTCGGCGATCATCCCCATCCGCGTAAGCTGGAGGGGGCGCATCAGGCGCTTCAGGGCGCGGGAGCGGGCGGTATTCGGGTCCATGACCCTCCTTCGCGGGGCTTCGGATTCGGGCAAGGGTGCCTCAGATCCACTCTGGAACCTTATCGCGCGCAATCATTTCGTCAAAGGTCGGACGGGCGCGTATGACATCGAATTGATCGCCCTTCACCAGAACCTCGGGGATCAGCGGGCGGGAGTTGTATTCTGACGCCATGACAGCGCCGTAAGCCCCCGCCGAGCGGAAGGCGATGAGATCACCGGCGCCAACGGCGGGCATATTCCGCGCCTTGGCAAAGGTATCGCCGGATTCGCAGATTGGCCCAACGATATCAAAGGCGCGCTGCTCGGCGCCCGGCGCAGGCTCGACCACCGGCACAATATCATGATGGGCGCCGTACATTGCCGGGCGGGCAAGATCGTTCATCGCGGCATCAATGATCAGAAAATCGGTGCCGTCGCCGTCTTTCACATAGATCACGCTTGAAACCAGCAGCCCCGCATTGCCAGAGATCAGCCGCCCCGGCTCGATCTCGACCTCGCAGCCCAGATCCCCGACGCAGCGCTTGATGAGCGCGCCGTATTCAATCGGCAGCGGCGGGGCGGAATTGCTCCGCTCGTAAGGGATGCCAAGGCCGCCGCCCAGATCAAGCCGCGAAATCTCATGGCCCTCGCTGCGCAACTGGTGGGTAAGGTCGGCCACTTTGAGATAGGCCGCTTCAAATGGCTCCAACTGGGTGAGTTGCGAGCCGATGTGCACATCAATCCCCACCACCTTGATCCCCGGCAGCGCGGCGGCGCGGGCGTAGGCCTCAGAGGCGCGGCTGATCGGGATGCCGAACTTGTCGCCCTTCTTGCCGGTCGAGATTTTTTCGTGGGTTTTGGCATCCACATCGGGGTTCACCCGCACGGTGACGGGGGCTTCCACCCCAAGGCTGGTGGCGACCTCGCTCAGCGCCTCCATCTCCGGCTCGCTCTCGATGTTGAACTGGCGGATGCCGCCCTTGAGCGCGGTGGCCATCTCTTGCCGGGTTTTCCCAACGCCGGAAAACACGATCCGCTCGCCCGGCACCCCGGCGGCGATGGCGCGGGCATATTCCCCGCCCGAGACCACATCCATCCCGGCGCCAAGCTTGCCCAGAAAGGTGAGCACCGCCTGATTGGAAAGCGACTTCATCGCAAAGCAAATAGTGTGGTCGATCCCGTCGAGCGCCTCTTCGAACAGCTTGAAATGCCGCTCCAGCGTGGCGGTGGAATAAACATAGAACGGCGTGCCAACGCTGGCCGCGATATCGCTCAGCGGCACGTCTTCGGCATGCAAGATGCCGTTCCGGTAGAGAAAATGGTCCATCTGGGCTCCTCGAAGGCTCAGCGCGTCATAGCAGATGGGCGGGCGGGATCAATCGGAGAGCACGCCACCGGCCAGCAGTTCGGCGCGGGTGGGCCGCCAGAGGCCGGGGGGCGGCGTGGTGTGGACGCGGGCCACGAAGGCGGGTGAAAAGCCGCGCCGGGTGAGGAAGGCGCGGTCTTTCCGGGCCTCGTCTTCAGGGTTCACATGGCGGATCGGGCCGTAATTGGAGCTGTCACGCAGGGCGTAGCCATGAAAGCCAAGCGCGGCCTCGGGCGCAAGGCGGCGCGGCTGACCGGCGGCAAACACCAGCGTGCAGGCCGAAAAGCAGCGCGTGGTCACAAACGTTTCAAGCCCTGCCTCCTCGATCAACCGGGCCAGCCCGCGGGCGGCGTAGATATTGCCGCCATCGCTTTCAAGCGCGACCGAGGTGAGCGGCGCACCCGTGGCAAGGCGGGCCTCCAGCGCCTTGAAGTGATCATAGCTGATATCCCCGATGATCTGCACGCGTTGGCGCGTTTCAGGCAGGCGCGGCGCGGCCTGCGGCGGGCCGGTTGCGGTGACGGTGCGGGAGGGCAGATCGCGGGCGAGGAGGGTGACAGAAATCAGCAGCGCGGTGGCAGCGATGGAGCCATAGGCGGCAAAGCCCGCCATGGTAGAGCCTTCGCCCATCACCCGATCAGCGGCGCGAAACGCGCCGATCCAGAGCCAAAGCGCCACCGGGAGGTTCAGCGCCAGAAGCGCCCAAAGCGGCCAGTGGCCAAGCGTGGCATTGGCGATCCAAAGCAGGGCCATGCCGCCTGCCACCGGCCCGGCCAGCATCACCGGCACCGCAAGCGTGCCGTGCCAATGCCGGGAGAGGGGGCTGCCACGGGCCATGGAGCAAACCTAGCCCGCAAGGCCCGCCGTGGCAAAGGGGCCGGGCGTGTGGGGCGTGCCGAAGCAAATCAGTGCGCAAGCCCGCACCTGACCCCGATGCAAACGAACGCGGTGCTCGTCAGCAGCCCCGGCGTGGCTTCATTTGGAATAGTTGCTCGGATAGCCGGTGCGATAATCGCCGCCCGCGAAGCCCATTCCAACGGTGCCGGAAAGGTGGATGCCCGGCTCTGGAACATCGGCCTTGCGCCCAGGCACTTCGGGCTCACCATCCACACCGCAGCCCGCGAGGGCGAGCAGCGCAGCAAAGGTCATAAGGCGTTTCATGCGAGGCGTTCCTTCCATGCGTCAATCTGGGCGCACACGTTCTCGGGGGCGGTCCCGCCATAGGATGTGCGGCTTGCGACCGAATTTTCAACCGTCAGCACGTTGAAAACATCGTCGGTGATGCCCGCGTGGGCCTGCTGCATCTGGGCAAGCGACAGGTCTGGCAGGTCGCAACCTTCGGCCTCGGCCTTGGCAACCAGCGCGCCTGTTACGTGATGCGCCTCGCGGAAGGGCAGCCCCAGCACCCGCACCAGCCAATCGGCCAGATCGGTTGCGGTGGAAAACCCCGAGCCTGCGGCGGCGGCCAGCGCGGCGCGATTGGCTGTCATATCGGCGGCCATCCCGGCCATGGCGGCCAGCGCCAGCATCAGGTTATCGGCGGCGTCGAACACCTGCTCCTTATCTTCCTGCATGTCCTTTGAATAGGCCAGCGGCAGGCCCTTCATCACCGTCAGCAGGCCCACGTTGGCACCAAGGATACGGCCAATCTTGGCGCGCAGCAACTCGGCCGCATCGGGGTTCTTTTTCTGCGGCATGATGGAGGATCCGGTCGAGAATCGGTCAGACAGGGCCACAAAGCGGAACTGCGCCGAGGACCAGATCACCAGCTCTTCCGCAAGGCGGCTGAGGTGCATCGCACAAATGCTGGCAGCGGCGAGGAATTCGAGCGCGAAGTCACGATCAGCCACCGCATCAAGCGAATTGGCCATGGGCCGCGCAAAGCCCAGCGCCTTGGCGGTCATCTCGCGGTCAATCGGAAAGCTGGTGCCTGCGAGGGCGGCCGCACCAAGCGGGCTTTCGTTCATCCGCTCGCGGGCATCGGCAAAACGCGCGGCATCGCGGCCCAGCATCTCGACATAGGCCAGCATGTGATGGCCCCAGGTGACCGGCTGCGCGGTTTGCAAATGGGTAAAGCCCGGCATCACCCAATCGGCCCCCGCCTCGGCCTGCCCGAGCAAGGCCTCCTGCACCGCGCGGATGGCCCCCTGCACGGCATCACACTGGTCACGCACCCACATGCGAAAATCGAGCGCCACCTGATCGTTGCGCGAACGCCCCGTGTGCAGCCGCTTGCCCGCCTCGCCGATATGCTCCACCAACCGCGCCTCGACATTCATGTGAATGTCCTCCAGCGCCGCCGAAAATTCAAAGGTTCCGCCCTCGATCTCTGACATGACCGTGAGCAGGCCTTCCCGGATCGCCTCGGCATCGCTAGGAGAGATGATGCCGGTGGCCCCAAGCATGGCCGCATGGGCGCGCGAGCCTGCGATATCCTGCGCGGCGAGGCGCTGATCGAAGCTGATCGAGGCGTTGATCGCCTCCATGATCGCATCGGGACCGTCGGCAAAACGCCCGCCCCACATTGCGTTGGAGCCGGGCTTGGTGGAATTGTCTGTCATCGGGCAGCCTGAGAGGTTTGAAATGAAAGCGTTCTTCGCAGCGGTTATCTACACGGCCCTTGTCACCTGTGCAAACGCGGGCGACGTTGCCGCGCTTGAGGCGCTGCGCGACGGCTCGATGAAAAAGCTGGCGGTGCACAGCGCCCCCCTCGAAGTGCCTGGCGAGGCGTTTGACGGGCCGGACGGTCCAGCAACCCTGGCCGATTTTGCCGGGGAGGTGGTCGTGGTTAACTTCTGGGCCACTTGGTGTGCGCCCTGCCGCAAGGAAATGCCCGCGCTATCGGCCCTGCAAGAAGAGCTGAAAGGCCAGCCCGCCCGCGTTGTGACCATCGCCACCGGGCGCAACCCGGAAGGCGCCGTGACCCGCTTCATGAAGGAGATCGAGGTGGGCAACCTGCCGATCTACCGTGACCCGCGCCAGCAACTCGCGCGGCGCATGGCGGTGTTGGGCCTGCCGGTAACGGTGATTCTCGATGCCAAGGGGCGCGAGGTCGCCCGGCTCACAGGCGATGCGGACTGGGACAGCGAAAGCGCCAAAGCCATCATCGCGGCCCTTGTCGCCGAAGCTGCCGAATAGGGCGAAACGCCCGCAATGGTCATTTTCTTGCTGAAAATATCCAAATAATCAAAGGAATGCGCCGCAGGCGCTCATTTGGATCGCGCTTCGCCCAAGGCGGCACAGGGGCCATGGCGCGGGCAGGTGACGAGGTGATCGTTGACCATGCCGACCGCCTCCATAAAGGCATAAACAATAGTGGGGCCGCAGAATCGGAAGCCGCGTTTCTTCAAATCTTTCGATATTTGAGTCGATAAAGGCGTGAAAGCGGGCACCTCGGCGAGGCTTTCCCAGCGGTTTTGCAGCGGCGCATGGTCCACGTAGCTCCACAGAAAGTGTGAAAACCCTCCCTCATCTTCGATTTTCAGCCAGGCCTGCGCATTGGTGATGGTCGCTGCAATCTTGCCACGATGGCGGATAATTCCGGCATCACCAAGCAACCGGATGACCTCCGCTTCGCCCCATCCGGCAATCACCTGCGGCTCAAAGCCCGCAAAGGCCGCGCGGAAATTGTCTCGCTTTTTCAGAATGGTAATCCAGCTTAGCCCGGCCTGAAAGCCATCGAGCACCAGCTTCTCAAACAGCGCCCGCCCGTCCCATTCAGGCACGCCCCATTCCTCATCATGGTAGGCCTCATAAATCGGATCGGTGCCGACCCAGCCACAGCGCTCACCCATCCTTTGGCCCCCGTAGGAAAAATTCAAATCGCATTAGAACAAAATGTGAATATTCAACACTTGTTAGGGGTGCAAGGTGCATCTTGCCTGAGTGAGAAACGACGGAGAGCAAAATGATCGCAGCGAAGCCCCGGCACAAAGCTGAGTTTGAGGTGAGCGACACCTCGCCATTAGGTGCTGCGGTCAAGCAGCGCGACGCGGACATTCTGCGCATGGTGCGTTCGGCGCTTGATCGGCGCGATGTGTTGCTGGCGTTTCAGCCTGTCGTCAACGCGCGCAACCACGCCAGCACCGCGTTTTACGAAGGGCTCATCCGGGTGCTGGATGATACCGGGCGGGTGATTCCCGCAGGCGAGTTCATTGATGCCTGCGAAACCAATGAGGTGGGCCGCATCATTGATTGCCTATCGCTGGAGATGGGCCTGAAAGCGCTGGCCGAGGCCCCTTCCCTGCGGCTTTCGATCAACATGTCGGCCCGTTCCATCGGCTATCCGCGCTGGATGCAAACGCTGGAGCGCGGCCTTGCAGCAGATGCCACGCTGGCTGAGCGGCTGATCATTGAAATCACCGAATCCTCCGCCATCGTGCTGCCCGATATCACCTCGGTTTTCATGCTGGATTTGCAGATGCGCGGCGTTGCCTTTGCGCTGGATGATTTTGGCGCGGGCTACACGGCGTTTCGCTACTTCAAGGATTTCTTTTTCGACATCATCAAGATCGACGGGCAGTTCGTCCGTGGAATCGCGCAATCCCCTGACAACCGGGTGATTTGTGAGGCCATGGTCTCGATCGCGCGGCATTTTGATATGTTCACCGTGGCCGAATTCGTCGAAACTGCCGAAGACGCCGCCGTGCTGGCCGAGATCGGGGTGGATTGCTTGCAGGGCTACCATTTCTCCGCCCCCACAACCGCACCCGCCTGGAAAGAGTTTCCCCGCTCGCTGCGCCGCACCGGCTAGGCCAGCCTTCGCCCATGGGGCGACAAGGTGCAGCACCGGCCCAGCCGCACCCTTGCGTCACCCCGCGCCAGTCTCTACCCATATAAATAATCCGGTGAGGTGACGCCGGGCGTTGAAGGTTTGCGCGCGACGTCACCCCGCCCTGCCTGGATTGGAAAGGACTTTCTTATGACCAACGTCGTTATCGTCTCCGCCGCACGGACCCCTGTGGGCTCGTTCCTTGGTTCGTTCGCCAACACCCCCGCACATGACCTTGGAACCGCCGTGCTTGAGGCCGTCGTAGCGCGCGCCGGCATTGAAAAAGGCGAGGTTTCCCAAACGATCCTTGGCCAGGTGCTGACCGCCGGACAGGGCCAAAACCCGGCCCGCCAAGCCCATATCAACGCGGGCCTTCCAATTGAGAGCGCGGCCTGGGGCATCAACCAGGTGTGCGGTTCGGGTCTTCGTTCTGTGGCGCTTGGTGCGCAGCACATCCAGCTTGGCGATGCTGCCATCGTGGCCGCTGGCGGGCAGGAAAGCATGTCGGTCTCGACCCATTGCGCCGGGCTGCGCCAGGGCCAGAAGATGGGCGACATGAAATTCATCGACACGATGATCCGCGATGGTTTGTGGGATGCCTTCAACGGCTATCACATGGGCCAGACCGCCGAGAACATCGCCACCAAATGGCAGATCACCCGCGAACAGCAGGATGAGTTTGCCGTGGCCTCCCAAAACAAGGCCGAAGCCGCCCAGAAAGCGGGCAAGTTCGCGGATGAGATCACCCCCTTCACCATCAAGTCCCGCAAGGGCGAGACGGTGGTGGACCAGGATGAATACATCCGCCACGGCGCCACCATGGAAGCCATGCAAAAGCTGCGCCCCGCCTTCACCAAGGACGGCTCGGTGACGGCTGCAAACGCTTCGGGCCTGAACGATGGCGCCGCCGCCGTTTTGCTGATGAGCGCCGAAGAGGCTGAAAAGCGTGGGCTTGAACCGCTGGCGCGCATCGCCTCTCACGCCACCGCAGGCGTTGACCCGGCGATCATGGGCAGCGGCCCGATCCCCGCCTCGCGCGCCGCGCTGGAAAAGGCAGGTTGGTCGGTGGGCGACCTTGACCTGGTGGAAGCCAACGAAGCCTTCGCCGCGCAGGCCTGCGCCGTCAACCATGACATGGGCTGGGACCCGGCAATCGTGAACGTCAACGGCGGCGCCATCGCCATTGGCCATCCGATCGGCGCTTCCGGCTGCCGGGTGCTCAACACGCTGCTCTTTGAAATGAAGCGCCGCGACGCCAAGAAAGGCCTTGCAACGCTGTGCATTGGCGGCGGCATGGGCGTGGCCATGTGCCTTGAGCGCCCGTAAACACGCGCGACACTACAAAAAAGGGTCGCGCAATATCGTTGCGCGGCCCTTTCCGTTTTTGTAACAAGATTACCGAACCAATTAGGAGGAGAATCATATGTCACGCGTTGCACTTGTTACCGGAGGCACTCGCGGCATTGGCGAGGCCATTTCAAAGGCGCTCCAGGCCGAAGGCTGCACCGTAGCCGCCACCTATGCTGGCAATGACGAAAAAGCTGCCGCTTTTACCGAAGCGACCGGCATCAAGACCTACAAGTGGAACGTGGCCGATTATGAGGCTTCGAAAGCGGGGATCGCAAAGGTTGAGGCCGATCTTGGCCCGATCGACATTGTGGTCGCCAATGCGGGCATCACCCGCGATGCGCCCTTCCACAAGATGACCCCGGACCAGTGGAAAGAGGTGATCGACACCAACCTGACCGGTGTGTTCAACACCGTTCACCCGGTGTGGCCGGGCATGCGCGAGCGCAAGTTTGGCCGGGTTGTCGTGATCTCGTCGATCAATGGCCAGAAAGGCCAGTTTGCTCAGGTGAACTACGCCGCAACCAAGGCCGGCGACCTTGGAATTGTGAAATCTCTGGCGCAAGAGGGCGCGCGGGCTGGCATCACCGCCAATGCCATTTGCCCCGGCTACATCGGCACCGAAATGGTGATGGCCGTGCCCGAGAAGGTGCGTGAAAGCATTATCTCGCAAATCCCGACGGGCCGCCTTGGTGAACCTGAGGAAATTGCCCGCTGCGTCACTTTCCTGGCCTCGGATGACGCGGGCTTTATCAATGGCTCCACCATCTCCGCCAACGGCGGGCAGTTCTTCGTGTAAGCGCAAACGCCTGAGAAATTTCAAAAAGGGCTGGCCCATGGGCTGGCCCTTTTTTGTGCGGTTGGGCGGGTGCTACTTTTTCTTCACGAAGAGATAGAGCGCCGCCGCCGCGCCCGCGATAACGAGCAGGATCAACAGCGATTTTACCGCCGCAAGCAGCAGCGGCAGGGCCAGCATGACCAGATAGCACGCCACCACCACGCCCGCGCCCATCGCCAGGGCGACCTCGTCGTCAAACCGGCGGTCGGTGCCCCGGTTGATCGCAAAGCCAGCCGCCGCGCCTGCGATGATGAGCCAGATATAAAACATCAGGCCCCAAGCCTGCCCGGGAGCGTCATGCCAAGCAAAAGGTCTGCCGAAGCCATTGGCTTTTTGCCCTGCCGTTGCGCCAGCGTTATCTTTACCGCGCCCTCGCCGCAGGCCACGGTAAAGCCGTTTAAAACAGCCCCCGGAGCGCCCTGTCCTTCACCCAGCAACGAGCCGAGCAGCTTGACCCGTTCGCCGTTGATCAGCGTCCACGCGCCGGGAAAGGGCGAGAGGCCGCGTATCTGGCGATCAACCTCAACTGCCGGGCGCGACCAATCAATGGCGGCTTCGGATTTGTCGATCTTTTCGGCGTAGGTTGCGCCGGTTTCGGGCTGAGGCATGGCTGGCAAGGCCCCGAGCCGTTCCAGCGTGGTGCAAATCAGCCGCCCGCCGATCTCGGCAAGGCGGTCATGCAGCTGGCCGGTGGTCTCTTCCAGGCCGATTGGGGTGCTTTCGCGCAGCAGCACCGGTCCGGTATCAAGCCCGGCTTCCATTTGCATGATGCAAACGCCGGTTTCGCGATCCCCGGCCATGATGGCGCGATGGATCGGCGCGGCCCCGCGCCATCGTGGCAGCAGCGAGGCGTGAATATTGAGGCACCCGTGGGTGGGTGCATCAAGCACCGCTTGCGGCAGGATCAGCCCGTAGGCCACCACCACCGCGATATCAGCCCCGAGGGCGGCAAACTCGGCCTGCGCCTCGGCGGATTTGAGGCTTACCGGATAGCGCGCCTCAATGCCCAGCGCCTCGGCCCGCGCCTGCACTGGCGAGGGGCGCGGCTTTTTGCCCCGACCGGCCGGGCGGGGGGGCTGGGTGTAAACGGCGACCACCTCATGCCCGGCCGCGACCAGCGCATTGAGCGCGGGCACCGAAAATTCGGGCGTTCCCATGAAGATGATGCGCATGTGTTGGCTCCGCTCTGCTTTGTCAGCGGTTTAGCACCCTGCGGCCAGCCCTGCCAGAACCGCTTGGCTGGAGGGCGATCGCACAGCGCGGTGTTAGCTGGCAAGTCAGCCGCGCTTTTGCGCCTTTTTCAGCAGCATGTCCCGCTTCATCCGGCTGAGGTTATCAAAGAACATCCGCCCGGCGAGGTGATCAAGCTGGTGCTGCACGCTTACTGCCCAAAGGTCTTCAAACTTGCGCTCAACCTCGGCGCCGCTTTCATCGGTGTAGCGCAGGGCCACGCGGCGCGGGCGCTTAAGTTTGGCCGAAACGCCGGGGAGGTTCGGGCTGGCCTCGTCCCATGAAAACATCTCTTCGGAAGCCATGGTGAGGACCGGGTTGGCCAGCCGCACCGCCTGCCCGCGGCTCTGCGAACAATCCACCACCGCAAGCCGGAGCATAACGCCGATTTGCGGCGCGGCGAGGCCGTAGCCGGGCATCGCATCCATGGTTTCCACCATGTCATCCCAGATCGCGCGGATCTCATGGGTGATCTCGCCCACCGGGGCGGCGGGGGTGGTCAGGCGCTTGTCGGGCCATGGGATGAAGGGGCGCTTTGGCATCAGTCGATGATCAGCTTGCCATCAAGGTGATCGGCCTCATGCTGGGCAATCGCGGCTTCGGCGCCCTCAAGCTCTACTGATTGGGCCGCGCCATCAAGGTCACGGTAGGTGAGCCGCACTCGCGCGGGGCGGGTCACCTGCACGGGGCGGTCAGGGATGGAGAGGCAGCCTTCTTCCAGTGTGGCCACGGCATCGCCCAAGGGCTGGATCACCGGATCAAGGCAGATGCGCGGTGTGGGCGTGCCCTCTTTCCAACCGGCGTCCATCACGAAAATGCGGCGCAACACGCCCACTTGTGGCCCGGCAAGGCCGCGGCCCGGCGCGGCGTAGATCGTTTCAAGCATATCCGCCGCCAGAGCGCGCATATCCTCGCCGCCCACCGGATCGCACATGGCCTTCAGCCGCGCATCTGGCCATTGCACGATGGGCAGAACGCTCAAAGCCGCGCTCTCTCACGTTTCAGCTTTTGCATCTTGCGGGTGATCATCTGGCGCTTCATCGGCTTCAGGTAATCAATGAAGAGCTTGCCGTGCAGGTGATCAATTTCGTGTTGCACGCAAGTCGCCCAGAGGCCTGAAAACTGCTCTTCCTGCGGAGTGCCATCGACCCCGAGCCAGCGCACCTTTACCTCGGCGGGGCGGGTGACATCGGCGTATTGATCGGGGATCGACAGGCAGCCTTCTTCATAAGTGCTAAGCTCATCTGACGCCCAGATGACCTGCGGGTTGATCAGCACCATGGGGCGGGGCTTTTCGGTTTCCGCTTCCTTGACGCAATCCATCACCAGAAGCTGCTGCATCACCCCCACCTGCGGCGCGGCAAGGCCAATGCCCGGCGCATCATACATGGTTTCAAGCATATCGTCCGCAAGCCGGGCAAGCTCACGGTCAAATTCGGCAACCGGGGCGGTCTCTTTCTTGAGGCGCGGGTCGGGGTGGATGAGGATCTCTTTCAGCGACATGGGGCCGATGTAATCGCTCGCTTGGCGCGGTGCAATATCTGGCGTGCGCCGGGCAGCGGGCATGGCAGCAATGCGCGCGCGACACGCGCCTTGTGCTTGCGGCCCGGTTGGATAGTTTAAGCGCCAAAGGAGCCTCACATGAATTTTGACGAGATCATCGACCGGCGCGGCACCCATTCGGCAAAATGGGACATGATGGAAAAGATTTATGGCGTCAGCGCCGATGATGGCCTCGCCATGTGGGTTGCCGATATGGACTTTCGCCCACCGGCCTGCGTGCAGGCCGCCGTGGAAGGGATGACAGCCCATGGGCTTTATGGCTACTACGGCGATGATGCGCCCTACCGCGCCGCGATTTGCTGGTGGATGAAAGAGCGGCACGGCTGGACAGTGGACCCGAGCGCGATTTTTTCCACCCACGGGCTGGTCAACGGCACCGGGCTTTGCGTGGAAACCTACACCAACCCCGGCGATGGCGTGGTGCTGACGACTCCGGTGTATCATGCCTTTGCCAGGGTGATCCGCACGGCGGGCCGCGACGTGGTGGAATGCCCGCTGGCGCAGGAAGACGGCCGCTATGTGATGGATTTTGACGCTTGGGACACCCAGATGACCGGCAAGGAGCGGATGTTCATCCTGTGCTCGCCGCATAATCCCGGTGGCCGGGTGTGGACGCGGGCTGAGTTGGAAGGCGTGGCGGCGTTTTGCAAACGCCACGACCTGATCCTTGTGTCAGACGAAATCCACCATGATCTGCTGATGCCCGGCCAGAACCACACACCGATGGCGCTGATCGAGGGGATCGAAGACCGTTTGGTGATGATGACGGCGACCACCAAGACCTTTAACATCGCGGGCACTCACACGGGCAATGTGATCATTGCGGATGAGGGCCTGCGCGCGCAGTTTGCCACCAAGATGGGCGCGCTTGGCATGTCGCCCAACAGCTTTGGTTTGTTCATGGCCGAAGCGGCCTATAGCCCCGAGGGGGCGGAATGGGTGGATGCGCTTTGCGATTATCTCATCGGCAACCGCGAGATCTTTGACGCGGGCATCAATGCGATTCCCGGCGTGGCCTCCATGCCGCTGGAAGCGACCTATCTGAGCTGGGTGGATTTTGGCGGCACCGGCATGGACCCGGCTGAGTTTACCGAGCGGGTGCAAAAGGGCGCGCGGATTGCGGTGAACCACGGTGAGACGTTTGGCACGGGGGGAGAGAGCTTCTTGCGGTTCAACCTCGCCACGCCGCGCGCCCGTGTGGAAGAGGCGGTGAGCCGGTTGCAAGAGGCCTTCGCCGACCTCCAGTAAGCGCGGCTAGAGCATGTTGCTCAAAAGTGGGAACCGGTTTTGAGCTTCTCGAACATGCGAAATCAATAAGTTAGAGCGTGTCGCGTGAATTCGAATGAACGCGACACGCTCTAGCCAAAGGCGCGGATTTCAGGTGGCAGGCGCGTGGGCCTGCCTGCCAGCGTCATGGCGACAAGCTCGATATCAGCCTCAAACAGCAACGCTTTGCCAAGGTGAACCTGCTGGTGCAGCCCCAACCGCGCGGCGGTGACGGATTTTGGCGTTGTCGTGACCTCAAGCACATCGCCCAAGCGGGCAGGCGCGTGAAATTCTGCGGTGATCCGGCGCACCGCAAAGACCAGCCCCGCCTCGCGCAGCGCCAGTTGATCGAGGCCAATCTGCTCTACCCATTCGGAGCGGGCGCGTTCGATGAATTTCAGGTAATTGGCGTGATAAACGATCCCGCCCATATCGGTGTCTTCATAGTAAACGCGGGTGGTGAAGTGATGCGCCATCTCTTAGCGCCCCAGCCGCGCGGCAAGGCGCAGCGCGTGTGACGGGTCTTGCGCAGCGACGGGCATCACCGGATCATAAGCGGCCGCGATCACCCCGGCAATTTCGGGGCGCATCACCGCCCGCCCCTTGGCCAGCGCCAGCGGGGAGCTTTGGGCAAAGGCTGCCTCCCCCCAATCAAGCATGACCCGCACCATCTGATCAAGCGCCAGGGCTTCCGCCGAAAGCGCCTGATTGGCAGCGTCCATCCGCACGAACACGAAGCCCGCCCGGATGCCGCCGCTTTGCTCAAACCGGAAGGCCCGGTAGGAAGAGGCCTGCGCCGCGGTGAGGCGCGCGATCAGGGCCGGAAGGCCGGGGATCATGCCGCCAAGGTCGGGGACGGCCAAAAGCTCATCCCACTCGCGAAAGAAGAAGACAAACAGGTTGGCGCCTTGATCGTGATCAAGTTCGGCCATCTTGTGCCCGGCCAGCGCGACCACCGCTTCGCAAGCGCCTTTGACGACCGCCAGCGTTTCATCCTCGACGCCAAAGACAATGGGCACGATGGGCCGCGCCCAGCGGGAGAAGTGATAGCTGCCGTCAGCGCGGGTGAAGAGGCTTTGCACGTCATCAGGGCTCATGCCCCGCTTTTGCCAAACCGGCGCGCGGGCGTCCAGCGCGGGGAAGAGATTTGTGCCTCCGGCGGGGATATTTAGTGGAGCATTGAGAGGGTGGGGTTACTCAAACAGATCGCTTGGCGGGCCACCGGGGGCGGGCAAGCCAAGGTGCGCCCAGGCGCGGGAGGCCAGCATCCGCCCGCGCGGGGTGCGCTGAATGAGGCCTTGTTGCAGCAGGTAGGGCTCGATCACCTCTTCAAGCGCATCGCGGGATTCGCTGAGCGCGGCGGCGAGGGTTTCGATCCCCACGGGGCCGCCCTGGTAGGCTTCGGCGATGAGGGACAGGTAGCGGCGATCCGCGCCATCAAGGCCCAAACGATCAACGCCGAGGCGGGTGAGCGCGTTATCGGCAATCGCGCGGGTGATCCGGCCATCGCCTTCCACCAGCGCAAAATCAACCACCCGGCGCAGCAGGCGGCCTGCGATGCGCGGCGTGCCACGGGCACGGGTGGCGATTTCATGTGCGCCGCTGTCATCACAGGGGATACCGAGCAGCTTTGCGCCGCGGGTGGTGATGCTGTGGAGTTCTTCGATGGTATAGAATTGCAGCCGTGTCGGGATGCCAAACCGATCGCGCAGCGGGGTTTGCAGCAGGCCAAGCCGGGTGGTTGCGCCGACCAGCGTGAAGGGCTGAAGCTCGATCCGAACGGAGCGGGCGGCGGGGCCTTCGCCGATCACCAGATCAAGCGCAAAGTCCTCCATGGCCGGGTAGAGCACCTCTTCGACGACCGGGTTCATCCGGTGGATTTCGTCGATAAAGAGCACATCGCGCGGCTCCAGATTGGTGAGGATCGCGGCCAGGTCGCCAGCGCGTGCCAGCACTGGCCCTGAGGTCATCCGGAAACCGACGCCGAGTTCACGCGCCATGATCTGCGCCAGCGTGGTTTTGCCCAGGCCGGGTGGGCCGTGGAACAGCGTGTGATCCATCGCCTTACCGCGCCGGCGGGCACTTTCGATGAAGACCTTGAGGTTGGCCCGTGCCTCGGCCTGGCCGGTGAAATCATCCAGCGTTTCCGGGCGCAACGCAACCGAGGGCTCATCCTCGGGGCGCGGTTCGGGGCGCAGCGTGGGATCAGGTTCGACCATCCGCTACCCCTTGGGCGCCAGCAGTTTGAGAGCTTGGCGGATCAGCGTATTGGCCTCCTCGCCCTCGGCCTGCGCCACGGCCTGCGCGGCCTCGGACTGGCCGTAGCCAAGGTTGACCAGCGCCGAAAGCGCATCGGCCTGAGCTTCTGCCCGCCCGCTTGCCACGGGCGCGGCGGCCGCGCGGGTGGGGCTGGGGGCGGCGGGCTCAACCACGTCCGCCGGGTCGGGCTGCAACGCGCCGCCGCCGAACGCGCCCATCGCCATGACCCCGGCGGCCTTGTCTTTCAACTCGTTCACAACCCGCGCCGCCAGCTTTGGCCCCACGCCGGGCGCGGCCTTGACGGCGGTGGCATCCCCCAGCGTGATCGCGCGGCCCACGCCCTCTGGCCCCAAGGTGCCGAGGATCGCCAGCGAGGCCTTTGCGCCAACGCCTTGCACAGAGGTCAGCAGGCGGTGCCATTCCTTTTCAAGCAGGGTGGGGAAGCCGAAGAGCTGCAGGTTATCCTCGCGCACCAGCAGATCGGTATAAAGCGCCACGGCCTCGCCTGCTCCGGGCATGGCGGCAAGCGTCCGCTCGGAGCAGTAAACGAGGTAACCAACGCCGCGCACATCCACCAGCACATGATCCGAGGCCTTGAAATCCAGCCGCCCGGCGATGCGGCCGATCATCCGGCGGCCCTCAGGGCGGCGGCAATGCGGGCGGCGCCGGGGCCCGAGTGATGCGCGTGGCAGATCGCAATGGCCAGCGCATCGGCCGCGTCTGGCCCGGCCAGTTTGGCCCCCGGAAAATGGTGGCTGACCATGTGGGCGATCTGGCCCTTGGCGGCGTGGCCCGAGCCAACCACGGTTTTCTTGACGGTGTTGGGCGCGTATTCGGCCGGCATCAGCCCGGCTTCGGCCAGCGCCAGCATCGCCACGCCGCGCGCTTGGCCCAGCTTGAGCGTGCCTTGACCATCACGGTTTACGAAGGTCTGTTCGATCGCGGCGGCCTCGGGGGCGTGTGCGGCAATCACCTCGGCCAAGGCGCGGAAGATCTGCTGGAGCCGTCGCGCCAAGGGCAAGGCGGCATCGGAGCAGCAATGCCCGTTGGCAACGTGGCGCAACCGGTTGCCATCCGCCTCGATCACGCCCCAGCCCAGCTGGCGCAAACCCGGATCGACCCCGATCACCCTCATGCTCGCCCTCATTTTTATGCATTTTGCATCTTGTTTGCGCAGGGTTAGCACGAAACGTGAACAATCCCAAGCGGCAAAACCGCCCGGCCCGATCTGGCAGCCGTTTTTCCAAGCATCTGACCGCCGGATGCCAACGCGGCAGCAGGCCACTGCAAACAAGCCAAAAACAGCCGCAAGAGCCATGCACAAAGGGCATGACGGGCATGTTTTTATTCTGCTTGTTAGTTGTGCAGCGCGCGCCTATCTCGCCCAGTGTTGCGGCGCAAATGAAAAGCGCCGCGTTGAGACCCATCTTTACGCAAGGAACAGACCGATGGCCTTCTTCGATCCGACCCGACGCGCCTCCGGCAGCATTCTTGCAGGCCGTATGGCATCCTTCATGACCCGCCCGTTTGGGGCTTTCACCGATTGGAACGAGCGGCGTGCAACGCGCAAGGCGCTGGCAAATCTCTCCGACCAACAGCTTGACGATATCGGGCTGTGCCGGGGTGATATCGCAATGTTCTGAGCGCCAATGCCTCAGACATAGCTTCAGGCGGGCCCGCATGGGACCCGCCTTTTTCTTTGGTCGGCCGCTGCGATCAGGCGGGCTGGCGCAGGCCTTCTATGGTAGAGATCAAATCCGTCGTCACCGCGTCGATTTCGCCCATGGCATCCACCCGGTGCAGCAGGTTTTGGCCCGCATAGTAGCTGATCAAGGGCGCGGTTTCACTGTGGTAAGCCTCAAGCCGGACGGCAACGGTTTCGGCGGTATCATCCGGGCGGCGCTTCATTTCGGTGCCGCCGCAGGCATCGCAAATTCCGGCGCGTTTGGGCTGTTTGAAACTGTCGTGGTAGCCTTCGCCGCACCCGGCGCAGGTGTAGCGTCCGGCGATGCGGGCCACCATGGCGGCATCGTCGACCTCCATCGAGATCGCTCCCGTCACCCGGCGGCCTTCAGCGGCAAGCAGCGTGTCGAGCGCTTCGGCCTGCCCGGTGGTGCGCGGAAACCCATCGAGGATCACGCCGCCCGCCACATCGGGCTGTGACAGGCGCTCACGCAGGATCGCCAGCACGATCTCGTCCGACACAAGGCCACCAGCCTCCATCACCGCCTTGGCCTCGCGGCCTGCCGGGGAGCCTGCCGCAACGGCGGCGCGGAGCAGATCGCCGGTTGAAAGCTGCACCAGGCCAAAGCGTTCTTCGAGCCTGCGGGCTTGGGTGCCCTTGCCCGCCCCCGGCGGACCAAGCAGGATCAGAACCGGCTGGTTAGCAATTTCACTCATGTTTCTTTCCCCCGCGGCGAAATAATGTTGCGCGGCGCTTCTACCATATATTGTTATGGCAAGGCTGCGGCAAACTGCCTCGGCATACTTCTGCATACCGGTCCCAACTCATCTTGCTCCTGCGTGCGGCGAAGAGAAGGGCCAACGCCTCCGGAACGCCAATCCCTTTTCGTGGTGAAAAGCCAACCTGCCGCACCGCTCCCTGAAGCAATCGGCGTTTGCCGTCAAAATGCAGCGCAGCAGCGCAAACCGGGCCTGCGGTTTTTCCACTTAAGGCATGGACTGGCAATTTCTATCCCATAGGATAGCCCTCACAGGCACAAAACGCTGGTTGAGGGACGCTCGGAATGTTTGATCTTGCGATTCTATGGGATTGGGCTGGCTTCGCGCTGCGCTGGCTGCACATCGTTGCGGCGATCGCATGGATCGGGGACAGCTTCTATTTCATCGCGCTGGATCTGGGCCTGCGCCCCTCCACCGACCGTCGCGAAGGGGTGGCCGGCGAGGAATGGCAGGTTCATGGCGGCGGCTTCTACCAGATGAAAAAGTTCACCGTTGCGCCGCGTGATCTGCCCGAACATCTGGTATGGTTCAAATGGCAAAGCTACACCACATGGCTTTCCGGCGTCGCGATGCTGGCGGTGGTCTATTGGGCCGGGGCAGAGCTTTACCTGATTGATGCCGAAAAGGTCGATCTAGCGCAATGGCAGGCGATCCTCATTTCGGCGGCCTCGCTCACCATCGGCTGGCTGGTCTATGACGCCCTGTGCAAAACCGGCCTCGCCGCGCGGCCAACCCTGTTGATGGTGCTGCTCTTCGTGCTGCTGCTGGCAATGGGCTGGGGCTATTCACAAATCTTCACCGGCCGCGCCATGATGCTGCACCTCGGCGCCTTCACCGCCACCATCATGACAGCCAATGTGTTCTTCATCATCATGCCGAACCAGCGCATCGTGGTGGCCGATCTCAAGGCCGGAAACACCCCCGACGCCAAGTATGGCAAAATCGCCAAGCTGCGCTCGACTCATAACAATTACCTCACCCTGCCAGTGCTCTTCCTGATGCTCTCCAACCACTACCCGCTGGCCTTTGCCACCGAGTATTCATGGCTCATCGCCGGGCTGGTGTTTTTGATGGGGGTCTCGATCCGCCACTTCTTCAACACCAAACACGCCCATAAACCCTGGCCATGGTGGACATGGGCGATCACCACCGCGCTCTTCATCGCCATCATCTGGCTCTCCACGCTCGGCACCCCCGAGGCCTACCCCGAAGAAGAAGCCACCCTCACCCCGCGCGAGCAAATCCTTGCCTCGGCAACCGGGTTCGACGATGTTGAAAACACGGTGCTGGGCCGCTGCTCCATGTGCCACGCCCGCGAAACCGGCTACGATGGCGTGCCCTACGCGCCCAAGAACATCCACCTCGAAACCCGCAAAGACATCCTTGAAGCCGCCCGCCTCGTTTACCTGCAAGCCGGGATGAGCACCGCCATGCCACCTGCCAATGTCACCTGGATGGAGCCGGAAGAACGAGCGATGATCCGCGCCTGGTATCAGGACGCCATGGGAAACATGCCCGTCCCCCTGCGCCTTGCGGATGCCGCGGCACACTAACGCCCCCCTCTCAACGCTCCTCCAAATATCCCCGCCGGAGGCAAACAACATAAAGGAATGCGCCGCAGGCGCGCTATCTGGCAGCGCTCAGTCCCGCGCCGCGCGTCTGAGGCGCAGCGCATTGCTCACCACCAGCACCGATGACAGCGCCATCGCCCCCGCCCCCAGCATCGGAGAGAGCATTGGCCCGCCAAAGGGCACCAAAACCCCCGCCGCAACCGGGATCAGCAACACGTTATAGCCAAAGGCCCAGGCAAGGTTCTGGCGGATGTTGGCCATGGTCCGGCGCGATATTTCATGCGCCTTCACCACCGTGCCCAGATCATCGCCCATCAACACCACGTCTGCCGCCTCAATGGCCACATCGGTGCCGGTGCCAATGGCAATGCCCGGCTGGGCCGCCGCCAGCGAGGGCGCGTCATTGATACCATCTCCGACAAAGGCCACCGGATCGGCCTGCGCGGCGATCCACGCGGCCTTGTCTTCCGGGCGCATCCCACCATGGGCCTCGCCGATCCCCACGCGCGCGGCAAGGCTTTCAGCCGCAGCGGGGGTATCGCCCGAAAGCAGCGCAAGGGACAGGCCCGCCCGGCGCAGCTCCGCAAGGGCCGCAGCGGTCGAAGGCTTCACCGGGTCCGCGAGGCGGAAGGCGGCAACCGCCCGGCCCTCTGCGGCCAAAATGGTGTGTGTTTCGCCGTTTCGCGCCGCCTCCTCCACCGCCTCTTGCAAGCTCGCTGGCAGCTCAATGCCCCGGCTTTCCATCATATGCGTCGCCCCCAAAACCAGCGCCAGCCCGTCAACCCGCCCCTCAACGCCCTCGCCGGGGCGGGCGGTTACCGCTTTCGCTTCGGGCAGGTCCTCCCCCTCGGTCGCCGCCACGAAGGCGCGGGCGATCGGGTGTTCGGACCCGGCCTCAAGCGCCGCCGCAAACCGCAGCGCGCGGTCATCTGCCATGCCCTCGCTCACCTGCCCCACCAGCGCCGGACGGCCCTCGGTGAGCGTGCCGGTCTTGTCAAAGGCGATGCGCCGCGCCGCCCCAAGCCGCTCCAGCGCCTCGCCCTTGCGAAAGAGCACGCCAAGCTCTGCCGCACGGCCCGTCGCCACCAATATCGACACCGGCGTCGCCAGCCCCATGGCGCAGGGGCAGGCGATGATCAGCACGGCCACGGCGGCCACCATGGCGCGGGCCGGATCGCCGGTGAGCGCCAGCCATGCCAGCAGCGTCACCAGCGAGATCGTCATGACCACGGGCACGAACACGCCGGTGATCCTGTCGATCAGGCGCTGCACCGGCAGCTTGGTCGCCTGCGCGTCTTCGACCATGCCCGCGATCCGCGCCAAAACCGTATCGCTGCCCACCGCTTGCGCCTCGTAGGTGAGCGCGCCCACACCGTTCACCGTGCCGCCGGTCAGCGCCGCGCCGGGCGCTTTGGCCACCGGGATCGGCTCACCCGTGAGCATGGCCTCATCCACATAACTTTCGCCGGTGATCACCACCCCATCCACCGCAACCCGCTCGCCGGGCGCCAGCAACAGGCGGTCGCCGGGGGCGATGTCGGCGATTGGGCGCTCCTGCACCCCCTCCGGCGTATCCACCCGCGCCACATCGGGGGTGAGTGCGATCAAGCCCCGGATCGCCGCCCCGGCCTGCCCCTTGGCGCGGGCTTCCAATGTGCGGCCGAGCAGGATCAACACAACGATCACCGCCGCCGCCTCAAAGTAAACGTGGTTGGCCCCTTCCGGCAGCACCCCCGGTGCAAAGGTGGCAACGGTTGAGTACAGAAAGGCCGCCGAGGTGCCCAGCGCCACCAGCGCGTTCATCTCCGGTGCCCAGCGCAACAGCGCCGGGATGCCGGAGGTGAAAAACCCCCGCCCCGGCCCGGCAAGAACGGCGGCTGTCAGCAGAAATTGCACCACCCGCCACGGCGTCTCGCCCAACGTGCCAATGATCCAATGATGCAACGGCGGGTACAAATGCCCGCCCATCTCGCCAAGGAACACCGGGGCCGCAAGCAAGGCGGCAATCCATGCGCGGCGGGCCAGTATGGTCGCCTCATTGGCGCGCGGGCGTGGGGCTTGGCCTGCGGTGAGGGGCGTTGCGGCGTAGCCCGCCCTGGTTGAAGCCTCGGCCAGCGCCTCGGGCGTGGTGCTGCCGGGCGCATAGCGCAGCGCCGCCCGCCCGGTGGCAAGGTTGACCGAGGCCGTCTCCACCCCCGGCACCGCCGAAAGCGCCTTTTCAACCCGCCCCACGCAGGAGGCGCAGGACATGCCCTCGATCTGGAGCAGCGCAGTTTGCGCCTCTGCCACGGCCTGCACCACATCGCTTGGCGCATCCACTTCGGGGTGCATCACATCGCGCGGCGCATCCGCGTCTTCCGGCACCACGTCGCCTGCCGTATCACCAGTGGCAACCGTCGCCGGATAACCGGCATCGCTCACCACCGAGGCCAGCGCCTCGGGCGATGTTACCTCGGGGTCATAACGCAGGGTGGCGCGGCCTTCCTGTTGCAAAACCTCGGCAGAGCGCAGCCCCTCGGCCCCCTCCAAAGCGGCTTCAACCTTGGCGCGGCATTTGCCGCAGGTCATGCCGGAAATGCTCAAATGGGCCGTCTCCACCTCGCCTGCCTCGGCGGGGTAGCCTGCCTTGGTGATGCTGGCTGCAATCTCTTCGGGGTTGGTTTCGGCAGCATCATAGCGCACCTCTGCCGCGCCCTCCTCCAGCAGCACTTTGGCCGCCAGTACGCCGGGCGCCTGCGCAAGAACCGACTCGACCTTGCCACGGCATTTGCCACAGGTCATGCCGTCCACGCTCAGGCGGATAGAAAGGGAACTGTCATCGCGCATCGGGGGCTCCATCGGATCAGGCGGGCCATCGGGTTGGGCGCACCATTGGGCAGTGCAGATAGGAGGGCGATCGCGGGCAAGGTCAAGGGGCCGAACCGTCGCAGCGGCTAGAGCCAGCGGTCGTAATCGCTCACCAGCAGGTGGCGCGGGGCCTCATCCTCGGAGATTTCGGCAAAGCGGCCGATCTCCATTTCAAAGCGGTTGTCGGTGCGATCGTCGTTGACGGTGCTGACCTCGCCGATCAGCACATCGCCCCCCTCGCCCCAGAAGGCGTGCCAGATACCGGGCATCAGGGTCACGCTCTCGCCCGGCTTCAGCGCCAGCTTTCCGCCCGGTTCAAAGCGGCGCATCACCCCGTCAACCGGCACCTCGACCATGGCGTCCCGGTCAATCTCGCCATTCTCTCCGGGGGCGAACAGCTCCAGCACCAGCGTGCCGCCGCCCCGGTTGATGATATCTTCCGCCTTGAGAAAATGCCGGTGCATCGGCGAAAGCTGATCGCGACGCGAGATCATAATTTTCTCGGCATAAAGCATCCCGCGCCCGCGCTTCAGGTCTTCGCGGGCTCCATTGCGGACGGTGAACAAGAACAGCCCCAGCTCATCAAACCTGCCAAGCCCATAGTCGGTAATGTCCCAGCCCATCGACCGCGCCTTGATCAGCGCATGATCCGAAGCCTTCAGCGCCTCGGGTGAGAGATAGGCAAAGGGCGGCAGAACATAACCAAAGGAGCGGATGAAAGCATCGCCCTCGGCCAGAATGTCATTTACCGCAGAGCGCAGCATTCACGACCCCCGGTAGGTGGAATAGCTGAACGGCGAGAGCAGCAGCGGCACATGGTAGTGGCTGTCTTCGGTCATGGTAAAGCGTACCGGCACCTCATCCAGAAACAGCGCGCCCTCCTCACCCTGCATGGTTGCACGCAGGTAGTGACCGGCATGAAAGACCAGCTCATAGGTACCGGTTTTGAACTCCTGCGCCGGGAGGATCGGCTCATCGGTGCGGCCATCTTCATTGGTCACGGCCTGGGCAATTCCGGTCCGTTCTTTGCCTTCAATGCGAAACAGCATGATCACAAGCCCCTCGGCAGGGCAGCCTTGGGCGGTGTCGAGCACATGGGTGGTGAGATATCCGGGCATTTTGGCCTCCGAGGCAGGGGTTTTGGGCGCACGGGGCCTTGGGAATGGCCGCCGCAAGGGCTATGGCTGGGGTATGACCCTGCCCAGCCGTATCACCGCCCGCCCCCTTGAGGCCACTGCTTTTGCCCGATTCGGCGATGTGATCGCGCCCAAATCCGCGCCCGACAAGCTGATCAACGCCGGGATGTGTGGCCGCCACCATGATCTGGCGCGACTGGATTTTTCCGATGGGCAGGCCGGGATTTCGCTGTTTGATGCCAAGGCCCGTGACCTGCCACTACGGGTGGACCTGCTGGAGCGCCACCCGGCGGGCTCGCAGGCGTTCTTGCCGCTGAACGGTGTGGCGATGATCGTGGTGGTGGCCGAGGATGAGGGCGGCCCAACCCGGCCACAGGCCTTTATCACCGCGCCCGGCCAGGGGGTGAACCTGCTGCGCGGCACATGGCACGGCGTGCTCGCCCCGCTGGGCAGCCCCGGCCAATACGCGGTGGTGGACCGGATCGGCGCTGGCGCCAACCTTGAGGAAGTGCCGCTTGATCCGCCGCTCTGGGTGGACCCGCCCGCCTGAGCCACGGAGCGGCGCTGCCGCTCCATTTGCGGCATCGGGTGATCTTTCCCTCCCGCGCGCAGAGGTCTAAGGTTTGCAGCAATAGGCGGCCCGCCGAGGGCTGGCCAGAAGGACCGATCAGCATGACCAAACCCACCTATGCCCACCCGATCGGGGGGATGCCGCCACAAAGCCAGCTTATGGGCGGGCGCGCCGTGTTCACCGAAGCCTATGCGCTGATCCCGCATGGGGTGCAGCGCGAGATCGTCACCTCGTTCCTGCCCCATTGGGAAGGCGCGAAGTTCTGGGTTCTGGCACGGCCGCTATCGGGCTTTGCCGAAACCTTCTCGCAATACGCCGCCGAGGTGGCATCGGGCGGCGGCACCACCCGCCCCGAGGCCGAGCCGGGCGTGCAAAGCGCGCTGTTTCTCACCCATGGCGCGGCCTTGCTGCAAACCGGCGGGGAGAGCCACCTGCTGGTGCCCGGCAGCTTTGTGTGGATCCCGCCCGGCCAGCCATGGGAGCTGAAATCCGAAGGCGAAGACACCGCCCGCTTTCAATGGTTTCGCAAGCGCTACATCGCGGTAGAGGGCATAGAGGTGCCCGCCTTCTTTCACCTCAACGACCAGGATCTGCCCCCCGAGCCGATGCCCTATGAAGACACCGGCTGGTTCACCACCCGCTTCATGCCGCCCGAGGCGCTGGGCTTTGATATGCATATCACCGTCGTCACCCTGATGCCGGGCACCTCTATCCCCTTCCTTGAAACCCACGTCATGGAGCACGGGCTTTATGTGCTGCAAGGCAAGGGCGTGTATCAGCTCAACCGCGACCGGGTTGAGGTGGAGGCCGGTGATTTCATGTGGCTGCGGGCGTTTTGCCCACAGGCTTGCTACGCCGGCGGAACGGAGCCGTTTCGCTACCTGCTTTACAAGGACGTCAACCGCCACGCCGCCCTGCCACGGGTGCCGATGATCGAGACGTAAGGCAAAGGGAAGCAGATGAGCATTCGTATTGCCTTGAACGGCTTTGGCCGCATTGGGCGCACCATCCTACGCCAGCTCCTCGCCGGGCGCGACGGGCTGGAACTGGTGCTGATCAATGATATCGAACCGCTCGAAACCTGCGCCTACCTCTTTGCCTATGACAGCGTCTTTGGCCCCTACCCCGGCACCGTGGAGGCGGGGCGCGAGGCGCTGGTGATCAACGGCGCGCCGATCCGCTTTACCGCCGCGCCCGACCTTTCCACGCTTGATCTTTCGGGCGTGGATGTGGTGCTGGAATGCACCGGGCTGGCGGGCAAGCGCATGGTGGCCGAGCGGGGGCTGGCCGCAGGGGCGCGCCGGGTGCTGGTGAGCGGCCCCTCCGATGAGGCCGATGCAACCGTGGTGCTTGGGGCCAACGAGGCCGAGCTTGCCGCGCAGCCGATCATCTCCAACGCGTCCTGCACCACCAATGCACTGGCCCCGCTGCTGAAACTGCTCGATGACAGCTTTGGCGTGGAAGCGGGCCAAATGACCACCGTGCATTGCTACACCGGCTCGCAGCCCACCGTGGATGCCCCGCGCGGCGTGCCCGAACGCTCGCGCGCTGCCGCGCTTTCAACGGTGCCCACCACCACCAGTGCCGCGCGCCAGATCGAGCGGGTTCTGCCCCACCTTGCAGGCCGGGTCGATGCCCGCGCCATCCGGGTGCCCACCGCAAGCGTGTCGTCGATTGATCTCACCATCAGCACCCGCGCGCCAACCACCCCGGAGGCCGTGAATGCGCTTTTTGCCAAGGCCAGCGGCAGCCTCATTGGGCTGGAACACGCGCCGCTGGTCTCCAGCGATCTGCGCGGCCGCCCCGAATCGATCATCGTGATGGGGCCTGAAACCAGCGTCACCCATGGGCTGACACGGGTGTTCGGCTGGTATGACAATGAGTGGGGCTTTTCGGCGCGGATGCTCGATATGGCGGTGCGGATGGGCGCTTCCTAGCCGCGCACCTCATCCATCAGGCGGCGCATCTCGGTGATCGCGCCTTCAAGCCCGCGAAAGATCGCCTCGCCAATCAGGAAATGCCCGATATTCAATTCGCGCACCTCCGGGAAGGCGGCAATGGGCTGCACGGTGTCATAGGTCAGCCCATGGCCTGCGTGCACCTCCAGCCCAAGCGATGCAGCAAGGGCTGCCATCTCGCGCAGCCGCTCAAGCTCGGCGTCGCGCGCCGCAAACCGGCCCTCGGCATGGGCATCGCAATAGGCCCCGGTGTGCAGCTCAACCACCGCCGCACCAATGCGATGCGCCGCCTTGATCTGGGGCGCATCGGCGGCGATAAAGATCGACACGCGACAGCCCGCATCGGCCAGCGGGGCGATGAAAGTGGCAAGACGGTTTTCATCCTGCGCCACCTCAAGCCCGCCCTCGGTGGTGCGCTCCTCACGCTTTTCAGGCACGATACACACGGCATGCGGCTTGTGGCGCAAGGCAATCGCCTGCATCTCATCGGTTGCCGCCATCTCAAAGTTGAGCGGCACCGTGAGCGCCCCGGCCAGCGCCTCGATATCGGCGTCAGAGATGTGGCGGCGGTCTTCGCGCAGGTGCGCGGTGATGCCATCAGCCCCGGCCTGCTCGGCCAGAAGGGCGGCGCGCAGCGGTTCGGGATAGGCCGAGCCACGGGCGTTTCGCACGGTTGCCACATGATCAATGTTCACCCCAAGGCGCAGCTTTTCCATCTTTCAGACCCTCGCTTTGGCTGGCATTCCGGGCGCGACGCTACTTGGTATCCGCCGCCTCGTCAGCCTGCTTTTTCCGCTTGGCGGCGATTTCCTGAAGCTTCTTCTTCAGGTCGCCCTTGCGGCGGTGCTGGTAGGCGGTGATCAGCGGCACCGTCACGTAGTAAGACACAAGCGCGCACAACACACCGGGGATGATGCCGCCCACCAGATAGGGCAGCCAGACATCATGGAAGAAACCGATCAGATGGTCCCACTGCGGGGTGCGCCCGCCAAAGGGGGCGAGAATGTTGTTCCACAAATCCGAGGTCGCCCCGGCAAATTGCTCCATCAGCCCGTTGGGGCCGGGCGGCGGCGAATTGCCAAAGCGCGGGCGGGTGCCCAGCAGCTCATGGCCCAGCCGCAAACTGCCCGCCGCAATGATCGGAAAGGTCACGGGGTTGCCCGCAAATGTGCCCAGCAGTGCGGCCAGCACATTGCCGCGCATCGCCTTGGCTATCAGGAAGGCCGACAGGAAATGCAGCCCGAAGAAGGGCGTGAAGCTGACCAGAACACCGGCAAAAATGCCCCGCGCTATGCGGTGCGGTTGATCCGGCAAGCGGCGCAGGCGGTGGCGCACATATTGCGCCGCCCGATACCAGCCGCCACGCGGATAGAAAAACTCGATGACAATACGCCACCAGCTTCGTCTTTCCCGCCGCTTGAATACCAAGCCTCAACCCCTTCGTTCTGCCGCCCTGCGCGATGTGCGAGCGACGCTTGTCTCATGGTTTTCGGTCCACGTTCTTGACCCGCGTAATCTCGGCCACGTCGCTATCAGCCTCAAGCGCTGTCTGCACCATGTGCAAATGTTCAACGTCGCGCAAATCAACATCTATCAGCAGGCGGTAAAAGTCTTGTTTGCGATCAATGAAATGCAGGTCGGAGATATTGGCCTTCTGCTCTCCGATCAGCGTGCAGATGCGCCCCAGCACCCCTGCATCATTGGAAATTGCCACCTGCATGCTCACGGTATGAACCGCGCCATGCGGGCCGGAGTGCCAGCGCAAATCAACCCAGCGTTCCGGCTGCTCCTCGAAATCCACCAGAACCGGGCAATCAATCGCATGCACGATCACCCCTTGGCCGCGATAGGTGATGCCAACGATTCGCTCACCCGGCACCGGCTGGCAGCACTGCGCCCGCGTTGAAATCTGGCCCTCCGGCAGGCCAACGACAGCGCGGCTTTCTTCAACCACCTCGCCCTGGGGCGCGGCAGCAAGCTCGGGGTAAAGGGTGCCAACAACATCCCGCGCCGTCAGCTCGGCTGATCCAAGGCGGGCCAGCAGATCCTCGGCTTCGGCAAGGCCCAGGGTGCGCGCGGCGGTGGCCAGCGCCTTATCGGTCGCCTTCTTGCCGATATGCTCAAAGGCCACGCGGGCCAGCTCGCGGCCCAACTTGATGAAACGCTCGCGGTCCTCTTCACGCAGGGAGCGGCGGATCGCCGATTTGGCGCGGCCTGTCACCACGATATCAAGCCATGTTGGCTGCGGGCGCTGGCCCTCGGCGGTGATGATCTCAACCTGCTGGCCGTTCTTCAGCCGGGTCCAGAGCGGCACGCGCAGCCCGTCGATCTTGGCACCAACGCAGCTATCGCCGATCCGGGTGTGGATGCCATAGGCGTAATCAATCGGGGTGGCGCCGCGCGGCAGCTTGATCACATCGCCCTTCGGGGTGAAGCAAAAGACTTGGTCCTGGTACATCTCCAGCTTGACGTGTTCGAGAAACTCGTCGTGATCGGTCTCGTCTAGGCGCTCGCTGAGGGCCCTGATCCAATGTGCCGGATCCACCGCAAAGGGATTTTCGGCGCGCACGCCGTCACGGTAGCTCCAATGCGCGGCAACCCCGGCCTCGGCGACCTCATGCATCTGGCGGGTGCGGATTTGCACCTCTACCTGCTTGCCGTCACGGCCCGCCACGGTGGTGTGGATCGAGCGGTAGCCGTTGGCCTTGGGGTTCGAGATGTAATCCTTGAACCGGCCCGGCACCGCCGCCCAGCGGGCATGGATCGCTCCGAGCACCTGGTAGCAATCTGCCTCGCTGCCCACGATCACCCGAAAGCCGTAGATATCCGCCAGCCGCGAAAAGCTTTTTTGCTTTTCCTGCATCTTGCGCCACACGCTGAAGGGCTTTTTGGCGCGGCCAAAGACCTCGCCCTTGATCTGCGCCTTTTTCAGCACCTTCTGGATATCGCCGGTGATGCTGTCGATCACATCGCCGCTGTCGCGCTGGAGCATGATGAAGCGGCGGATGATCGAGTTGCGCGCCTCGGGGTTGAGCACCTTGAAGGACAGATCCTCCAGCTCTTCGCGCATCCACTGCATGCCCATGCGGCCCGCCAGCGGGGCGTAGATGTCCATGGTTTCGCGGGCCTTCTGGGCCTGCTTTTCGGGGCGCTGATACTTGATCGTGCGCATGTTGTGCAGCCGGTCGGCCAGCTTTACCAGCAGCACCCGCGGGTCTTTGCTGACCGCCATGAAAAGCTTGCGAAAGTTCTCTGCCTGCTTGGTCTCGGTGGAGGAGAGTTGCAGGTTGGTGAGCTTGGTCACCCCATCAACCAGATAGGCGACCTCCTCGCCAAAACGCTCGGACACATCGGTGAAACGCGCCTTGGTGTCTTCCACGGTGTCATGCAGCAGGGCGGTGATGATGGTCGCGTCATCCAGCTTTTGGCGGGCCAAAAGCTCAGCCACGGCCACGGGATGCGTGAAATATGGCTCGCCGGATTGGCGCACCTGCCCGGCATGCATTTCATCGCCAAAGGCATAGGCCTCGGCGATCTTGGCCGTATCCGAATGCGGGTTGTAGGAAGATACGAGGGCGACGAGACCGTCGGCGTCCATTTTTGTCGCCCTTCGTGCCTTGGGTTACTTGGCTTCCTGCGCTTCCATCAAAGCGCGCAGCAGCTTCTCTTCCGACATATCATCGTCGGCGGGCTTGTCGGCCTCGGCCCCCATCAAGAGCGCCATGGCGTCTTCTTCGGGCTCATCAACCTCGATCTGGGTTTGATAGCTCTCGATCATCCGCTCGCGCAAATCGTCGGCCCGCTGGGTTTCCTCGGCGATTTCGCGCAGGGAAACAACGGGGTTCTTGTCGTTGTCACGCTCCACGGTGATGGCACCACCGGCTGCAATCTCACGCGCCCGATGCGCGGCGAGCATGACAAGCTCGAAGCGGTTGGGAACTTTATCGACGCAATCTTCAACTGTGACGCGGGCCATCAGGGTCTCCTAGTCGGTGGGGGACGTGAAAACGCGTATCTACCGGGGGAAATCCCGGTTTGCAAGGGGATCAAGCGGCATTATGGGCGTTATGACACGGGTTTTACCGCCGCCCGCTCGCCCATGGGCAGGGCGGCCAACATCTGCGCCACCGTCAGGCCGGTGACCGGGTGGCACCATTCCGGCGCGATCTCGGCCAGCGGGACCAGAACAAAGGCCCGCTCGGCAAGGCGCGGATGCGGCAAAATCAGCTCTGCTGGGGTCTCCTCGGCCTGCCGCTGCGGCGCCATATCGGCCCAGGCCTGCCATGTTGCCCGGTCAGGGCACACCTGCCCCCCCGCTGCGATCAGGTCCAGATCAAGCGCACGGGGCCCCCACCGCTGCCTCCGCCTGCGGCCAAAGCGCGATTCCACCTCGTGCAAATGGGCCAGTAACGCCGCAGGTGAGTGCGACGTTTCCACCACAACCGCCGCGTTTATAAAGGCCGGTCCCGCCCCCGCCGGAAAGGCCGGCGTTTCAAAGAAGCGGCTTTTTGCCACAATGGAAACCGAATCACATTCAAGCGCTGAAATACCTTCAGAAACGGTTAAAAGTGGAGAACCATGGGGTGACGGTAAATTTGCCCCGACGGCAACTAGGCATTTTGTGACGGTCATGTGACATCCGAAGGGTTGCGACAGAGGTTTTTTACACTATTTTCGATAAAGCTTTCGAGGCGCCACCACTCACTCCCTGCCACCACGCACGATTAATGGGAAGGCCGCGAAAGGATATAAAGAAAGGGTATTTCAATGTTCTACCGTGATGAGCGCCTCGCTCTGTTTATTGATGGGTCAAATCTTTACGCTGCGGCCAAGGCCTTGGGCTTTGATATCGACTATAAACTCCTGCGTCAGGAATTCATGCGCCGTGGCAAACTGCTGCGCGCATTCTACTATACCGCGCTGCTGGAGAATGACGAGTATTCGCCGATCCGCCCGCTGGTGGATTGGCTCCACTACAACGGCTTCTCGATGGTGACCAAACCCGCCAAAGAATACGTGGACAGCCAGGGCCGCCGGAAGGTGAAGGGCAACATGGACATCGAGCTGACGGTCGATGCGATGGAACTGGCCCCGCATGTGGACCATGTGGTGTTGTTTTCCGGCGATGGTGACTTTCGCCCGCTTCTGGAGAGCCTCCAGCGGCAAGGCGTGCGCGTTTCGGTGGTGAGCACCATCCGCAGCCAACCGCCGATGATTGCCGATGAGTTGCGCCGCCAGGCGGATAACTTCATCGAGCTTGATGAGCTGAAAGACGTGATCGGCCGTCCCCCGCGTGACCCGCGCCCCACCCCGGCCGGGGCTGAAGAACTCACCCACGAATAAGCCACAAAGGCCCGCCCTCCCCGGCGGGCCTTTTGCTTGGAGCGCCCGTGATCCGAATGCGCGCCTGCGGCGCATTCCATTTATGGATTTGGCGCTGTGGGGCAACGATTGGCGTTTTTGGGTGCTGTCAGGCATGGGGCCGCCGTGGTTGCCAGAAGAGATCAAGGGCCTCCGGCGGGGATATTTTAAGGAGCGTTGAGAGGGAGGGGTGGTTTACCTTGGGCGCTGGCCGCACTACCTCTCATGGCATGGAAAAACCTGCCCTCACCCTGTTGCTCGCCGCCCCCCGGGGCTTTTGTGCCGGTGTCGACCGGGCCATCAAGATCGTTGAGATGGCGCTGGAGAAGTGGGGGGCGCCAGTTTTTGTGCGCCATGAGATCGTTCACAACAAATATGTGGTGGATGGGCTGCGCGAGAAGGGCGCGGTTTTTGTGGAGGAGCTGGAGGAATGCGCGCCGGATCGCCCGGTGATCTTTTCGGCCCATGGGGTGCCCAAATCGGTGCCTGCCGAGGCCGAGCGGCGTGAGATGGTTTTTGTGGATGCGACCTGCCCGCTTGTTTCGAAAGTGCATATCGAGGCCGAGCGCCACGCCGAGAATGGCCTTCAGATGGTGATGATTGGCCATGCGGGCCACCCGGAAACCGTGGGCACCATGGGGCAATTGCCAAAAGGTGAGGTGCTGTTGGTGGAGGTGCCAGAGGATGTGGCCCGCCTTGAAGTGCGCGATCCCGAAAAGCTGGCTTTTGTCACCCAGACGACCCTTTCGGTGGATGACACCGCCGAGATCGTGGCCGCGCTCAAGGCCCGCTTTCCGGCCATTGTTGGCCCCCATAAGGAAGACATTTGCTATGCGACCACCAATCGGCAGGAGGCGGTGAAGGCGATTGCGCCGCGCGCCGATGCGCTGCTGGTGGTTGGCGCGCCAAACTCCTCAAACTCGCGCCGCTTGGTTGAGGTTGGGCGCCGGGCGGGCTGTGATTATGCCCAGCTTGTGCAGCGGGCGGGGGATATTGATTGGCGGGCCCTTGAGGGCGCGCGCAGGGTCGGGATCACCGCCGGGGCTTCGGCGCCGGAAGTGCTGATCAACGAGGTGGTTGACGCCTTTCACGCCCACTACGATGTGACGGTGGAGCTGGTGGAAACCGCGCAGGAGCGGGTGGAGTTCAAGGTGCCCCGCGTGCTGCGCGAGCCAGCCTGAGCGCATTTGCAGCTTCCCAGACGGCCGGTGATGGGGCAGGCTTGGCGGATGCCGCTCCTGTGCTTTGCTCATTTGTGCCTTACCCTCGCCCCCAATGGGGCGGTGGCGCAATCGCCTGCGCTGATGGCCGCCTTGCCAGAAAGAAAAAGCAGCTCATGACCTTTGCCTTCCTGCTGACCTCCTTCATCGTTTGCCTCGCGCCGGGGATTGGCGTTGTTTACACCCTCTCGATGACGCTTGGCGGCGGGTTGCGGCCCGGCTTTCTGGCGGTGATCGGCTGCACGCTGGCAACGGTGGTGCATCTGGTGGCCGCGCTGGCGGGGCTGGCGGCTGTGTTGCACACCTCGGCGTTGTTGTTTCAGGCGATCAAATGGGCGGGGGTCGCCTACCTGCTCTGGATGGCCTGGGGCACGCTGCGCGGGCGTGGCACGCTCAAGGTAGAGGCCGCCAAACCCGCCGATGCTCTGCGGATCGTGCGCCGCGGGATAATGCTCAACATTCTCAACCCCAAGCTGCCGCTGTTCTTTTTGGCCTTCCTGCCGCAGTTCATTGACCCAGGCCGCGCCGCCACGCCGCAACTTGTCACGCTCGGCATGGCGTTTTGCGCGATGACGGCGGCGGTGTTTGCGCTTTATGCGCTGCTGGCGGGCACCATGCGGGCGCGGGTGCTGGCCTCTGAGCGGGCGATGGCGTGGATGCGGCGGGCCTTTGCGGCCTCCTTCGCGGCCCTTGGGCTGAAGCTGGCGTTTGAGCGCGCATGAGCGACACGCTCGCCGTTTATAACGCCCGCGCGCAGGACTATGCCGAGCGCACCAAGAACCTGCAGGAATGGCCTGATTTTGACGCCCTCTGCGCCCGCCTGCCCGCCCCTGCCCATGTGCTTGATCTGGGCTGCGGGCCCGGCCATTACGCCGCCCGCTTTGTGCAGGCCGGGCATAGTGTGGAGGCGGTAGATGGCTCGGCAGAGATGGTGGCGCTCGCGGCAAAGCGCCCCGGCGTCAACGCTCGCCAAGCGCTGTTTCATCAGATCGACGGGGTGGCGCTTTATGATGCGATCTGGGCCAATTTCTCGCTGCTGCACGCCCCCCGCGCCGATTTTCCCGGCCACCTCAGCCGCCTGCACCGCGCCCTCAAACCCGGCGGCTGGCTGCACCTTGGGATGAAGCTGGGCATAGGTGAAGGGCCTGACAGTATTGGCCGATTTTACAGCTATTACACCGAAGCGCAGCTTGATGAGCACCTCACGCGCGCAGGCTTTGCCCCCGTTTCGCGCCGCCTGTCTGAGGGTCCGGGGATGGATGGCACCCCTTCGCGCTTTATCTGCCTGCTTGCGCAGGGGATTCCCAATGACACGCCAAAGGGTTAACCTCCCCCGATGAACGCAATTTCCCGACACGCCCGCGCCTTTGTGGCAAAGCACACCGGCCACGCCATCGTGTTCTTTGCCTGGCTCGTTACCGCCGTTCGCGGCATCTGGGCCGGGTGTGAGCCGGTGCCGGACCAGCGGGTTTACTTCGCCAATCACACCTCCAACGGGGATTTTGTGCTGATCT
>NZ_JARGND010000034.1:15535-36524 GCF_029212645.1 Vannielia sp. | reverse complement strand
GCGCTTGACCGGCGCCTGCGGCTTGATTCCGGTCAGGGTTGTGGGGGGAGGTTGGTGCGATGAGATTGGGTGAGATTGGGCCAGCGCGAGGCGGGTGAGCGGTTGGCCATGGGGGGGCGCTCTGCCGGGGGTTCGGCCGCACTTTAGGGTGGCAGGGGCATCTTCGGGCTGTTCGAGGCGCCGGTGGTTGAGGCGCGCCAGCCCGCTGGGCGCGCAGGCGCTTGACCGGCGCCTGCGGCTTGAGTCCGGTCAGGGTGGTGGGGTGGCGCGGGGGGCGTTATTGCAGCGGCAGGGAGCCTGCGTTAGTCATCCGGGCGGGTCAGCTCGAAAACCTCGCGCACCACGGAGTAATCGCGGTAGCCAAGGCGGGAGAGCGGCTGGAAGGCGGTTACATCGAAGCGCCCGTCCTTGATGCAATCGTCGCGGATATGCACGCCCGTCACCTCTCCGATGACCATGTGATTATCTTCCCCCTCAAGCTGGATCAGCTTCACCACGCGGCACTCCAGATTGGCGGGCGCTTTGGCGACGCGGGGGCATACGATGCTTTCACACTCGGCCTTTTCAATCCCGGCGGCCTCGAACTCATCAACGGTGGGCAGATGCGATTTGGAGGTGGCGTTCATCATATCCTGCGCGGCAGTCTCGACGATATTCACGCAAAACACCCCGGTTTCGCGGATATTCATCAAGCTGTCTTTCACGCCGGTTGAGCAAAACATCACCTGCGGCGGCACGTAGGCCACCGCGTTGAAAAAGGAATAGGGTGCGAGGTTGTCATGCCCTTCGCCGCCACGTGAGGAGATCCAGCCGATGGGCCGGGGGGAAACGATGGCGTTGAATGGGTTGTGGGGCAGGCCGTGGCCGTCTTCAGGCAGGTAGAACATTGAGCCTCCAAGTTATTTGCCCCAAAGGTAGAGCGCATGCTAGGGCGCTGCCAGTGAAAAGGGGATGAAGGCAGAGTGGAGAGGCTGGTAGAGGAGCAGGCGGGCGACCGCTGGGAGGTTGAAGCCCTCTATGACACCTGCTTTGCGCCGGGCCGCGAGGCGTTGTCCTCCTACCGGCTGCGCGAGGGGGTGGCCCCGGTGAAGGGGCTGTGCCTTGTGGCGCGCGATGCCAGCGGGATCATTGGCGGGGCGATCCGCTACTGGCCGGTGCGGGTGGGCGCGGCGGAGGCGCTGCTGCTTGGCCCGATTGCCGTGCACCCCACCCGCCAGGGCGAAGGGCTGGGCGCGTTGATGATGACCGAGAGCCTTGAGCGGGCCGAGGCGGCGGGCTGGGCGCGGGTGCTTTTGGTGGGGGATGCGCCCTACTACGAACGCTTCGGGTTTGCCCGGTTGGACGGGGTCATGATGCCGCCGCCCACCAACCCGCAGCGGGTGCTGGGGCGCGGCGATTGGGCGGGCGTCAAAGGCGCGGTGGAGCGCTGGAACGTGGGGTAAGACGTTGCTTTTGCTGGCCGGGTCTTTCAGCTTTCAGGGTCGGTGTTATCGAGCAGCCAGCTTTCGACCACGGGGCGCACCGATTGGTGACCATCATGGCGGGCCTTTTCGATCACGTGGCGCAGCTCTGAAAGATCAATCCGGCGCAGCAGGGATTTGACCGCGCCAATGGAGGCAGGGCGCATCGACAGCGACCGCAGCCCGATGGCGGCAAAGCAAACGGCCTCCAGCGGGCGGCCAGCGTCTTCCCCACAGAACGAAACCGGCGTGCCGGTGTTGACGCAGCGCATGTTGATCCACTCAAGGAACGACAGGAACGACACGTTGAGGCAATCATAGCGGTTGCGCACGCGCTCGTTTTCACGGTCCGCCGCGAAGAAGAACTGCTTGAGGTCATTGCCGCCGATCGAGATGAAATCGGCCTGCTCGAAGAAGATTTCGGGCGCGTAGGCGAGCGACGGGGTTTCGAGCATGGCGCCCACCTCAACGCTTTCGGGCAGGGGGCGGCCGAGGCGGTCTTCGCGGTCAATCTCGCGCATCAGGCGGTCGCGGGCTTCGGTGAACTCCGAAAGCTGCGCCACGAAGGGGAACATCACCGAAAGCGGGCGGCCGCTGGAAGCGCGGATCAGGGCCTGAAGCTGCATCCGCATGACGCCGGGCTTGTCGAGGCCGACCCGGATCGCGCGCCAGCCCATCGCCGGGTTGGGCTCGTCCTGGGGCTTCATGTAGGGGAGCACCTTGTCAGAGCCGATATCAAGCGTGCGGAAGACGACGCGCTTGCCTTGCGCGGCGTCGAGCACGCGGGAATAAAGCGCGGCAAGCTCGCCGCGGCGGGGCACGGAATTGCGCACCAGGAACTGAAGCTCGGTGCGGAACAGGCCAACGCCCTCGGCCCCGGAAGACGGCAGGGAGGGCAGATCGGCCATCAACCCCGCGTTCATGTGCAGCGCGATGGTGGTGCCGGATTTATCCGTGGCCGGCAGATCGCGGATGGAGCTGTAGCGCTCGACCGCCTTGGCGCGCATCGCGATCTTGTCTTCAAAGGCGTGGGCCACGCTGTCTTCGGGGCGCAGGTGGACAATGCCGTGATCGCCATCCACCAGAACCTTGTCGCCGTTCAGCGCCTCGGTGGTGATGCGGCGCGCGTGGATCACCAGCGGGATCGCAAGCGCACGGGCGACGATGGCGGCGTGGCTACCCACCGAGCCATCCTCCAGCACAATCGCACGCAGTTTGCGGCCATAGGCCAAAAGCTCGCCGGGGCCGATGTTGCGCGCCACCAGCACCGGGTGCTCTGGCATTTCGGAGCCATCGTCCTGGCCCTGCCCGGTGAGCAGGCGCAGCAAACGGTTGGAGATATCATCAAGATCCTGAAGGCGCTCGCGCAGATAGGCATCCGGCACCTGCTCCATGCGGGCGCGGGCGGAGGACTGCTCCTTCTCGACAGCGGCCTCGGCAGACAGGCCGCGCTCGATGTCTTGTTCCATGCGCTTGAGCCAGCCCTTGGAATTGGCGAACATCCGGTAGGCCTCGAGCACGTTGCGCTGCTCGCCATCCCCCAGCGGCGCGGAGGAGAGCATTTCATCGACGGAGTAGCGCAGCTTGTCGACGGCCTCGCGCAGGCGCAGGCGCTCGACCTCGGAATCATCGGCAATGGGGTTGGTCACAAGCACGCGCGGCTCATGCAGGTAAACGCGGCCCTCGGCGGCCCCGTCCTGCCCGGATGTGCCGCGAAACATGACCGGCTGCTTGTGGCGGTGCGCGGCGGGATCGGCGGAAGACTGAAACACCCCCAGCTCGGCCATTTCGGCCAGCACCATCGCCACCACTTCGAGGCCATAGACCTCATCATCGGAATAGGCCTTCGCCTCCCGGCCCTGCATCACCAGCACACCCAAACGCTCCCCGAGCCGCTGGATCGGCACCCCAAGAAACGCCGAATACCGCTCTTCGCCGGTCTCGGCCATGTAGCGAAAGCCGCGCTCGGACGGCGCATCAGCGGTGTTGATCGGCGAGGTGCGCAGCGCCACCCGGCCCACAAGACCCTCGCCCAGCCGCATCCGGGTTTGATGAACGGCCTCCTGCTTGAGGCCCTCGGTGGCGCAAAGCTCCAGCGTGTCGGAATCCCGAAAGAGGTAAATCGAGCACACATCGGCCCCAAGCTCACCGGCAATAAGGGAGGTGATCCGGTCAAGCCGCTCCTGCCCCTCCCCCGGTTCGGCGAGAGTCGCACGCAGGCGCTTCAGCAGCTTCCGGCTACCCGGTTGTTGACTGTCGGTCATTCTGCCCCATTGAACACGGAGCGACCAAACCGCCCCGATGACCGGATATAGACTATCGCGTTCCGGTTGCGAAATGGCTTTTGACAGAGTCTGTGGGAATCAGCCGAGTTTTCCGCATCTTGCCCGCAAATCAGGCGGCTGGGCTTTTCGCGCGACAGGAGGGGGCGGAAGGGCGATCACGCCCACGGCGGCGGCAGTTTCGGGAACGCCGGGCCTGGCCTGAGCACTCGGGAAGGTTCTGGCCCTGTTTTTTATGGCTCTGGAAAGGCATGGCGCTTGCGGCGCGGTGACGGGCATTGAACACACATTTAACAGCGCCATCAAAAACAAGGCGGCGAGCGGATTGAACAGCAGGGTTTAGCTCATCGGCGATGTCAGCGGTCGAGCCAGTTTGACTAAAGGGGGAAAGGCGGCGCTTTGCCCTGCCCTGCCCTGTGGCTGCGCGGTAGAATCTGGGGCGTGATTGGCCCGGATGAAGCGGCTTTTGGCCAAACGGGCGTTGGCGAAGGATTATTTTGCTCAAGCCGGAACAGCAGCGGCACCTGCCTGGGTAAACCGCCGTAAGGCGCCTGCTCTTTACGGGTACCTGCGATTCTAAACCGGCAAGCGATTGAAGTCACAAGGGAAACCGGGAGCCGGAAACGGTATACCGTGGGATTCAACGAGGTGGGGGATTCTGCCTGTTTGCTGTAGGCTTTTTGCAGCTAATGTGCCGCCATTAAGGTAAGCCACTGTAAACAATGTGCAATCCAAGCCGCAGCGTTACCGCTAAATCTGTTGCGACCCTAAGGGACCGCTGTTATACCCGCCTCGAAATTGGGGAACGCCTGCAAAGGCGCTATCCCACTTATGCCCGGATACCTGTTCTCAGGCGGGCCAATGACAACGAGGGGTGGACGTGTCCGAGACGGCTTCAATATCCGCAAGCATTGCCACGCGCTACGCATCAGCGCTTTTTGATCTGGCCAAGGATGAAGGCAAACTCGCGTCCCTTGAGACGGACGCTGAGGCCTTGGGCGAAACGCTCAAAGGCAGCGACGAATTCCGCGATCTGATCCAGAATCCCGTTTACTCCCGCGCGGATCAGGAAAGCGCGGTGGTCGCCATCGCCAAGAAAATGAAGCTGAGCGCGTTGGTGGCGAACACCCTCGCGCTCATGGCGCAGAACCGGCGCCTCTTCACCCTTCCGCAGCTTATTGCCCAGCTCAAGGCGAAGATTGCCGATGAGAAGGGCGAAGTGACGGCCGAGGTGTCTTCCGCCAAGGCGCTCACCCAAGCCCAGCAGAACACCCTTGCTGAGACCCTCGCCAAGAAGGTCGGCAAGGACGTAAAACTCGAGATGAATGTCGATGAAAGCCTGATCGGTGGCCTCGTCGTGAAACTCGGCTCCCAGATGATCGACAGTTCGATCCGTTCGAAACTGTCGTCGCTCCAGAACGCAATGAAAGAGGTCGGCTAATGGCGCTCCAAGCAGCAGAAATCTCTGCGATCCTGAAAGACCAGATCAAGAATTTTGGCCAGGAGGCCGAAGTGGCCGAGGTTGGCCGTGTGCTTTCCGTTGGTGACGGTATTGCCCGCGTGCATGGCCTGGACAACATCCAGGCCGGTGAAATGGTGGAATTCCCCGGTGGCATCCGCGGCATGGCGCTGAACCTTGAAAGCGACAACGTTGGTGTTGTGATCTTCGGCACCGACCGGGACATCAAGGAAGGTGACACCGTCAAGCGCACCAAGGCGATCGTGGACGTGCCGGTGGGCGACGCCATGCTTGGCCGCGTGGTTGACGCGCTGGGTGCGCCGGTTGACGGCAAAGGCCCGATCGAGGCAACCGAGCGCCGCGTGGCCGACGTGAAGGCCCCCGGCATCATCCCGCGCAAATCGGTGCACGAGCCAATGGCAACCGGCCTCAAATCGGTTGACGCGATGATCCCGATTGGCCGTGGCCAGCGCGAGCTGATCATTGGCGACCGTCAGACCGGCAAGACCGCCGTGGCGCTTGACGCGATCCTCAACCAGAAATCCTATAACGACGCTGCCGGCGACGACGAGAGCAAGAAGCTTTACTGCATCTATGTTGCCGTTGGTCAGAAGCGCTCGACCGTGGCTCAGCTGGTGAAGAAGCTCGACGAGACCGGGGCCAGCGCCTACACCACCGTTGTGGCCGCGACCGCATCCGACCCCGCGCCGATGCAGTATCTTGCGCCCTACACCGCGACCTCGATTGCCGAGTTCTACCGCGACAACGGCCGCCACGCGCTGATTGTTTATGATGACCTGTCCAAGCAGGCCGTGAGCTACCGCCAGATGTCGCTCTTGCTGCGTCGCCCGCCGGGCCGTGAAGCCTACCCCGGTGACGTGTTCTATCTGCACTCGCGCCTGCTGGAGCGGTCGGCCAAGCTGAACGAAGACAACGGTTCCGGCTCGCTGACGGCGCTGCCGATCATCGAAACCCAGGGCGGCGACGTTTCGGCGTTTATTCCGACCAACGTGATCTCGATCACCGACGGCCAGATCTTCCTTGAGACCGAGCTTTTCTACCAAGGCATCCGCCCTGCTGTGAACACCGGCCTTTCGGTGTCGCGGGTTGGCTCCTCGGCCCAGACGAAGGCGATGTCTTCGGTGGCTGGCCCGGTGAAGCTGTCGCTCGCCCAGTACCGCGAGATGGCCGCCTTTGCGCAGTTTGGCTCCGACCTTGACGCCTCGACCCAGCAGCTGCTGAACCGGGGTGCGCGCCTGACCGAGCTGATGAAACAGCCACAGTATTCGCCCCTCACCAACGCCGAGATCGTTTGCGTGATCTACGCCGGTACGCATGGTTACCTCGATAAAGTGCCCGTCTCCGACGTGGGCCGCTTCGAGGATGGCCTGCTGGCACACCTGCGTGGCAAGTGTGAGGATCTTCTCAAGGACATCACCGAGAACGACCGCAAGGTCAAAGGTGAGCTTGAGGACAAGATCAAGGCGGCTCTGGACGACTTCGCCAAAGATTTCGCCTGAACCGGGCCCGGAGGATAGCTCATGCCGAGCCTTAAGGACCTGAAAACACGGATCGAGAGTGTCAAAAACACTCGCAAGATCACGAAAGCCATGCAGATGGTCGCGGCGGCGAAACTTCGCCGCGCCCAGGAGGCTGCCGAAGCGGGCCGCCCCTATGCCGAACGGATGAACGCCGTGATGGCCGGGCTGGCCGCTGCTGACAGTGGCTCTGACACGGCGCCCAAGCTGATGGCGGGCACCGGTGACGACAAGGTGCACCTGCTGGTTATCATGACCGCAGAGCGCGGCCTTTGCGGCGGCTTCAACAGCTCGATCGTAAAGCTTGCGCGCCTTCACATCGCCGAGCTTACGGCGGCTGGCAAAGAGGTGAAAATCCTCACTGTCGGCAAGAAGGGCCGGGAGCAACTGAAGCGCGACTTCTCGAAGAATTTCGTGGGTCACGTGGATCTGAGCGAGGTGAAGAACCTTGGCTACACCAATGCGCAGGACATCATGCGGGACGTTATCGCCCGCTTTGATACCGGCGAATTTGACGTGGCCAAGGTCTTTTACTCGATCTTCCACAGCGTGATCAGCCAGGAGCCTGTTGCGCAGCAGATCATCCCCGCCGCCTTTGAGGCAAGCGAGGACGCGGCTGAAGAGATCGGCACGATCTATGACTACGAGCCAGAGGAAGAGCAGATCCTTGCGGACCTGCTGCCGCGCGCCGTGGCCACCCAGATCTTTACCGCACTGCTCGAAAACGGCGCGTCGGAACAAGGGGCTCGGATGAGCGCCATGGACAACGCGACGCGCAACGCTGGCGACATGATCGACAAGCTGACGATCCAGTACAACCGCTCGCGTCAGGCTGTCATCACCAACGAGCTGATCGAAATTATTTCGGGCGCTGAGGCGCTCTGACGAACCGGAGATAGCAATAATGGCAAACGCAAAAGGCAAAGTGACTCAGGTCATCGGCGCTGTGGTTGACGTGCAGTTCGAAGACCAGCTGCCGGCAATTTTGAACGCACTGAACACCGAGAACAATGGCAAGAAGCTGGTTCTCGAAGTGTCGCAGCACCTCGGCGAGAACACGGTGCGCTGCATTGCAATGGACGCCACCGAAGGTCTGGTGCGCGGCCAGGCGGTGGAAGACACCGGCGACGCAATTCAGGTGCCCGTAGGCAACGCAACCCTGGGCCGCATCCTGAACGTGATCGGCGAGCCGGTTGACGAAAAGGGCCCGGTTGAAGCCACCGAGACCCGCGCCATCCACCAGCCCGCCCCCGAGTTCGACGAGCAGTCGACCGAGAGTGAAGTGCTTGTGACCGGCATCAAGGTGATCGACCTGCTGGCCCCTTACGCAAAAGGCGGCAAGATCGGCCTCTTCGGCGGTGCCGGTGTGGGCAAGACGGTTTTGATCATGGAGCTGATCAACAACATCGCAAAGGTGCACTCGGGATACTCGGTGTTTGCCGGTGTTGGCGAGCGGACGCGTGAGGGCAACGACCTTTACCACGAGATGATCGAATCCAACGTCATCAAGCCCGACAACCTTGAAGAGAGCCAGGTGGCTCTGGTTTACGGCCAGATGAACGAGCCTCCGGGTGCGCGTGCCCGTGTTGCGCTGACCGGCCTGACGCTGGCCGAGCAGTTCCGCGACCAGTCGGGCACCGACGTGCTGTTCTTCGTGGATAACATCTTCCGCTTTACGCAAGCGGGTTCTGAGGTTTCGGCGCTTCTGGGCCGCATCCCCTCGGCTGTGGGCTACCAGCCTACCCTCGCGACCGACATGGGCGCGATGCAGGAGCGGATCACCTCGACCAAGCAAGGCTCGATCACTTCGATCCAGGCTGTGTATGTGCCTGCGGATGACCTTACCGACCCCGCACCGGCCACCACTTTTGCCCACCTTGATGCAACGACGGTGCTGAACCGCGCGATCTCCGAGCTGGGCATCTACCCCGCCGTGGACCCGCTCGACAGCTCCTCGCGCCTGATGGACCCGGCTGTGCTGGGCGAAGAGCACTACCAGGTGGCCCGCGATGTGCAGGGTATCCTCCAGCGCTACAAGTCGCTTCAGGACATCATCGCCATTCTGGGCATGGACGAGCTCTCGGAAGAGGACAAGCTGACCGTGGCGCGCGCCCGGAAGATCCAGCGTTTCCTCAGCCAGCCGTTCGACGTGGCCAAGGTGTTTACCGGCTCGGACGGGGTTCAGGTGCCGCTGGAAGACACCATCAAATCCTTCAAGGATGTGGTTGCTGGCGAATACGATCACCTGCCCGAGGGCGCCTTCTATATGGTTGGCGGCATCGACGAGGTGTTGGCCAAAGCAGAGAAGATGGCAGCCGACGCTGCTTGATCTAGCGCCGCCCCCTGCCCCGCCGGGCGCGGGGGGCGCCTTCAACTGACAGGAGCCTTTCATGGCCGATACCATGCAGTTCGATCTGGTCTCTCCCGAGCGCCGTCTGGCCTCGCTGAGCGTGCGTGAAGTGCAGATCCCCGGTGCCGAGGGTGACCTGACGGCGATGCCGCAGCACACCCCGCTCATCACCACCCTGCGCCCCGGCCTTCTGGTCGTGAAGGCCGAGGATGGCAAAGAGAGCAAGTATGCGGTGCTGGGCGGATTTGCCGAGATCAACCCCGAGGCAACCTCGGTTCTGGCCGAACATGCCGTGCCCGCCGATGAGATGACGGCCGAGGTGCTGGAGCAGTTCATGGCAGATGCCGCGGCGATGCGCGAAACCGCCACCGCCGAGCAGCTTGATGTGCTGGCCAAAACCGCCGCTGACATCGCCGCGCTTGGCGCAGAGCTTGGCTTTTCGGTCAAGCCCGCCGCGTAAACCGCACCAAGGTGACCAGAATAGGAAACCCCGTCCAATTTGGGCGGGGTTTTTCACGTTTTGGTTCCTTTTTTTGCCTAAATCCGGTTGTATCACCGGGTTGGGAAGAGGGGTTTTGATGAACTGAATGAAACGGCTACGCAATCACCTCGTCGGGCTGGACGAAGGATCTGTCGTGATGTTCTCGGATTTCGAGGACGGCGGCGATATGTGGACGGGCACAGGCCCGCGTCTGCGCCGCCGTGCTGTGAGCTTTTCAGAGTCCTTCCGCAGCCCGCCCACCGTGATGGTGAGCCTGGCGATGTTCGACATGGATCAAAAGACCAACCAGCGGGCCGATATTGCCGCCGAGAACATCACCGAAGAGGGCTTTGATCTGGCGTTCCGCACATGGGGAGACACCCGCGTGGCCCGTGTGCGGGCCAACTGGTTTGCCATGGGCGAGCTTGGCCATGAGGACGACTGGGAGCTATATTAGGAGGCGGCGCGCCGCCCCCCTGCCCTAGAGCGTGTCGCGTTCATTCGAATTCACGCGACACGCTCTAACTTATTGATTTCGCATGGTCGAGAAGCTCAAAACCGGTTCCCACTTTTGAGCAACATGCTCTAAACCAGCGTGCCGTAGAGGCCTTCGTAGATGGGGGTCAGCGTTTTGTGATCAAACAGCGAGCTGACACTGGTGCCGGACCAGATGTTGAGGATCGCCTGAGCAAACATTGGCGCGGTGGGCACGATGCGAATGTTGGGGCAGCCGCGCACCGCATCGGTAGCGTGGATCGAATCGGTGATCACGAGGCTTTTCATCACCGAATTGGTGATCCGTTCAACGGCGGGGCCAGAGAGCACGCCGTGGGAGATATAGCTGTGCACCTCGGTCGCCCCATGTTCGATAAGGATTTCGGCGGCTTTGCAGAGGGTGCCGGCGGTATCGCAGATGTCATCCACGATGATGCAGACCTTGCCTTTCACATTGCCGATCACCGTCATCTCGGCGATCTCTCCGGGCTTCTCGCGGCGTTTATCAACGATGGCGAGCGGGGCACCGATACGCTGGGCCAACTCGCGGGCACGGGCCACGCCGCCGACATCGGGCGAGACCACCATCACATCCGCCAGTTTGTCACGCATGTGGTGCTGGATATCGAGCGCGAAAATCGGCGAGGCGTAGAGGTTATCCACCGGAATATCGAAGAAGCCCTGGATCTGCGCAGCGTGCAGATCCATCGTGAGCACCCGCTCGATCCCGGCCTCGGCGATCATATTGGCGACCAGCTTGGCGGTGATCGGGGTGCGGGCCTTGGTGCGGCGGTCCTGGCGGGCATAGCCGAAGTAGGGGATCACCGCCGTGGTGCGCGCCGCCGAGGAACGCTGGAGCGCGTCTGACATGATGAGCAGTTCCATCAGGTTGTCATTCGCGGGGTTCGAGGTGGGCTGGATGATGAACATATCCTCGCCGCGCACGTTTTCGTAAACCTCGACAAAGATTTCCTGGTCGTTGAACCGCTCGACGCGGGCATCCACCAGCCCCACGGTCATGCCGCGGTGCATCGACATGCGGCGGCAGATGGCTTCGGCCAATGGCAGATTGGCATTGCCGGAAATCAGTTTCGGCTCGGTCGGATTGGGCATGGCGCGGTCCCTCGATGATGCGGCAGGCGTGACAGATTCGTGACGTTGACACCCCATAGCACCGGGCTAGGCTCAGGGCCAGAAAGCGCGTCACAGGAATGCGCTCGCGAGGAGGCCCAAATGCCGCATATCGACTACTTTTTTTCCACGATCTCCCCTTTTACCTATCTTGCGGGGGCGCGGCTGGAGGAGATCGCCGCGAAAATGGGCGCGAGTGTGGCCTATAAGCCGGTCGACATCATGGCGCTGTTTGCGCGCACCGGGGGCACGCCGCCGGGCGAGCGGCATGACAGCCGCAAGAACTACAGGATGCAGGAGCTGAAACGCGCCGCCGAGAAAACCGGCATGGCGATCAACTTCCAGCCTGCGCACTTCCCGACCAATGCCGCGCCCTCCAGCTACGCGCTGATTGCCGCGCAGGCCGAGGGCGGGGGCGATGTGGGCAAGCTGGCGCAGGGCTTGTTGCGGGCCTGCTGGGCCGAGGAGAAGGACATTGCGCAGGATGATGTGATCCAGGCCTGCCTGACCGAGGCGGGGTTTGATCCCGGCATAGCCGACCGTGGCCTGCTGGCGGGGGCCGAAACCTATGGCAAGAACCTTGATGAGGCGGTCGAACGGGGCGCTTTCGGCTCGCCCTTCTACGTGGTGGATGATGGGGCGCTGTTTTGGGGTCATGACCGGCTGGATGACCTTGAGGCGCATCTGGCGAAGGCCCGCTAAGCCCAAGGCAGGCCACAAATATCCGGGGTGCGGCAGGACGACTTGTCGCACCTCCTGTTAATTTGTGAACGACAGGTCTATCAGGAACGCATACCGTTGACTGAGAGGCATTATCGTTCTCATGAAACCCAAAATCCTGACGACCCTCAAAACCTATGATCGCGCACAGTTCACCGCCGATCTGCTAGCCGGCATGACCGTGGCAATGGTGGCATTGCCGCTCAGCCTTGCGATTGCCATCGCCTCCGGGGCCGGGCCCGAGAAGGGGCTGGTGACGGCGATCGTGGCGGGCTTCCTGATTTCGGCGCTTGGCGGCAGCCGGGTGCAGATTGGCGGGCCAACCGGTGCCTTCATCGTGGTGGTTTTCGGGGTGATCGCCGAGCATGGCTATGATGGCCTTGTTCTGGCGACCTTGATGGCCGGGGGGATCATGCTGATCGCCGGGTTGCTGAAGGCGGGCAACCTTGTGGCCTTTGTGCCTGAAGCGGTGATCAACGGCTTTACCATCGGGATCGGGGTGATCATTGCCACCAGCCAGTTGAAAGACCTGTTTGGCCTCAACATCGCCGAAGAACCTGCCGAATTTGCCGCGAAGGTTGAGGCGCTGTGGGGCGCGAGGGCCACGATGAGCATAACCGTGCTGGGCATTGGCCTGGCCACGATGGTGATGATCGTGCTGTTGCGGCGGCTGGCCCCCCGGATGCCGGGGCTGATTGTGGCGGTGGGGGCGACCTCGGCACTGGTGGCGCTGGCCGGGCTGGATGTGGATACGATCTTTTCGCGCTTCGGGGCGCTGCCAAGTGCCCTGCCCCTCCCGGCGCTGCCGGAGATCAGCCTTGAGCGCATTGTTGAGCTTTTGCCCTCGGCCTTTATCATCGCCTTCCTCGCCAGCATTGAATCGCTCCTGTCGGCCATGGTCGCGGACCGGATGATTGGCGGCCAGCACCGGCCCAATGCCGAGGTGCTGGCGCAGGGGTTTGCCAATATCGGCTCGGCGCTGTTTGGCGGGTTGCCTGCAACCGGGGCGATTGCCCGCACCGCAACCAACGTGCGCGCGGGCGGAAAAACGCCGGTGGCCGGGATTGTGCACGCGCTGACAATCCTGCTGGTGATGCTGCTGGCGGCGCCGCTGGCGGGCTATATGGCGATGCCTGCGCTCGCCGGGCTGCTGATTTTGACCGCCTGGAACATGAGCGAGCCGCACAAGTGGCGCAGCTACATGAAAACGCGGGTCTCTGACCGGGTGTTGCTGGTGCTGACGCTGGTGCTGACGGTGTTTGCCGACCTTACCATTGCGATTGGTGTGGGTGTGGCGATTGGCCTTGCGCTGCGGTTGCGCCGCCATGATGCCGGGATGGAAAAAGACTGGACGCCGCCCGAGCGCTGAGCCTGTGGCGGGGAGCAAGGGAGTGCCTCGCGCCCCGTGTTGGTTTGGGGATCAGTGTTTGGGGATCAGTCTTCCCAGCTTACGCCGGTCAGGTCATTGGCCTGGGTTGGGGAGTTTGCCCACAGGCCTTTGACCTTGGCGTTGGCGACGCCGCTTTTGGCAAGCTGGAAGAGGTAGCCGTTGACGTAATCATCAGCGATCTTTTGCTGCGCGGCTTTCAGGATTTCCGAGCGGGCAGCCGGATCGGCGGTGGTTTCAAGCTTGGTGATCATCGCCTGAAAGTCCGCATCGTCATACTGGAAGTAGTAATCCGGGCGGGCATAAATGCCGATGTCCATCGGTTCGGTATGGCTGATGATGGTCAGGTCAAAATCCCTTCCGTTGAAGACCTGCTCCAGCCATTGCGCCCATTCCATATTGGTGATCTCGGCTTCGATCCCCACCGCGCGCAACTGGGCGGCGATGATCTCGCCGCCGCGCCGCGCATAGGAGGGCGGCGGCAGGGCGAGGCGCAGTTTGAGATCACTCACCCCGGCCTCTTTCAGCAGCATCTGGCTGGCTTCGGGATCAAAGGCGGATTGGCCGGTGAGATCAACGTAATCGGGGTTATGCGGAGCAAAGTGGGTGCCGATGGGGGTGCCGTAGCCAAACATCGCGCCATCAATGATATCGGCGCGGTTGATCGCGTGGGCAATCGCCTTGCGGACCTTCACGTTATCAAGCGGCGGCTCGGCGTTGTTCATCGCAAGGATGGTTTCACCCTCGGTGGAACCGACGATGACCGAGAACTGCGGGTTGCTCTCGAACTGGGCCAGCGTTTCGGGGGCGGGGAAGTTGGGGAAGGCATCCACGTCGCCGGCCATCATCGCCGCAAAGGCGGCGTTGGGATCGGAGATGAACTTGAAGGTGGCGCTGGCGAGCGCCGGAGCCTCGCCCCAATAGCCCTCGTTGCGGGTAAGGGTGACGTGATCGCCCTGCACCCATTCGGTAAAGGTGAATGGCCCGGTGCCGACCGGCTTGGTGGCCAGATCGGCGGCGGATTCTTCGCCCACCATCACCGCATCGCCCCAGGCGAGCTTGAACGGCAGCGCGCCATCAGGGGCGGACAGGGTGATTTTGACGGTGGCCGGATCGACCGCCTCAACGCTTTCGATCCCCGCAAAGAGGGCCTTTTGCGCATTGGTGCTGTCTTCGGCGCGGGCGCGGTTGAGCGAGAATTCAACGTCGGATGCATCAAAATCGGTGCCATCGTGGAACTTGACGCCGCTGTGCAGGGTGAAGGTGTAGGTCTTGCCATCTTCGCTCACCTCCCAGCTGCTGGCCAGCGCGGGCAGCACGGCCCCATCGGGCGAAAAGCGGGTGAGGCCCTCGAAGATATTGGCATAGACCACCTCATCAATCGCGGCGGCGGCCCCGGCTGTGGGATCAAGGTTTGGCGGCTCAAGGACCATGCCGAGTGCAAGCGTGTCTTTGGCCATGGCCTGCCCTGCGAGCAGCGCCAGAAAAGCGGCAGATAGTTTGAGCGACTTCAACATGTGGGCCTCCATCCTGTTCCCGGTTTGAAATATAATTGCCGCGGCGCGGAATGGGAAGCAAACACTGGTCACACCGGTTGGCGGGGCAGCGCCACCCAGCCCAGCGGCACGCGGGTGGTGGTGGCGGGATTGGATATTTAGAGCAAGTAAATGGGGCTTATTGCGGCACGAGAAGGTCACGCAACACGAGGGCCATGACCTTGGCGCTATCGACCATATCCTGCACGCCGACCCATTCATCGGGCTGGTGGGCAAGGTCAAGGATGCCGGGGCCGTAGGCGATGCAGTTCTTCAACTTGCCGATCCGGTCGATGTGCTTTTGGTCATAAGTGCCGGGGGAGACGACATAATCTGGCTGGCGTGCGAGCACCTTTTCGATGGCGCTGGCGGTGGTGCGCACGATGGGCGCATCATCGGGGGCCATGGAGGGCTGCACCTCGAACAGATCGCGGATGTCGTAGGTGAACTTTGGGCGCACGGCTTTGACCTTTTCCAGCAGCGCGGTGACTTCGCGCTTCACCTCGGCCAAGTCCTCCTCGATCAGGAAGCGGCGGTCGATCACGATGCGGCAGCTGTCGGGGACGCAGGGCGCGGGCAGCCCGGTGTAATCGGCGGGGTGATCGGCCTCGCCGCCGTGGATCGAGTTGATGTTGAGGGTGCTTTGCTTGGCCCCTTCCGGCACCACCGGCATTTCGGTGTGTTTGGTGGCGAGCAGCGGGAAGAGCGTTTCCTCCATCTCGGCCAGAACGGCGCCCATATGGCGCACGGCGCTGTCCCCCAGAAAGGGCATGGAGCCATGGGCGATGCGGCCATGGGTTTCGATCTCGGCCCACCAGACGCCGCGATGGCCAAGGCAGATGCGATCTTTGTTGAGCGGCTCGGGGATGATGACGTGCTGCACCCGTTCGGGGGCGAACCAGCCACGCTCGGCCAGATAGGCTACCCCACCGTAGCCGCCTGATTCCTCATCCGCTGTGGCGCTGATCTCGACCGCGCCTGCAAAATCCGGGCAGACGGCGAGAAAGGCCTCGGCGGCGATCACCGAAGCGGCCAGCCCGCCTTTCATATCGCAGGCACCGCGCCCGTAGAGCTTGCCATCAATCACTTCACCGCCAAAGGGATCAACTGTCCAGCCGCGGCCAACCTCCACCACATCATGGTGCGAGTTGAAGTGGACGCACTCGCCGGGGCGGCTGCCCTCACGCCGCGCGATCACGTTCCAGCGCGGGTATTCCACCGTATCTGCCGGGGCCCCCTCGGCGCGCACCATATCAACCTTCCAGCCCGTCGCGCCCAGCCGCTCGGCCAGATAGGTGCAGATTTCGCGGTAGTGCTGGCCCGGTGGATTGAGGGTGGGGATGCGCACGAGATCGGCGCAGAGGGCAACAAGGTCCGCCTCGCGGGCGGCAACTTCGGCGGAGAGTTTGGTATCAAGGGTATCCATGGCGCCAACCCTACGCCTCAGCGCGGCACTGTCCAGAGGCGGACCCCCTCCTGACAGGATGCTGTCAGGAGGGGGGTGCCATAAGGGGTCATCAACAGCTGCAAAGGAGAGCAAAAGATGGCGGATCAACGCAAGGATGCCCTGGTGTGGTGCGAAATTCCGGTGAGCGATTTTGACAAGGGCCTCGCCTATTATGGCAGGGTGCTGGGCTGCGAACTTCAGGTGAACCGTGAGGGGCCAGACCCGATGGGCGTGTTCCCCTACAGCGAGCCGGGCATCTCGGGGCATATCTACCCCGGCGCACCGGCGAGCGGTGGCCATGGCCCCACAGTCCACCTGGCCGTGAGCGTGCTGGAAGAGGCGCTGGAGCGGGTCAAGGCGGCGGGTGGCGAGGTGTTGCCGGGGATCGTGCCTATGCCATTCGGGCGGTTTGCCTATACGGTGGACCCTGATGGAAACTCGATCGGGTTGTTCCAAGCCGCCGGAGATTGAGCGATGCGCCGTGCCGACCGCCTGTTCCAGATCGTCCAGCTGCTCCGAGGGGGGCGGCTGGTGACGGCGCGTATGCTGGCTGAAAAGCTGGAGGTGAGCGAGCGCACGATCTACCGCGATATTGCCGATCTGGTCGGCTCGGGCGTGCCGATCGAGGGGGAGGCCGGCGTGGGCTACCTGATGCGAGCCGGGTTTGATTTGCCGCCCTTGATGTTCACCCGTGCCGAGATTGTGGCGCTGGTGGCGGGGGCACGGCTGATCCGGGCCTGGGGCGGGCTGGAAATGGCGGAGGCCGCCGAGGAGGCGCTGGTCAAGATCGGCGCGGTGCTGCCCGAGCCCGAGCGCGAAAAGGCCGAGGGTCTGCAAATACACGCGTCGACCATGCCGCTCGCAATGGATGAGGCCACGCGGCGGCGGCTGGACGGGATTGAGCGGGCGGTGGATGCACGTGACCGGTTGGCGATGGGCTATGGCGATGAGAGTGGGGCCGAAACCGCGCGCATCATTCGCCCCCTCAGCCTGATTTTCTGGGGTCGCACATGGACGCTGATCGCCTGGTGCGAGTTGCGCGATGATTTCAGGATGTTCCGGGTGGACCGTATCCGGGAAATGGAGAGCGGCGCGCGGTTCAGGATGGAGCCGGGCAAGACGTTGCAGGATTTTTACCGGCAGGGACACCACCGCGACGACTGCGCTACCGCTTGAGCTTGAGGGTGCCGCGACGGCGGGGCTGTTGCGGGGTTGGGGCCTCGGCTTCGATCTCGCGCCATGCGCCGGGGGCGAGGCCATCCAGCGCCCAGGGGCCGATTTGAGCGCGGATCAGGCGCAGGGTCGGGTGGCCAACGGCGGCTGTCATCCGGCGAACCTGGCGATTGCGCCCCTCGCGGATGGTGAGCCTGATCCAGGCATCGGGGATTGATTTGCGGATGCGCACGGGCGGATCACGCGGCCAAAGGCCTTCTGGCTCGGGGATCAGCGCCACCTCGGCCCGCTTGGTGATGCCGTCCTTCAGCTCAACCCCCATCTTGAGCGCCTCCAGCGCCTCGGGCGAGGGCGCGCCCTCAACCAGCACGAGGTAGGTTTTGGCCATCTTGAACTTTGGTGAAGAAATCCGCGCCTGAAGTTTGCCATCATCGGTGAGCAGCAGCAGCCCCTCAGAATCGCGATCCAGCCGCCCGGCGGGGTACACGCCCTTGGGCAAGCCAAGCTGCGACAGGCCCTGCCATTTCCCCTCATCGGTGAATTGCGACAAAAGGTTCATAGGTTTGTTGAGAGCGATCAGCATGGGGCGCCCGGATGGTGGGTTTTACCCACCCTACAAAGGGTTTGCGCGGAGAGGCTCAATGCGCTTCGGCCCAATTGTCGCCCTGCCCGGCGTCAACCTCCAGCGGCACGTCGATTTTCACGGCGGGGGCGGCGGCGGTTTCCATCACCTTTTTCACCACGGCGATGGTGTCATCCACGGCGGCTTCGTCGACCTCGAAGATCAGTTCATCGTGGACTTGCAGCAGCATCCTGGCCGGCAGGCCAGCGATGGCGTCGTCCATGCGGATCATGGCGCGGCGGATCACATCGGCGGCGGTGCCCTGAATAGGCGCGTTGATCGCGGCGCGTTTGGCAAACCCTGCGCCGGGGCCTTTGGCGTTGATCTCGGGCGTGTGAATTTTGCGGCCAAACAGGGTTTGCACATAGTTGTGCTCTTTGGCGAAGCCGATGGTTTTGTCCATGTAGGTGCGGATGCCGGGGAAGCGCTCGAAGTAGCGGTCAATGAAGGCCTGCGCCTCGGCGCGGGGGATGCGCAGATTGCGCGCAAGGCCAAAGCCCGAGATGCCGTAGATCACGCCAAAGTTGATCGCCTTGGCCTGGCGGCGGATGTCCGGTGTCATCTCATCAAGGGGCACATCGAACATCTCGGAGGCGGTCATCGCGTGGATGTCCTGCCCCTCGCGGAAGGCCTGTTTGAGCGCGTCGATATCGGCGATATGGGCGAGGATGCGCAGCTCGATCTGGGAGTAATCGAGGCTGACCAGCTTCTTGCCCGGTGGCGCGATGAAAGCCTCGCGGATGCGGCGGCCCTCTTCAGAGCGCACCGGGATATTTTGCAAATTGGGATCGGTCGAGGCGAGGCGGCCGGTGTTGGCCCCGGCGATCATGTAGCTGGTGTGAACCCGCCCCGTTTCAGCGTTGATGTGATCCTGCAGGGCATCGGTATAGGTGCTTTTCAGCTTGGAAAGCTGGCGCCAGTCGAGCACCCGCGCGGGCAGATCATGCTCGGTGGCGAGGTCTTCCAGCACATCGGCGGGGGTGGAAAACTTGCCAGTTTTGCCCTTTTTGCCGCCGGGAAGCTCCATCTTGCCGAAGAGGATTTCACCAAGCTGGGCGGGGGAGCCAACGTTGAAAGGTTGGCCCGCAAGCTCGTGAATTTCGGCCTCAAGCCCGGCCATCTTTTGCGCGAAAGCGTTGGACATGCGCGACAGCACGTCACGGTCCACCTGCACGCCCGCCATTTCCATGCGGGCGAGCACCGGGACCAGCGGGCGCTCAAGGGTTTCATAAACGGTGGTGACCTGGGCGCGGTGCAGGCGGGGCTTGAACACCTGCGAAAGGCGTAGAGTGATATCGGCGTCTTCGGCGGCGTATTTCACCGCCTCCTCCAAAGGCACCTTATCAAAGGTGACGGCTGATTTACCGGTGCCGATCAGCTCCTTGATCGGGATCGGGTTGTGGCCAAGGTAACGCTCGGAGAGCGCATCCATTCCGTGGCCGTGCAGCCCGGCGTGCAGCGCATAACTGAGCAACATGGTGTCATCAAAGGGCGCAACATCCACGCCGTTGCGGGCGAAAATCTTGGCGTCATACTTGATATTTTGCCCAATCTTGAGGATCGCGGGATCTTCGAGCATGGGCTTCAGAGCTTCAAGCGCCTCGTCAAGCGTAAGCTGGCCCTCGGCGCGGGTGCTGCTCTCGGCAAAGAGATCATCACCGCCGCCGGAGGTGACATGCGCGAGCGGGATATAGCAGGCCTCACCGGGGGTGACAGAGAGCGAAATGCCAACCAGATCGGCCTTCATCTCATCAAGGCTGGTGGTTTCGGTATCCACCGCAACGTAACCTGTGGCGGCGATGCGCATGAGCCAATCATCCAGCGCCTCAAGGGTGGCGACATGCTCATACTTGCTGTGATCAAAGGGGATTTCGGCGGCGGTTGGCTCGGGCACGTCAGAGGCGGCGGGGGCATCGGAACCGCCGGTTGTGGTGGGGGTATCGTCGATCACCGGGGGCTCAACGCCGAGCTGATCGGCGATGCGTTTGGAGAGGGTGCGGAACTCCATTTCTGCAAGGAAGCCCAGCAGGGCCTCTGGTTCGGGCTCGCGGACCTCAAGATCATCGAGGGTGAAATCGAGCGGGGTTTGCCCATCAAGCTGCACGAGACGGCGGGAGAGGCGGATAAGCTCGGCGTTGTTGATCAGGCTCTCGCGGCGCTTGGGCTGTTTGATCTCGCTTGCGCGCTCCAGCAGGGTATCAAGATCGCCGTATTCGTTGATCAGCAGCGCGGCAGTTTTGATGCCGATGCCCGGCGCGCCCGGCACGTTATCTACCGAGTCACCGGCCAACGCCTGCACATCGACCACGCGATCGGGGCCAACGCCGAACTTTTCCTCAACTTCTTCCACGCCGACACGCTTGTTTTTCATCGCATCCAGCATCTCGACGCCGCCGCCGACGAGCTGCATGAGGTCTTTGTCGGAAGAGATGATCGTCACGCGCCCGCCAGCCTCGCGCGCCTGGTGGGCGAGGGTTGCGATGATGTCATCGGCCTCGTAGCCCTCAACCTCTTCGCAGGCGACATTGAAGGCGCGGGTGGCGTCGCGGGTGAGCGGGAATTGCGGCACAAGGTCTTCAGGCGCGGGGGGGCGATTGGCCTTGTATTTATCGTAGATCTCGTTGCGAAAGCTCTTGCCGGAGTAATCAAAAATCACCGCGGCATGGGTCGGCGCATCGGGGCCGGTGTTCCCCTCGACATACTTGTGCAGCATGTTGCAAAAGCCCGCGACGGCGCCGATTGGCAGCCCGTCAGACTTGCGGGTGAGCGGCGGTAGCGCGTGGTAGGCGCGAAAGATGAAGGCCGATCCGTCGATCAGATGCAGGTGACAGCCCTTGCCGAATGCCATGGTCGCGCTCCCCATAATGGTCCGGGGCTTTCATGCCATGGGGCGGGAGCGAGGGCCAGCG
>NZ_JARGND010000034.1:0-15435 GCF_029212645.1 Vannielia sp. | reverse complement strand
TCAGGCAAACCACCAGAGCGACAGGGTGACGGAGAAGGGCAGCGGCGTCCACACGCCCGCGCGCTGGCCTGCGGCGCGAAGGGCATCGGTGATCCATGTGTTGCAGGTGCGCAGGAGGTGGAAGCGGCCCTCGGCGGGGAAGAAGGCATCGGTGTTGGTGAAGCCTGCGCCGATGATCGGAGGGCCGTTTTTTGCCTTTGTGATGAAGGCGAGGAGTGCGGTGTATTCTGCGGCGGTGAGGGTGCGCTTGGGGTAAGAGAAACTCTCGCGGATGGCGCCCACGGTTTCGATACGCAAGACCGCGCCATCACCGGTGGCGGCGGTCCAGACGGTGGGGAGGGTGACATCAAAATACGTGCCTGCGGTGGTGTAAAACCCGGCAGAGCCCCAGCCGACCAGAAAATGCTCCACCCAAGGGGCCTTTACCGGCACCCCGCCATGGCTGGCAAAGCCAAGGGCGCGGCGGGTTTCGGGGGTGGCGGGCAGGATGAAATCATAGTGGATCGGCCCGGCGATGAGACCCACCTCAACCGGGGGGCCATTGGTGGGGGTGAGCGAGGCGGCCTTACCGGGGATCACCGCACCGAAAACGGCGGCGACGAGGTACAAGGCCACGCAAGAAAGCGGCCAAAACAGCAGATGCCGGAGTGCGGCCCATTTCCTATTGCGCATGTTGCCCGTTTCCTCAGTTGGTGGCGGCAGAGTGCCACGGGGAAAGGCGGGCAACAATTGCCAATGGCGGGCCAATCGAGCGGGCAGATTACGGCGTTGCGGGAGGCCTCAAGGCGCGGATTGCGCGGCCTGAATAAAGACGGCAACGAAGAACACGGTGGACGCGACAACAACGAAGCCGTGCCAGATGGTGTTGTGAAAGCGCATGTTGCCGAAGATCAAAAAGATCGTGCCGAGCGAATAGAGCGCGCCGCCGACGGCCATCAACACGATCACCGGGGTGGGCATGACGGCGAGCAGATCACCGCCGCCCAACAGCACCGCCCAGCCCATCGCAAGGCATATCGCCACGCCCACCAGCGTGGGGCGGCGGCGCACGATGAAGTTAGCGATGGTCGCCACGATCGCCACCGCCCAGATTACCACAAGCAGGCCCCATCCTGCCCCTGCAAGCAAGGCGAAGGGCGTGTAGGTGCCTGCGATCTTGAGGTAGATCGCCGATTGGTCAAAACGCAACAGCATGTCGCGCCATTCCGGGCGTGGCAGGTGGTTATAGAGGTAAGAGGCGGTGAGCATCAGGATGAGCGTGCCGCCGTAGACAGACACGCCAACGATGCCGGGCGCCGATTTGTGCCAGATTGCCGTGAGGGTGATGAGCACGGGCACCGCCCCGAGGGCCAGCGCCAGCGCTGCCAGGTGAACGGCTGCATCCGATGCCAGTTCGGCCCGTGAATAGGGGCGGCATGCGTGCGGCAGGGTTGTGGTATCGCTATTGGTCATGAGCATAGGGTATCCCTTCTGCCGCCTGTTACAAGGGGTAGCACGCCAAGCCTAAGAAATTGTGAAAGGCCCCGCCTGCCCTGCCCGCATCCAGGGCATTTTGCACAGGAAAAGGGCCGCGCCCGGCAGGCACGGCCCTTTCAATTCTGGGGGCAGCTCAGCGCAGGATCAGTGCAGCTTTTCGCCGGCTTCATAGATCGACGCCTCGATCAGCTTGTCTGCCTCGGCAGCGCTCATCTGTTTGGCCACAACGTCGCCCGCAGCGGCCACGGCCACTTGCACGGCCTTGTCCTTGATCGAGCGCACGGCGGCGGCCTCGGCAGAGGCGATCTGATCGTCGGCACCGGCAAGGCGGCGCTTGATCGACTGGGCGAGATCTTCCTTGGCAACCTCGGCAGCGACCTTTGCCTGGTCCTTGGCATGGGCGATTATGCGCTCTGCCTGATCCTTCACCTCGGCTTGCTTGCGCTCAAACGTGGCCAGAACGGTCTGGGCTTCTTCACGCAGGGCGCGGGCCTCATCAAGCTCGGCGCGGATGGCATCAGAGCGCTTGTCAAGCTGGCCTGTCAGCAGCGCGGGCACCTTGAAGTAGATCAGCACGCCGACGAACAGCAGGAAGGAGATGAGCACCACGAAGTTGGTGTTCCACAGCGAGGGCGAGAGGCCCCCGGCAGCCAGCGCGGGGCTGGCAAGCAGGGTGGTGGCACTGGTGGTGATGAGAGCGAGATTGCGCATCACGACACTCCTTTCAGGCGGGCTTCGACGGCGGCGTTGACCGCCTTGGCATCAGCCTCGCCACCCAGCGCGGCAACGATGTCACCGGCGGTATCCTTGGCCACGGTTTCGACGCTGACCATTGCGCTATCGCGGATTTCGCTGATCTTGACCTCGGCCTCGGCGGTGCGGGCGGCGATTTCGGCATCGGCCTTGGCGATGGCGGCATCAACGTCCTTTTGCACCTCGGCGCGGGCCTCGGCGGCAATCGCCTGCGCCTCGGCCCGTGCATCGGCAAGGGCTTTCTCGTAGGCCTTTTCAGCCTCGACGGCCTTGAGCTTCAGCTCTTCGGCAGCAGCGACATCATTGGTGATCGTGCCCGCCCGCTCTGCCAGAACCGCAGCGATGCGGGGCAGGGCAATACGGCTCAGCACGAAGTAAATCGCGATGAGGGTAACGATCAGCCAGAAAATCTGGTTGGGCCAGCTCGAAAAGTCGAGCTGCGGCATGCCCGGTGCGTCGGCCGCGTGGCCAGCCGCATCGGCCCCGTGAGAGGCCATGGCGTCGCCATGGGTTGCAGCAGCATCAACCGCGTGCTCAGCCCCTTCGGCGGTATGTTCTTCGGTTGCCATCGGCTATCTCCAGAAACCTTAAGTGTGACACCGGAGGGCGAGCGCGGGGCTCCCCCTCCGGCCGTAAGGACGGGAAATCTGCCTTAGACGGCGAACATCAGCAGAAGCGCGACGAGGAACGAGAAGATCCCCAGGGCTTCGGCAAACGCGATACCGATGAACATGGTGGCCGTCTGGGCCGCCGCAGCAGAGGGGTTGCGCAGGGCGCCGGAGAGGAAGTTCCCCACCACGTTGCCCACACCAACGGCAGCGCCGCCCATGCCTACAGAGGCCAGACCTGCGCCGATGTAGGCACCCATTTGAACGATATCGCCTTCCATGTCGAATTCTCCTTACGTTGGAATTGGCTTGGTATTTTGGTTCCGAACCGCCGGCTTAGTGGGCCGGGTGCAGCGCGTCCTTCAGGTACACGCAGGTCAGGATGGTGAAAACGTAGGCCTGGATAAAGGCCACGAGCAGTTCGAGCGCGTAGATCGCCGTGATCGCGAGGATCGACAGCGGTGTCACCGCGATGCCCACCGCCGAAAACAGGACCAGCGGGGCGAAGGCCGCGAACACTTTGATCACGGCGTGACCGGCCATCATGTTGCCCATCAGACGAATGGAGTGGCTGACCGGGCGCACGAAGTAGGAAATGACCTCGATAACTGCCAGAATGGGGCGCAGCGGCAGTGGCGCGGCGCTCACCCAGAACAGGCCAAGGAAGCCCGCACCGTGCTTGACGAAGCCGATGACCGTGACGCTCACAAAAACCAGCAGCGCCAGCACCACAGTGACCGCGAGGTGCGATGTGGTGGTAAACGCGAGCGGCAGCAGGCCAAGGATGTTGGCCAGCACGATGAACATGAACAGGGTCATGATATAAGGGAAATACTTGAGGCCGTCCTTGCCCGCCACGTCCTCGACCATCTTGTGGACGAGGCCATAGGCCATCTCGGCAACTGATTGAGAACGCGAAGGAATAACCGCGCGGCGGCGGGTGCCGACCACGAGCAGCAGGATCACGCAGATCACCGTGATCGCCATCCACAGGGTCACGTTGGTGGGGGTGTACCACGCCACCGGACCATCGCTGAACAGCGGGGTCACGTTGAACTGGTCCATCGGGTGGAACACCAGTGCTTCCGGATGTGCGCCGTTGGCTTCAGTCGCCATGTTCGTCCCTCTTCTTCTTCTCGTTCTCAGCGCCCCTGAGGGCGTCCTCCTGGAATTCGTTCGCGGTGCGCAGCATCACCCGCACGCCCGCAGCAAACCCCAGCAATACAAACAGCACCAGGAAGATGGGCAGCGTCCCCAGAAGAACATCAAGCCCGTATCCTACCGCAAAGCCAATCCCGAGCCCCGAGACCAGCTCGATCACCATTCGCCAGCCCTGCGAGGCATTGGAATAATGATCTTCCTTCGGAGGGGGCGGCGCGTATCTGGCCTTATGCTTGGCAAGCTTTTGATCGAGCTCGCTGAGCTTCTGGCCGTGCTCTGAAGTCTGGTCCGAGCCGGTCACGCAATGCCCCCATGACAGTTGGGCGGAAGCTAGGCGTGGGGAGGCGCAGAGTCAATTAGGGTTTCGCATGGCTAAGCCATTGAAAACGTGAAGGTCTCGTGCATTGCTGCATTTCGCACGAATGCTGTTAGCGCCCCAAATGGACCCTCTCTTATATTCAACCAGATGGTTGACGATTGCCAAAATGCGCCCTACCCCGCCGGGATGAGCTACCGCCCTGCCCCACCGCTCGACACTGTCTTTGCCGCCCTCGCAGACCCGACGCGACGGGCGATCCTGACGATGTTGCTGGAGGACGACATGGCCGTCACCGATGTGGCGGAGCCGTTTGAGATGAGCCTTGCGGCGGTGTCAAAACACCTGACCATCCTGGCCAGTGCGCAGCTTATCAGCCAGGAAAAGCGCGGGCGGGTGAAGTGGTGCAAGCTGGAGCCGGATGCGCTGAAAGCGGCCTCTGTCTGGATGCAGGGGTTTGGCCAGTTCGAGCCGGTGAACCTTGACGATTTCGAGCGGTTTCTGGCGGAGGAGCTGAGCGACGACGAGCTGGAACCGCCGGCCAGCGCCCCGGACGACGGCGAGGCGCGTGCGGAGGGGTAACGGTGGGGCGTTAACCGTGAAAAGACGGGATGCACAACCGATACAGAAGGGATGCACATCCCATGCACATGCGTTTTCAAACCCGCGTTTGAAAGGAATGGGGCGCACAGTGGGGCAAGGTTTTGTTTGCCGCCTCCTCCTCCTTGGCGCGGGGCGTCAAAAGGCGCCGGGGTCGTAATCTTCCTTGAGGTGCTTCAGGATCGACTGGACCTTGGCGGTGCGGTGCAGATCAACATGGGTGACAAGCCAGACCGAGGCAGCCCATTCCGGCCGGGCATCGCTGAGTTGCACAAGGCCGGGCATCCGGCTGCCGGGGCGCTTTGGCAAAAAGCCAATGCCCGCACCGGCGCGGATGGCATCGATCACCGAGAGCTGCGCAGAGGCGCGGTAGGCGATGGCGCTGTCGGGCACATTTTGGCGCAGCCACGCGTTATAGGGCGCACGGCTGTCACGATTATCGTCGACCACGAAACGATGGGCGCCCAGATTATCAAAATCAAGCGCCCCCATCCTGGCGATGTAATCCTCATGGGCAAAAAGCGCATGCTCCATCTCGAAGAACTTTTGCACGACGTTGTCAGGCTCGTCGGGGCGCTTTCCGGCGCGGATGGCCAGATGCGCTTCGCCGTATTCCAGCCGGAACACCCGCTCATCGGTCAGGAAACGCAGCACCACCTCGGGGTTGGCGTGGCCATAACGTGCAAGGGAGGCGGTGAGCGAGGCGGAGAGCGAGGGCAGCGAGGTGACGATCAACTCGCCGGTCACCTCTTCACCGCGGCCCTTGATGCGACCGGCTAACTGGGTGAACTGATCGTCGGTGGCCTTGGCGACCTGGAGCAGATCATTGCCCGCTTCGGTGGCGGTATAGCCGCGCGCGTGGCGTTGAAAGAGCTTTGAGCCAAGCCGCGCCTCGAGCGCATCAATATGTCGGATGACGGTGGCATGGTGGACGCCCAGCGCCTCGGCGGCGCCGGAAACGGTGCCAACGAGAGCCACGTGATAAGCGGTGCGCACCTCATCCCAGCCGTCGAGGCCGTTCATCCTGTTACTTCGATGAGTCTTCTGTTCACGATCCAACATATCACCGCTACCTATTCGTGTTCTGTGCGTATTTACAAGAGTATAGCAGGGATTCTCATGAATTTGCCCTGAACCGTTCAGTCTAGTTACACGCCTTCTCGCTGAGCTTCAATAATGGGACTTGAAGAAAGCTTCCGTCGCAAGAAAAACCGCGCGGGCTTGCAGGAATGTGACTTGGTGCGAGAAAAAGTGAAACCTGTTCGGGGTTTAGCGCGTTCATACGTCATGAAGCATATTGCACGCGCTATTCCCGTCAGGTCGCTCTGGCCCCTCCCCGCGCCCACGACCGAAGCGGGAGACCGGCGCGACGTTGGGATCGAGATTGAGTTGGGCGGGCTGAAGCCTGCGCGGGTGGCCGAGGTGGTGGCCGCGCAATTGGGCGGAGAGGCGCGCCAGACCGACAAGCATGACCATGTGGTTGAGGGCAGCCGGATCGGCGATGTGAAGGTCTATCTTGATACGCGATACCGCAAATCGGGGCGCAAGCTGGTGCGCCTTGGGGTGGATCTGGCCGAGCCTTTGGTGCCGGTCGAGATTGTGACGCCGCCGATTGCGCCCGAAGATATCACCTTGCTGGACCGCATGAACGAGGCGCTGCGCGAAGCGGGGGCCGAGGGCACGCGCGACGGGATTTTGCTGGGCTACGGCGTGCATTTGAACCCGCAGGTAAAGGCGCTGACGCTGGAGGGCATTTTGCCGGTGCTGCGAGCGTTTGCCGTGCTGGAAGACCTGTTGCGCAAGATGGACCCGATCGACCCGTCGCGCCGGATGCAGCCGTTTGTAGACCCATGGCCGCGCAAGCTGGCAGATCGCCTGGCTGGGGAGGATTTTGCCAGCCTTGATGCGCTGATGGATGCGTATTTGCAGGAGGCCCCCTCGCGCAATCACGGGCTGGATGCGCTGCCGCTTTTCGCCGAGATCGACCATGACCGGGTGAAGGCGGCGCTGGGGGACGATGGCCTCGTTTCGGCCCGCCCCACCTGGCATTACCGCCTGCCCGATTGCCGGATCGACGAGGACGGTTGGAGCCTTGCCTATGAGTGGAACCGCTGGGTGATGGTGGAGCGCGTGGCCGAAGATGCCGCCTTGTTGGAGCGGCTGGCCAAGGGGTTTGCCGCGCATCGCGACCAGTTGACCGCGACCAAGGGGGATTGGGCCAGGGAGGCGGGGGAGATGGTTGAGCAGGCGGGTGTGCTGGAGGCCGGCGCATGAAGGTGCGCATCGGGGTAACGGTTTCGCGCCGCACGGGGTGGCGGGTGTTTCCGCTGATGGCGTTGAGCATCTGGTGGGCCGGGGGCCGCGCGCGCAAATGGGTGCGCGAAGAAGACGTGCGCCTTGACGAGGTGGAGGGGCTGCTGATTGGCGGCGGTGATGATATTTCACCCGATCTTTATGGCGGCGAGTTGGTGGCAACGGCCCGGCTTGACCCGAAGCGCGATACGCTGGAGCGCCGCCTGGTTGAGGCCGCCGAGGACCGTGGCCTGCCGGTGCTGGGCATCTGCCGGGGCAGCCAGATGATCAACGTGGCGCTTGGCGGCACGCTTGATCAGGACGCCTATGCCACCCACGGCTCGACCCGTTACAAAACGGTGCTGCCGCGCAAAACGGTGCATGTGGAAGGCGACACCCGGCTGGAGGATATCGCGGGCGACGCGGAGATGAAGGTGAACGCGCTGCACAGCCAGGCGGTAGACGCGCTTGGCGACGGGCTGGAGGTGGCCGCACGGGATGACGGCGGCATGGCGCAGGCGGTGGAGCGGCGCAAAGACCCCTTCATGCTGGGCGTGCAATGGCACCCCGAACACCTGATCTACGCCCGCCGCCAAAGGGCGCTGTTCAAGGCGCTGGTGGTGGCCGCAAGAGCCTACCGGGACGAGCGAGGCCAGATCGCGGCGGTGGATCGGGAAACGGCGAAGGGATGAAAGGGGCCTTTCTGGCCCGCCGACAGATTCCGGCCTATCGGCATTGTGGCGCAAAACGTGTGAAGGGAGTCATTCTTTGAATTCAGCCGGGTAGTTTGGGGCAGCCTCGATCGCTTTCGCTCTGCTGACCGGCAGATGCTCGCATGAGGGAGATTTAGGGTGGCCTGGGTGCCGCCGTCGAGCGGTAGGTGTGGACGCCGGAGCCCGTTCGCAGCGGAAACTCTGGGGAGCCGGGCGGTTGAGGGATTTTCCTGCAATGGCGGCCCGTCCCGGTAGCCTCCGGCGGGGCGTCTGCCGGGCAATGAATGGAGCGGGCTTCCTGAAAACCATCAAGGGGCCGTGACATGCGATATTGGCCCAAACGCCAAGTGTTTCTGACCCAGACCGGACCTTCACAACGCTCTAAGCCAAGGGTCGCAATGCGGGACATTGCCGCCGTTCATGATGACGGCTGGAATGTCTGCTATGAGATTGGCAACTCCGAAGTTGCTTTCTCCGTTGAAATCACGATGGAAGTCCGAAATTTTCGAACATTCTTATCGGCAAAGAAAAACCGATGTGTGAAGGCTTCGTAGTCTGAGATATCATTTGCCATAGCGACGAGGATGAAATCTGCATCGCCTGCGATGCAGTAGAAATGCGTTACTTGCGGATCTTCTCGTGCCTTACGCTTAAACGCATCAATCTGATCGAGCCGATCACGTTCCAGTTCTACCGATACAATGGCCGTAATGCCCAAGCCCAAGGATTTTGGATCAAGAATTGCTACTTCGCGCTTGATTGCACCCACTTCCCGCAGCTTCCGCATCCGTCTTTGGACTGAAGCTGTCGAAATACCCGTGGCATCTGCAAGTGATTGAACAGAGGTTTTGGCATTCTTTTGAAAAAGATTGAGTAGCTTTCGATCTGTTGCATCCATGATCTACAGTTCCCAATATCTACCATACTTTGATGTCATTATATCATGTATCACCTTATCTAAGCATATATCGTATCAGGTAATTTGTCTATTTTTGTCCGCATGAAACATGGTGCTATCGCAATCCTCCCACTCGCCCTCGGCGCTGCCATATATGGCTTTGCGTTCGGTCTTCTTGCCGCCCAAGTTGGCTTCCCATGGTGGGGCGTTGGACTGATGAGCGCCACCGTCCATGCAGGGTCGTCTCAGATCGTCGCCGTGGAACAGTTCGCCTCCACGCAAACGGTGGTGGGTGCTGCCTTGGCAGGGGCAGCGCTGAATCTACGCTATATTGGGATTGTTGCCTCCCTGTCGGACGTATTGGCTGGTTTGTCGTTAAAGACCAAGCTCTTGGCGATCCACATCACAGGTGACGAAAACTGGGCATTGACGATGACTGAACGCGCAAAATCGCCAGACGTCGGAGCGGCTTTCCTGATGGGGTCAGGCATCGTGATGATCACTGTTTGGACAGCTTCGACCACAGCCGGAGCGGTGGTTGGGGCGGTGCTGCCCGACCTTGAACGCTTTGGACTAGGTTTCGCATTCACAGCGGCATTCATTGCGATGGCGCGAGGGCTTTGGCGCGGAAGGCCACAGATGTTCCCATGGGTGGTCGCCGCCGCCGCAACCATCGCGGTGGTGTCACTGGGTTTGCCGAAGGCCTATGCAATCGTCGCTGGGACAGTCTCTGGTCTCGTGATGTCTTTCATCTTGCGACGCGCTAGCGGAGTGGTCACATGAGCGGCGCACACTGGAGCGTCATCGGCATTTTAGCCTTAGGGGCGTTCTCCATTCGCGTTCTCGGTTTGATTGCAGGCGGACGTATCCGTGCCTCTCGCCATGCGTGGATGTTAGACGATTTACCGGGTTTGATCGTTGTTACTCTGGTTGCAGCATCGCTTACGGGTCAGCCCTTGCAGACATGGGCTGCTGCCGCTGCGGCACTCGGAGCGGCAGTTCTGACCAATCACGTTATTGCCACGATGGTTATTGGTGTGGCGGCCTTTGCTGGTCTCTCAGCAATCTGGCAATGACGGATACAGCTAGGGCAATGGCCTAAGGCAAACTCGCAAGAGCTGCCCTTCCTGCAAATCGCAGCAATCGGTAAAGTGGGCTCTTTTGAGCCGTTCGCCGCGGCCTGCACGAACGGCGGCTTTGAGGCTTTATCCGTTTCGGGTCAGTTGAGGCCGTAAAAGTCGGTGGTATCTGACAATTGCACGAAGAATTGGCGATCCCGGGAGGACTCGAACCCCCAACATCCTGATTAGAAGTCAGGTGCTCTATCCAGTTGAGCTACGGGACCGGTGGCCAACTCCTAGCTTGCACTCTGTCAGTGGTCAACGCGGTGGTGTTATTCGGTGGTGGCGGTGTTGATGCCGTGCTGCGCCTCAGCGGCTTTTGCGGCTTCAGTGGTGCGCTTTTCGCGGATATCGTTCATCCGCTTCATCAGGTGGACGTAGTTGCGCTGCTCGCGCAGGCCGTCTGCCGCGTCAAGGTGCCAGGCCACCGATGCCTTGTAGAGCGCCCCGAGCTCTGGGTCTTTCAACAGCTCCGTGATGCCCTCTTTGACCGCCGGGATGTGGCGCTGTATTGCCGTGTCTTTCACATCGTTGTGCTCGTATTTATCGAAATACCGGGCCCAGTGGCGCACCATTTCCTGGCGCTCGACATGGTGGTTGGCATTGCCGCGATCCACCTTCACGAAGAAGTTGTCAGCCGCTCGCAGCGCGTAGTGGTTGAGCTGCACCATATCGAGCCCCATGGTGCTTTGGGTGAAGCTCTTTTCACCGGTTTGCAACAGATCGTTGGGCACGCGGACGCCATTGCCGTTGTAGTGGCGCACCTCGGTTTCCGGCTCGATGACCGGGATGTGGTTGCCGACCGCCTTGATGGGTGTGTCGCGGTGCACGAGGCTTTTCAGCCCCCGCCTGCGATCCACGCCAAGCTCGCGGTTGGTGCGGTAGATGGATTGGGTGAACTGCTCCATTTGCAGCTTGTCGGGATCAAAACGGTCAATCCCGTTGGTGCCGAAATCAAACTGGCAGGCAGAGATCACCTCGGCTTCGGGCATGGCGTTGAACAGGGCCTCAAGCGTGCCGTCACCGACATGGATGCACCAGAATTCATCAATGTCGAAATTCGCGTGCCAGTCAGAGCGGCGCGGGCGCTGCATGGCGTTGACATAACGCATGGCCGCCCAGTGATGCCCGCCTTTGCCACGGTTGAAGATGGAGGGGTTGGGCAGGTGCCGGATCAGGCCCATTTCATCAAGCCGCTCGGCCATCATCTCGGTGCCATCGGTGCAATCGTTGGTGAAAACGATGAAGTCGTTGAACCCGATCAGGCGATGATAAACGAGCCATTCCAGCATGAATGGCCCTTCGTTTTTCATTGGGGTTATGGCTGTGATGCGCATGGGCTTGGGAAACTCCTCCGGCTTGCTGCGCGGGCGCTAGTGGGTCCAGGGACCGCGGCGATTGGTGGCGAAGTTCTCGCCGTAGCCACCTTTGCGAATGTTGGGTTTGCGCCTGTGGGGCTCTTGCACGATGGCTTCGATCCCATGCTCCTTGGCGTAGTCAAGCGCAGCCTCCTTGCTGGGGAAGCGCAGGCGCACCTGGGTTTGGGTATCGCCAGAGCTTGTCCACCCCATCAAGGGATCAACTTCGCGTGCCTCGGCGGGCGCATAATCAAGCACCCAGTGGTGGGTTTTGGCGCTGCCAGACTGCATTGCGGTTCTGGCGGGCTGATAAATACGGGCCTTCATGACGTGTACCTCTTTGCTTGCAGCCACTTATCCTGATCCGGCGTTTGGATTCAAGGCTCGAAAGACCCTGCACGGCGCAAGATTGCTTGTAATCCAAGGCAGTTTCGCTTTGGTGAGGCTATTGAATGACCGTGTCTATTTACCAGATTTTCATCCTCCTGGGCGCACAGCGCGCAGCGGCGAGGTGCCGGCAAAATGGGAGGAAAAACGGCATGGCGGGCGGTTCTGAAAGGCTGCTGACAGCGTGTTGTCAGCAATAGGGGTTGAACATGGGGCGCGCTGCCGCAACCTATGTGCTGTAACAGGAGCCTAACGCCCATGCCCTACGCCCATAATGACGGCTCCATGCCGATGCTGAACTCCCCGGCCCCCGATGTGAAAACGCGGGAAAAGCTGGAGGGGGGCAAGACCTTTGTCATGCAGACCGAATTTACCGCAGCGGGCGACCAGCCAACCGCGATTGTAGACCTGAGCCAGGGGATACGCGAGGGCGAGCGCAACCAGGTGCTGCTGGGCGCCACCGGCACCGGCAAGACCTTCACCATGGCGAAGGTGATCGAGGAAACCCAGCGCCCGGCGATCATCCTTGCACCCAACAAGACCCTCGCCGCGCAGCTTTACGGTGAGTTCAAGGGCTTCTTCCCCGACAATGCGGTAGAATATTTCGTCAGCTTTTATGATTACTACCAGCCCGAAGCCTATGTGCCGCGCTCCGATACCTTCATCGAGAAGGAGAGCCAGATCAACGAGCAGATCGACCGGATGCGCCACTCTGCCACCCGCGCCCTGCTGGAGCGGGATGATGTGATCATCGTGGCCTCGGTTTCGTGCATCTATGGCATTGGCTCGGTCGAGACATATGGCGCGATGACGCAAGACCTGAATGTTGGCAAAGACTATGACCAGCGCAAGGTGATCGCCGATCTGATCGCCCAGCAATACAAGCGCAACGATCAGGCGTTTCAGCGCGGCACCTTCCGGGTGCGCGGCGATGCGCTGGAGGTCTGGCCCGCCCACCTGGAAGACCGCGCGTGGCGGCTGTCGTTCTTTGGTGAGGAGTTGGAGGCGCTGGTGGAGTTTGATCCGCTGACGGGCGAGAAAATCCGCGCGATGGATCAGGTGCGCATCTACGCCAACTCGCACTACGTGACGCCCAAGCCAACGATGCAGCAGGCCATCATCAAGATCAAGGAAGAGCTGCGGATGCGGCTGGATCAACTGGTGAACGAAGGCAAGCTGCTGGAGGCGCAGCGGCTGGAGCAGCGCACCAACTTTGACCTTGAGATGCTCGAAGCGACCGGCGTGTGCAACGGTATCGAAAACTATTCACGCTACCTGACGGGGCGGATGCCGGGGGAGCCGCCCCCTACCCTTTTTGAGTTCATCCCCGACCATGCCATTGTTTTCGCAGATGAAAGCCATGTGAGCGTGCCGCAGATCGGCGGCATGTACAAAGGTGACTACCGGCGCAAGTTCACCCTCGCGGAACACGGCTTTCGCCTGCCCTCCTGCATGGACAACCGCCCGCTCAAGTTTGAGGAGTGGGATGCGATGCGGCCGCAATCGGTGTTTGTTTCAGCCACCCCGGCGGCCTGGGAGCTGGAGCAATCTGGCGGGGTGTTTACCGAACAGGTGATCCGCCCCACCGGCCTGCTTGACCCGATGATCGAAATCCGCCCGGTGGACACGCAGGTGGATGACGTGATGGACGAAATCCGCCGGGTTTCGGCCAAAGGCTTCCGCACGCTGGTGACGACCCTCACCAAGCGGATGGCCGAAGACCTGACGGAATATCTGCACGAGCAGGGCATCAAGGTGCGCTACATGCACAGCGATATCGACACGCTGGAACGCATTGAAATCCTGCGGGATTTGCGGCTTGGGGCGTTTGACGTGCTGATCGGAATCAACCTGCTGCGCGAGGGGCTGGATATCCCTGAATGCGGCCTTGTGGCGATTCTCGACGCGGATAAAGAGGGCTTCCTGCGCTCCGAAACCTCGCTGATCCAAACGGTGGGGCGCGCCGCGCGCAATGCCGAAGGCCGGGTGATCATGTATGCCGACCGGATCACCGGGAGCATGGAACGCGCCATGCGCGAAACCGACCGGCGCCGCGAAAAGCAGATCGCCTATAACGAGGAACACGGCATCACCCCGGAAACCGTGAAAAAGAACGTCGAAGACGTGCTGGCCGGGCTTTACAAGGGCGACGTGGACATGAACCGGGTGACGGCCAAGGTTGACCCCGCTACGGGGCCAAACCTGCAAGCCCACCTCGACGGGCTGCGCGACCAGATGCGCAAGGCCGCCGAGAACCTGGAATTCGAAGAAGCCGCCCGCCTGCGCGACGAGGTCAAACGGCTGGAAGCGGTTGATCTGGTTGTCTCAGCCGACCCGCTGGCACGGCAATATGCCGTGGAGAAGGCGGTGGAAGACGGGAAGAAGGCCGAAGGGCGCAGCACCGCCGGGAGGCCGGGGCAGCGTGGGGGGAATGTTAAGAGGCGGAAGAGGTAGGGCTATTTTAGCCCTTCTTTTGGCTTCCGATTTTCACTGAAATAAGATCGCCCTTGGATCTAATACTCAAACTTAGTTTTAGCTCAGAAGGGGATTGAAAAACCTCGCTCGCAGGGCCGGCATGGAGAATGCGAACCCATCTACATCCCGCAATAGCAGCGCGGACAGTTGTCTCAACTGCAGCACATTCTGCGCAGGCATCAAGAAGCTGATTGAGCTCTTTTTCTGCTTCTCTTGGGTTTTGACACAATCCGAAATCGATATCGGGTGGCGGCGGGTAATCGACGAGAACTGGCATAGGCACTCCGTTAGTATTATGCCACCGTACTAAGCTTTTTTGACATCGCCGTGTCAAGCTCTGCCCGTTTCTTACGAATTGGCTGAACTGCGATGACCGAACGTATTGCGGCATAGGCGACGAATAGAATGAACGGTGCGTTCACCAAAATACTCCCCAGCCAAACTGTCGCCGATACGGCGTCCGTCGCATACATTGAAGCCCAAACCAACAAAAGGAACGAGCCTACTGCGCAGAATACTGCTGCCCATCTAGTCCAATCGAAAATCAGCATATCCAAACCGAGTTCCCGCTTTGTGACCTCGTTACGGAGATCAGCAACGGCCTTGAAACCAGCGCGGTCCCTCGCATCATATTTATCCTGCTCCATAGCGAGGTCTCTCACAACCTTTGCGCTCTCAAATAGGGCCTCAACCTTAGACTTCTCACGTGTCATTGAGTTTCCGTAGAACGTCGCGAGCGCTGCAAATCCAACATTCAAAGCTACAGCCAATTGGAGAAGGCTTTGGAAAGACTGGTTCTCTATCATGACTTCGGGCCTCAAACCTACACTCTAAGTCGGTGTGTGCTTTCACTGTACCACATAATATGGTATTTCACACTACTTTTGTGCTGCACAAGTTCTCTTGAGCCGGCACACAAAACAAATGACCCATTGAGCACTCATCGCACCCCCGCCCCTCCTTCGGTTGCCGTACTTCTTCTAGCCTTCGCCCTTAGAAATAATCTTGTAGTGGCGGGAACAGCCGTGTGTTGGGCCGTACCGGGCTTCTTTTTCGTAATTGGCCAAGGAATTGGGCGCTTAGGGATAGCTGCTGCGCTTGATGATGATCCCAAATAATTCGCCCTACCGCCCACTATTCCCCAGCCACCACCGTCAACCCCAGCATCTGCCACATCTGCATGCCACCTCGGTAGTAGTAGATCTTGTCTGCCGGGTAGCCGGCTTCGATCATGCGGCGGGCGGCGGTGGGGGATTGGCCGCACCAGGGGCCGTTGC
>NZ_JARGND010000093.1 GCF_029212645.1 Vannielia sp. | reverse complement strand
ACAAAGCTGTCATGATCCGGGGCGCTGCCAAGGGCATCCAGAACCCGGCTGAAAATGCCGCTGTCTCCGGCAACGCTGCCGGTCACATCCAGCGGATTGTTGGCCGAAACAAAGCCGGGCAACGCGTCATTCACCCGGTTTCGGGTGTCATCGTCAAAGGGCGGAACGGCAAAGCCCGCCTCATCCAGATCATCGGCAAGCATAACGCCCGCACCGCCCGATACGCTGATCACCCCAACGTTGGGGCCGCTCGCAGGGGGCTGCATCAGGATCAGCCGCGCCACCGCGACCATTTCTGACAGCGAATTTACCCGGACAATGCCGATCTGGTCGAACAGCGCCTGGTATCGTGCGTCCTCACCCGCCAGCGCCCCGGTGTGCGAGGCCGCCGCCGCCGCGCCGGTTTGGGACCGGCCCGATTTGATCAAAACAATGGGTTTTCCTGCCGAGATCGCGGCCAAGGCGGCATCGCGGAACGCAGGGCCGTCCTTGATATCCTCGATGTAGCAGCCGATCAGCCGCGTATCGGGATCGTTGGCAAGGTGATGGATGGCATCCGATACGTCGATCCCGGCCTCGTTTCCGGTGGCAATCCAGGATGACACACCGATGCCCCGCTGAAAGACCATATCGAGCCAATAGGCCCCCAGCGCCCCGCTTTGCGAAACAAAGCCGAAGCCGCCTTCGATCAGATCGTGATCTTCCATCGCGGTGGTGAAGGACGCGATGACATGGTTGCGGATATTGATGGCGCCAAGGCAGTTCGGCCCCAGCAGCAGCACCCCGGCGTCATGACACATCTGGCCGAGGCGGGCCTGAATCTCGGTGCCCTCTGCCGAATACTCGCCAAAGCCCGACGAAAAGACCACAAACGCCTTCACCCCCGCAGCGATCCCATCGCGCAGGATATCCTCAACCGAGGCAGCGGCGGCGGCAACGATGGCCAGATCAACCGGCGCGCCAATGGCCGAGATCGACGGATAGGCCTGTAGCCCCTGCACGATTTCGGCCTTCGGGTTGATCGGATAGATATCCCCCGCATAGCCTAGCTTTTTCATATAGGCGATGGGCCGCCCGCCAACCTTCATCGGGTTTGACGACGCTCCAACCACCGCAATCGAGCGCGGGTTCAGCAAAACATCCAGGTTCTTGAACGTGGAACTCATAGTCGCGCACTTCCCTTTATGACAGGCTCGCCATCCTGGTTTTCCACCCAGACAGACAGGCCGCCTTCTTCATCCGGCTGGTGCCGGGCGGTCAGATGGTCGTTGATCCGCACAGGTTTGATGAACCGGACATCCAGCTCAGCGCCTGCGCACCGCGCCGCGCCAAAATCGCGCCGCAACGCTTGCCAGATCAGCGCCAGCGACATGGTGCCATGGGCGATCACGCCCTTCATCGGCGTGGTCGCGGCAAACTCCGGGTCTGTGTGGATCGGATTGTAATCATTGGTGATGTCGGCATATTTGCCGATCACCTCAGAGCTAATATCCAGAGAGCCGGGGGTGCCCCCCCCGGCGGGTTTGGTCTGGTCGTTCACGCTGCCCATATCAACCTCATTGCGCCAGAGAACAGGAAATTGCCGGCCTCGTCATGGCTCCGGGTTTCCAGATTTAGCCAGCGGCGGCCCTTGCGCAGCTCCTTGCTGGCACAGGTGATGGTGGTGTTCACCGTCTCCCCCAGCTTGGGCAGCCGCTCCAGCGTAAAGGTCTGCCCCGCATGGACATTGCCCGGTGGACGCGGCGCGATCAGCTCCATGTAGGCGTTCATCACCAAAACCGCGGTCATGCCTTCGGGCATGTCCGGAGCGCAGGCGGCATCGCCGGGGAACAGGGCCGTCCATTTGCCGAACAGTTCGTCGTCAAGCGTGACAGGCGCCGTGCCAAAAACGTGGCCGGGCTGGAAATCGTCGAATGTAATCATGCCGGGCTCCTCTGGACCTGGGGCATCTTGAACCCGTCGTCACCGCGCGGCTCGAACACAACCCGCACCGGATCACCGATTTGCGTGTCGAGCCGGTCTTCACCGATCACGTTCAGCATAAGGCGCACGCCTTCCGCCATATCCACGAGGGCCAGCACATAGGGGAGGTGATCGCGGAACGCCTTGGTCGGCGCGCGGTGAACAACGGAAAAGCTGGCAATCTTGCCGATCCCGCTGCTGTCGCGCCAGGTCAGGTTGGCGGAATGGCAGGTGCCGCAATAGCTGCGCGGAATGGCCTGCCGCGCGCCGCAGTCAGCGCAATGCTGAAGCACCAGCCTGTCTTGCTGCGCGGCCTCCCAATAGGGGCGGGTATCGGCGTTCGGTCTGGGGATGGGAAGGTCCATTTGCGTTACTCCTTTCCCAATACGAGGCTGCAATGCGCTGAAAGGATGCCGCCATCGCCATGCACAAAGGACAGTTGCGCCCCCGGCACCTGGCGGGCGTCGGCTTCGCCGCGCATCTGGTGCACGGCCTCAACGATATGAAACGCGCCGCCTGCTGCGCCGGAGTGTCCGTAGCTCATCAATCCGCCGTGGGTGTTTGTGGGCAAACGTCCGCCCAAAGAAATGTCGCCCGCCAGCGCGGCCTTCCCGGCCTCGCCCTTCTCAAAAAACCCGATGGATTCCAGCTCGGCGAGCAGGGTGATGGTGAAACTGTCGTAAATCTCGGCCACGTCGATGTCTTGTGCGATCACACCCGCCTGGGAAAAGGCCATGGCCGACGAGGCCTTGCAGCCAAAGTCGGTAAGCGACGGGGCGGCCATGATATGCTCATGGGTGTGGCCCTGCCCGCTGCCCAGAACCCGCACAGGGTTACGGGTATCGCGCGCCGCGTCTGCGGCGCTAACAATCACCGCAGCACCGCCATCCGAAATCAGGCAGCAATCGAGCAGGCGCAGCGGCGAGGCGATGACCCGGCTTTCGCTGACATCGGCCAGCGTGAGCGGATCGCGCTTGGTGGCCTTGGGGTGCAGCGCCGCATGTTTGCGGGCCGAAACGGCAATGGCCGAAAGCTCGTCCCGCGTGATGCCGAAACGGTGCAGGTAGGCCTGCGCCACCAGCGCATAAGACGCCGGAACCGACATGCCATAAGGCTGCTCAAACTCGGGGTGGCCCACGGTCGCCAAGGCCGCCACCGCGCCATCACGGGTCATCCCGGTCAGGCGGTTGTCTCCGGTGACACAAAGCACATGGCGGCAGGCCCCGGATTCCACCAGAGCCACGGCATTGGCCAGCATGATGCAGGCCGTCGCCCCACCCGCCTGAATGGCGGTGTTGAAGCTGGGGCTGATCCCGTAATACTCGCTGAAGACGGAACTCAGCATCAGGTGCGGCACGGTCATCGAATAGCCGCACAAGACGCCGTCGATATCCTGCGCCTCCAGCCCGGCATCCTTCAGGGCGGCGTTGGTGGCTTCGGCGTGCAGGCCCAACGCGGTCGATCCGGCCAGCTCACCCATCGCGGTATCGGCAACGCCGGTGATGCGGGCGGTGTGTTGTTTCCGCGACATCAGCGCACCGCGTCTTTTTGGGCCATCTTGTCCCAGTCGAACTCAAGCGGCTTCTTGTCCAGAAAGCGCTGCACCGCGTCCTTGTGATAGTCCGAGGCGAGGCACAGCGTTTGAGCCATCGCTTCCATATCCGCCAGCGCGCGCTGGTCCGTATGAAGCGCCTGGTTGAGGATCACCTTCGCCATCCCCGCCGCCAGCCGCGACGAGCTGTCAAAACGCTTGGCAAAAGCCAGCGCCGCATCCAGCAGCGAGTCCGGCTCATGGATTTCCAGCACGATCCCCATTTCCTTCGCCTCCGCCGCAGAGATCGACCGGGCGGTCATCACCAGCTCCTTGGCGCGGGCCAGCCCCACGATGCGCGGCAGCAGGAAGAAACCGCCCAGATCGGGCACCAGGCCAATCCGTCCGAACACCGCGCAGAACCGTGCGCGCGGGGTGGCCAGAACGAAATCCGCCACCAGCGCAAGGTTGAACCCTGCGCCAAAGGCGGGGCCGTCGACCGCAGCGATCACCGGCAGTTCCAGGTTCGACAGTTCGGTGAACCATGTGTGCAGCTTGGCGATGCGCTCGCGGTTCACGTCAACCGGGCGGTCCTCCTCGCTGAGCGCTTTCAGATCGCCGCCGGAACAGAAGGCGCCGCCGCTACCGGTGATGATCAACGCGCGCAGGTTTCGATCCGCCCGAATGTCTGGCAGCAGGGCCGCGATCTCTTCGCGCATGGCAATGTCCAGGCTGTGCCTGACCT
>NZ_JARGND010000033.1:32106-37405 GCF_029212645.1 Vannielia sp. | reverse complement strand
GGTTCTTGCCGATGTCGTGGATGTCGCCCTTGACGGTGCCGATCACCATCTTGCCCATGCGGGGCGCGCCGGTTTCCACCAGCAGCGGCTTCAGAATAGCCATGCCGCCTTTCATGGCATTGGCGGCCAGCAGCACCTCGGGGACAAACAGGATACCATCGCGGAAATCATCGCCCACCACCTTCATCGCCGCGACGAGCGCCTTTGTGAGGATGTCATATGGGGTCCACCCGCGCTCCAGCAGGATGGTGACGGCATCTTCGATCTCTTCTCTCATGCCGTCATAAAGATCGTCCCACATTTGCGGCACGAGTTCTTCGTCGGGGAGGTCGGAGAGGATGATATCGTCTTCTTCGTCAGCCATAAGGTTCGTCCTGGTCGGGGCCGCTAAACAGGGCCGGGTTTCTGATCCCATCGCCGAGATGGCGCGTTTGGACACGCCGGATTGCGACATGGCGCAGGGCTTTGCCGACTTATAGGCAGGATTTCACGCCAGTATAGGCTTAAAATTTGCATGTAAGACATGTGGTTCTTTCACATGTTCCGCAAATGTTCTATTGTGTGGCCATGGGTGATGACGAGAAAACCATGGCAGAGACGCAGGGCGTGTGGTCGGTTCCAGAGCACCGGCGGCGCGGGCGCGGGGCGGTGGCGAATGTGGCCGCGCGGTTTGAGCCTTATGCGGTTGAGCGGGTGGATGATGGCTGGGACACCGGGGCAGAGGTGGATCAGCCCATGCTGCGCACCGAGGTGGCAGAGGAGCGGCCCCGCACGATCATCACCCGCAATGCCTCGCCTGATCTGGGGTTTGACCGCTCGGTGAATGCCTATCGGGGCTGCGAGCACGGCTGCATTTACTGCTTTGCGCGCCCGAGCCATGCCTATCTGGGCCTGTCGCCCGGCCTTGATTTTGAAACCCGGCTGACGGCCAAGCCAGAGGCCCCGCAACGGCTGGCGGCGGAGCTGCGCAAACGGGGCTACACGCCCGCCGCGCTGGCGATGGGCACCAATACCGACCCGTATCAGCCCATCGAAAAGCGCTACCGGATCACCCGTGGGCTGCTTGAGGTGCTGGCGGCGCATCGCCATCCAGTGGGGATTGTCACCAAGGGCAGCTTGATTGAGCGCGATCTTGATATTCTGGGAGAGATGGCGAGCGAGGGGCTCGCGCGGGTGGGCGTATCGCTCACCACGCTGGACCCGATCGTTTCCCGCGCGATGGAGCCAAGGGTGCCGGCGCCGAAGCGGCGGTTGCAGATGATCGAGCGGCTGGCCAAGGCGGGGGTGCCGGTGCGGGTGATGGTGTCACCGGTGGTGCCGGGATTGACGGACCATGAACTGGAGGCGGTGATGGAGGCCGCGCAACAGGCGGGCGCGGGGTCGGCGGGTTACATCTTGCTGCGCTTGCCGCGGGAGGTCGCGCCGATGTTCGAGGCCTGGCTGGGGGAGCATTTTCCGGGTCGTGCCGTGCGGGTGATGAGCAAGATGCGCCAGATGCGCGGCGGCGCAGATTACGATGGCACATGGGGCAAGCGGATGGTGGGCCAGGGGGCACACGCCGAACTGCTGGCGCGCCGCTTTCAGATCACCGCCAAGCGGCTGGGGCTGGCCACCAAGATGCCACGCCTGCGGTGTGATCTGTTTCGGGTGCCGCCCGAACAGGGGGATCAGCTTGATCTGTTCGGCTAGCGTATCGCGGCAGGATGACGGGCAAAGAGGGGGCCGGAATGGGCAGTTGGAATGAGCGGTTTTCGCAAGAGGCCTATGTGTTTGGCACCGAGCCTGCGGGGTTTTTAAAGGCCCATGCGGCGGCGATCCCCAAGGGGGCGTCGGTGCTGTGCGTGGCCGATGGCGAGGGGCGCAACTCGGTTTATCTGGCAGAGCTTGGTTACAGGGTGACGGCCTTTGATAGCGCTCCGGCGGCACTGGAAAAGGCGCGTGCGCTGGCACGGGCGCGTGGGGTGGAGGTGGCATTTCATGAAGCGGGAATCGAAGGGTGGGATTGGTCGCAGCGGTTTGACGCGGTGGTGGGGGTGTTCATCCAGTTCGTTGGCCCACCGGAAAAGGCGCGGCTGTTGCGCCGCATTGGTGACGCGGTTGCGGATGGTGGGCTGGTTTTGCTGCACGGGTATCATCCGCGCCAGCGCGATGAGGGCTATCGCAGCGGCGGGCCGGGTGCGGTGGAAAACCTCTATACCGAGGCAGAGTTACGCGCGGTTTTTGCCGGGTTCGAGGTGCTTGAAGCGCGGGAGTATGATGCCGAGCTGGTCGAGGGGGAGGGCCACCTCGGGCGCTCGGCGCTGGTAGATTTCATCGCCCGCAAGCGGTGAGGCTGGCGGGGCGTGTCATGGCGCGACAGCAATTGCCGCCCGCTGCAGGCCCTTAACCGCGACGGCGACGGCGGCGGGCCGGGGCTTCGGGGGCGTCGCCGGTGCCATCGCTCGCGGAGGAGAAGCCCCCCAGCGCTTCGGCGATTTGCTCCAGGGTCGGGGCGTCGCCGCGCGGGCGGTTATCAAGCGCGTCACGCATGGCAGCAAGGTGTTCGGGCGCGGTGCCACAGCAGCCGCCGATGATTTGCACGCCCATGTCACGCGCCATGCAGGCGTAATTTGCCATCAACTCGGGGGTGCCATCATAGTGGATGTGGCCCTCAACGTATTTCGGGATGCCCGCGTTGCCTTTGGCGACCACGGGGATGGTGGGGTTTTCGGCGAGAAAGCCGGTCACGGTGCGCAGCAGATCAGCCGCGCCAACGCCGCAGTTGGCGCCAAAGGCCAGCGGCGGGTGCTCCAGCTTGTGAACCATCTTGACCATGGCCGAGGAGGTGAGGCCCATCATGGTGCGCCCGGCGGTATCAAACGACATGGTGCCGACCCATGGCATACCGGCGAGGCGGCAGCCCTCGGCGGCGGCCTGGTACTCTTCGACGGCGGAGATGGTTTCAACCCAGGCGACATCGGCCCCACCGGATTTCAGCCCCTCGGCCTGCTCGTGAAACATTTCAACGGCGGCGGCGTGGGTGAGGGTGCCGGTGGGCTCCATGATCTCGCCGGTCGGGCCCATCGAGCCGCAAACAACCACGGGGCGGCCTGCCTTGTCGGCCACTTCGCGGCCAATCTCGGCGGCTTTGCGGTTAAGTTCGCGCACCCGGCTTTGGGCGTTGTGCAGCTTGAGGCGCGAGGCATTGCCGCCAAAGCTGTTGGTCAAGAACAGGTCAGAGCCGGCATCAACCGCGCCTTGGTAGAGGGCGGTGATCCGGTCAGGGTGCTCATCGTTCCACAGCTCAGGCGCATCGCCCGCTTGCAACCCCATGTTGAACAGCATGGTGCCGGTGGCGCCGTCGGTGAGCAGGACGTCACGCTCGGCGAGCAGGCGGGAGAGGGCGTTGGTCATGGGGGCCTCGTGGTGTGGATGGTTGTGCGTGAGGTGCCACAGCCGGGCGGCAGGTGCAATCGCGAAGGCTGCATGAAGGTTATGAACAGGGGCGGAAAGCGGGTTTTGGCGCGGTTTTTGGGCAGTGGCGTCACGAGGCCTTTCGCTGGGCGAGGGGGGCGGTATCCGCCTTTGGGGTGCTGTCGCCTGCCGCGTTATGCTCGGCTCCAAGGGAGGGCAGGCGGCGCGGGCGGGCGATGCGGCGGGCAATGTCAACAGCGGCGAGGGCCAGTGCAAGGCGGTTTGGCGCGGCAAGGTAGAGCCGCTCCCATCGTGGCGCGAAGGCGGATTTGAACTGGCGCAGCCCGGCCCCGCCCTGCGAGGTGCCGAGGCGCGCACGCAAGGCGGTGAGCAGCGCGTGCTCGGCCAGCCCGCTGCTGCTTTCGCTCCCCGCGCGCAGCGGCACGGCGGCGAGCGACAGGCGCGGGCAGCCGTGGGCGGCGGGCCAACAAACTGGATGAACACTCCCACCGCCCGAAAAACCGCTGCGGTTTGACCGAGCCGTTGCTTCACCGTTCTGCGCATGGGGCCTCCATCCAACCGTGCCGGAAGCATTACCCCCATCGCGTGACCATAGGATTAACCCGCGAATTTTAACTAAGCGCGGGAATGGCCCACGAAAAAAGCGCCCCGAATGGAGCGCCTTGATCTGGTTTCAGCAGGGCCGTGGCCCGGCGGCAAGCCTCGGCTCAGATTTCCTGCATCAGCTGGGCTTTGGCCTCGGCCATGAGGGTCACCATCTGGGTGCGAACGGTGGCTTCATCGGCGAGATCGCCCAGATCACCGGCGACCTTGCGATAAACATCCTCGTCACCGGCCTCTTCAAAATCGGCCTTCACGACCTCTTTGGCGTAGTTCAGCGCATCGTCGCCTGCCTTGCCCATCAAACCCGCGGCCCAAAGGCCCAGCAGCTTGTTGCGGCGGGCTTCGGCTTTGAATTGCATCTCGGCGTCATGGGCGAACTTGTTTTCAAAGGCATTTTCACGATCGTCGAAGGTACTCATTGGCGGGGGCCTCCCAGAGATTGAAATGTCGGTCCCTGTTTAAGTGGAGCCGCAGGGGATGAAAAGCAAGGAAACGCCGCAAAGGGCGATGGATTGCGCTAACCGCGGGCGGAAAACAGGGCGGTAAGGCGGCTGATGGCGGCTTGTTTGGTGGCCTCGGGGCGGTCGCCGTTTGTGATCAGGGCGGCGGCAGAGGCGAGGGCGGCATCTATATCGCCCGCGTTGAGCTGGGTGGTGAGGGCATCAAGCCAGCTCACCTGTGCCTCGGTGGGCAGGGCGTCGTTGACCGCGTCGATCAGCAGGCTGGTGACTTCTTCTTCCCAAGCGGCACCAGTTGGCAGGCCGGCGGGTTGCTTGGGCTCTGGCTCGGCTTTCTGATCCGCCGCTGGCGCGGGGTGTGTTTCAGCCTTTTCTTCCGGCGTAGGGGCAGCGGGTGTGGTGCCTGGTGTGGGCGCGGGGGCTTCGGGGGCGACGGGCCGGGTCGAAAGCTCGATCACCTCGGTGTAGGCGCTGCGATCTTCGAGGAAGGCATCGGGATCAACGCCGAGGGCTTCCAGCAACTGGGCCTGCATGGCCGGGGTCAACCTATCGGCAAAGGCGGGGCCGGGGCGCAGGCGGGCCTCGGAGCGATGAGGAACGCCGCTGTCTGTTACCTGCCAATCGGCATCGTCGCTCAACCCTTGCACCGAGCGGGTGCCAAGGCGGCGCACGGCCTTGCCGTTACGATAAACCGAAAAGCCAAACTCGGCGCCGGGATGGCGCGCGCCCGACAGGCGAAAGCCAAGGATTTCCACGCCCGGCAGCGCCTCGGAGAGCTGGAGCAGGCGGGGCGAGGCACCGCCGTCTTCGCGCTCGCGAAATTC
>NZ_JARGND010000033.1:6200-32006 GCF_029212645.1 Vannielia sp. | reverse complement strand
GATGAGTGCCTCGGCCACCTGCTGTGGCGTTGCCCCCAGAAGTGCGAAATCGAGCACGGCGAAGTTGTCAGACATCTTGGGCCTTCCGGTGGGTTTGGCTTTTGCGGGCGAACCTATCCGGCGCGGACGGGGAAGCAAAGCCCCACTGAACCTGGCGCAAAAGCAGGCAGGCTGTGTGGTTTGCCCGCGCCACACCGCCCTGGGGGCACGGCTCGCTTGCCCCGCTTGCGCCCTTGCACTATAGCGCGAACAAGGATCAAGCGCCGCCCATCGGGGCCCGGCGCGTCCGGCGCAATCGAAGGCACCCCATGGCACGTCGCAAGCTGGTATATGAAGGCAAGGCCAAGATCCTGTATGAGGGCCCGGAGCCCGGCACGCTGGTGCAGTATTTCAAGGATGATGCCACCGCCTTCAACGCCGAAAAGAAGGCGACGATCGAGGGCAAGGGTGTGCTGAACAACCGCCTGTCCGAGTTTTTCATGACCGGGCTGAACAACATTGGGGTGCCGACGCATTTCTTGAAGCGTATCAATATGCGCGAACAGTTGATCCGTGCGGTGGAGATTGTGCCGCTGGAAGTGATCGTGCGCAACTTTGCCGCCGGGTCGATGGCCAAGCGGCTGGGTCTGGAAGAGGGGATGCAACTGCCCCGCCCGATCATCGAGTTTTCCTACAAGGATGACGCTTTGGGCGATCCGCTGGTGCCTGAGGAATACATCATCGCCTTTGGCTGGGCGACCCAGCAGGACCTTGACGATATCGTTGCGCTGGCGCTGCGGGTCAATGATTACATGGCCGGGGTGATGTATGGTGTGGGGATCAAGCTGGTGGACTTCAAGATCGAGGTGGGCCGGGTTTGGGACAATGAGTTCATGCGGCTGATCGTGGCCGATGAGATCTCGCCCGACAGCTGCCGTTTGTGGGATATCCAGACCGGCCAGAAGCTGGACAAGGACGTGTTTCGCCGCGACCTTGGCAACCTGACCGACGCTTATACCGAGGTGGCGCGCCGCCTCAAGGTGCTGCCCGGCAATGGCCACGCCACGCCGGACAAGCCGACGCTGATCAACTGAGGGGACAAGACGCGATGAAGGTTCGTGTGGATGTAATGCTGAAGACGGGCGTGCTGGACCCGCAGGGCGAGGCGGTGCGTCATGCGCTTGGCGCGCTTGGCTTTGAGGGCGTTGAAGGTGCGCGCCAGGGCAAGGTCATCGAGCTTGATCTGGCCGATGGCACCAGCGAGGACGAGGTGAAGGCAATGTGCGAAAAGCTGCTCGCCAACACCGTGATCGAAAGCTACGCCATCCATATGTGAGGCCCGCGCGGCGGCTCTTCCGGCTTTCGGCTGACGCCTCGGCGCGTCATCGCCGGGGAGGGCGGCGCGCATCAGGAGAGACGCCCATGAAAGCTGCTGTCATCACCTTTCCCGGTTCGAACTGCGACCGTGATCTTGCGGTTGCCTTTGAGGCGGCCGGGTTTGATGTGACCCGTGTTTGGCACAAGGATACTGCGCTGCCTTCGGGCTTGGATGTGGTGGGCATTCCCGGCGGGTTTTCCTTTGGGGACTACCTGCGCTGCGGCGCGATTGCCGCCAACTCGCCGATCTGCCGCTCGGTGGTGAGCCATGCCAGGGCGGGGGGCTATGTGCTGGGGATTTGCAACGGCTTTCAGGTGCTTTGCGAGACCGGCCTGTTGCCCGGCGTGCTGATGCGCAACGCGGGGTTGAAATTTGTGTGCCGCAACGTGGGGCTGACGGTTGCCTCGGTTGAGAGCCCCTTCACCGATGCCTATGCGTTGGGTCAGGATCTGATGATCCCGGTCGCCCACCACGATGGCAATTACAACGCCGCGCCCGAGGTTCTGGCCGCGCTGGAAGCCGAGAATAGGGTGGCGTTTCGCTATACCGACAATCCCAATGGCTCGATGGCCGATATTGCCGGGGTGCTTTCAGAAAACCATCGGGTGCTGGGGATGATGCCGCACCCCGAACGGGCGGTTGACCCGGAGCATGGCGGCACCGATGGGCAGGCGATGTTTAGCGGGATGGCCAAGGCGCTGGTTTCTGCGTGACGTGAGCCTCGCGCTGCAAGCTATTGAAATAAGCATGAAAAAGCCCAATGTGTGGGGCAGCTTCAAGGGACTGCCCTCAGCTTTTGGAGAGGCGGCGCGGGCCGCGCTGGCCATGGGTCCGGCGGCGCAGTAAACTGGGGCAATGACTTGGGTTCGAGCGATCTTGCGCCAATGGCGTGGCTGGCTGTTTCGGCTGGCTTGGGTGGCGGTGCTGCTTGGGGCCGGGGTGACGGTGTATCTCACCAATTATTACCTCACACTGCGCTTCACCGAGAGCACTCGCAACCGGGCTGAACAGCGGCTGTTGCTGAACCAGGGCAACATCATCTCGGAGCTTCAGCGCAACTCGGTGGTGCCACTGTTGCTGTCGCGCGACCCGGTGCTGATTGCGGCGCTCAACACCTCGGATTTCAAATCCTCCTCGCAGCGGTTGATCGAGTTTCGTGACGAGATCGGCGCCAAGTCGATCCTGATGCTGGATACCGATGGCCGCGCCGTGGCCGCCACCGACCGCCCCTTGCTTGGCTCGCAACACAGCTCTGCGGCCTATTTTGTAGATGCGCAGCGGGCCAGTGATACGGTGTTTACCGTGCATACGCTCGAAACCGGGGCGATGGAATTTGCCTATTCGCGCCTCATCCGCCATGACGGGCGCGGGGTGGGGGTGATCGTGGTTGAGGTCGATCTTGGCAAGTTTGAAACCCAATGGCGGGGGCTGTTCGAGGCGGTTCTGGTGACGGATTCGACCGGGCAGGTGATCTTGTCGACCGAGCCGCGCTGGCGCGGCCACACGGTGGCGGATGCGCTGGCGCAGGAAAGCGCGCCCTCGGCGATCCGCTCGGCGGCCGACTGGCCGATCAGTGATCCGGATGCCTACCTCTTTGGCGAGGCGGTGATGCGCTCGGATGCGCGAATCCCCTTTCGCGGCTGGCGATTGACCAGCTTCACCGCCTACAGCTCGGTGCGCGAGCGGGTGAACGGGGTGCTGGCGCTGGAGATCATGGGGTTTGCGCTGCTGCTGGCGGGCTCGTTCTGGTTTTTGTCGCGCAAGGCGCGCAGCGAGCGACAGGCGGCGCAAGAGGAATCGGCGAAGCTTCGCCAGTTGAATATCAGGCTACAGCGGGAAATTGCCGAGCGCGAGAAGGCCGAACGCAACCTTGAAGTGGCCGAACAGACGCTTGCGCAAAGCTCGAAACTGGCCGCCCTTGGGGAGATGTCGGCCTCGGTTTCGCATGAGTTGAACCAGCCGCTTGCGGCGATGCGCACCTACCTTGCCGGCGCGCGGCTTTTGCTGGAGCGCAAGCGCCCGATCGAGGCGCTTTCCTCGTTCCAGCGGATCGACGATTTGATTGGCCGGATGGGGGCGATCACCCGGCAGCTCAAGAGCTATGCGCGCAAGGGGGAAGAGGCGTTTGAGCCCTTTGATTTAAGGGATGCGATCAGTGCGGCGCTCACCATGATGGAGCCGCAACTGCGTGGCCGTCATGTGCAGATCAGCCGCTCGGTTCCGGTGGGGCCGGTGATGGTGGCGGCCGATAAGCTGCGGGTTGAGCAGGTGCTGGTGAACCTCTTTCGAAACGCGCTGGATGCCACCCGTGAGGTGGAAGAACCGGCGTTGGAATTGATCCTCAGCGCGGGCGATCAGGCGGTGCTGTCCCTGCGCGACAATGGCCATGGGATCGACGACCTCGATAACCTGTTTGAGCCGTTTTACACCACCAAGGCTCCGGGGGATGGGGTTGGCTTGGGGCTTGCCATCTCCTCGGGGATCATCAACGAGTTGGGCGGGCGGCTCACCGCGCGCAACGGGCGCAGCGGTGGGGCCGTTTTTGAGATCAGGCTGCCGATGATGCACCCGCAGAGGGCCACGGCAGCAGAGTAGGGCAGGATGAAGAAAGACACACAAACAATGGCCAGGTCTATGAAAATTGCTATCATCGATGACGAACAAGACATGCGCCAATCCATCAGCCAATGGCTGGCGCTGTCGGGCTTCGAAACCGAAACATACGCCTGCGCAGAGGATGCGCTTAAGGGCATCGGGCCAGATTATCCCGGTGCCGTTGTTTCGGATATCCGGATGCCGGGCATGGATGGGATGGCGCTGCTGAAAAAGCTGATGGCGCAGGATTCGGCGTTGCCGGTCATCATGATCACCGGGCATGGCGATGTGCCGATGGCGGTTGAGGCGATGCGGGTGGGGGCGTTCGACTTTCTTGAAAAACCGTTCAAGCCCGATGGGCTGACGCTGCTGGTCAAGCGCGCCACCCAGCGCCGCCGGATGAGCCTTGATGCGCGCACGTTGCGCCGCGAGCTGGGCGGTGGCACCACCATCATGAAAAAGCTCATCGGCACCTCGCCGGTGATGGAGCGGCTGCGCGAGGATATCCTCGATCTGGGCCAGGCCGATGGCCATGTGCTGATTGACGGTGAAACCGGCACCGGCAAAACGCTGACCGCCCATGCGCTGCATGCGGTTGGGCCACGGGCCAACAAGGAGTTCATGATCCTCTCCTGCGCCGCCTTTGATGAAGCTGAACTGTCGGCGCAGCTCTTTGATGGTGCCCCCGAAGCGGGCCGCCTGCCGCTGGTGGAGCAGGCCCGTGGCGGCACGCTTTGCCTTGAGGATATCGAGGCGCTCAGCCCGGCGCTTCAGGCCCGTTTGGTGCAGTTTATCAACGATCAGGGCACGCCGGCGGAAACTCGGATCGTGGCGGTGAGCAACCTGCAAGAGCAGGGCAAAACCTGCGAGGATGTGCTGCGCCCCGATCTCTACTATCGCCTTGCCGCGATGAAGATCACCCTGCCGCCGTTGCGCCAGCGCGGTGAGGATATCCTGCTGCTGTTCACCCGGCTCAGCGAGCAATTTGCCGAGGAATACGGCTGCGAAGCGCCTGCGGTTTCGGCCCAGGAGGCGGCGCAGCTTTTGCAGGCCCCCTGGCAGGGCAACGTGCGCCAGCTCATTAACATCGCCGAACGCGCGGTGCTGCAAAGCCGCCGTGGCTCGGGCACCATCGCCAGCCTGCTGATGACAGACACCGAAGAGGTGCAGCCGGTGATGACGACCGAAGGCAAGCCGCTGAAAGAATATGTGGAAGCCTTTGAGCGGATGTTGATCGACAACACGATGCGCCGCCACAAGGGATCTATCGTCGCGGTGATGGAAGAGCTTTGCCTGCCGCGCCGCACGCTGAACGAGAAGATGGCGAAATACGGGCTGCAACGCTCGGATTATCTTAACGGCTGATATACCCGCCCGCTGCGGCTGAGGGCTGTAGCGGGCGTGTTCACCAGAGGGGCCGGGGGGCTACCTTCGCCTGATCCGGTGTTTTTTCACCTTGCCGATGAACGCTAACAGTAGACGGGCGGCTTGTTCCTGTGCGCCGCGCCGCTGCGGCCATGGGACCTGCAAACAGAGGGCATTCGCCCTGTGGTTGAGGCGCTCGCCGCGGCCTCGCCAAAGGCCGGTGCCCCGCCCGCAGAAGGGCCGCGCAAGCGGTGGCGGCAGTTTCACGTTGTAATTGTCCCCAACTGTCCCTTATGTAGGAAAGACGGCCCGCTGGCGCGATGCTGCGCCCTGAGGGCCGGATGGATTTTTCGGGCGGTGACCCGTGGAGAAAGACCCGACACCCCTGATGCAATGAATATGGCCCTTTGCAGGGTCCATGTAGACAGCCCTTGGTGCTCTTTGGCCACAAATGGTCGGGCGCCGGGCCTTTTAAATGGCATCCCACCTATAACGGGGTGTCGGAGACAAACCGCGATGCAACGCGTGAGATGTGACGGTCAGGCAAGAGGGACGGCAATGTGCCGCCCCCTGACCTGTGCTGCCACCCACGCATTCGCCCTATCCAGACACGGCCATCCCTCACTCGCACCCCCTGGGGCGGGTGAGCTTCGTCGTGCAATGAGTTCAAATGGCAAAGAAAATGCTTATCGATGCCACCCACGCCGAGGAAACGCGCGTTGTGGTGGTCGATGGAAACAGGGTCGATGAGTTCGACTTTGAAACAGTTAACAAGCGCCAGCTGGCTGGCAATATATACCTCGCGAAAGTAACCCGTGTGGAGCCTTCGCTCCAGGCGGCTTTTGTAGATTACGGCGGCAATCGCCACGGCTTTCTGGCCTTCTCGGAGATCCACCCGGATTACTACCAGATCCCGGTTGCTGACCGCCTGGCGCTGCTCGAAGAAGAACGCGCCTATGCCGCCGCACAGGCCGAGGAAGACGAAGCCCCGAAAAAGCCCCGTCGACGCCGCCGCAGCAGCGCCAAACGGTCTGACACCGGCGATGCGGTGGAGACGCGGGAAGTTGAAGGGATGGAGGTCGTTGACCTCACCGAAGGCGAGGCCGAAACGCAGGCTGACGCCGCTGAAACCGATGCGGTGACACCAGAGCCTGAGGCGGCGGTTGAGGCCCCCGAGGGCGAGGCGCACGGTGCTGATGCCGACGCGACTGGTGGCGAAACGCCGGAAGCCGACGCCCCTGCCGAGGCCGCAGAAGCCCCCGCAGAAGCTGAGGTGGACGCCGAAGGTGAAGCCGAAAGCGACGACGAGGAAGACACGCCCCCCAGCGCCGCCGAACGCGATGAAGACATCGAGTCGGTCGCCGAGGAGGACGTGCAGGAAGAGATCCGCCAGCCGCGCAAACCGCGCCCCAAGCGCTACAAGATCCAGGAGGTCGTAAAGGTCCGCCAGATCCTTCTGGTGCAGGTCGTCAAGGAAGAGCGTGGCAACAAGGGTGCGGCGCTTACCACCTACCTCAGCCTCGCTGGCCGCTACTGCGTGCTGATGCCCAACACCGCGCGTGGGGGTGGCATTTCGCGCAAGATCACCAATGCTGCCGACCGCAAGAAGCTGAAAGAGATCGCGCAGGAAATCGATGTGCCGCAAGGCGCGGGCCTGATCGTGCGCACGGCGGGGGCCAAGCGCACCAAGACCGAGATCAAACGCGATTACGAATACCTCAAGCGCCTCTGGGAGCAGATCCGCGAGCTTACCCTCAAAAGCACCGCGCCCGCGCCGATCTATGAAGAGGGCAACCTTATCAAACGCTCGATCCGCGATCTCTATTCCAAGGAGATTGATGAGGTTTGGGTGGAAGGCGAGATGGGCTATCGCACCGCCAAGGACTTCATGAAGATGATCATGCCGTCTCACGCCAAGAACGTGAAACTGTATGACGAAGGCCTGCCGCTGTTTGCCCGCTACCAGGTGGAAAGCTACCTCGCGGCGATGTTCAACCCGACCGTGCAGCTCAAATCGGGCGGCTATATCGTGATCGGCATCACCGAGGCGCTGGTCGCCATTGATGTGAACTCGGGCCGCGCCACCAAGGAAGGCTCGATCGAGGAAACCGCGCTGAAAACCAACCTGGAGGCCGCCGAAGAGGTGGCCCGCCAGTTGCGCCTGCGTGACCTTGCCGGCCTCATCGTGATCGACTTCATCGACATGGAAGAGCGCCGCAACAACGCCGCCGTGGAAAAGCGCTTCAAGGATCGCCTCAAGACGGATCGCGCCCGCATTCAGGTAGGCCGCATCTCGGGCTTTGGCCTGATGGAGATGAGCCGCCAGCGCCTGCGCCCCGGCATGTTGGAGGCCACCACGCAGCCATGCCCGGCCTGCCACGGCACCGGCCTGCTGCGCTCGGATGATAGCATCGGCCTCGCCGTGCTGCGCCAGATCGAGGAGGAAGGCACCCGCCGCAAAAGCCGCGAAGTGCTGCTGAAAGCGCCAAGCAGCGTGATCAACTTCCTGATCAACAACAAGCGCGAGCACATTGCGCAGATCGAGGCCCGCTACGGGCTGTCGGTGCGCCTTGAGGCCGATCCACATATGATCTCGCCCGAGTTCAGCCTTGAAAAGTTCAAGACCGCTACGCGCACCGTCAGTGAAGTCACCGCGCCGGTGATCTCGATCGACACCTCCGACATGCCCGACTTCGAGGAAGAGGAAGAGGAGGTTCAGGCGCAGGAGAGTGAGGCCGAAGCCCAGCCCAATGGTGGCGACGAGGACGGTGAGGACAAGCCGCGCCGCAAGCGCCGTCGGCGTCGTCGGCGTCGGGGCGGTAATGGCGAAGGCCAGAATGAAGAGAACGGTCAGGACACAGCGGGCGAGAGCAATGGCTCAGCCGAGGCGCAGGCTGAGGGGGCAGAGGCCCCAGCAGACGCGCAAGCCGAGCCGGGCAGCGAAGCCGTGGGCGAAGAAAAGCCCAAACGCCGCCGTCGCAGCCGCCGCAAGAAGACCGATGAGGGCGAAGCGGTAGCGGCTGAGGCCAACGAAGGTGAGACAACCGAGGCTGATGCCAGCGCCCAGGACGCTCCGGCTGAAGAGCCCGTGGCCGAAGAAAAGCCAAAGCGCCGCCGTCGCAGCCGTAAAAAGGCCGATGAGGCCCCGGCCGAAGAGGCTAAGGGTGATGAGCCAAAGGGTGAAGAAAGCGCAGAGGCCACCCCGGAGGCGGTTGCCGAGACGCCCCCGGTTGAGGCCCCGGAACCTGCTAAAGCCGAAGCCGAAGCCGCGCCGGAGCCCACGCCAGAGCCGGAGCCGGAAGCCGCACCAGAGCCGGAGCCGGAACCTGCGTTGGAAACCGCAGAAGCCGCGCCAGAGCCTGAGCCTGAGGCCAAGCCGGAAGATCCGGCCAAGCCCAAGCGCAAGGGCTGGTGGTCACTCGGTCGCTGATCCGGCGACAGGACGATGAAACAGGGAAGGGCGTGGCCGCAAGGCTGCGCCCTTATCCTTTGCGCAGATACCAGATCACCGCCGCATCCGCCTCTTTCTGGGCGAGCAGCTCATGCCCGGCCTCGGCGCAAAAATGCGGCATGTCGATCAGCGCGGCGGGATCGTCGGTGAGCACGCGGATCACCTGGCCGGTCTCAAGCCGCTGCAAGGCCTTGCGCGTTTTCAGCACCGGCAGGGGGCAGAGCAGCCCCAGCGCATCAAGTTCGCTATCGTGTTCCATGCCTCTCCTTTAGCGCAGCCGGTGCCTGCGGGCCATAGCGGCCCGCCCGCGCCAATGCACCACGGTTTTGTGAGGCGATTTGGGCTTTTACGCGGCCTGCGCTGCGCCTACACATCCTGTCATGTTTGGGATCGAAATCGTTGACGCCGCGCTTTTGCCGGCCATGGGAATCGCGCTGCTTGCGGGGCTGATCTCCTTCGTCAGCCCCTGTGTGCTGCCGATTGTTCCACCGTTTCTGGCCTATATGGGCGGGGTTTCGGTGACCGAGATGGAGGCTTCCAGCGCCGCGCGGGGGCGGGTGTTCCTGTCGGCGGTGTTCTTTGTGCTCGGCCTTTCGACGGTGTTCCTCATCCTCGGGGCGGCGGCCTCGGCGCTTGGCGGAATGTTCCTGCTTTATCGTGAGTGGTTCACCGCCGGGGCGGGCATCCTTGTGATGATCTTTGGCGCGCATTTCCTTGGCGTCATCACCATCCCTTTCCTCAACCGCGAGGCGCGGATTGATGCGGGAGACAAGGGCGGCTCGGCGCTTGGGGCCTATATCCTTGGCCTTGCCTTCGCCTTCGGCTGGACCCCTTGCCTTGGCCCGATCCTTGGCGCGCTGCTCTCGCTCGCGGGCCAGGAGGGCGAGGTGGGCCGGGGCACGGTGCTGCTGGCGATCTATGCCCTTGGCCTTGGGCTGCCGTTCCTGCTGGTGGCCGCTTTTTTCCCGCGCCTCAAGGGCTTCATGGGGTGGATGAAGCGGCACATGCAGCGGATCGAGCGGATCATGGGGCTGCTGCTCTGGACCGTGGGGCTGATGATGCTCACCGGCGGCTTCACCGATTTCTCCTACTGGCTGCTGGAGCTGTTCCCCGGCCTCGCGATGATCGGCTGACCGAGGGCATTTGCGCGCAGGTCTCCCAAATTCTGCCCAAATCCCTTGCTATGGCGGCGGGAACGGCGAGGATAAGCCATGGTTGACGAGCAGATGCCTACCCAAGTGAAACAGCGCCGGGTGATCTATATCCCCGGCTATGACCCGTTTCACCCGCGGCGCTACCGCGAGCTTTACCGCAAGGAGAGCGCGGCGCAGGCGCAGATTTCAGGCTATGAAATTTCGCAAGAAGCGATCAAGGGGCAGGGGCCGTTTGCCTGGAAGGTCCATTCCCGGATTGATGGGCAGGAGAGCGAAGCACAGATAGATGTGCTGCTCTGGTCTGACATCGTGAAGAACTCGATGAACCCCTCGATCCCGGCCACCTACGCCATGCTGGTGCGCACGACCTGGGCTTATATCGGCTCTGGCGCGCTGTTTCGGCTGGCACGTTTGCGCAAGGGGCCGATCATTGCCGCGCTTTACCCGATCGTCTTTTTGCTGGCGCAACTGCTGCTGGCGCTGGCGCTTGGCTATGGCGTGGCGCGGCTGGTGGGGTGGGGGGGGCCTTTGTTGGTGCTGCCGATCCCGCTGGGGGTGACAACCACGCTGGTGCAACTGCTGCTCGGTGCCGGGGTGGCCTGGGGCGTGTTGAGCTGGTTTCGCCAGCGGGACTCGAAGTTTTTTGCCTATTACCTGATGCATGATTATGCCTATTCGGCCCGCCACAGGGGCGCCAACCCGCCCGAGCTTGAGGCGCGGATGGCCGAGTTTCGCAGCGTGATCAACGAGGCGCTGCGCACCGATGTGGATGAGGTGCTGGTGGTTGGCCATAGCTCTGGCGCGCATTTGGGCGTGTCGATCCTTGCCGATATCATGCGCCAGGGCTGGCAGCGCAAGGACGGGCCTGCGCTGGGGTTTCTTACGCTGGGGCATGTGGTGCCGATGGTGTCTTTCTTGCCCGATGCGCACCGCCTGCGGGCCGATCTGCATGATCTGTGCCAGTGGGATCAATTCACATGGGTCGATGTGACCGCACCGGGCGATGGCTGCGCCTTTGCGCTTTGTGATCCGGTCGCCGTAACGGGCGTGGCCCCGGAAAGCGGCAAACGCTGGCCGCTGGTGTTTTCAGCCGCGTTCAGCGCCACCCTCAGCCCGGAGCGCTGGAAGGCGCTGAAGCGGCGCTTCTTCCGGCTGCATTTTCAATACCTCTGCGCCTTTGATCGCCCGCGTGATTACGACTATTTCCAAATCACCGCAGGCCCGCTCACGCTGGCTGATCGCTACGCCAAACGCGGCCCCTCAAAAAGCCGGATCGAAACCCCCGCCTCGCGCTACACCTCCCGCAAGGAGGCCGCATGATGCCGGATCGCGCCCCGCCTGAATGCCCCATGCGCGCGTTGCCGCCCAAACCCCCGGCGCGGGCGGAAAAAACGACCCTGTTGAACTATATCCGCCTGTTTCGGCAGGATATTTTATCGGCGCAACCGGCCAAGCTTTACCGCGCAAAAATGGCCGAGTTTCGCACGCCGTTCTTTCGCAGCTACCTGGTGAACGAGCCTGCGTTGATTGATCTGGTGCTGAAGGACCGGCCAGATGATTTCCCCAAGTCTGATCGGGTGCGCGAGGGGCTGGCCCCGCTGCTTGGCAACTCGGTTTTCGTCACCAACGGCACGGTCTGGAAACGCCAGCGCCGCATCATCGACCCGGCCTTTGAAGGGGGGCGCATCAAAGAGACCTTCCCGGCCATGCGGGAGGCCGCAGAGGCGGCGGTTCAGCGGATTGGCGAGGGGGTGCTGGAGGTTGAGGCGGCAAGCTCTCATGCGGCGGCGGATGTGATCTTTCGTACGCTGTTCTCGATCCCGATCGAACATGAAATCGCGGCGCAGGTGTTTCAGGAGTTTCGCGCCTACCAACGCGCCCAGCCGATCCTGAACATCGCCGCTTTTCTGCCGCTGCCGCGCTGGCTGCCGCGCTTTCACCGGGGGGAGGTGAAGCGCACCGCCAAGGCCATTCGCGGGTTGATCACCCAGCTCACAGCCGCGCGGGCCGAGGCGATCAAGGCAGGCACCGCGCCCCGTGATCTGGCGACCAAGATCATGCAGGCGACTGATCCCGAAACCGGGGAGCGGTTTGATACCGAAGAGATGGTTGATCAGGTGGCGATCTTCTTTTTGGCGGGGCATGAAACCTCGGCCTCGGCGCTAGCCTGGGCGTTTTACATGCTGGCGCTATACCCTGATGTGCAAGAGCGCGTGGCGGCGGAAGCGACAGCGGTTTTGGGAGAAAGCCCCACCTTCTCAGAGGTTTCCAAGCTGAAGTTCACGCGCGATGTGTTTCGTGAAACCCTTCGGCTTTACCCGCCGGTGCCAATGATGGTGCGCCAGAACAAAAAGCCCGAGCGGTTTCGCAACCGCGATGTAAAGCCCGGCGGGCAGGTGGTGCTGTCGCCCTGGCATGTGCAGCGCCATGAGCGGCTTTGGAGCAACCCCGATGGGTTTGACCCGGATCGCTGGAGCACGGATGAGGGGCGCTCCTCGGCGCGCGATGCCTATTTCCCGTTTTCCGCAGGCTCGCGGGTGTGTCCGGGGGCAGGGTTTGCGATGGTTGAGGGGCCGCTGCTGCTGGGGATGCTGGCGCGGGCCTTCCGGTTTGAGCGGGTTGAGGGGCGTGAGCCGCAGCCGGTGGCGCATTTGACGGTGCGCGCCAAGGATGGGATCTGGCTGAAGGTCAGCCGCCGTTGATCTCGCCCGCCAAGCGGCTTTGAAGCTCTTGCAGCACATAAACGCGGATGGCGGAGGCGAGGCCGCGGTCAAGCCCGCGATCTGCATCAATTTCGGCCGCCAAGGCATTGATTGTTTTATTGTTTTGCGCGGCGAGGTCACGGAAGGCCAACCAAAACTCGGGCTCAAGGGACACCGACGTGCGGTGCCCGGCCAGCGTGAGTGAGTGCTTTTCCGGCCGGGCCATGGCTTAGGGGCGGGCGCGGTCTGAAAGATCGGGGCGCACGCGCGGGCCATAGCCCACCAGATCATGCTCCAGATCGGGCATCGCGCCCATGACCTCTGACCACATTGCCGCATCGGCCTTGTTGGGGCGCAGGTTGCCGGGGTGGAAGCTTTCCATCTCCAGCCCTTCAACCATGAGCACCGCGTGATGCTCCAGCAAAAGCTGCACATAGGTGATGCCGTGGCGCGGGATAGACTTGCAAAACCCGTCACGCCGGGTGAGCGCGGCGGCCTGCACAAGGCGTTCGTCCGTCCGGTTGCGATTTGAGCGCATGACGATCCCGGCAGAGGGCGAGATTTCCATATCGGTGCGCGGGTAGGTGCCATCAACAAGGCCTGCCTTTATCCGCACCGGGCAAAGGGCAGGGCGCTCGGAAAGCTGCGCGCGGGTGAGGCGGGTTTGCCCGATCCACCTGATCGGCTGGGCGCCGTGGTCCTTGGTTTCCACCATGTCGCCAAGGCCAAGCTGGCCTGCGGGCACCGCGCCTTCGGGGGTGAGCACACGGGCGGTTGCGGCCACCGCGCTCTCCATCCAGACGCCGGCATCGGGGGCCTCGTTGAAGCTGCGCAAATGGGGCCGTGCGGCCTGCCGGATGCGGCGCGAATAGGGGAGCAGCTCCTGGATGTCCCTGGCCACATAAGCCTTGGCGAGCGGTCCGATTTGAATGATGTTGTTCCCGGTAAAGCTGTTCAGATCATCCTGAAAATCGGCAAGCTTCGCCCCGTCTGGTCGTGCCAGATTTGTCCCCATACCCGTCTCCGTATCCGCAGGGGTAGGCCCCGCGACTGCCTCGTTTTTCGCCCGGTTTTCCGGGTCTGATGGCAGAATCAAGGCGAAATGTGGCGAAAATGTGGCAGGCAGGCCGGGGTGCCTGCCGCGCCCGGAAGCTGTGGTATTTATGCCAGTGAAACCGGGGGTTTATCTGCTATTGCTTGGGGTCGCGCTGCTTTGCGTCTTGCGCTGTGGCGGCGCGCTCGGCCTCGGCGCGGGCGGCGGCCTTTTGGGCCTTGGTCAGCCCGTGGAAGGCGGCATTCTGGTTGGCGCGGGCCTTTTCATCGGCCCGTGCCTTGGTTTTGCGAAACCGGTTCAGATTGACCGGCTTTTGGCTCACTTCGGGCCAACCATATTTTCAGGGCGCACCACACGATCAAAGGTTTCGGCATCGACAAAGCCGAGCGCGATGGCCTCTTCCTTGAGGGTGGTTTTGTTTTTATGCGCGGTCTTGGCAACCTTGGTGGCGTTGTCATAGCCAATTTCGGGGGCCAGAGCCGTGACCAGCATCAGCGATTCACGCATCAGCTTTTCGATCCGGTCGCGGTCTGCTTCCAGCCCGTCCACCAGATTATCGGTGAAGGCCGAGGCTGCATCGCCCAAAAGCTGCATGGATTGCAGCACGTTATAAGCCATCATCGGCTTATAGACGTTCAGCTCAAAATGGCCCTGCGATCCGGCAAAACCCACAGCGGCGTCATTGCCCATGACCTGCGCGCAAACCTGTGTGAGCGCCTCACATTGGGTGGGGTTCACCTTGCCGGGCATGATCGAACTGCCCGGCTCGTTCTCGGGCAGCACCAACTCACCGAGGCCACAGCGCGGGCCGGACCCGAGCAGGCGGATGTCATTGGCGATCTTGAACAACGACACGGCCACGGTTTTGAGCGCGCCCGACATTTCGACCATGGCGTCATGGGCGGCCAGCGCTTCGAACTTGTTGGGCGCGGTGATGAAGGGCAGGCCGGTGATTTCGGCCATGTTCGCGGCAACCTGCGTGTCCCAGCCCTTTACGGTGTTGAGGCCGGTTCCCACGGCGGTGCCGCCTTGGGCCAGCTCATAAATGCGGCCCAGCGCGTCTTTCACCCGCTGGATGCCCATGGCCACCTGATGGGTGTAGCCTGAAAACTCCTGGCTGAGTGTCAGCGGTGTGGCGTCTTGGGTATGGGTGCGGCCAATCTTGATGATGCCGTCAAACGCCTCAACCTTCTTTTGCAGCGCCGCGTGCAGCTTTTCGAGGCCCGGCAGCAGCACATCGCGTGCGGTCATCGCGGTGGAAATATGCATCGCCGTTGGGAAGGTGTCATTCGAGCTTTGGCCCATGTTGCAATGGTCATTCGGGTGCACTGGGTCTTTGGAGCCGATCACGCCGCCAAGGATTTCGATCGCGCGGTTGGCGATCACCTCGTTGGCGTTCATGTTGGATTGGGTGCCCGAGCCGGTTTGCCACACGACGAGGGGGAAGTTGTCATCAAACTTGCCGGCCACAACCTCGCTTGCCGCCTCAATGATCGCATCGGCCAGCTTTGCGTCGAGCTTGCCGTTGTCCTTGTTGGCCTTCGCGCAGGCCTGCTTGATCACGCCAAGCGCGCGCACAATGGCGATGGGCTGCTTTTCCCAGCCAATCGGGAAGTTGATGATCGAGCGCTGCGTTTGCGCACCCCAATACTTGTCGGATGGAACTTCAAGCGGCCCGAAACTATCGGACTCGGTGCGGGTGTCGGCCATGGATGCGCCCCTTTGCGTTATTGTCGTGCGAGACATACCTAAAGGGGCGGAGATATCAATGGTCGGTTAGCGCAAACGCCGCAGATGAGTGGGGGCGAGAGCCGTAAAAGGGGCGGTCAGGCCGCGCTATTTGCGGAAGCTGTCAAGGCTCACAACCTCGGCTTCGGCCTTTTCATCCGGCTCGGCGTTTTCATCCATCGGGGCGGGCTCGATCTCTTCAATGGTGCCGTCTTCTTCGTCATCGTCCGCGTCGTGGCTTTCAAACCGCAGGCCAAATTCAACCGAGGGGTCAACGAAGGTTTGGATCGCGTCATAGGGGATGACCAGCCGCTCAGGCGCATCGCCAAAGTTGAGGGTCACGCTGAAGCCCTGATCGGTGACCTCAAGATCATCAAACCAGTGCTGCATCACCACCGTCATCTCATCGGGGTAGCGTTCGCGCAGCCAATCGGCGATGTCGACGCCCTCGGCGTGGGTGTCGAAGGTGATGAAAAAGTGGTGCTGGCCGGGCAATCCCGAGGCTGCCACCTCGGAGAGCACTTCACGGATAAGACTGCGCATCGCCCGATGCATCATCCTGCCGTAGTCGATCTCTGTCACGCCCAAGCCTCACGTTTCCCGTTTTCGATAGGGCCAGCATAAGGGATTCGGGCGTGAATGCGAGGGCGAAATGGCACAGGGCTGTTTGCCTGCGCGGCCATGAGCGCAAGCAGGCTGATGGCGAAATGGCACCTTAGGCGAGGGGGGAGTAAGTGCAGGCTTCTGTTGCCAGGTGCCTGCGAACCCCGCCTTACCTGGCTAGAGGCAAGGACTTAAAGATCGATCATTCGTACCGCTTAAGCGGCAAGAGCGACCGGAGCACGATTGTTATTGGCAATTGTACTTTTTCGGGCCGATACGGTGGCACCCAGCCGAGACAAAGCTAACCCCTTTAGACGTTCGTCGATCCTGTTTCGACCCCATGATCCTCCAATAAAGGATGTTTGGTGGAGTCGCCGGGTACCGCCCCCGGGTCCGATCCGCGTATTACGAGCGCGTTTATGTCCATAGTCCCGTTGCCGAGACAGGGTGAATATAGGCTTTGGGTGGGCGCATTTCAAGGTGCTTTGCCAATGAGCGCGTTGGGGGTAGATTGGTTGCACGACATATTTTTTACGAGCCATTTTACCGGAGCTATAACATGAAAAAGATCATTGCGATCAGTGCCTTCTCTTGCGTTCTTGGCGCACCCCTCTGGGCTGAATCCGCCGCCCCGCTGTGCAGCGCCTACACCACCGAGAAATCAGATTGGAGTTGTTTTTGCCCGCAAAAGGCCGCGCCCGGCTCGGTATGGGGCTCGGGGCCTTACACCGCAGATAGCAACATATGCACCGCTGCGCGCCACGCCGGGGTGATCACAGAAACCGGCGGCATGGTGCGCCTCACCACCGTGGCGGGGCAGGCCAGCTACAGCGGATCAGAGGCCAATGGGGTCATCACCCGCGATTGGGGCAGCTTTGCCCAGTCGATCAGCTTCCCAAAGCCCAGCGCCTCTGCTCTGGCAGCGTGCACAACCCTGCCCACGGGCACCGAGGCGCAATCCTGCTATTGCCCCGGTGATGCGTCCAAAAAACGCGATGTCTGGGGCACCGGGCCTTATACCGCCGACAGCAACATCTGCGCCGCAGCTTTCCACGCCGGGGTGATCGGTGCGGCCGGCGGCGAGGTGCGGGTGCTGCGGGTGCCGGGCCTCCCCTCCTACAGCGGCTCGCGGGCGGGTGGTGTAACAACGGGCGATTGGGGCGCTTATGCGCATTCCATCGTGTTTGACAGAAACGGCGGCTGAAGCGCGGCAAATTGAGCGCTGGCGGCGGGGGCAAAAAACGCTAATCTCACCGCCATGAGATACCTGTTCAGCAACCGCAAACGCTTTTCCGACCTGACCGAGCAAGAGGTGCTGGCGCTCGCCATCTCTTCTGAGGAAGATGACGCGCGGATCTACCGTGGCTTTGCCGCACGGCTGCGCGACGATGAGTTTGCCAGCACCGCTGCCATGTTCAACGAAATGGCCGATGAGGAAGATGAGCACCGCCGCCGCCTCATCGCGCGCCATCAAGAGCAATTTGGCGATGTGATTCCGCTGATCCGGCGCGAGCATGTGTCGGGCTACTACGCCCGCCGCCCGGTGTGGCTGGCCGAAAACCTGCCGCTCGAAAAGATGCGCGGGCTGGCCGCCGACATGGAGCGCCAAGCCGAGCATTTTTACCGGCTGGCCGCCCAGCGCACCACCGATGCCAAAACCCGCACATTGCTGGGGGATCTGGCCGCCGCCGAAGCGGGCCACGAGAAACTGGCCACATCGCTGGAAGACAAGCACCTGAGCGATGCGGCCCGCGAAGAAGAGGATGTCTCGGCGCATCGCCAGTTCGTGCTCACCTGGGTGCAACCGGGGCTGGCAGGCCTGATGGATGGCTCTGTGTCGACCCTCGCACCGATCTTCGCCACCGCCTTCGCCACGCAAGACCCGTGGACCACCTTCCTCGTTGGCCTCGCCGCCTCCATCGGCGCGGGCATCTCGATGGGCTTCACCGAGGCCGCCTCGGACGATGGCCAGCTTTCCGGGCGGGGCGCGCCCTGGAAGCGCGGCGTCGCCTCGGGAGTGATGACAGCCCTTGGCGGGCTGGGCCACGCGCTGCCCTACCTGATCCCGCATTTCTGGACCGCGACCATCATCGCGCTCATCGTGGTTTTCGTTGAACTCTGGGCAATTGCCTGGATCCAGAACCGCTATATGGAAACCCCGTTCTGGCGCGCCGCGATGCAGGTGGTGCTGGGCGGGGCGCTGGTGCTGGCGGCGGGCATATTGATCGGCGGCGGCTAGGGCGGCAGGCGTTGGATCTGGGTATTTTCAACAAGAAAATATCCAAAATCAAAAATGGCATGCGCCGCGGGCGCTCTATTGGAATGCGCTACTCATCTGGCGCAACAAGGCCCAGGCCGCGCAGGTAGATGCCAATGCCGGTTTCCAGCAGTTCTTCGGGCGGGAAGGGGGCGCGGGTTCCGGGGCTGCCGCGTGCAAAAAGCTCTACCACCCCATGCGACATCGCCCAGATATGGGCTGAGAACATCGCGGCGGGGGGGCGGCGATCGGCTGGCAAGCGCTCCGCCAGCCCGGCGGCGGCGCGCTCGAGCGTGGCCTGCGCACGAGCAGCCCCCTGCGCAAGATCCGGATCACGCGCCAGTGACAGCCCGGCCTCGAACATCGCCTGATAGTAGCCGGAATACTTGCGGGCAAAGGCCAGATAGGCCCGCCCCGTGGCCTCGAAACTGGCAATGGCCGAGGGTTTGCCGCTTTCGTAAGCGTGCTCCATCAGGTCGCCAAAGATCGCGTAGCCCTGTTTGGCCACCTCTGTCAGCAGGTCTTCGCGCCCCTCAAAATGGCGATAGACCGCCGCCGGCGTCACGCCCGCCAGTTTTGCCGCTTCCGAGAGGGTAAAGCCGTGCGGGCCTTTCTCCTCGATCAGCGCAATGGCCGCCTCCACCAGGGCCTGGCGCAGATTGCCGTGGTGGTAGCCTTTGCGGGCCATCAGTCTTCCCAGATTTCCGGCCCACCGCTTATCAACCGGTCAGGCGCGCTCACCAGTTTGCGGTCTTTGCCATCATAATCCAGCTGGCCGAGGATGGAGCGGATCGCGGCAAGGCGGGCGCGGCGCTTGTCATCCGAGCGGATCACCACCCAGGGCGAGGCCACGTTATGGGTGCGGTTGAAGGTTTCGCGGATCGCCTCGGAGTAATCGTCCCACTTTTTCAGCCCCTCCACATCGATCCAGCTCAGCTTCCACTGTTTCAGCGGGTCTTCCTCGCGCGACAGGAAGCGGCGCAGCTGTTCGGCGCGCCCCACGTTGAGCCAGAGCTTGACCAGATGGATGCCATCGCTTTGCAACAGGTCTTCAAAGTGCGGTAATTGCTGGAAAAAATGCGTGCGCTGCTCGTCGGTGGCAAAGCCAAAGACCTTTTCCACCACGGCGCGGTTATACCAGCTTCTGTCAAACATCACGAACTCACCGGCGGCAGGGAGCTGCTCGACGTAGCGCTGGAAATACCAGCTTGAGGCCTCGCGGTCACTCGGCTTTGACAGCGCCACCACACGCGCCGCCCGCGGGTTGAGAAACTCGCGCACCCGTTTGATGCAGCCGCCTTTGCCCGCCGCATCGCGCCCCTCGAACACCACCGCCACGCGCTCGCCCTTTTCCCGCACCCAGGCCAGCATTTTCACCAGCTCGATCTGCAACCTGTAGAGCGTTTCCTCGTAGTCGTCCTTGTCCATCCGCTCGTCGTAGGGGTAGTCCTCAAGGATGGTTTTGCCGTCTGAGGCCTTGATCGCGTCGCGCACCTTGTCGGGCGCTTCCTCATGGAAGAACTGCGAGATGGCTCCGTCAAAGGGCAGGGCGGTCATGGGCGGTCTTTCTCGGCTGGTGATCGGCCTTGTCATTATGGGCCGGGTGAGCGCTTAGCGCAATCCGGCGCGGGCAACGGCGCGATCAATCGCCGCGACGGTGGCGGCAGGGTTTGCGTGCTGCGGCATATGGCCAACCCCTTTCAACACCGTCAGATTTGCGCCCGCCACCAGCTTTGACAGGGGGCGCGAGTGGATGTCGAGGCCCACGGTGGTATCGGCGCTGCCGTGCAGGATTTCGAGCGCGGTTGTCAGCCCCGGATAGGCCTTTGATTGTGCCTCCAGTGCTTCGCTCAGTTTCAGCACCTGCTGGCCATTGGCGCGCAGGGTCTTGGCGCGCACGGTCAGCGGTGCGCCGATGTAATCAAGGTAGCCCTTGGGCGGATCTTGCGGCTGGAATATGCCATCAAGCGCCTTGCGGATGGTCTCATCGCCCGCGAGGCTGGTCATCACCGGCACCGCCACGGCCCCGGCCGCGCCGCCGGTGACGCGGTAATAGGGATCAAGCTTGCCCTCAAACGGCATGGTGGCCCCGGCCAGCGAAACCACGCCGCGCACGCGGGCAGGGTTTTCAACCGCCCATGCCATGGCCACCGCCCCGCCATAGGAGTGGCCCACCACCACCGCGCGGCTCAGCTTCAGCCTGTCGGCCAGCGCATCAAACAGGCGGGCCTGCTGCATGGGGGTCGCGCCGCCGGCGTAGGCCTCGGTATAGCCATGGCCGGGGCGGTCCACCGCGATCACCCGGTAGCGGCCCTCAAGGCGGCCCACCAGATCAAAGGTGAAATCGCGCAAATTGCCGCCCGCGCCGTGGATCAAAACCACCACCGGCGCACCGCGCGGCCCCTCATCAATGAAGTGCACCCGCTTGCCCGCAACCTCCACCACCGGCCCGAGGGGCGCAAACGCCGCCTCGGCACTTTGGCGTTGCACAGCCACGCAGCCGGTGAGCACAAGCGCCCCGGTGCCAAGCGCAACAGCGGCCCAGAGCATTTTACGCGCCGATCTTTTCCATATCGAACGGCGTGGTTTGGTAGATTTGGTTGATCCAGTTTCCATAGAGCAGATGTGCGTGGGAACGCCACCGGTTCAAGGGTTGCCGTGCAGGATCGTCATCGGGGTAGTAATTTACCGGCACCGGGATCTGCCCTCCGGCGGCAACATCCCGGTCATATTCTTCCTTGAGAGTGCCGCTGTCATATTCGAAATGGTTGAAGATATAGAGCGCTCGGTGCGCGGCATCTTCCACCAGGCAAGGGCCAACCTCATCCGAGCCGATCAGGATATCAAGGCCCGCGGCGCTCACTTCGGGGGCGCGCATCTCGGTCCAGCGGCTGACCGGGATCAGCACATCATCGGAAAAGCCGCGCAGGTAGGGCGAGGCGGGCGACAGGTTTTGGTGGCGGTAGCAACCAAACAGCTTGTGATCGAGCAGGTGTTTCTTGACGCCGTGGAAGTGATTGATCATCGCCATGCCGCCCCAGCACACCCCAAAGGTGGAATGCACGTGGCTTTGGGTCCAGTCCATCAGGCGGGTGAGCTCGTCCCAATAGGTGACATCCTCGAAGGGCAAATGCTCGATCGGGGCGCCGGTGATGATGAGGCCGTCAAACTTTTCACCGCTGGCCTCAACCTCCTCGAAGGGGCGGTAGAACGCTTCCATGTGCTCGGCGGCGGTGTTCTTGGCCTCGTGCTCGCTCATCCGCAGCAGCTGAAAATCAATATGAAGCGGCGTTGCCCCGATCAGCCGGGCAAATTGCGTTTCGGTCTGGATTTTCTTGGGCATCAGGTTGAGCAGGCCAATGCGCAGCCGCCGGATATCCTGCCGCTCGGCGGCGTCCTCGCCCATCACCATCACACCCTCGCGCTCAAGCTGGGCGAATGCGGGCAGGGTGGAGGGCAGGGTGATGGGCATGTGTTTTGGTCCGGTTTGGGTTGGAAGAGCGGATTTAGGCCGTTGTGACGCGCCGCTCAAGGGCGCGGGCGATCAGCGCGTTGAAATCAGCCTCGGTTTGCACGTCTTTTGCCTCTTCGGCGGGCACGGTCACCCCCCAGTTGCGCGCCATCGCCTCATAGCGGGGCTGGCGGTGCGCGAGGGCGCGGGCATAGGTGAAACGGATGAAGTCATCAGGATCAACATCGTCTTCCTTGAGGTTGTTGTCGCTCAGATATTCCTGCCACACACGGGCAAGAAACTCGGGCTGGTAGGCCATCGGTTTGGGCGCGGCATCAAACCGGCGGATCAGCTCGGCGGTATGGGCCTCGCTGCCTTCGAGCCACACCATCAGGGTTTGCGCCGAAAGTTCGCGCAGCAGCGGATCGTTGGCATCCTCGGCGTCCACCCATTCGCAGATGGAACCGCCGGTATCGCAGATGAAATTGTGGTAGCCATAAAGCGCTTCGGCCCGCTCGATGAAATACGCGGTATCGCGCAGGGCGTTCTCCTCGGCTTCGCGGAACTGCGCCTGGCGGCGGCGGTATTGCTCCATCGCCATTCCGCCCTTGGCCGCGCTGCCGGGTTTGCCAAGATAGGTCGATACCGGCGAGAGGTTGTGGAAGGTGATGTTGGAGCCGATGTAGATGCTGTCGCTCATCAGCAGCTCACGCAGGAAGGGGACCTGCATCGCCTCGCGCTTGGCGTTATCGGTGATGCGCTCGCCCATGTAGCGGGTGCCGATGCGGTAATCCACCGAGTAGTGAAACCAGTCGCCCGCACTGCGCAGAATATTGGCCAGATGGGTCTTGCCAAGGCCCGACATGCCAAACAGCAGCACCTTCTTGCGAGGCGCCTCAAGCCAATCTTGCGCGGTATCGTAGAGCATGGTTTCCCCTTGTTTTGCCCCAGTTATCCCGTGCGGGGGCGGCTTGGAAAGGGGAAATCAGGCAGGCGGTGCGGCCCTGCGGCGCAAAAGCCGCCCATCCAGCAGCAAAAGCCCCGCTGCCAGCAGCGCAAAGCCCGCATAGGCGCGTGGCGGCAGCGCTTCGTGCAGCACCACTGCGCCAAGGGTAATGGCGACCGGCGGAATGAGCAGCGTCACCAACAGCAGGTTGCCCGCCCCGGCCATGGCGAGCACCCGGTAGTAAAGCAGGTAGGCGGCGGCAGTGGCGGCGAGCGCGTAATAGGCAATCGCGGCCACGCCGCGCCCGGTGCTCGGCAGATCAATCCCGCCTTCCAGCACCAGCGTGAGGGGCAGCAACATGAGGGTGGAGCCGGTGAGCATCCCCGCCGAGGCCACCAGCGGCGACACGCCCTTGAGCCGTGCGCGCGCCCAGGCCCCCGCGAAGGCATAGGATAGCGTGCCCGCCAGCACCGCCAATTGCGCCAGAGAGCGCAGCGACAGCCCCGCCAGCAGCGCCGGCCCCACGGTGACGACAACACCGGCAAAGCCCAGCAGCACCCCGGTGAGCCGGCGCGCCGTGAGCCGCTCATCGGTGAAAACCAGCGCCGCCACGATCACCCCGGCCACAGCGGTGAACGCATTGAGGATAGAGGTCAGCCCGCTCTCGATGGTGAGTTGCCCCCAGGCCATGAGCGTGAAGGGCAGCACGTTGTTCAACAGCCCCATCACCGCAAAACTGCCCCATATCCGCCAGCCGCGCGGCAGCGCCTCCCCCCTGAGCAGCACCACCGCCCAGAGCACCAGCGCCGCCCAGCCAACCCGGTGGCAGACCGATGACAGCACGCTCACCTCATCCAGCGCCACCCGGATAGACAGGAACGAGCCGCCCCAGAGCAGGGCCAGAAGCGCCAGTTCGGCCCATGCGCGGGCGGGGATATCACGAGACGGGGTCATCCTGCTTTCCTAACCCGGCCAACCCGCCCCGGCGACCCGGATCTTGCGGAATGAAAAAAGGCCCCGGAGCGCAAACTCCGGGGCCTTTCCCTGTCCCTCTCTGTTGCGCGACTGCGGTCAGAAAGTATAGCCAACGCGGATGCCGACACCCAGGGCGGTGTTGTCGCTGAAGTCGCCCAGCGTGGTGCCGGGAGCCGCTGCATTTTCGGTTTCTGCGTCGCCGATCCAGCTATAGTTCACACCGCCGGTGATGGTTGCCTTGCCAACCGAGTAGCGCCCGGCCAGCCCGATCGAGGTGCGCCCGTCGGTGGGGCCAAGGTTGCCCGAAAAGCCACCGTTCGACTTTTCGTAGCTGATCGTGGCGATCCCGGCGAAGTTATCGGTGAAGCTGCGCGCCACACCCAGCGAATAGGTGATGGTGTCGTCGGCATAGTCCACAAGGCTGCGGGGGCCGAAGTTTCCGTCAGGCGCCCCATCGGAATAGAGATCGGGGGTGATGTCAAAGGCCGACCAGTTGACCCAGCGCACCGAGCCCATCAGCAGCGTGCCCTCGGCGATGCCGGTCTGCCCCTCAAGGTTGACCGACTGGGGAAACTCGGTTTCGAAGTTGGTGGACAGGATGCCAATCTCGGTCGCATCGAACTCGTGCTTGATCGCCGAGTTATAGGTCAGCGCGATGCGCATGGCGATTTCGGGGCGCTCGTAGGCGACCCCGATGAGATAGCCAAGCTTGGTGCTCATCGCCACGTCGAGCGTGTAATCGACGCCGGGGGCCAGCACGGTGACATCGCCTTTCACGTTCTGAAAGCGCAAACCGCCATAGACCGACCAGTTGCTATCAACGTTGTATTGCAACACGGCCTTGATCTCATCCGCGTTGAGATCGGCGTGGGAGCCCGCATAGGGGTAGCCGGTGCCGGTGGGGTAAAACACATCCGCCCCAAACGGCTGCTCATAGGCCACACCCAGCGAGAACTTTTCGTTGAGATCGGTCTTGAAGGCAAAGCCCACCGTGCGGTGACTTGCAATCATATCCTTGGAGCTGACGCTGGGCGCAAACGAAACCACACCCGACACATCCGCATCGACCATGCTGTACGAAAACTCACCATAGCTGCCGGTTTCAAACAGCCAGCTCAGCGATTGCGTTGTCCGTTCGATCCCGCCAGCCTGCACTGTGGCTGTGGTTGCCAGAAGCGCAGCAGTGGCACATAAAACTTTATTCATCTGGGTCTCCTCCCCAAAAATTCATCCCTGTTGAATACTGTGCGCGAGGAGGTGTTTTCACGTCAATTTGTTACCCAGCGTCAGTGTGCAAAAGCATTGAGATGCAGGGGAATGGCGCCAGAACCGTGGCGAAAACCCCACAGTGTTTCGCAAGAGGGGTGGTTCGCTGTAAAGGCGAGTCAGCGGGGTTTGGCACTGACGCGCAGGTTGATCAGGTTGCCAGAGAGGATCAGCGCCGACCCGGCGATCACCCAAAGGTCAAGCCCTTCGCTGTAAATCAGCCAACCAAGGAAGGCGAGCACCGGCAGGCGCACAAAATCCATCGGCATCACAATAGAGGCCGGGGCGAGAGACAGGGCGCGGGTGAGGCAAAAATGCGCGCCAAGCCCGGTCAGCCCGATCACCCCCACCATCGCCAGCGCCGGACCCTGCGGCCACGCCATGTGCCCATCGGCAAATCCGCAGATGAGCCCAAAGACCGCCTGCATGGTTGTGAGGTAAAACAGGATGCAGGTGATGGTCGCGGTGCGGGTCAGGAACTTTGTGAACACCGCCGAAAGCGCAAAGCCCACCGCCGCCAGAGCCGCCGCCACGAGGCCGGGATCAACCACCCTGAAATCGGGCTTGGCAACCATCAACACCCCGATAAAGCCCATCACGGCGGTCACCCCTTTTACGGCTGTGAACTTCTCGCCCAGAAACAGCGCCGCAAACACCACCACCCAGATCGGCGAGGTAAATTCGATAGAGATCACCTGCGCCAGCGGCATCACCGTCATCGCATAAAACCACAGGTTCTGCCCGGCAAAGTGAAAGACGTTTCGGCCCAGATGAATGTGCAACGCTCTTGGCCGCACCTGGCTGAGCGTGCCCGCCATCGCGCCCACAAGCACCACCACCACAACGCCAACAAACGACCGGTAGGTCATGATCTCGAAGGTATCGAGCGTCAGCCCCGCTTC
>NZ_JARGND010000033.1:0-6100 GCF_029212645.1 Vannielia sp. | reverse complement strand
GGCTGACATCAAAGCCAAGGCAACCGGGTTCATCGCGGGTGAGTCGGATATGCTCGGGCAGGGCGCTGCGCACATTTGCCGCTTCAGCATCGTTCTTGCAGATCAACCTGCCGGTCAAATTCACCTTGCCCATGCGACCCTCCGTGATTTCGCCGCGCGACCCTGCGCCGCGCCGCGAGGGAGGTCAAGCGGGGGGATTGGGATTGCGCCCGGTAGCAACTTGGCTAGGTTGCGGACGGGAGGTTTGCAGATGATTGCGATTGAAGACAAAACCATAGGAGCGGTCTGGCAAGAGGCGGTTGCCCGCTCTGGCAGCGCGCCCTTTCTCATCACCCCCGGCAGCGCGCCGCTCAGCTATAGTGAGATCGCAGCGCAGGTGGATCGGGCCGAGGCGGTGCTGCGCAAGGCAGGTTACGGCCCCGGCCATCGCGCTGCCCTTTGCCTTGGAAATGAGGCCTCCCACTATGTGCTGAGGCTGGCGATGAACCGCCTTGGCCTGTCGATCGTGCCCATCAACCCCGATTACCGCCCCGGCGAACTTGCCTATGTGCTTGATGACAGCGCCGTGGTGCTGGCGGTGATCGCCCCGGAGCATGAGGTGCTCTTTCGCGCCGCTGTGGAGGAGGCATCTAATATCCTTAATATCAGCGTGTTGGATGGCGACCTTCATGTTGATCCCGCGCCCACGGCCCCAACCGATGCCGCGATCACCCCGCAAACCGAAGCAAGCCTGCTTTACACCTCTGGCACCACCGGCAACCCAAAAGGCTGCATCCTCAGCCACGAATATGAGCTGATGGTCGGGGACAGCTACGCCCGGATCGGCCCGCCTGTTGCCCTTGGCCCCGGCGACCGCATCTTCAACCCGCTGCCCGCCTTTCACGTCAACGCGGGGGTGCTCACCTTTTTCGCCGCCATGCAGGTGGGCGCTGCGATGATCCAGCCTGCGCGGTTTTCGGCGTCAAGCTGGTGGGCGGATGTGGCGGAAACCGGGGCGACGGTCTTTCACTACCTCGGGGTTGTGATCTCGGTCCTGATGACCAATAAAACCGCCGGAAAAGAAGTGCTTGGCGACCTTCGTTTCGGTCTGGGAGGCGGCGTGGAGCCCGCGCTGCACGTCGCGTTCGAGCGCCGCTATGGCCTCCCCCTGATCGAGATCTGGGGCATGACAGAGATGTGCCGCATGCTGCATATGGAGGCCGAGCCACGGCTGATCGAAACCCGCGCCATGGGCCGCGCCCGCAAAGGGCTGGAGGTGCAGGTTTGGGATGAAACCGGCGCCCCGCTGCCGCCCGATACCCCCGGCGAAATGGTGCTTCGCCACTCTGAAGAGACCCCACGCAAGGGCTTTTTCTCGGGCTATCTCAATAAGAAAGAGGCCACAGTTGAAGCGTGGCGCGGCGGGTGGTTTCACACCGGGGATACGGTTGAGATGAGCAGCGACGGGGTGATCACCTTCGTCGATCGCAAGAAAAACATCATCCGCCGCGCCGGAGAAAACATCGCCGCCGCCGAGGTGGAAAACACGCTTGCCGAGCATGAGGCGGTGGAGGCCGTGGCCGTTGTCGCCGTGCCCGACAAAACCCGTGAGGAAGAGGTGCTGGCCTGCATCGTCCTCGCGCCGGGCCACGCGGCAACCGAGGCGACCGCCCGCTCGATCTTTGATGCGGCCTTTGCGCAGATGGCCTATTACAAACCGCCCGGCTGGATCCGCTTTGTTGAGGCGCTGCCGGTGACCGGCACCCAAAAAGTGCAAAAGCACCGGCTGTTTCCCGAGGGCGAAGACCCTTTCGCTGGCGCGTTTGATCTGCGCGCCCTCAAGCGGCGGGGGCAGCCCGGCTAAATTGGCGCGCACGGCGCTGCCATTCCAGGCCAGACTTGCGCGCCAATACCGCAAAGGCCCGATCGAGGCGCCGGTTGTTCAAGGTGCGCACCCATGTCTTGAGCGGAATAACGGCCCGGTCCCCAAAGCCATCAACCAGCACAAAGCGGTGGGCCATTTCGTCCCAGAGGATGTTCTTTGGGCCAAGATCATAGGCCGGGATGTGCCAGTCATAGAGCGCGGCGACAAAATGGTTCAGCGCCTCCAGCCTGTCCTGCGCCAGCGGGCCGGTTGCAAGCAACTCTTCGAGCGTCAGGGCCATCCCGCCATCGGCGCTCGAAATCCGCTCAACAAGCTGCCCAAGGCCCTTTTCGGTGAGCACAAGGCCACAAAGCCCGGCCAGCGGCGGCAGCTCTTGCCGGATCGCAGCGCGGACCATTGCGTTGGCATAGGCGCGCAATTCGCGGCGATACAGCGCGTAGGCCTGCTGCACCCTGAGCCAGCCCAGAAAGCTGCGGTCAGCATCGGGGCCAATATGGGAGAGATACTTGCGGCGCATGGTTTTGAGCAGCACGTCCGGCTCATCCACGACCCTGTGAACTTGCCGCTCCGATCCCTTCGCCACACGATCACCAAAAACCAGCGAAAAGGGCAGCCCAAAGCCGCGCCCAGCTGTTTTACGCGTTACCGCCACCCACTCATCCTCCCCTCACACTCACATTCGGCCCGCTCACCGCTTACCCGTTCAACTCATTCATCAGCCGATCCACGATACCGCCGTCTTTGTAGAACTGGGCACTCGGGTGAATATCCCAAGGGTTCGGCATAGCGTATTGGTCCACAACAAAGCCGCTTGGTGTATATAGGTCGGCGTTGTCGTGTCGCAAGAATTTTACCGATGGCGTAATTTTCCGAGACAGGTCGTTGAACAAGCCAGCGTAGAGTTCCTTGATCTCGTTAAAGCGTCCGCTGTCCACAAATTCATTTCCAAACCTGAACCGCGCTACCTTTTCAGGCGGGGCGGGCGAAACAACGCAGATGATCTTATTGAATGCGTTGATTTGCTCAATTCTTTTGATCAGGTTCAAACGGCCGGTAATCCAGCGTTCAAATACCTGCCTGAGCGCTTCAATCTCTTGGTTGCTCGTCGGCATCCTTGGAGAAATATCTTCACCCTTACATCCATCATATCCGGGCTTGATCGGACCAATGCTCCTTAAAATATCATCGCCATCCAAGCCAAAGCCGACCACCACAACCGTGCTACAGCTGTGTGATTCGATGTTCTCAAACCGGGCTTTCTTAAACCTGAACTTCTGAAATTTCTCCTCCTTGATGGTTTTCAGAGGCTCATTTTCCAGGAAGTTGATGGGCGCGAAAAGCGATTTCTCTTTGATCGTTTCCGGGAGCGCGTTGCGCAGGAAGCCAAGGTGGGAGTTGCCAAAGAACAGGACGCGCTTTTCCTGTTCCGGCCCTTCGGTTTTTTCACCAAATTGATCCAGAAGAGCATCTTCACAATCAATGTCACCGACCTCTTCAAAGGTTTGGTGCGGGCTTGGGTTGGTGCGTTCCTGCGGCTTCGGGGCCGCCTCATCATAGGCCGAGGCGAACAGATCCATCACATTGTCCACGGCGTCTTGCCGCACGCTTCTCAGGTTGGCCTCGTAACTGTCCGAGATGGTTTTTGGGTTGGTTATGATCTCGAAAGACGGGAAATAATCAATGAAATCGTGTTTTTTCGAGAAGCTGTCAGCGATCGAGCGGAGGATCGACTTTGAGGCGACAGATGACACCAGAACATGCCGGTTTTCGGCGGTCGCCGTCAACGGAACGGGCGAAACTGTGAGCAAAAAGCGGAACGGCTTGCCATTGCGAATGGTGTGGACTTCCTCAATGAACCCCTCAAGATCCTCGGCAATTTCTTCATAGGAGAAATTGTGGAAAGCGTATTTCTGCGCGTCAAATTCGCCGCCCAGAACGCCCGGAACCACCGGCAGGATGCTGCCGCATGACACTGCTTCCCACGCCTCGGTGAGGCCAAGCGTGAAAACCAGCACATCCAGCGTTTCAACGGCCTCCCGCACCGCTTTCAGATGGGTTTCCCGATTGGCCCGCACCTCATCAGGCGAGGCAAGGGGACGGGCAAATACATTTGGGCGCAGCGGGTCAACAAACCCGTCTTGAGTTTCCCAACAGGTTTCACTTCTTTCCATCGCGCCGCCGGTTTCCCGCAGAAGCTGCAAAGCCTGACGCACGGTATAAATATTGCCGTAATTGGCGCTGAAGTTGCGCGACTTCACGCCAGTTTCATCATCAAAATAGGGCACGTTATAGCCCATGGTTTTCAGCTTTTTTCCCACATGTTGGGCAAAACAGCTGCCCATCGTGACAACGCAGTCTGATTTATCCAAGGGCCACTTTGGAATGTGAATATCCGCAAGCGAGCTATCTGCAACAACGCCGTTTCGCCAAAAGGCGCGGGCGGGCATGTTTTTATATGGGTTCATGGTCAATTGCTTCCTTCAGCCAACGCTTCGCGAACACCTAACCAGTAAAGCGAAAGTCTTTAAAGGCCCTCTCGCGCGGGTTGTTTTGGGGAAATCCGAAAAAGGCACACCTCAGCAAAGATGCCGCCCAGATGCTGGGCGGGCACAGCCAAGGCCAAATTCAGGGATGTCCTCAAGCCGCTAGGGGCGGGTGCCTTTGGGAGGGAAAGGTCCGGGGGGGGAGTTGCCGCCAGACCCTACTCCCACTCGATCGTTCCCGGAGGTTTCGAGGTGATATCATAGGTCACGCGGTTGATGCCCGCGATCTCGTTGATGATCCGGGTGGCGGTTTCCCCCAGAAATTCGTGGGTGAAGGGGTAGTAATCGGCGGTCATGCCATCAACGCTCGTTACCGCGCGCAGGGCGCAGGCGTAATCATAGGTGCGCCCATCGCCCATAACGCCAACGGTGCGCACCGGCAGGATCGCGACGAAGGCTTGCCAGATATCATCGTAAAGCCCGTGCTTGCGGATCTGGTCGATGTAAACCGCATCAGCCTCGCGCAGGATATCCAGCTTGGCGCGGGTGATCTCGCCGGGGCAGCGGATGGCAAGGCCGGGGCCGGGGAAGGGGTGGCGGCCGATGAAAGAGGCGGGCAGGCCAAGCTCACGGCCCAGCGCGCGCACCTCGTCCTTGAACAGCTCGCGCAGCGGCTCCACCAGCTTGAGGCCCATCTTTTCGGGCAGGCCCCCCACGTTGTGGTGCGATTTGATCGTCACCGAGGGGCCGCCGGAAAAGCTCACACTTTCAATCACATCGGGGTAAAGCGTGCCTTGCGCCAGAAAGGCCGCGCCCTCGATGGTATCGGCATATTTCTGGAAAACGTCGATGAAAAGCCTGCCGATGATCTTGCGCTTGGTTTCCGGGTCAGACACGCCGTCAAGCTCACCAAGGAACAGATCCTGCTCCTGCGCATGGATCACCCGCAGGTTCATGTGGTCGCGGAACATCCCCACAACCTCTTCGGCCTCGTTCTTGCGCAGCAGCCCGTGGTCCACGAACACACAGGTCAACTGGTCGCCAATCGCCTCATGCAGCAAGGCTGCGGCAACAGAGCTGTCGACCCCGCCCGAAAGCGCGCAGATCACCTGTGAAGCGCCCACCTGGTCGCGGATCTTGGCAATCGCCTCCTCCCGGTAGGCACCCATCGTCCAATCACCGGCAAAACCGGCAATGCGCACGAAATTCTCATAAAGCTGCGCGCCGCGCGGGGTGTGGTGCACCTCGGGGTGGAACTGCACGGCAAAGAAGTTACGGCTGACATCGGCGGTCACGGCAAAGGGCGCGTTGGGCGAGGTGCCATAAACCTCAAAGCCCGGTGCGATCTTGCTCACGTGGTCGCCGTGGCTCATCCAGACCTGCTCCTGCCCGGTCGAGAACCAGCCTTCCAGCAGCTCCAACTCGCCTTGCGGGGTCACATAGGCGCGGCCAAATTCGGCGGTGCCATGGCCGCGCTCCACAAAGCCGCCCAGCATTTGCATCATCACCTGCTGGCCATAGCAGATGCCAAGCACCGGCACCCCAAGGTCAAACACCGCTTCGGGCGGGCGGGGCGAGCCTTCGTCGATCACCGAGGCGGGGCCGCCGGAGAGGATCACCGCCTTCGGAGCAAACTCAGCGAGAAACGCCTCTGTCACCGCCTGAAACGGGTGGATTTCGCAATAGACATTCAGCTCCCGCAGGCGGCGCGCAATAAGCTGCGTCACCTGAGAGCCAAAGTCGATGATGAGGA
>NZ_JARGND010000092.1 GCF_029212645.1 Vannielia sp. | reverse complement strand
TGAGCGAGCCGTAGACGCCGCCGTTGGAGATGGTGAAGGTGCCGCCCTGCATTTCGGCCATCGAGAGCTTGCCGTCACGGGCGCGTGCGCCTTTTTCGGCGATGGCTTTTTCGATTTCGGCAAAGCTCATCGCGTCGGCGTTGCGGATCACCGGCACCACGAGGCCTTGCGGCGTGCCTGCGGCGATGCCCATGTGGACGAAGTTTTTATAGACGATGTCGGTGCCGTCGATCTCGGCGTTGACTTCGGGCACCTCGCGCAGGGCGTGGACGCAGGCCTTGGTGAAGAACGACATGAAGCCCAGCTTGACGCCGTGCTTCTTGAGGAAGAGGTCCTTGTACTCGTTGCGCAGCTCCATCACCTCGGTCATGTCGACCTCATTGAAGGTGGTGAGGATCGCGGCGGCGTTTTGCGCGTCTTTCAGGCGGCGGGCGATGGTTTGGCGCAGGCGTGTCATCTTCACGCGCTCCTCGCGGGACTCATCCTCGGCCGCGACCGGGGCGCGGGGCACCGAGGCGGGCGCGGGGGCAGAGGCGGCCTTGGTGCCGGCTTTCGCGGCCTTCATGACATCCTCTTTCATCACGCGGCCATCCTTGCCGGAGCCTTCCACCTGATCGGCGGAGAGGCCCTTTTCGGCCATCATCTTGTTGGCCGATGGCGCGTTTTCGATGTCTTTGCTGCCCTTGCTCGCGGTTGCGGAGGCGGGGGCCTGGGGCGCGGCTTTTTCCTCCCCGCCTGCGGCGGGTTTGGAGACGGCGGCCTTGTTGCCACTTGCCCCGGTCGTCATGGTGGCCAGCTTGCCGCCTGCTTCAACGGTGTCACCCTCAGCGGCCAGAAGCTCGCCCAGAACGCCAGCGGCGGGGGCGGGGACTTCGACGGAGACCTTGTCGGTTTCCAACTCGCAGAGCATTTCATCGGCCTCGACGCTATCGCCGGGCTGTTTGAACCATGTGGCGACGGTGGCCTCGGTGACGCTTTCGCCCAGTGTGGGCACCATCACATCAATGCTGTCACCACCGGCATCGTTTGCGCTTTCGTCTTCGTTTTTGGGTGCGGCCTCATCGGCGGGCGCCTCTTCGGCCTTTGGCGCGGGCGCGGCGGCCTTTTCGCCGCCTTCGGAGATTGTGGCCAGAAGCGCATCAACGCCAACGGTTTCGCCCTCGGCGGCGACGATATCACCCATGGTGCCAGCGGCGGGCGAGGGCACCTCGACGGTGACTTTATCGGTTTCCAGCTCGCAGAGCATTTCATCAACGGCCACGCTGTCGCCGGGTTGTTTGAACCATGTGGCGACGGTGGCTTCGGTAACGCTTTCGCCCAAAGTGGGCACGCGGACTTCAGTGCTCATTGATCAGTTTCCTTCGATGCCGAGCGCGTCATTCACGAGCGCTGTCTGTTGTGCTTTGTGCTGCGATGCCAGGCCCGTGGCAGGCGAGGCGGAGGTGGCGCGACCGGCATAGACCGGGCGGCCGTGCTTGGCGTTGATCCGTCCGAGCACCCATTCGATATTGGGTTCGATGAAGGACCAGGCGCCCTGGTTCTTGGGCTCTTCCTGACACCAGACCATTTCGGCCCCGGTGAAACGCTCAAGCTCTTTCACGAGGCTGATCGCCGGGAAGGGGTAAAACTGCTCGATGCGCAGCAGGTAAACATCATCAACGCCCGCCGCATCGCGTGCCTCAAGCAGATCGTAGTAGACCTTGCCCGAGCACATCACCACGCGTTTGATCTTGTCATCCGGTTTGAGCGTGGTCTCGGAGTTGCCGTGCTGGGCGTCATCCCAGAGGACGCGGTGGAAGCTGGAGCCGGTGACGAACTCTTCGGTGCGCGACACCGCCAGTTTGTGACGCAGCAGCGACTTGGGCGTCATCATGATGAGCGGTTTGCGGAAGCTGCGGTGCAACTGGCGGCGCAGGATGTGGAAATAGTTGGCCGGGGTCGTGCAGTTGGCGACGATCCAGTTATCCTGCCCGCACATGGTGAGGAAGCGCTCAAGGCGGGCCGAGGAGTGCTCGGGGCCCTGGCCCTCATAGCCGTGGGGGAGCAGGCAGACGAGGCCCGACATGCGCAGCCATTTGCTTTCACCCGAGGAAATGAACTGGTCAAACATGATCTGCGCGCCGTTGGCGAAATCACCGAACTGCGCTTCCCACAGGGTGAGCGCGTTTGGCTCGGCCAGCGAGTAGCCATATTCGAACCCGAGCACGGCATATTCGGAGAGCATCGAATCGATCGGCTCATATTGTGCCTGGCCCGAGCGGATATGGTTGAGCGGGTAGTAGCGCTCTTCGGTATCCTGGCTGATGAAGGCGGAGTGGCGCTGCGAGAAGGTGCCGCGGGTGCTGTCCTGGCCCGCAAGGCGCACCGGGTAGCCCTCGGTCAGCAGGGAGCCGAAGGCCAGCGCCTCGCCGGTGGCCCAATCAATGCCCTCGCCCTTTTCGATCATGCGGGCCTTGGTATCGAGCATCCGCTTGACGGTTTTGTGCGTTGCGTAGCCCTCGGGCGCACGGGTGAGCGCCTCGCCGATCTCCTTGAAGGTTTCCGGGGAAATCGCGGTTTCGCCGCGCTGATACTCATCGGAACGTTTGTCGAGGTGGGACCAGCGGCCATCGAGCCAATCGGCCTTGTTGGGCTTGTAGTTCTTGCCTGCCTCGAATTCATCATTGAGGTAGCTCTGGAACGAGGCTTTCATATCCTCGATCTCGCCCTCGGGGATCAGGCCATCCTTGACCAGACGCTCGGTATAAAGGCTGAGGGTGGTTTTGTGGCCTTTGATCTCTTTATACATCAACGGGTTGGTGAACATCGGTTCATCGCCCTCGTTGTGGCCAAAGCGGCGGTAGCAGAAGATATCTATCACCACGTCCTTGTGGAACTTCTGGCGGAACTCTGTGGCCACCTTGGCGGCGTGAACCACGGCCTCCGGGTCATCGCCGTTGACGTGGAAGATTGGCGCTTCGACCATCAGGGCGATATCGGTGGGGTAGGGCGACGACCGCGAGAAGTGCGGCGCGGTGGTAAAGCCGATCTGGTTGTTCACCACGATATGAATGGTGCCGCCGGTGCGGTGGCCGCGCAGGCCGGAGAGGCCAAAGCACTCGGCCACAACGCCCTGGCCGGCGAAGGCCGCATCGCCGTGCAGCAGCACCGGCAGAACCTGCTTGCGCTCGGCGTCGTTCAACTGGTCCTGCTTGGCGCGGACCTTGCCCAGCACCACCGGGTTTACGGCCTCAAGGTGCGAGGGGTTGGCGGTGAGGGACAGGTGAACCTTGTTGCCATCAAACTCACGGTCTGACGAGGCGCCGAGGTGGTATTTCACATCGCCCGAGCCATCCACATCTTCGGGCTTGAAGCTGCCGCCCTGAAACTCGTTGAAGATCGCGCGGAAGGGCTTGGCCATCACATTGGCCAGCACCGAAAGGCGGCCCCGGTGGGGCATGCCAATCACAACGTCCTGCACGCCGAGCGAACCGCCGCGCTTGATGATCTGCTCCATCGCGGGCACGAGGCTTTCACCGCCATCAAGGCCAAAACGCTTGGTGCCCATGTATTTGACGTGAAGGAACTTTTCAAAACCCTCGGCCTCGACCAGCTTGTTGAGGATCGCTTTGCGGCCCTCGCGGGTGAAGGCGATTTCCTTGCCCAGCCCCTCGATGCGCTCTTTCAGCCAAGCGGCTTCTTCGGGGTTGGAGATGTGCATGTATTGCAGCGCGAAGGTGCCGCAATAGGTGCGGCGCACGATGTCGATGATCTGGCGCAGCGAGGCGAACTTGAGGCCCAGCACCTGATCAATGAAGATCGGGCGGTCCATGTCGGCGTCGGTGAAGCCGTAGCTCTTTGGATCAAGCTCGGGATGGGGGGTTTGATCCTGCATGCCGAGCGGATCAAGGTCGGCGACGAGGTGGCCGCGGATCCGGTAGGCGCGGATCAGCATGATGGCGCGGATACTGTCGAGCACGGCAGTGCGGACCGCCTCATCGGTGACCGACGCGGCCTGCCCGGCGGCGGCATCCTTGATCTTCTTGGCGGCGCCTTTGCCCTCATCGGTGGGAGCGGCGGGCCACTCGCCGGTGAGCGCGGCGGTGAGATCATCGCCGGGCACGGGCGGCCAATCGGCGCGCGCCCAGGAGGGGCCGGTTGCCTCGGCCTTCACATCTATTTCGGCATCGCCCAACTGGCGAAAGAACTCGGCCCATGCGCCATCAACCGAATTCGGGTCATCGGCGTATTTGGCGTAAAGCTGCTCAAGATATTCCGCGTTGTGCCCCTGCATGAAGGAGGAGGCATGGAACTGGTCGTTGGGGGATTGGTCGGTCATTGGGGCACCTGACAGGTTGAAGGCCGCAGGCGGATGAACCC
>NZ_JARGND010000032.1:8765-38041 GCF_029212645.1 Vannielia sp. | reverse complement strand
ACCGATGAGCACTTGGCGGCGGCAGAACGGCAGGCCTTTTTGCAGGCGATTGCCGCCTTGGCGGAATCGGGGCGGGTTTATGTTTTGTCCACGTTGCGGAGTGACTTTTACCAACATGCGCTGGACGAACCGATTTTGGCGCAATTGAAAGGAAGCGAGGGGCAAATTGATTTGTCTGCCCCGACGCCTGCCGAGATTGGCCAGATCATCCGACAACCCGCTATGCGGGCCGGTTTGCGGTTTGAGGAACACCCTGAAACCGGCGCCCGCTTGGATGATGAATTGCGCGATGTGGCGGTTTCAGAGCCTGATAGCCTGCCGCTGTTGGAGTTTACCCTGGAAGAACTCTATCACCGCCGGTCGCCGGAAGGGGTTTTGACCTGGGAAAGCTATGAGTCGCTCGGTGGGCTTGCCGGCGCTTTGGGGCGCAGAGCCGAAGAAACGTTTTTACAACAATCAGATGCGGCACGGGCCGCCTTGCCTCGTGTCATGCGGCGGATCATCCATTTGGGGGTTGGAGAGGATCAGGCCCCAACCAAAAGACCTGCGCCATTGTCGGGGTTTGCCCCCAACAGCCCGGAGCGCCAATTGGTCGATGCCTTTGTGGAAGCCCGGCTGTTGGTTGTGGGGAGCGACAGCGCCGGAGAGCCGCAGGTTGCACTGACACATGAGGCTCTGTTGTCCTCCTGGCCCCGGCTGAAAGAGTGGCTTGCCGCTGATCGGGATTATCTGCGCATCCGGGCGCGGGTCAACTTTGCCGCAGACCGATGGGAGGAATCCGGGCGGGACGCGCAGATGCTCCTGCCAAAGGGGCGGCCTCTGGATGAGGCCCGGCAGATCTACGGTGAGGCGGATATGGATCTGCCGCAATCCATGACCTCCTTCATCGCGCAGTCCATCCGCCGGGCCACGCGGGCCAGACGGGTGAAACAGGCGGCGGTGGCAACTTTGGCGGCGCTGAGCATTCTGGCCTCTGGGGCCGCGTGGTATGCGGATGGTCAACGGCGCGAAGCGGCACAGGCGCGCACCATTTCAGAAGCCGCGCAGGCGCAGGCCGTGCAAAGTGCGGCCGAGGCCCGCGCCGCCCGCGCCACGGCCGAAACAGAGCAGGCGCGCGCCGAGGCAAACGCCATAGCGGCGCAATCGGCCCAGACAGAGGCTGAGCGCAGCGCCGCCGCCGCCGAAGCCCGCCTGGCTGAATTGTTCCTGGAGCAAGGGCGGCAGGCGCTTGTTGCCGGGCGGGTTGAGGAAGCAACGCTGTTGCTTGGTGCGGCCTTCAGCGGCAGCGAAAAGGAGAGCGTTGGCACGCTATTTTCGCAGGCGCGGGATTTGGCGGCCATGCGCGGCGAGGAGGTGCAGGTTCATTCCGGGCAGATCACAGCGATTGCCACCAGTGCTGATGGGAAAACCGCTTTGGCCTCGGTGGATGGCTCCATTCTGGTGCGCCGGCAAGGGACTGGCGAGATTGTCGGGCGCCATGCAGGCGATGACAGTGCGCTGCATGGTTTGGCCTTTTCACCTTCTGGTCGCTATTTGGCGGCTGGGGGGGATGGCGGCACTGTTTTGCTTTGGGATTTGCAGACCAAGATCATGCGCCCCCTCGACGGCCATTTTCAAACCGTGTTCGGGCTATCGTTTTCTGATGATGGTGGCACCTTGGTATCTCGCAGCCACGACAAGACCACGCGGCTTTGGCGGGTTGATGACGGGGCGGAGCTTTCGGTGATCGCCGAGCCTGTCGGATCGCCCTTGGCGGCTGAATACCTGCCGAAAGACAACCGGTTGATAACGGTCAACAGCGGCGGCCTTGTTACGATCTGGGATGTGGGCACTGGTGAGAGCTTGCAGCGGTGCTCTGTTGAATTTGAAAACCAGATACAGGATGCGCAGCTTTACGGCACTGGTTTTGCCGTGCTTGCGATGGGTGAAAACGGCACCAGGCGGATTTCCGTTTCAGATGATTGCGCAGAGATCTGGCACAATGCTTCGCCCTCCTATGGTTTGCACCACGTCGATGCTCTGACCAAGATTGGGGTGCGGCATGAGGCCGGGGCCTCTGTGCTGGATTTGAGAACCGGCCAAGAGATCACGCGCCTTGAACGAGCAAACCCAACGGCAGAGAAAAGCACGATGATTGCAAGTGTTGTGTCGCCGAACAAAACCCTGGCTGCAATTCTGGACAACGAGGGGGTGTTGTCGATCCACGATGCGCTTGGCGGGCGGGCCATTGCCGAGATCAAGGCCCACGCGGCCCCCGGCAGTGCGATGGCATTTTCAGATGACGGGGCCGTTTTGATCACCGGGGCTGCGGATGGCACCGCGACCACCTGGCATGTGGGTGCCCTGCGCCCGTGCCAGATTGATGAAGGCACGGGGCGCGCCGCGGCCTTTTCGCCAGACGGCAAGTATTTGGCCTCGGGCAACAGCAAGGGGGCGGTAACGCTGGTTCAGGTGGAGACATGTTCCAAAGTGTTCAGCGCCAGCCTTGCCACGGCAGACTGGGTGCAAGACATCCTGTTCAGCGCGGATGGCGCTTATATTGCGGTTGCGGCGGGCACCGATGTAGCCGTGTTGCAGGCCGGGGATGGGCGTGAAGTCTGGTCACACCGGTTTTCACCGGATCATCTGGTGACAAGCCTGACAATGCAGGAGGGGCTCACCGGGTTGATCGTTGGAACGCGCGTTGGCGCGCCATGGAACAACAAGGGCGGTTGGTTTGAGCTTGATTTTGCAACCGGCGGGATCCTTCAGAAAAGTGCCTCGCCGGAGAATGCGATTTCAAGGGTCGAGATATGGAATGACGGCGCTTACGTGTTGTCGCGCAGCCGGTATGGGCTGGATTTGTGGTGGCGCCATACCGGGGAGCGGCGGCTTCAGGTGGGCTACCGCTCGGTGCGGCGCGTTGCCTTTTTTCCCGGCAAAACCCGCATGGCGCTGGGGGATGATGACGGGGTGGTGCGCGTTATTCGCCACACCAGAAGTGAGTTGTTTCGGTTCAAGGCGCATGATGCGCCGATCTCTGCGATTGCTGTCAATTCGGACGAAACCCTTTTGGCGACTGCCGCTCAGGATGGCACGGCGGCGCTGTGGAATGCGCAAACCGGGGCGCTGATTGCGCAGATGGCGGTGCAGCCGACCGAGATCAGAGCTTTTGCCTTTGTCTCCGGCACATCGTTCTTGCTGTCTGCAGCGGCGGATGGGCGCGTGGTTTTGTGGGATCAAACTGCGGGCACGGCCGTAAGCAAATTTGACGGGCCTGCAGGGCGGCGCCCTCGCCTGGCGGTGAGCCCAACCGGGCAGGTCTTTTCGGTTTCTGTAGGGAATGAAAGCACCCGGATCTGGCCTTTGCCCACATCCCGCGTGCCGGTTGATCAGGTGTCTGCGGTGATCAGCGAGGTGACGCCATGGGGGCATTCGGTTGACGATGCGCTGCCGCAGGATCGCTGGCAATCGCTGGCTTTGGAGGCCCTTGCCTCCAAACAGGCTGACGAAGACTTTGTTTCTATTGAAACGCGCAAACAGTTGGAAATGGGGCGGCTGGCGGCGGTGCGCCAGGATGCCGTATCCGCTGGCCGGAACTGGGGGCAGGCGCCATTTGACGCGGCGGATCTTCCGGCGAGCCTTTCTGCCTCGTTTGATGTGGCCATGGCGGCGAACTCGGTCGTGTTGCGAGGGTTGCGCAAGGTGCTGACGGAGCACAAGGAGCGGGTTGAGCATATTGGATTTTCCCATGACGGACGGTGGCTAAGCTCCGTTGATTGGAACGGGCGCTTGATCCTGTGGGATGGGTCTGACTGGACCAAAAGGCTGGAACCGGAGGGCAAGTTTGGATCTGACGTGTCATTTTCGCCGGATGATACGCGCCTCCTGGCGAGTGCGCCCTACGGCGGGCTTGTGGTGCTGGATACCGAGGATGGCTCGGAGGTTTTGAAGGTAGCGGAAGGCCATACCGGGCAGTGGTCTGCCGATGGCACTCAATTTGCAGCGTTCCCCCGGCTTGGCCCGCCAATTGTTTTTGACGCAACAACTGGGGCCGTGGTTGCGCGGTTCACAACCCTCGGCTCTGATGGCAGCGGGTTTTCCCTCAGCCCGGATTTGAAAACCCTGGCCTTGGGCACCGAAGCAGGGGTGGCTTTGCTCGATACCGTTTCGCGGGCAGAGGCTGCTTTGGTTTCGCCCCCCCGTACCACTGATGAAGACAGGCCGGATTTACTGTTCAGCCGTTTCTCACCCGATGGAAAGCGCATCGCCGTTATCTGGACCGACAACACTGGGGCGGTTTTTGACGTTGAAAGCAAGGAGCGGTTGTTTGATCTGCCTGCGGATGCCCTGTTTGTGCAGTTTGGCAAGACGGTGGACCGCATTCTGGTGAGCCAGAAGAAACGGAAGGTCTCTCTTATCGACAGTTCGGATGGATCAGTTCTTGAGAAACTGGATGGGGATTTGCCAAGCAATGGTGGTTTTCAAGCGGGTGAGACGCTGTTCGCGATCCTTGATGGCGGCGCCAAATCCATCCAACTCCATGGTGTGGAAACCGGGCGCTACCACGGTTCTTACATCAACCATGCGACCAGTTGGTTGCGTCTGGTCACATCGCCGGACGAAAAGACCCGTGTTTCGGTTTCCGGGGATGGGGCGCTGCTTATCTGGGACATTCAGGATGACGTTGGCCCGTTGAGACCCTCTGAAACCAGCTTTGAAGCGCTCCAAGAGGATATTTTGGCCGAGCACCCTGATGGTGGCGCGCTTGTGCAGCTTGGCAGCAACGCAGCGCTGCGGGTGGATGGTCAGGTCTCTTCGCTGTTGAGCGGGCATGCGGGGCGGGTGACGGCTGGCGCGATCACGCAGGATGGCGACAGGGTTTTGACCGGCGGTGAGGGCGGCAAGGTTTTGATCTGGAACCGCGAAACCTTGCAGTTGCAACGAACCATTCCCGACGCTTGTTCAAAGCCGGTGGCCGCTGTTCTGCCCACGGTGGATAATGCCGGGCTTTGGGTGCACTGCGAAGACGGCGCCTTGCGGTTGATTGATATGGAACGGGGAGAGCCTCTGATTGCCTTCATGGCGAAACCTGCGGATACCTCAAAGCCGGGCCGGATGGCGTTTTCTGATGATGGTAAATCGCTTGAATTGCGCGGCTCCGATGGGCCTTATCTTTGGCAAATCGCGCCATGATCCGGTTGCCGCGTCTGGTGCGCCGTTTCCTGGGTTTGTTCAGCCGGTCACCCGCTGAACCGCCAAGGCAACAGGCTGGCGCTGATGCGCGACTGCGCCGTATCGCCCGGATATGTATAGTGGTTTGCGGTGTTTTGGGGTTTGCTGCCTACGCGCAACAAACCCCTTTGGCGCAGTTTGACCAGATCACGGATCAAGCGGTCGCCCTGCTCGACGCGCTCTATAAAACGATCAAGCTGTTCATGTTCAGCGGGCCTGAGGCCATGGCCGGGCATGAGCATAACTTGGCCAACTGGCTATTGGCCGTGCTGCGGTTTTTGGCGCCGCTTTGTTTGGCAGGCTACGTCATCTCCTGGTTTGACAAGTTGTGGCAGCCGATCGTCGCGCGGCTGCGCCTTTGGGGGGCAAAAGGCCATTACGTTATAACCGGCAGCGACTCGCAGTGTTGGATACTGATCCGCAATATTCTCGCGCAGGGCGGGACGGTGGTATTTATCGCAAATTCGAACGAGGAAGCGCAGATGGCGTGGCGTCGTTTTGGATTGCAGGTCATCATCGTGCAGGGGCAGGTTGCGGCGGTTGAGGTGTGGAAACGGGCCAGAATTGACCGCGCGGCCTTGGGGGTGCTGTTGCGAACCGATGGCGAGAACCTTGGCCTCATGAAGCTCTTGCGCGGGTTCAAGGTGCGTGACGGGGAGAGCGGGACCACCCGTATTTCCTTGCGGCTGTCTCGTTTGGCGGTCCTGCGCGAATTGGTCGCCCGTCCCGGCGTTTTTGCGCCGGGAAGCAGGTTTCGCTTTGAGCCATTCAACCCCGATGCCATGGCGGCGCGGGCGTTCTTTCACAACCGGACGCAATTCATGGATGCGGCGGCGGCCAAGGCACCGGGAGTGCATTGGCTGATCTTTGGGGCATCGTCGCGGATAGAGGCGATGATCGAGCAATTAGCCCGCATCGCGCCGCACCCGGCTTTGGAGACCCCATGCGTGACGCTGTTCTCGACGGAGCCAACCAGGGATCACCATTTGCTGGATCAAAAGCTGGGGGGATTGGGGACGGCGTTTCACTATTCTGTTCGCCCTTGGGAGCAAGCTCCGGCGATGCCAGGTGTGGATGACCTTGGGCAGATTGATGAAGCGCGTCCCGTTACCGCGATCCTGATCGCAAATGACGGTGAAGGCGCGCCGGAGCTGGCGCTTTCGTTGGATGGGGCCGCCGAGCGGGGGCGGATATTCAGCGCGCCGATCTTCGTTGTCTGTGCGAAGGGCGAAACGCTCCTGCCGATCACCGACCTTGGGGGAGGGCGCATCACCCTGGCGGAGCCAGACGAGGCGGTTTTGACATTGGAGAACCTGACCGGGGTTTTGGATCGCTCCGCGCAGGGCCTTCACCAAGCCTACTGCGACTATGCGCAGGGCGACCACCCGGATTGGTCAGAGTTGGACGAAACCTACCGAGAGGCAAATCGCCGTGCCGCCGACCACGCCAAGACAAAACTGGAAGCCCTTGGAGTGCCAGGGCCATTGGGGTCTATTGAGCAGGGGATTGAGGATCTGGTGGCCCAGCATCGTGAAGAGCTTGCCATAGCGGAACATGAGTCCTGGAGGGTTGATCGCCTTGTGAACGGCTGGGTTTTTGGCGAGACGCGCGACAACCAAAAGCGTCTTCATCCGAACATCAAACCCTATGAAGAGCTTTCAACGGCGGAGAAAAACCTGGACCGCTGGCAGGTGGATCAACTGCCCCGCATCGCGAAGCGGCGGGCGTGATGAGAGAGAGGGCGAGCATTGCGGGGGGCGTTTTGCGGCGTGCTTTAATGGCCTCACGACTGAACCCACCAGAGCGTGCCTGCCTTGCTTGGCGCGTTAGGTGTAGCGGCCCGATTTTTTCAGCTCCCCTCTGCTCGCGCGATAGCCGGGTTGTCTTGCAAGGGTGCAGGGCCTCCGTCTCAAAGTCCTCATGCGGCCTCGGAATCAGATCGTCTCACGCTGGAGGCGGATGACCCCCCGTCAGGCGACGTAGCGCGACACCAGATTTTCCAGCTTTTCCTGCTGCCCTGAACGTGGGGCGGGGTTGATCGCCTCTTTCTCGACGCGGGCGGCGATGCTGGCGAGATCGCTGGTGAGCATGGCCTTGGCCTCTGGCGCGTTCCAGCCGCTGTAGCGGGCCTCAACAGCCGCTTGCAGAGTGCCATCGCTCAGCATTGCGTGGGCGCGTTTGAGGCCGAGGGCGCAGATATCCATGCCGCCAATGTGGGCCGCGACAAGGTCTTCAGGATCAAGGCTTTGGCGGCGCAGCTTGGCATCAAAGTTGGTGCCACCGCTGGTGAAGCCACCCGCCTTGAGGATTTCGTAATAGGCGAGGGTGGTTTCGCGCAAAGACACCGGGAATTGGTCGGTATCCCAGCCGCTTTGGTAATCGTTGCGGTTCATATCGACCGAGCCAAGGATGCCGAGCGAGGCGGCGAGCGCCAGCTCATGCTCAAAGCTGTGGCCGGCAAGGATGGCATGGCCCTGCTCGATGTTCACCTTCACCTCGCCCTCAAGCCCGAAGTCCTTGAGGAAGCCGTAAACGGTGGCAACATCATAATCATACTGGTGCTTCGTCGGCTCCTGCGGCTTTGGCTCGATCATGATCTGGCCGTTGAAGCCGTTCTTGCGGGCGTATTCGACCACCATGCACAGCATCCGCCCGGCCTGCTCACGTTCGCGCGCGAGATCGGTGTTGAGCAGGGTTTCATAGCCTTCGCGGCCTCCCCAGAGCACATAGTTTTCACCGCCAAGCTTTGCCGTTGCGTCGATGCAGGTTTTCAGTGTGGCGGCGGAGAAGGCGAAAACATCCGGGTCAGGGTTGGTCGCCGCGCCCGACATATAGCGGCGGTGCGAAAACAGGTTGGCGGTGCCCCAAAGCAGCTTGGTGCGGGCGCTCTCCATCTTGGTGCCGATATAGTCGACCATCTCTTCAAGGTTGGCGGTGTTCTCGGCAAAGCTCGCGCCTTCGGGGCGGATATCGACATCGTGGAAGCAAAAATAGGGCTGGCCGAGGATGGCGAAAAGATCAAACGCCGCATCGGCCTTGGCCTTGGCATGGGCCATATCGCCGCCAAACCATGGCCGCTCAAAGGTGCGCCCGCCAAAGGGATCGCCGCCCTCCCAGGCAAAGCTGTGCCACCAGGCGACGGCAAAGCGCAGGTGCTCCTCCATGGTTTTGCCGCCGAGCTTTTCGCTGGGGTTATAATGGCGAAAGGCGAGCGAATTGGGGCTTTCAGGGCCTTCATAGGCGACGGGATCGATCCCGGCGAAATAGGGCATTAGCTAAGGCCTTTCAGGGCTTTATAGGTGGCTTGATAGCGGGTGTGGGCCTCGGTGAAAGCTGCGGTGAGGGTCGGCTCAGGCTCTATCACGCGGGCGATTGCCGGGCGTGGGGCAGCCTCGGCCCCAGCCCCGGTGACGGCCATGAGAGCAAGGCGGGCGGCGCCGAAGGCCCCGCCAAAATCGCCCGCAACCGGCAGTTCAACCGGGATATCCAGCGCGGTGGCAATGGCTTTGAGCCAGTAGTCAGACCGTGAGCCACCGCCAACGGCGAGAAGGCTATCATAGCGGGTGCCGGTGGCGGCGAGCGCCTCGTGGCAATCGCGCAGCGCGAAGGTGACGCCTTCGAGCACGGCGCGGGTGGCGGCGGCGCGATCGGTGAGGTGCTCGATCCCGGTGAGAGAGCCGCGCGCTTCGGCGTCATTATGCGGTGTGCGCTCGCCGCCGAGGTAGGGCAGGAACATCGCGCGACCTGGAGCCTTGAGCGGGCCAAGCCCGCCGGTGAGATCGGCGGCGGGGGTGGCGAGCAGGCGCGACAGCCATTCGAGCGCGTCACTGGCCGCAAGGATCACGCCCATCTGGTGCCAGGTTTCCGGCAGGGCGTGGCAAAAGCTGTGCACCGAGGTTTCAGGCGCGGGGGCGTAGCGCTCGGTCGCGGCAAAGAGCACGCCCGAGGTGCCAAGCGACACGAAGGCCTGACCGGGGCGCACCACGCCCATGCCAACCGCCGAAGCCGCGTTATCCCCGCCGCCGCCCGCCACCACCACCGAGGGGGACATGCCCCAACGCTCGGCCAGCGCGGCGCGCAGGGTGCCCGAGGGCGCGGAGCCTTCCACCAGGCGGGGCATATGGGCGCGGGTGAGGCCGGTGGCCGCAAGCAGCGGCTCTGACCAATCGCGCGCGCCGGTATCCAGCCAAGCGGTGCCAGCGGCATCCGACATTTCGGAAACTGCCTCCCCTGTGAGCCAGAAGCGCAGGTAATCCTTGGGCAAGAACACCTTGTCGATGCGCGCGCGCAGGGCGGGCTCGTGGGCGTCCATCCAGGCGATCTTGGGTGCGGTAAAGCCGGGAAAGACGATGTTGCCGGAGATCGCGCGAAATTGCGGATCGGCATCCATCGCGGCGGCCTCGGCGGCGGCGCGGGTATCGTTCCACAGGATCGCGGGGCGCAGCACATCGCCCGCAGCATCCACGCAAACCGCGCCGTGCATCTGCCCCGAAAGGCCAATGCCCTTTACATCGCCAAGCGAGACCCGCGAGGAAAGATCATCAAGCGCGGCCTCGGTGGCGGAGAGCCAATCGGCGGGGCTTTGCTCTGACCAGCCGGGGTGCGGGCGTGACACGGTGAGGGGGGCTTGTGCCTCGGCCAGAACCTGCTGGTCTTCACCGATCAGCAGGGCCTTGAGGCCAGAGGTGCCAAGATCGAGGCCAAGATACATTACGCCGACTCTTTATGGGGCTGTTTGCCAGCGATGATCATGGCGAGGATATCGTCGGTGGTGACATCATCCACATCGACCGTGCCCACCAGCTTGCCGTTTTTCATCACCGAGGCGCGGTCACAGAGCGCCTTTACCTGATGCACATCGTGGTCGATCAGGAAGATGCCGAGGCCCTGGCGCTTCAGCTCGTCGATCAGCTCGGCGACCATCGCGGTTTCCTGCGGGCCAAGGGCGGCGGTTGGCTCATCCATGATGAGGATTTTCGCATCAAAATAGACCGCGCGGGCAATGGCGACCGATTGGCGCTGCCCGCCTGAAAGCGCCGAGACCGGGTCTTTCAGCTTTTTGAAGTTGGGGTTGAGGCGGTGCATGATCTTGCGGGTTTCGGCCTCCATCTTGGCGTCATCCACAAAGCCGAGCTTGTTGACGATCTCGCGGCCCAGAAACAGGTTGCCCGCCGCATCCAGATTGTCGGCCAGTGCGAGGGTTTGGTAGATGGTTTCGATGTTGTGTTTGCGCGCGTCGCGGGGGCTGCCAATATGGGCGCGCTCACCGCGAATATAGATCTCGCCCGAGTCCATCTTGTAGGCGCCGGAAAGGATTTTTATGAGGGTTGATTTGCCTGCGCCATTGTGGCCCAGAAGGCCAACAACCTCGCCGGGGTAAAGATCAACCGACACATGATCGACGGCGTGGATGCCGCCAAAAGAAATGCAGATATCGCGCATCTCAACAAGGGGTGTCTGGCCGGTGCGGTCCATCATTTGGCCCTCCCGCGGTAAAGGATATCGAGGTAGACGGCGAGGACGAGCACCGAGCCGACGACGAGTTGTTGCACGGCGGCGTCAAACCCGATGAGCACCATGCCGGTTTGCAGGGATTGCATCACCAATGCGCCAAGAATCGCGCCATAGATCGTGCCAACCCCGCCGGCAAGGGAGGTGCCGCCGATGACTGCGGCGGCGATGACGTAAAGCTCATCGAGCGTGCCGAGCGAGTTGGTGGCCGAGTTCAGCCGCGCCGAGGCCACCACCGCCGAGAGGCCCGCAAGGCCGCCCATGATGGCGAATATTTTCACCGTCATCAGCCGGTTGTTGATGCCCGCCAGCGCGGCGGCTTCGGGGTTGCCACCGATGGCATAAACGTAGCGGCCAAAGCGCGTGCGCGTCATCACCACGGTCATCACCAGCGCAACGGCGAGCAGGATGAGTACCGGGATGGCGTAGCCGTGCGAAATGAAGAGGCCGCCTTCTGGCAGGGTGATGCCCTCGGCCTCGGCGTAGCGGCGCAGGATGCCGCGCGGCCATGGGTAGGCGTTGACCAGCAATGTGGCGCCGATCACCGCGCCGCAACCAAGTGCGCCAAGGAAGAGTTCGGCCCATGCCGGGCGCAAAGGGGTGTGAAACTTCTTGCGCTGGGAGCGGCCGCGCAACAGCAGGCCAACCACACCGGCGCAGGCCAGCCCGGCCACGATCCAGGAGCCAAGCGCGCCGACAGAGCCGTAAGGCCCGCCGCCGAGCAGGGTGAAGGTGGCATCGACCGGTGAAATCGTTTCCCCCCGCGCCACAAGGAAGGCCGCGCCGCGCCACACCAGCAAACCGCCAAGCGTGACGATGAAGGCGGGGATCTGCCCGTAAGCGATGAGCGCGCCCTGAAAGCCGCCGATCAGCGCCCCGAGGGCAATGCCGCAGAGCACCGCGATTATCCAGATCAGCGGATGCCCGAGGCCAAGCCAGTGCGGCAGGATATCCACCTGCACCACGCCCATGATGATAGCGGTGAAGCCGAGGATCGAGCCGACTGAAAGATCAATGTGGCGGGTGATGATAACCAGCACCATGCCACAGGCCATGATCCCGATGGAGGAGGTTTGAACCGAAAGGTTCCACAGGTTGCGGGGGGTCAGAAAGGCGCCAAAGTCGTAAACGATCACGCCATAAAGATGAAAGCCGATCCAGATCAGCGCCAGCGCGCCAAGCATCCCCAGCAGGCGGGTGTCGATCTCGGTGGCGGCAAGAAAACCCTTTATGCCGCCCTCGGTGCGGATGGTTTCGGGCCTTTCGCCAGTTTTGGTCGCCTCATTGGTCATGTCGTCACCTGCTCCCCCAAGGTGTTGTTGCCCCCGCGTGCGCTTGTTATCGGGGCGGCGGCGGGCCTCAATAATAGTGCCAAGTTGTACCCGTTGGGCGCGGGTGGCCCGGCGAGCGGATCGCCGGGGCCGGTTTTGGAGACGGGCTTAGCAGCCGTTCACACCGTCCATTGCGCCTTCGCAGGCTTTCTCTTTGGAGATGTGGCCGGCCTCGATTGCATCACCGATGTTGTCTTTGGTGATGGGGGTGGGGGAGAGGAAAATGGCGTTCATCTCAACACCCTTTTCACCACCCGACCACATTTCAGCGCCTTCGATCGCGTCCATCGCGGTGCCATTGGCCAGCGCCACGGCGATTTCGGCGGCTTTCTTGCCAAGCTGGCGGCTGTCTTTCCAGACCGACACGGTTTGGGTGCCACGGGCCACACGGTTGATCGCGGCAAGGTCTCCGTCCTGGCCGCCGACCGGGATGCCATCAAGGCCCTGAGCGGCGAGGGCGGCGATGACGCCTCCGGCCATGCCGTCATTCTCGGCCAGCACCGCCTGAATGTCGTTGTTGGTGGAGGTCAGGCATTGCTCCATGTTTTTCTGGGCGTTATCGGGTTTCCAGGCATCGGTGAAGCTTTCGCAGGCAATGGTGAGCTTGCCGCTTTCCACATCGTCGCCGATCGCTTCCATCATGCCTTCGAGCAGGAAGAGCGCGTTGGGGTCGCCCTTGTCGCCCTTGACGATGGCGATATTGCCCTCGGGCTGGGCGGCGGTCACGGTTTCGGCGATGATCCGGCCCACGCCCTTGTTGTCAAAGGTGATGTAGAAGGTGCGGTCATCTTCGATCAGGCGGTCATAGCCAACCACCGGGATGCCTTCAGCGTCGGCTGCGGCAATCGCAGGAACGATCGCGTCCTTGTCCATGGCGAGGATGATGAGCGCCTCTGCGCCCTGGCTGATGAGCGCTTCAACGTCGGTCAGCTGCTTGGCGGCAGAGGCTTGTGCATCGGCCGAGATATACTTGGCGCCGGCGGCTTCGAGCGCGGATTTGATCGCGGCTTCATCGGTCTTCCAGCGCTCTTCCTGAAAGTTTGACCAGCTCACGCCAACGGTTTGCGCGAATGCGGTTGTTGAAAAGGCGGCCGTCGCCAGAGCGGCGGCGATAAGGGTTTTCTTCATGATGTCCTCCCATAGGTCCGCTCCGGGGCGGGGGGCGCCCAGACAGAGCGCCTGAGTCGTTTCTCAGGCGCTTCGAGCCTGCCGCACTTTTATTTTTCTGTCAAAATAAATGTATCGCCGCATTGCGGCGGAAAGGGAGAATGCCGCCATGGGAGATTAAATTCTTGCGAAATGCGGGGTTTGCATGGCTAGATAGCAGGCAATGGGGAAACAATAACTTGGTGAGCTGAAGTAAATGGCGCAAGAACAGCGTGTAGGCCAAGCCCGCGCCGGTGCCAATGAGTCGCCCGAGGGGTGCGGCCCGATCTGGCTTGGTAGCGAAGTCGCCGCCCCTGTGCCGCTGCGCCAGAGGGCCTATGAGGGCATCCGCAGCGCGGGGCAGATCGCGCGGGTTGATCTGGCGCGCCAGCTTGATGTGTCCCCCGCCACGGTGACGGCGCTCATCTCGGAATTACTGGCCGAAGGGCTGGTGGAGGAGGTTGAGGGGCAAGCGCGGCCCGGTGCGCGCGGGCGGCCCCCGGTGGCGCTTGGGGTGCGCGGCGCGGCGGGCTATGTGATTGGCCTCAAGCTGGGCGAGTTTCAGCACAGCGCAGTGCTGGCGGATATGGCCGGGCACACCGTTGCCTCGGCCTCGCTGGAGCGTGATGGCCCCGCCCGCTCGCTCAAGGTGATCCTTGAGGAAGCCGAGGCGCTGACCCGCAAGGTGATTGCCCGCGCGGGCGTGCCCGAAGGCCAGATCCTCGGGCTGGCGGCGGGCCTGCCCGGCCTTGTCGATCATCCGCGCGGCGAGGTGCTGTGGTCCTCCGTGCTGGAGGGCCATCAGGTGCCGCTGGCCGCCCTGCTGACCGACAGCCTTGGCCTGCCTGTGTGGATTGATAACGACACCAACCTGCTGACGCTGGCCGAGCTTTGGTTTGGCCGGGGGCGGGCGGCGCGCAGCTTTGCGGTGATCTCGATCGAGCAGGGCGTGGGCATGGGGCTGGCGCTGGATCAGCAGCTTTACCGGGGCGCACATTCGGTGGCTTTGGAACTGGGCCATACCAAGGTGCAGCTTGATGGGGCGCTCTGCCGCTGCGGCCAGCGTGGCTGCCTTGAGGCTTACACCTCGGATTATGCGCTGGTGCGCGAGGCGCAGACCGCGCTTGACCTCGGCAGCCGCCACCAGCTTTCGCCGCATCTGGTGCTGGAAAGCCTGCACGATCAGGCCAAGGCGGGCAACGAGGCGGCGCGCACCATTTTCCGCCGGGCGGGGCGCTATATGGCCGCTGGTCTGGCCAATGTGGTGAACCTCTTTGATCCGTCGCTGGTCATTCTTTCGGGCGAGCGGATGCAGTATCAATACCTCTATGCCGAAGACGTCATGCGCGAGATGGAGCGGATGATTGTGGGGCAGGGGCGCGAGGCCCCGCGCGTTGAGGTGAACGCCTGGGGCGATCTGGGCTGGGCCAGGGGCGCGGTTGCGCTGGGGTTGACCCACGCAGGCGCCGCGCTGGCGATGCGGGGCGCGGCGTGAGGCGAGGGCTGCTCGTGGCGGCGGTGTGCGCGGCGGGCCCTTTGGGCGCAGAGCCGCAGTTCCGCCCCGTCGAAATGCCGGTGGAGCATGTGTATGCGGGCGGCTGGGAGCATTTCGTGGGCGGCGGCGTGGCGGTTTTTGACTGCTCGGGCGATGGGCTGCCAGAGCTTGTGGCGGCAGGCGGGCAAGGCCCGGCGCGGCTGTTTTTGAACCGCAGCGCAGGCGGCAAGGTGGCCTTTGTCGAAGGGGATTTTCCCGAGGAAACCGGCGTCACCGGCGCGTGGCCGATAGATATCGACAGTGACGGCGAGGTTGATCTGGTGCTGGCGCGGGTGGGCGAAAACCGCCTGCTGCGCGGCACCGGGGATTGTCGCTTTGAGCCTGCCAATGCGGCCTGGGGCTTTGATGGGCGGGATCGCTGGTCCACCGCCTTTGCCGCAACATGGGAGGCGGGCGAGGCGTGGCCGACACTGGCCTTTGGCAACTATGTCGACAGGGACAACCCGGAGGGGCCGTTCGAGGCCTGTGATGTGAACCATCTCTACCGCCCGCAAAACGGCGGCTACGGCGAAGGTGAGGCGCTTCAGCCGGGGTTTTGCGCGCTGTCGATGCTCATTTCCGACTGGTCGCGCAGCGGGGTGGCGGATTTGCGGGTTTCAAACGATCGCCATTATTATGTGAGCGGCGGCACCGAGCAGATGTGGCGCTTGGGAGAGGTTCCAAACCTGCTGGGCGAGGCCGAGGGCTTTGAGCCGGTGTCGCTGTGGGGCATGGGGATTGCCAGCCGCGATATCACCGGCGACGGGCGGCCCGAGGTGATGCTGACTTCGATGGGCGATCAGGTGCTGATGCAGCAGGGCGAGAGCGGCTGGGCGCGCGCGCCCTATAGCCTTGGTGTCACCGCCGCCTCGCCGCATACCGGCGAAGATGGCCGCCCCTCAACCGGCTGGCATCCCGAATGGGGCGATGTGGATAACGACGGGCGGGTTGATCTGTTTATCACCAAGGGCAATGTTGACCAGATGCCCGGCATGGCGATGGAAGATCCAAATAACCTGTTGATGCAAAAGGAAGATGGCACATTTGCCGAAGCCGCCAAGGTGGCGGGCGTGGCGACATCAGAGCGCTCTCGCGGCGCAGCGCTGGCCGATCTGGATGGGGACGGGCGGCGCGATCTGGTGGTGGTGAACCGCCGCGCGCCGATGGAAGTGTGGCAGAACGTGACACCGGGCACCGGCCATTGGATCAAGATTGATCCGGGCCAGCCCGAGAGCAACCTGTTTGCCATTGGTGCGTGGGTCGAGCTGCGCCAGGGTGAGCGGCGCGAGGCGGTGGAGCGCACGGTGGGCGGTGGCCATGGCGGCGGCACGCTGATGCCGCTGCACTTTGGTCTGGGACAGGCCGATGGGGCCGAGGTGCGAGTGATCTGGCCCGATGGCGTGGCCTCGCCCTGGGTGCCGCTTTCAGCAGGCCAGACCTACCGGGTGCAATGGCCGGGGAAGGTGTGGTGGGTGGTGTGATCCGTGCCGGGCTGGCGGACGGGCCGAGGCGCTTGGGCGGCACGGATGAAGCGCGAGGGGGGCTAACGCCTTCGTTGCGGATGATGCCCCATAGAGGACCGCCGGGGGCGGTGCAGATGACGGTGCGCACCGCGCCAAAAAAGGCTCGAGCGGGGTGAGGGTGCGGGTGGGCGCGCGGCCCACCCGGATGGTGCATCAAACGTCCATGCAGAGATATTTGATCTCCAGAAACTCCTCCATCCCGTGCGACGAGCCTTCGCGGCCAAGGCCGGAGCTTTTGACCCCGCCAAACGGCGCAACAGGGGTGGAGATGAGGCCGGTATTGATCCCGACCATGCCGTATTCAAGCGCCTCCGACACTCGCCAGACGCGCGACATATCACGCGCGTAGAAGTAGGACGCGAGGCCGAAATCGGTGTTATTGGCGGCTTCCACGACCTCGTCTTCGGTTTCAAACTTGAAGAGCGGCGCGACCGGGCCAAAGGTTTCTTCGGTGGTGACTTTCATCGAGGTATCAACCCCGGTGAGCACGGTGGGCTGCCAGAAAGTGCCGCCCTTCTCGTGCTTTTCGCCGCCGAGGATCACCTTCGCACCCTTTGATCTGGCGTCTTCGACGTGATCTTTCACCTTTTCCACTGCGGCCTCATCAATCAGCGGGCCAAAGTTGACGCCTTCGTCAAAACCATCGCCGGTTTGCATGTCGGCAACCTTGGCGGCGAGCTTCTCGGCAAAGGCATCATAAATGCCGGACTGCACATAGATCCGGTTGGCGCAGACGCAGGTTTGGCCGTTGTTGCGGAATTTGGCGATGACCGCGCCTTCAACGGCGGCGTCGATATCGGCGTCGTCAAACACCAAGAACGGCGCATTGCCGCCCAGCTCAAGGCCGAGCTTTTTGATGGTGGGGGCGCATTGTTCGTAGAGCTTGGCGCCCACTTCGGTGGAGCCGGTGAAGGTGAGGGCGCGCACGGTTTTGGAGGAGGTCATCGCCGCGCCAATATCGCCCGCCGAGCCGGTGATCACCGAGAACAGCCCCTCGGGCAGGCCCGCCCGCTCGGCCAGAATGGCGATGGCGATGGCGGAGAAGGGGGTTTGCGAGGCGGGTTTGAGCACCATGGCGCAGCCCGCGCCAAGGGCCGGGCCAGCCTTGCGGGTGATCATGGCATTGGGGAAGTTCCACGGGGTGATCGCCGCCACCACGCCAACGGGTTGTTTGATCACCACGATGCGCTTGTCTGCCTGATGAGCGGGAATAACCTCACCATAGGTGCGGCGGCATTCTTCAGAGAACCATTTGAGGAAGGACGCGCCATAGGCGATCTCGCCCTTGGCTTCGGGCAGCGGCTTGCCCTGTTCGGCGGTCATGATCGCGCCCAGATCGTCCTGCGCGGCCATCATCAGCTCATACCATTCGCGCAGCACATCGGCGCGTTCCTCGGCGGTTTTGCGTGCCCATCCCTTTTGCGCGACGCGGGCGGCCTCGATCGCTGTGTTGGTCTCTTCCTTGCCCAGCTTGGGCACCCGGCCAATCACCTCGCCGGTGGAGGGGTTGGTGACCTCAATGGCACTATCACCGGCCTTGATCCACTTGCCCCCGACAAGGGCGGCTTCTTTCAGCAGGCTGGGGTCGTTCAACTTGGGCATCGGCATGATGTGTTCCTTTTCTCGCGTGGCTCTGGGGGCCACAATCGGTTGGCGCGCAAGGGTGGCGTGCGCGGGGTGGACCCTTCAAAGAATGCGCCTTCCTCAAACCACGGGCGTGGTGCGGGGGCTTCCCAAAGGGTTTGTCACGGCGGATCTTTAAGGACCCATTTGATCGCTTCAAGGCCTGGGTCAACTGTTTGGCTGCCAGAACAGGCGATTTTGAGGCGGGCATCATCGGAATCGCAGGTGGGGAAGAAAAGGGCGTTGGAGGGGTCCGTGCGGCCCTGGCCATGAAACGGACCGGTTGGCCGATAGTCCACGCGTCGCGCCGCCCCTCACAAAAGCGCGGGCAGGTCTGTGAAGACTGCCAGATTGGCGAAACGGTCAGTGCTGTGAAGGCCCCAAATGGAAGATCTGCTCGGCCTGCCTGGTGAATTAGCCCCGCACGACCGATAAAACCTGCACGGCCTTCGGGATGATAACCATTTCTTTACCTTGATGCGGTCTTTGGCCCCGGTGCCCTTGCAGCCCCTCCATGCCAGCACTAAGACAAGGGAACACTCCGAGCGGCCCCAGAACAGGGCCCATCCTAAAGCCGAGGCACGAGCGATGAACGATCCGATTGATACCTACATGAACCTCGTTCCCATGGTGGTGGAGCAAACCAGCCGCGGTGAGCGCGCTTACGATATCTTCTCACGGCTGCTCAAAGAGCGGATCGTGTTCGTGAACGGCCCGGTGCATGACGGCATGAGCCAGCTTGTGGTGGCCCAGCTTCTGCACCTTGAGGCGGAGAACCCGAAAAAAGAGATCAGCATGTACATCAACAGCCCCGGTGGCGTGGTGACGAGCGGATTGTCGATTTATGATACAATGCAGTATATCAAGCCCAAGGTCAGCACTTTGGTGATCGGTCAGGCGGCCTCGATGGGCTCGCTGCTGCTGACGGCGGGCGAAGCGGGCTTGCGCTATTCGCTGCCCAACAGCCGCATCATGGTGCACCAGCCCTCGGGCGGCTATCAGGGCCAGGCGACGGATATCATGATCCACGCGCAGGAAACCCAGAAGCTGAAAGACCGCCTTAACCAGATCTATGTTAGGCATACGGGCCAGACGTTGAAAAAGGTTGAAGCCGCTCTTGAGCGTGACAACTTCATGAGCCCCGAAGAGGCAAAGGATTGGGGCCTGATCGACGAAATCGTTGAAAGCCGCGATAAGGGCGGCGAGGCGTAAGAAGGCCCTCCAAGGGCGCGACCACAACGCCATTTGCAAGATTTTGGCGTTGTGTCCACTTTGGCGCTGGCCTAGGATTCCCGGAAACGGGCGAAAAGCGGGGGCAAACCGCAAGATACACGGGCAAGATCGCCCGAGGGGTTTTTTGAATGGCGACGAATTCTGGTGGCGACAGCAAGAATACGCTCTACTGCTCTTTCTGCGGCAAGAGCCAGCACGAGGTGCGCAAGCTGATCGCAGGGCCGACGGTTTTCATCTGTGACGAATGCGTTGAGCTTTGCATGGATATCATCCGTGAAGAAACCAAGAGCTCTGGCCTGAAATCCTCGGAAGGGGTGCCCACGCCAAAGGAAATCTGCGAGGTGCTCGACGATTATGTGATTGGTCAGGCGCATGCCAAGCGGGTGCTCTCGGTGGCGGTTCACAACCACTACAAGCGGCTGAATCACGCCGGAAAATCGGCCGATATCGAACTGTCAAAATCCAACATCCTGCTGATCGGCCCCACCGGCTGCGGCAAAACGCTGCTGGCGCAAACGCTGGCCCGCATCCTTGATGTGCCCTTCACCATGGCCGATGCCACCACGCTAACCGAAGCCGGTTACGTGGGCGAGGATGTTGAAAACATCATCCTCAAGCTACTCCAATCGTCGGAATACAACGTTGAGCGCGCGCAACGCGGCATCGTTTACATCGACGAGGTCGACAAGATCACTCGCAAGTCTGACAACCCTTCGATCACCCGTGACGTTTCGGGCGAAGGCGTGCAGCAGGCCCTGCTGAAGATCATGGAAGGCACCGTGGCCTCGGTGCCCCCACAAGGCGGGCGCAAGCATCCGCAGCAAGAGTTCCTGCAGGTGGATACGACCAACATCCTGTTTATCTGCGGCGGTGCCTTTGCGGGTCTCGACAAGATCATCAGCCAGCGCGGCAAAGGTTCAGCCATTGGTTTTGGGGCCGATGTGAAGGACGAAGAGGCGCGCGGCGTGGGCGAGATCTTCACCGAGCTGGAGCCGGAAGACCTGCTCAAGTTTGGTCTGATCCCCGAATTCGTTGGCCGCCTGCCGGTGCTCGCCACGCTGACCGATCTTGATGAAGATGCACTGGTGACGATCCTGACCGAGCCCAAGAACGCACTGGTCAAACAGTATCAGCGCCTGTTCGAGCTGGAAGACACCTCGCTCACCTTCACCGAAGATGCCCTCAGCGCGATTGCCCGCAAGGCGATAGATCGCAAGACCGGCGCGCGTGGTTTGCGCTCGATCATGGAAGATATCCTGCTGGAAACCATGTTTGAATTGCCGGGTATGGATGAGGTCGACGAGGTGGTTGTGAACGAAGAGGCCGTTGGCCCCGACGCCCAACCGCTGTTCATCTACTCCGAAGAAAGCAAGGCGAAGGCCAAAGGCGCCAGCGCCTGAGCGACGCCTCGCTGCAAACGTTTCGAAAGGCCTCGCGAAAGCGGGGCCTTTTTCGTGAAGGGGGAGGGATATGAAGAAAATGCGCATTAGCTCTGGCGGGCCGTTTGAGGACAAGATCGGCTACAGCCGCGCGGTGGTATGCGAGGGTTGGATCTTTGTGTCGGGCAGCACTGGTGCAGATCTGGATACTGGGGTGATGCCCGAAAGTGTAACGGAGCAATGTCGCAACACGCTTGCGGTGATCCGGCGGGCGCTATCAGAGGTTGGCGCGGGTTTTGAGGATGTGGTGCGCGTAACCTATGTGCTGCCCGACCGCGCTGATTTTGAGCCGTGCTGGCCACATTTGCGCGAAGCCTTCGCAGAGGCGCGGCCAGCGGCAATGATGATCGAGGCGGGCCTGCTTGACCCGGCGATGAAGATTGAGATCGAAGTGACGGCAAAGCAGCCCTGACCCCCGCCGCCCCGTCACGCCCACCCTCCCACCCCGCGACGGAGCAACGGGGGTCAGGGCTGCTTTTGGGGTGGGTGTGTCGGGGCTGGGGTAAGGCCGAGCGAAGCGAGGCTACGAGGAGCCTACCAGAGCGCAGCGAGGCCCCGAAGGGCCAGCCCCGTAGGGGCGGCGTTAGCGGGAGGCTTTTTCGGCGAGGCCGCTTTGGCCTTCGCGGCGGGTGAGTTCGGCCTCGATATCTGCAAGGTTCACGTCACGGGCGGCGCACATCACCAGCAGGTGGTAGATCGCATCCGCCGCCTCGGCGGTGAGCTTTGCGCGGTCGCCTTTCACCGCTTCAATGATCGCTTCCACCGCCTCTTCGCCAAACTTCTCGGCGCATTTTTCCGGCCCTTTGGCGAGCAGCTTGGCGGTCCAGCTTGAGGACGGGTCCGCGTCTTTGCGGGCCGCAATCGTTGCGGCAAGTCTTTTTATGCTCATGTCAGCCTCACGGGGATGCCGGCCTCAGCCATATGCGCTTTGGCCTCGCCGATGGTGTAGGTGCCGAAGTGGAAGATCGAGGCCGCCAGAACCGCCGAAGCGTGGCCTTCGGTGACGCCTTCCACCAAATGATCCAGCGTGCCCACGCCGCCCGAAGCGATCACCGGCACCGGCACCGCATCGGCGATGGTGCGGGTCATTTCCAGATTGAAGCCGGCCTTGGTGCCGTCGCGGTCCATCGAGGTGAGCAAGATCTCGCCGGCGCCCTTCTCTGCCACGGTCACAGCAAAATCCACAGCGTCGATCCCGGTAGACCGGCGGCCGCCGTGGGTGAAAATCTCCCAGCGGCCCGGCGCCACGGTTTTGGCGTCAATCGCGCAGACTATGCACTGAGAGCCAAAGCGCAGCGCCGCCTCGGTGAGCACATCGGGATTGGCCACGGCGGCGGAATTGAACGAGACCTTGTCGGCCCCGGCCAGCAATAGGTTGCGCACGTCCTCGTGGGTGCGCACCCCACCACCGATGGTGAGTGGCATGAAGCACTGCTCGGCCGTCCGGGTGGCCAGATCATACATGGTGCCACGGTTTTCATGGGTCGCGTGGATGTCGAGGAAGCAAAGCTCATCGGCACCGGCGGCATCGTAGGCACGGGCGGATTCCACCGGGTCGCCAGCGTCCACAAGGTCAACGAAGTTCACGCCTTTCACAACGCGGCCATCGGCAACGTCAAGGCAGGGGATGATACGTGTCTTTAGCATGGGGTTCCGATAGCGGGTTTTGCTGGCGGAGGGAAGCCGGGGCGGGTAGGGCGGGGCTATGGAAAAGTTCGAAATATTTCTGGTGGTCGCGCCCGGCCTTGAGGAAGAAGCCGCCGCCGAGGCCCGCGAGCAGGGGTTTGCCAAGGCGAAGGTCATGCCCGGCGGGGTGGCGATAAGGGGTGGTTGGCCCGACGTGTGGCGCGCCAATCTGGTGTTGCGCATACCGGGGCGGGTACTGGCGCGGCTGGCACGGTTTCAGGCGATGAGCTTCAAAGCGTTGGAGGCGCAGCTGGACGAGGTTGAGTGGGCCACGGTCATTGCGCCGGGGCAAGAGGTGCGGGCCGAGGCGGCGACCAAGCACTCAAAGCTATATCATGCCGGGGCGGTCAAGCAGCGGCTGGAGCAGGCGCTGGAACGGCAGGGTGCGGTGATTTCGCCCGAAGGGCTGAAGGTCATGCTGCGGATCGAGCAAAACCGCTGTGTTTTGAGCGTGGATACCTCGGGCGAGGGGTTGCATCGGCGCGGCTACAAGGAAGCGGTCAACAAGGCGCCGATGCGCGAAACCATGGCCTCCGGGTTCCTGCGGGCGGCGGGTTATTCCGGGCGAGAGGCGCTGATTGATCCGATGTGCGGCTCAGGCACCTTCCCGATCGAGGCGGCAGAACTGGCGGCAGGTCTGGCGCCGGGGCGGGCGCGCCATTTTGCCTTTGAGGGCTTTGCCGGGTTTGATGCGGCGGCATTTGCAGCGTTAAAGCGCCCTCCGGTGGCGCGCAGCGAAGGGCCGATCATGGGCTTTGATCGCGATGCCGGCGCGGTGGCGATGAGCCGCGAAAACGCCGCGCGCGCCGGGGTGGATGTGAGCTTTACCACCAAGCCCATATCGGAGCTTGAGCGCCCCGATTGCGCTCCCGGTCTGGTGATCTGCAATCCGCCCTACGGTGCGCGGATTGGCAACAAGAAGCCGCTTTATGCGCTTTACGGCAGCTTTGGTGCGGTGATGCGCGAGCGCTTTGCGGGTTGGCGCGTGGCGATGGTGACGGCCGATGACGGCATGGCCAAGGCGACTGGGCTGCCGTGGCAACCCGCCGGGCGGCATGTTGCCCATGGCGGGCTGAAGGTGCGGCTTTGGCAGGTGCAGCTTTAGCCGCTCACGCAGACGTGCCCTTCCCTTCATCGCCGAGGCCTCTAGGCTGTGTGAAACCGATGAACAGAGGAGACACAGCGATGAAATGGATGATGGCAGCGGGCTTCGTGCTTGGGATGGCCGCCCCGGCTTTGGCCGATGACGATATCATGAAGGTGGAGGCCATCGGGACGGTCACGGAGGTGGCGGATCGCCTCGTTTCTGCCGTTGAGGGCGCGGGCGCAACTGTGTTTGCGCGGGTCGATCATGCCGGGGGTGCGGCGAGTGTGGATATGGAGCTGGCCCCGATGGAGCTGGTGATTTTCGGCAACCCCAAGCTCGGCACTCCAGCCTTGCAGGATTCGGCGCTCGCAGGCTTGGCCTTGCCGTTGCGCGTGTTGGTTTACGAGGACGGGGAGGGCAAGGTTTGGCTGGCCTATGAAGACCCCGAAGAGATGCTGGAAGACGTGGGCGTTGACGAAGACCTGAAAGCCCTTGGAATGATGGAAGGCGCGTTGAAAAAGCTGACGGGAGCAGCGGCGAACGGGGAGTAACCCGCGCTATCGCGGCGGTGGGCCACCTCAGCCTCCTGCCAGACGCCCGCCGCCGCGAGAGCATTGGCGAGCGGCTGGAGCACGTGGGCGCAGATGGAAAAAGGGCTCGCCTGCGAGCATTCGGTGACGATCCCGAGCAGTCTCGGCAGGGCCATGCCCTATGGCGAAGGGGCGAAGCGGGTGGATCGACATGCGGTTGGCCGGGTGAACCAGTGGCTTGCCAGCACCAGCATCCATGGGCTGAGGCGCGGCAGCCCGGTGGCGCTTATGCCTTAAGGGTGGCGAGAGCCTCGGCAAGGTTGATGGCCCCATCGTAAAGAGCGCGGCCCGAGATGGCGCCCGAGATCGTGCCCTTGGCCTTCAGCGCCGTAAGATCAGCCAGCGAGGACACACCGCCCGAAGCGATGACCGGGATCGAGACCGCACGGGCCAGCGCATCGGTTGCGTCAATGTTGGGGCCCTGCATGGCCCCGTCGCGGTTGATATCGGTGTAGATGATCGCGGCAACGCCTGCGTCTTCAAAGCTTTTGGCAAGGTCGATCGCGTTGACATCGGTTTCCTCGGCCCAGCCCTTGGTGGCCACCATGCCGCCGCGCGCATCAATCCCCACAGCAACCTGGCCGGGGAAGGCGCGGGCGGCTTCCCGCACCAGCGCGGGATTTTCCACCGCGACCGTGCCAAGGATCACCCGTGCCAGCCCTTTGGAGAGCCAGCGCTCGATGGTGGCCATATCGCGGATGCCGCCGCCGAGCTGGGCCGGGGTTTTGGTGGCCTTGAGGATCGCCTCGACCGGCGCGGCGTTGACCGGCTCCCCTGCGAAAGCGCCATTGAGATCAACGAGGTGGAGCCATTCGCAGCCCGCGTTCACAAAGTCCATCGCCTGCGCGGCAGGGTCTTCGTTGAAGGTGGTGGATTTATCCATATCGCCGCGCAGCAGGCGCACGGCATTGCCGTCTTTCAGATCAATCGCGGGGTAGAGGATCATCGGGGTGGCTCCTGTTGGCTGTTGCGGGTGATGTGCCATGGGCGAGCGCGGAAGGGAAGGGCGGGCCACGCGTGGCAGGCCGCCCACCCCGTCCTGCCACGCGCGGCCCTGAGGCACAGGTTGGGTGAGGGGAGGCAGGCGAACCCAACGTAAGTGTTGATCGCAAGGCCGTGGCGGGCGCAGGGTAGGGGGCATCAAGGGAGGAGAGACCTATGCGTAAGATAGCACTGACGTTGGCTGCAATCATGGTGGCGGCCCCGGCCTGGGCGGCGGATCCGCTGGAGGGGCTTTGGCGCACGGCCAAGGATGACAACGGCGCTTCGGGCCTTGTGCAGGTAAAACCCTGTGGCAGCGCGCTTTGCGGCACGTTGATCAAGGCCTACGGCCCGAACGGCAAGGAAATAAAATCGGACAATGTGGGCCGCAAGATCATTTCCCAGACTGTTGCCTCGGGCAAAGGACAGTACAAGGGCAAGGTCTATTCGCCGGATCGCGGCAAGACCTATTCCTCGAAGCTGCGGCTCTCGGGCAAGACCCTTAAAGTTGAGGGCTGTGTGCTGGGGATCTGCCGGGACGGCGGCACCTGGACCAAGGTGAAATAGGCCTCACACCCCTGCGGGAAGGTGCCAGGCCGGTGGCCTCCCGCAGGAACCTCTTGCGCCTTTGCGATGTTGATAGCATAGTTAAAACTTGCTTTGCCGTTGCTGACTCCGTTCAGCGAAGCTGAGCCAGTGTCGCCAAGAGGAGTGATGCCGGTGACCTATTTCAAAGTGATCGCAATGAGTGCCCTGCTGGCGCTGGGCGCTGCGCCCCTAGCGGCAGCGCCGGATGGGCTGTGGCTGACCGGGCCTGACAGGCACGGCAACGTGGCGCATGTGAAGGCAAGCAAATGCGGGGCCTTCCTGTGTGGCGTGATCGTTGACGCCTACAACAAGACTGGCCAGAAGATAAGCTCTCCCAACGTTGGCAAACGCGTGTTTTGGGACATGCGACCCGAGGGCGATGGCACCTACAAAGGCCGTGCCTATGTGCCCGCCCTGGGACGCGACTACACGGCCAAGATGGTGCCAAGCGGCAACCGCATGCTTGTGAAGGGCTGCGCCGGGCCAATTTGCATGGACCAAACGTGGACGCGGCTAAAGTGATCCGGGCCGCCTTGAAGGCCTAGGCGGGGGGCGACTGCGGCTGCCCCGCCGCTTTGCCTGTCAGGGCTTCCACGTCAGGAAATTGGCGATCATCTTCAGGCCGGTTTGCTGGCTTTTCTCGGGATGGAATTGCGTGCCAAAGCGCGTACCTTCACCGATGATCGCGGTAACCTCTCCCCCGTAATCCACATAGGCCAAGCGGTGCGCCGGATTAACGGGCACAACGTGGTAGGAGTGGACGAAATAGGCGTGCTCGCCAGTGCTGATCCCCTCAAGGCAGGGATGGCTATGGGTGATTTTCAGATCATTCCAGCCCATATGCGGCACCTTCAACGCCGGATCGGCGGGGGCGATGGGGACAACCTCACCGGGGATCCAGCCAAAGCCTTCAGTCTCTTCATATTCGCGGCCAAGCGAGGCCATCATCTGCATCCCGATGCAAATCCCCATGAAGGGGCGACCCTTGACCTCAACATGCTCGCGGATCGCCTCCACCATGCCGGGCTTGGCGGCAAGGGCGGCGCGGCAGGACGGGTAGGCCCCGTCACCGGGCAGCACGATCCTGTCGGCCCGCGCGACATCCTCGGCCTTGCCGGAGACGAGCACCTCGCCGGTGCCGGTTTCACGGGTCATCCGCTGAAATGCCTTTTCGGCGGAGTGCAGGTTGCCGCTGTCGTAATCAATGAGGACGGTGCGCATGATGGGGCCTTTCGCTTCGGGGCAGAGGTTGCGCGAAACGGATGCGGGGTCAAGAGGGGGCGCGAGGGTGCCGCCGCGCGGGGCGGCGAAACCGGAGAGCCTTAGAGCGTGCCCTTGGTGGAGGGGATCGCATCGGCCTTGCGCGGGTCCGCCTCCAGCGCGTCACGCAAAGCGCGGGCGACAGATTTGAAGGCAGCTTCGGCGATGTGGTGGCTGTTGATCCCATGCAGCGCATCAACGTGCAGGGTGATGCCGCCGTGGGTGGCAAAGGCCTGGAAGAACTCGCGCACGAGCTCGGTATCAAAGCTGCCGATCTTGCTGGTGGGCAGATCGACGTTCCACACCAGATAGGGGCGGCCCGAGAGATCAAGCGCGCAGCGCACAAGGGCGTCGTCCATGGGCAAAAGGCAGGACCCATAGCGGGTGATGCCGCACTTGTCGCCCATCGCCTCGGTTAGCGCCTGGCCCAGTGTGATGCCCACATCTTCCACCGTGTGGTGATCGTCGATATGCAGATCGCCCTTGGCGCGCACGACCATATCAATCAGCGCATGGCGGGCCAGTTGATCGAGCATGTGATCGAAAAAGCCGATGCCGGTGGCGTTTTCATAGCTTCCGGTGCCGTCGAGATTGATCTCGACAGTGATCGCGGTTTCCGCCGTTTCGCGGGTAACGCTGGCTTTACGCATCTCAGAGGGGCCTCATGTTTGCTGAGGGGGTTCTAGGGCCGCGCGGCCACGGAGGGAAGGGGCGATGGTGACGCGGGCGGCGGGCTGTGGCTTCGCCGCCCCAATGGCTTAGCTGTCATTTTCCGGCATGATCGGCAGCGGCGCGATCACCGTTTTCGCACCCGTGGCGGCGGGAGGCGGCGGCGCGGGGGCCGGATCAGGGGTGGGGTTTGGCGCGGGCGGCTCTTCGATGCTGGCAATTGGCTCAGGCTTTGGGGCGGCAGAGCGGCGCGCGCTCGCCTGCGATGTTGACCACGGATCAGAAATGGCGGCCGGAACAGCGCGGGTTTCAGGATCAGCGGCGAGGGCCTGCGGGGCTCTGGTGATCTCGTTTGAGGGCGCGTGCGGCGTGGCCGCCTCGGCCCCGGCAGCAGCGCCGTCTTCAAGAGCTGTGCTCTCCCATGAGCCGGGCTGCTCTGTTGGAACTTCCAATGGCGTTACATCGGGGATTTCCTCAGCCGGGGTAGGCTGGGGCACTTCGACTGGGGTTGGATCCGGCGCTTCCTGCGGTGGGTCAACCGGGGTTTCCTGTGGAGTCGGCGGGCTGATTGGCGTTGGGTCTGGCTCAGGGGTTGGGTCCGGGAGCGGCTCTGGCTCTGGCGCGGGTGTGGGAACAGGCTCCTCCGGCTCTGGCACGGGTGTTGGTTCTGGCGTTGGCTCGGGTATTGGTTCCGGCGTTGGTTCTGGTTTCGGCTCCGGGGTGGCGGCGCTTGCTGTTCTGGCGATAGCGGCGGTTGGCAACAATTCGGCGGGCGGGGTGAAGGCGCTGGGTGCGGGGCGCTGTACCTCGGCGGCCTGCGGTTTCTGGGCCTCACCTGCAGCAGGTATCGCGCCGCCGATCACGGTTTTCTGCGCCGCCGGTTCGCTGCGATCCGCGCTGCCGGGCATTTCGGCGGCGCGTTTGCCAAGCGCGGCAAAGGCCGGGGCGTCATGATCAAGGCGCGTTTCCCACTGTGGATTTGGCCGCTGGCCACGGGTGGCCCCGATGTAGATTTGCATGAGGCCCGCCGTTACCCACGCATCAAACAGCCCGGCCTTGGTGCCCCAGGCAAAGAAGCAGGCGATGACGACCAGGAGCAACCCGGCCCCCGGTGCAACCAGCACAAGCGGGGTGAATACGCACATCCACAGCAGCACACCGCCCGCGCCAAAGGCCCATGCCATGGTTTGCAGCGACAGCGCATTGCCAACCACCGGCTTGCCGTTTTGTGCCAGCAAAACCAGCCCATCGCGGGCGGCAGCATAGGGGTTGCTGGCACGTTTGCGCATGCCATGGGCCAGCACGGCCTCATCCAGCGGGCGTTCGGCGAGGGTGATGAGGGGCGCGTTGATCCCCACTCCGGTTTTGCCCGGCTTCATCCCGAACAACTCGCGCAGCGGCAGCAGGCGGTTGACCGGCGGCAGGCTCTTTTCTATGGCTTTGTGGATTTCCCACAGGGTCGCCGGATCGCCGTAGCGCTCTTTCACCAAGGCCATGCCAAGCGCGACTTGCCCCTTGTCACCGGGCAACCCGCGCCCTTCCAGCAGCTCGGCCAAAAGGGCGGCGTGTGGGGCGCGGACATACCAGAGCAGGTGCTTGCGCAGGAAGAAAAGGCCAATACCAAAACCAGCGGTGAAAAGGAGCAGGAACAACGGGCGCAGGGTGATCAGCAAGATGGAATAGGTATTGAAATCCGCGCCAGCGCTTTGCGCGCCCTTGGTGATGCCCCATCCCAACAGCCAGCCCAGCCAACCGATAACCGCGTAAGTGGCGGCGATGCCAAGGAAAACCCCAAGGCGGTAAGCAGTGAAACCGGCAGTCTGCCTTAGGAGCCCCCACGAGAGGGCTGGTTTGAAATCCC
>NZ_JARGND010000032.1:0-8665 GCF_029212645.1 Vannielia sp. | reverse complement strand
GTGAAACCGGCAGTCTGCCTTAGGAGCCCCCACGAGAGGGCTGGTTTGAAATCCCACATAATTCAAATCCTTTGGGCACGAGCAATACCCTAAGCCTAGCGGAAAAACGCAGTGAAACAACCGCCCGAGCGCGTGAATCTGAGGCTCGGCAAGTCCCCGCAGCGCGGGCAGATCCCAATGGTTGCACCTGGAAAGCGGTCGTAAAGGCAATGGAAGGGGCAGATCCGGGAAGGTGGAACAGTGCGGGCAAGGGGGGGCGCGGGCACGGTGAGATAACGAGCGTTCAGCGATACCCGCACCCAAATGTGAAGAGTGTCGTGTGGCAACTGATTGAGCGCCAAGGCGCGATTTGGCAATGAGACAGCTTGTGATTTACGGCGCTTGCTGGCCAAGCATCTCTTGCACCGCGCTCAGCAGAAACTCATCCTGATAGTGCCCCGCTGCAAAGGAAAGGCCAACGGGGCATGTCTCGACCGTGAGGAGCGGCGCTGAGATTTCCGGCAAACGTCCGACGCCCGAAAAAGCCGTTATCGACATTGTGCGCCCATAAAAATCGCCCACGGTTTCCATTGATTTCAAACTGTTCTTCAGGGGTGCAATGGTTGGGGTGGTCGGAAAGCAGATCACGGTTCCCGAGGTCATCAGCGCTTGGATCGCCTCAAAATAGCGCTCGCATGTATCAAGGCACTGGATCACCTGGTTTCGATCTAACTGGCGCACATTTTCATAGGCCATGGAAAAAGACATGCCGATCTCCGGCGCGTTACTCTCGATCCAGTTTCCAACGGTGTTTTGAAACTCCAATGATTGCAGCACTCTAAGAGCGTTTTCATTGCAGTCGCTCAAGGGCAGGTCTTGCCCGACGATCTGCGCAAAGCTGATCGGTTGCAGATCAAGCCCTGTGCGGCTGGACACTTGGTTTAACGCCGCTTCCGCCGCAATGCGGACCGGCGCATCGGCAATGTCCATCGCGTCCGAGAGCACAAGGATACGCTGCAACGGAACGGGTGGGCGCATATTGCTGCGCAACAAAACGCGGATCACTGAAGTCAGATGCTCAAAGCGCGCTGTAACGGCACCAACCGTGCTTACGCTCGGCATGAAGGGCAGCACGCCGGCTTCGGATATCCGATGCAACGATGGGCGCATCCCCCAAACCCCGCAAAGGCTGGCGGGAACGCGGATCGAACCACCTGAATCGGTTCCAATGGAAAAATCGCACAGGCCATTGGCGACCGAGGACGCAGACCCGCTTGAAGACCCACCGGGAATCCGATCAGGGGCCTTTGCATTGCGCGGCGTGCCAAAAAACGGGTTCTCTCCGTCAAGGCTATAGGTGAATTCATCGGCGACAACCTTGCCAACACAATGCGCCCCAGCGGCCAGAAGTTGGTCAACGCAAAGCGCGTTGTAGCGCGGCGCGTGGTGCCGATCTCGCCAGGTTGGATTGCCATATGAGGTCTTTCGACCGGCAATGTCGATGTTGTCCTTCACCGTGAAGCTGAGCCCATCGAGCGGCCCAGCCGCAAGTGGTTCAAGGGAAACCCTCTCTACCAGAGCGCCGGAAGGATCGAGTGTGTGCGGATCTGGCATGGTGTGGTCTGTCTTTTGGTCGAGCTTTTAAGTGAACACCAAAAACCCATCAAACACCAATCCTAGCGGCCATTCGCGCAGGTCGCCCGCCTAAAACAGGGGCCAAACGCGCAGCGCGTGCTCCCATGTGGTCCGCGAGATGATTTCTTTATGTGTCCGAGCCTGTCAGAGGCATCGCCAAGAGAATTGACGACAGGCATTTGCCATGGGCATCCAATGCCAGCGATCTTGTGACACCGCCTTTGAGTGCGCCTTTGATGACGAAATTCATGGCGCAAAGTTGCGGCAAGACATAGCGGGTGACGGCACTGGCGGGTTGGTTGAGCTGCGTTGCGACCCGTTCGGCGGTGACCTCCTTGAGCAAGCGGTCGAAGTCCTCCGCGTGATAGGCGATGACTGAAATGTTCGAGGTATCGCCTTTGTCTCCGGTTCGCCCGTGGGCCAGGTCATGCAGCTTCATGGGTTTCTCCCAGGATCTCGGCGGAAACCAAAACACTGTCTGAAGGGATCAACGTGGAGGCTATGGCGACAATTTCGCGGACAGACTTTGTCACACCGCCGCCCGCCGCAGGCCCGCAAAGGTAAAGGCCTTCAACCTCTTCGCCGATCATTTGCGCGGTGGCCGCATCGGCGCACCGGGCGGCATAGCGCAGGCGCATATCGTCATCGCTTCCTTTAAGCTGGCCAAGACAGTCCTCGATCTTCGGGTCGGTCAGGCGCTGTTCGAGAATTGACCGGGCCAGTTCGGCACGCTGGCGGGCATTGACCCCCGCGTAGGAAATTTGCCCCTCTCCCTGCCACCCATCGCGATAGGCAACTGATACCTTAAGCTTTCCTGTCGGTGGATGCCCGGTGGCACCGCCTATGGCGACCCGGTCGGGGCCGACCGGCGTGAATGTGACGCCGGAAAAATCCGCAACCACGTCTGGTTGTATGTAGCGCGCGGGATCGTGGATTTCATATAGCAACTGTTCGGTGCAGGTTGCGGGCGTAACCATTCCGCCGGTGTCGTCCAGCTTGGTAATGATCGCGTTGCCATCCGCGGTAACCTCGGCGAGTGGGAAGCCAATATGGGCCAGGTTCGGAACGTCCTTGACGCCGGGATCGGCAAAGTAGCCTCCGGTGATCTGCGCGGAACATTCGAGGAGGTGCCCGATCAGGGTGCCGCGCCCCAGCTTTTCGTAATCGTCCAACGCCCACCCAAAGTGGTGCACCAATGGCGCAAGAAACAGAGCCGGGTCGGAAACCCGGCCGCATATGACGATGTCAGCCCCCTGTGCGAGCGCCTCCACAATTCCGGAAACGCCGATATAGGCGTTTGCGGATACGAGGCGCGGGCCAAGAGCCTGTGCGGTTTCGCCTGTTTCATCAAGGGAGTAGTCTGCGATGCTGCCAGACACATCATCCCCGGTTACGACAGCAACTTTAAGCGAAAGACCAAGCTCCGCCAGGATGGCGCGAGCCTTTGCGGCGCCGGCCCATGGGTTGGCCGCCCCCATGTTGGTGATGATCTTTGTGCCGTGCCTGGCACAGCCGGGCAAGGTCGCGCGCAAGCGGCGTTCCAGAAGCGGATCGTAACCCGCCTCGGGATCTTTCATCCGGGCTTGCTGGGCCAGGGCGATGGTGCGTTCGGCCAGGCATTCAAACACCAGCACATCCAGTTCGCCCCGGTTGGCGAGATCGGCGGCTGGCTCGATCCGATCGCCCTGAAACCCGGCGCCACAGCCAATCCTGAACGGTGTCATGCGAGGGACCCTTCCTTGCGCTGACCCAGTTTTCGCGCGCCGAAGAAGAGGACAAGGGCAACAATGGGGGTGATGAGGTTTGGCCAGAGCGCCAGAGCGATCACTGCCACCAACAAGGCGATGTCGATGAGCCGGTTGCCAATGAGTGGCGAGCCGGTGAGCAAGGCTGGCACTGCGAGAACGAGCGCCGCGCCTGACAGCGCTGCCTGTGTGATCGAAAGAGGGCCACCTTCCATCAGCATGCCAGGATTGAGCAGAATCAGGAACGGCACAAGATAGGTGACCGCGCCAAGGCGCACCGCATGTCCGGCGGCAGGCAACCAATTGGTGCCCGCAATGCCCGCGCCGACAAACACCGCAACACAGACTGGCGGCGTGATGACCGAGATCGTTGCGAAGTAGAATACGAAGAGGTGCGCCGCCAACGGCGACACGCCAACTGCGGTCATCGCGGGCGCCAACACGGCGGCAACCAGAACGTAGGCGGCCGTTGTTGGAAGGCCCATCCCCATGATCAGGCAGACCAATCCAACGATCAGCGCCACGAGCGGCACGCTGTCACCCGCCATTGAAACGATCAGCGACGATAGCGTCACCCCGATCCCGGTCAGGTTTATCATGGATACAAGTACTTGCGCCCCGGCCAGAAGCACCCCGATGATCACCATGCCTTTGCCTGCGTCTTCAAGCCCGTCGATGATCTTGCCGATCATCTGGCGCGGCGCCATGCGTCCGATCTCGGTGACAATGAAGGCGACCAGCAGGCCAACGATCCCATAGAACGCGGCTGTCGCGATGGACCGTCCGAGCCAGATGCCAACGCCAAGCCCCCCAAGCGCACAGAGGATCGGTGCCACGCGGCGCGGAGAAAGAATGGCGGGCCATGCGGGCAATTCGTCTTCGGGCACAAAGGCGAGATTCCGGCGTACGGCCACGAAATGCACGGTGACAAATACCGAGGCGTAAAACAGGATCGCCGGGATGATCGCGCCAAGGATGATCGTCGTGTAGGGCATGCCCAGGATCTCGGCCATCACGAAGGCTGCGGCGCCCATGATCGGCGGCGCAATCTGACCGCCGGTGGAGGCCACCGCCTCAACCGCGGCGGCAAACGGACGCGGGTAGCCAAGCCTGATCATCATCGGGATCGTGAGATTGCCGGTGGTTGCGACATTCGCCACGGCCGATCCGGAAATCATGCCAAACAGGCCGCTTGCAATGGTTGCGATCTTGGCCGCACCCCCCGGCTGGCGCCCCCCGAGGCGCATGGCAAGGTCGATGAAAGCCTGCCCCCCGCCGGAATGCAGCAACAACGCCCCAAACAGGACGAAGGCCGAGATAACGGTTGCGGCGATGCCGGTCAGCATCCCCCAGATGCCGAGGTCGCCCAGAAAGATGGTCTCGGTGACAAACGCCGTGTCAAAGCCGCGATGCCGCAATGGGCCGGGCAGCATATCTCCGAACAGCGCATAGCCGAGCCCAACAAGAACGAGGATCGGAAATATCGGGCCAACCGCGCGCCGCCCAAGTTCCAGAAAACCGAGAACAAGACCCGCAGTCAGCACCTTGTCCGTTGTCGTTGCCCAAGGGAGCGACGTCATAATTTCATCGTAGTTCCAGACCACGTAGCCACACGCAATCAGCACAACCGTGCAGAGCGCGAGGTCTATCGCCAGTCCGACCGGACGCCAGCGTGTGCCGGCGCCCAGAGGATAGAGTGCGAACCCCAGAGTCGCCACCAGTGCGAGAAAAAGCGCACGTTGGATCAACCCCTCGAACGGGCCGGTTGCTGCCGTGTAGAAAACAAAGGCCCCTACAACGATGGCGAGGCTTTTCTGGATGTTCGCAAGGGTCATCAATCCGCCTTCAGCTTGGCGGGAATGTCCATGCCCTGTTCTTCGAACCAACGCACCGCACCCGGATGCAGCGGAGCCGTGCCGTAGTCCAATGTCATTTGGGCAAGGTCTGCGCCCTTGAGTGAGGCCAGAGCGTTCGCCTGGGCGCTGTCGTCATTCATGATCGCGGAAACGATCTGATAAGCGGTTTCATCGTCCATGGTGGATGGCGCAGCTACGCCGACACCAAAGGCCCAGGTGCTGAAGGCGGGAATGCCCTCGGCGGCCCCTGCCGGGATGTCCACAACGGAGATGTCGGGCATTTCGGTGCGCAAAGTGTCGGCTTGCTCGGGTGTCAGCCCGATGACCGAGATATCTGTCGTCACCGCGATGTCCATGGTCGAGCCATCAACCTTTTGGCCGGACCCGGATTTCACGTAGCCCACCAGGCGATTATCCTTGACCGCGCCAACGATGTCGGTGGTCGAGCCGCGCACGTAGTCGGCACTGAGGCCAAGTGTCGTGAAAACGGCTTCAGTGGTGGCTTCGGTGGAGCCGCCCTTGATCCCGGGGTTGAAACGCTTGCCCTGCAGATCAGCGAGGCTGTTCACGCCGGCATCCGCGCGCACAACAACGTTTTGCGGGGCGACAGTGTAAACCCACAACAGGCGCAGGTCTTGCGGCTTGCCCTCAAACGCGTTTGTGCCGGTCACCGCGTGTTGCATATTGTGCGTGGTCACAAGCCCCAGGTCGACCTGGCCGCGCTCCATCCGGCGAATGTTGTCCATGGTCGCACCGGTCTCAACCACCGAGGCCTTCAGGCCCTCGGCGTTGTCGTTGATCAGCTGCCCGACGGCAACGAAATAGCCATAGTGGCTGGACGAGGCCGACGTCGAACCGATCAGCAGGTCGGTTTCTTGCGCGCTCACAGGCGCAGCGAAAAGTGTCGCGCCGAGAAGCGCGGCGAGTGTTTGTTTCATGGTATCCTCCCTTGAGTGGTAGATGGCCCAACGGGGCCTTAAAATACAGGTGATAAACGTAATATTTGCCGCAATAACAGACAACTTACAAATAATCGACGCCAAAAACGCAACTCCGCAGGCCTCGTTTATCATACGGCTGTGCTGGCGCTGTTGAAAACCGGATTTTCCGCGTTTTTGCCGACGAAATTCACCTCTCGCCATTGGTGTTTTCCCGATAACGGGCGCCGCTTGGGGGCGATCTCGGCAAACGGCCTTTCGACCGGGTCAGGTGCTGTCCATGAAAGGCGTTGCGTCTCCGTTCAACGCCGTGCTGCACCCGGCACTGGTGGCTGACGCAGCCTTTGTTGCGGATTGGCTATTGGAAAACACCACCGCCCGAAGCGCCATGGCGATCATCCCGTCCGGAACGAGCCGGAAGTTTGCGCACCTATGACGCCGCAGCCTGTAAAGGGCGACGCTTGGAAATGGCGGCATCAGGTCAAAACTCACGTCGCGCAGCTTGCCGAATTTGAGGAACAAGCCCCTGAATCTGTTCTCTGGCCACATTTGAGCGCACACACCTGCATGTGTGAAAGAGGGTTGATCTGGGGGAGGGGAATGGCCTGCAATGACCTGCAAGTCATGAAACTCAATGGAGCGGGCGAAGAGATTCGAACTCTCGACCCTAACCTTGGCAAGGTTATGCTCTACCCCTGAGCTACGCCCGCGTCCTTTGAGTAGCGGTGATTTAGCGAGGGCGGCGGTGGGGTTCAAGCACAAAGTTGGCCGCTTTGGCGAAAAAATGCTGGTGCGGCGCGAAGGGCGTGCGGGGAAGATCGGTTCAGGGCCGGCGAGCGCCGGGCGAACCGCTCAGAAAAAACCGTGCAGCAGCAAGCCTGCGGCGGTAGCGGCGATAGTGAGGAAGGTAAGGACCATCCCCGCAATGCGCAGCGGCAGGGACATCGCCGCGCCAAGGAAAGCTGCGGCGTGCAACAGGCGGCCTGCGAGCAGCCCGAGGCCCAGCAAATGCACGGCAATCGCGGGGGCACCCTGCGCCTCGGCGAGAGCAAGCAGGATCAGGCCAAGAGGGAGGTATTCGGCGCAGTTGGCCTGCGCGCGCACCTGGCGTTGCAACCGTTCATCACCGCCATCGCCAAGCGAAACAGCCAGTTTGCGGCGGGTTATCGTGATGGCGTAGCTGAGGCCCACGAAGAACAGCCCCAAAACGCCCGCGTAGATGGATGTGATCGCAAACATGAATGCGCCTCCTCTGGTCCCGCCATGTGAGCCAGACCAGAGCGGAGGTGGCAAGGGAAAACCGGGGTTATTCCAGCTCGATCAGCAGGTCCTTCGCGTCAATCTGCTCACCGGCCTTCACATGCACGGCCTTGATCACCGCGTCACGCTCGGCATGCAGGCCGGTTTCCATTTTCATCGCTTCGATCGTCAACAGCTGATCGCCCGCGCTGACCTTCTGGCCCTCTTTCACGCCAACAGAGGCCACGGAGCCGGGCATCGGCGCGCCGATGTGGTTGGCGTTGCCAGGCTCGGCCTTGGGGCGCGCCTGCACGGTGGCCCCGGCGCGCCGGTCGGCGACGCGAACGGCGCGCGGCTGGCCGTTCAGCTCAAAGAACACACGTTTGATGCCTTCTTCGCTGGGTTCGCTTATGGCGGCGAGCCGGATTTCTAGGGTTTTGCCGGGGTCGATCTCGACCGAAATTTCCTCCCCCGGTTCCATGCCATAAAAATACACATCGGTCGGCAGGGTGCGCACCGGGCCATAGTCTTCATGGCGCGCGGCGTAATCGGTGAAAACCTTGGGATACATCAAGTAACCGTTGAGATCCTCGTCGTCGATCTCGGTGCCCAGCTTCTCGGCCAGTTCGGCGCGAACGGCCTCTATATCCACAGGCGTCAGGTGTTTGCCCGGGCGTTCGGTGAGGGGCTTTTCGTTTTTGAGGGCCTTCTTTTGCAAGGCTTCGGGCCACCCACCGGGGGGCTGGCCAAGGTTGCCCTTCATCATGTCGATCACCGAGTCGGGGAAGGACACCTCGCGCTTGGGGTCTTCCACCTCGGCGCGGGTGAGGCCCTGGCTCACCATCATCAGCGCCATATCCCCCACAACCTTGGAAGAGGGCGTCACCTTCACGATATCGCCGAACATCTGGTTCACGTCGGCATACATTTGTGCCACCTCGTGCCAGCGCTCCTCCAGCCCCATCGAGCGGGCCTGCGCCTTGAGGTTGGTGAACTGCCCGCCGGGCATTTCGTGCAGGTAAACCTCGGAAGCGGGGGCCTGTAGCCCGCTTTCAAAGGCGCTGTAATGGCCGCGCACGGTTTCCCAATAGTCCGAGATTTCGCGGATCGCGCCGATATCAAGCCCGGTGTCCCGATCAGTGTGCTGGAGGGCTTCGACCACGGTGCCAAGGGTCGCCTGCGAGGTATTGCCCGAAAGCGCATCCATCGCGCAATCCACCGCATCAACCCCGGCCGCCGAGGCCGCAAGGATGGTGCCGCAGGCAATGCCCGC
>NZ_JARGND010000031.1:28273-38294 GCF_029212645.1 Vannielia sp. | reverse complement strand
GTCTTCGTCGCCATCATCATCGTGATTATCGTCGCCGCCGGGGCCACCAGACCCACCATCATCATGGCCGGGAGGCGGCGAACGCGGGTCCACGAGCGCGGGCGCATTGCCGCTTTCCGGTGCCGTGCCGATCTGTTTCCAGTAGTCGCGCAGGATTTCGCCGGTGGTGGAGTTCAGCACGATCTCACGGCGAAACTGCGGGCTCATCGCCACGATCCGGGTGCGCCCCAACAAGGTTCGCGACACCCGGATCCTGGTAAATCCCTGCTCCTGCAATTGCGAAACCACCGTCTCGCTCACCGGCGCCGCCGAGGCGGCAGGCACGGTCAGGCCAAGGGCGGCCACAACAAGCAAAAGGCGCAGTAGAGAGAACATCATGGCCTCACGGGGTTACCCCCACCCATCGGGCAGGGGCATTTTGTTTTGGGCGGGGCAGATCAATCGTCGTCGTCCCCATCGTCATTATCATCATCGCCGCTGTCATCACCATCATCATCGCTGTCGTCATCGCCGTGATCACCATGGTCATCGTCGTCGCCATCATCGTCATCATGATCGTCGTCATCATGATCATCATCGGCGTCGTCACGATCATCGTCGGCGTCGTCACGATCATCGTCGGCGTCGTCACGATCATCGTCGTAATCATCATCCTCGTCGTCGTCGTCATCCGATCCGTCGCCGACAAAATCCTCATCCTGGCTGGCAAACTCCACACCCTCATGGCCGCTGTCCTTGTCTGCCCGCTCAACCTCTTTCTTCAGGGTCTCCCCGGTCGCCTTATCATAGACGATTTCCAGCTCCTTGCCGTTTTTCACGGCCTCCACCTTCACTTGCGTGGGGCCTGATTTTACCTCGATATCGGTATAGCCCTTGGCAGCATAGGCCTCGGCCAGTGATTGGGCCGACACTTCTGCTTGAAGCTGGCTGGCGGTCAGCACCATCAGCGCGGTCGAAGAGGTCAGGGTCAAAAATACCTTCATGGCATGTCCTTTCAAGTTTGCGATGCGCATCCCATGCCCGATCCGCACCCCACGCTCTATTGACCAGAAGGTTAGCGCCATGGCCATAAACCCATGACCAACGCGCCTAAACTCAAGGTTAGGGCCGTGCGCACCCGCTTTTTCGCGCAAAAAGCGCTTACACATTGTCGGCAGCCGCCCGCGCCACCGCGTCGAGCGCCATATCAGGCTTGCCCACCGTAACCCATGCGGCACCGGGGGGATTCCAGCGCACCATCTCAAGATCATCGCCAAAGCTTTGGGCGGTAAAGCCGGGCAAAGGCTCACCGCCCTCCAGCGCCAGACCGCACAGCGCCATCACCCCGCCCTCCGCATCGGTGTAAAGCAGCTGCGCCACAGGCCGCCCCCCGGCCACAAGCAGGCGCGCGCCCTGAAAGGTGAAGCCCAGGGCGCTGAGATCCGGCACGTTGAGAGGCACGCCGGTTTCCCGCCCAAGCCAGGCCTCGATATGCGGGGTTTCGCTGGCCGGAACCTCCACCAGATGCGCGGTTTGGCGGGCGTAAACCCGGTGATAATCGGCGATCTCCTCCATCCAGCCGCGCGTTGCATGGCCATCGGCCAGTTCTTCATTGGCAAGGAAACCGCGGGTGAAAAGCGCGCCGCCTCCCGCGCCAACGACTAAAAGCGCCAGCACAGCGGCAATCAGCGCCGGGGTAAACGCGCGGCCATTGGTGTTGGTCGCCGCGAAATCGGGCGGCATTTCGCCCCTCGGTGCCGTTCCGCCCGGCGGGTTTGAGGCAAAAGCCGCCTCGCCGGGGTGCGCCGGATAGGGCGCGGCTTCGGTGACTTCGGGCGCGGGCGCGGCAGGGCCTTCCTGCGCCATTGCCCCGGCCACGGTGGGCGAGGCCTCTTCATTGCGGGTGCCCGGCTGGGTGGAGCCAGAAACCACCGCCATGATCCCCGGCGGCAAAGGGGCTTCAAGCAGGGTATCAAACGCCTTTGAAAGCGCCTCTTCGCGCTCCTGCGCCGCCTGCATCTTGGCGGCGAGCGTCGGATCGGCGGCGGCCTCGGCTTCCAGCCGTGCAGCCTCCTCGGGCGGCAAAGCCCCATCAAGCCAGGCGCTGATACGGTCTTGCAAGGTCATTCCAGGCCCTCCCATTGGGCCCGCAGTTTTGCCCTCGCCGCTGCCATGCGCGACATCACGGTGCTTTGCGGAATGCCAAGGATCTCGGCGGCCTCGGCGTAGCTATGCCCTTCCACCGAAACCAGCAGGACCACCGAGGCCATGGCATCCGGCAAGCCCAGAACCGGCGCAATGAGTTGCGCGGCCCGCGTCGCCTCTTCGCCCCCCATGTGCGAGAGCAACGCCACCACTTCGTTGGCAGGCACCGCGCCTCGGCGCGCCGCTTTGCGGTGCTCGACGGCCAGCAGAGTGCGCGCCATGGTGTAAAGCCACGGCAGCAAGGGTTGCTCCTGATCCCACTCGGCGGCTTTGGCGATCGCCCGTTCGCAGGTTATCTGCACAAGCTCATCCGCCTCCAAAGGGTGCCCCGTCAACGCCAGCGCAAAGCGCCGCAAGCGCGGGAGGCTGGCCAGAAGGTCTTCCTGAAATCCGGTGCTGTCTTGCGGCTCCACATCGGCTCCTTGCGGGTGGCTCTATGGCTCTGCCCATTCGCCGGGCCTGTGCGACGGATTGAACATGACCGCCGCAAAAGGTGCAACCGCTCAAGCCTGATCGCCCCCGGCGCATGCAGGAACAGAATGCGATCAGGGCCAATCGCCAGCGCCGCGCCGCCCGGTATGGGCCACCTCACGCGCGCTTGGAGTTTCTTGCGGATTTCCCGTAACCTGCTGAAAAGTCACCCCCTGTTGAGCGCGGCTTCCCGCAGAACCGCCAGCGGAACAATCTCCAGCGCCGCCTCATGGGTTGCCTCAAGCGATACCTGCGGCGCGCAGCCCTCCGCATGAGCCTGCAAAAACCGTGAGGCACACAGGCACCAGCGATCCCCCGGCTTCAGCCCCGGAAAATCAAACTGCGGCATCGGGGTTGTCAGATCGTTGCCCAGATACTTCGAATAGGCCAGAAACTCCGCCGTCATCACCGCGCAAACCGTGTGCGATCCGGCATCCGCCGCGCAGGTATTGCACGCCCCATCCCTGAAAAACCCGGTCACCGGATCAGCAGAGCAGGCCTGCAACGGCCCGCCCAACACGTTGACGGAAGGAGCCTTTTCAACAGCAGTCATTCGCGGGCCTCCAGATTGGCGCGTGTGATCTCGCGAAACCAGTCGATCATCCCGTCCCTTACCTCGGGGCGGCGAAAATCTGGGTCGGCCCCGCTGGCGGCGATCACCACGCGGGCCTCGCGGTTGATATAGATATATTGCCCATAGATCCCAAAAGCGAGCGCCTCGCCCTCGCCATCACGCGGCATCCACCAATGATACCCATAGCGCAGCGCACCCGGCTCGGTAGGGGCAGAGGGACGGGTGCTTTCCTCCACCCAATCCCACGGCACAAGCCGCCGTTCGCCCAACCGCCCGTCTTGCTGAAACATCAGGCCAAACAGCGCATAATCCCGCAGCCGCAGGTTGAGCCCGCCCATCACAAAGCCTGTGCCATGCGCATCGGTCAGCAAATAAGGGCCGGGGGCCACGCCCATCGGCGCGAGCAACCGCTCGGCCATAACCTCGGCCACCGGCTGCCCGGTTGCGCCACGGATCACCAATCCCAAAACCTGCGTATCAATCGACACATAGTGCCACTCGGACCCCGGCGGCGCGACCGTAGCCTCAAACGATCGAGTGAACCGATCAAGCGAGCCACCCAGCGCCAGCACCCGCCCCATCCGGCTAATATCAGACCAGAAGTCCGAGTAGGTTTCGTCAAATTCCAGGCCCGATGCCATCCACAGCACATCGCGCACAGAGGCCCCATCATACCCCGTGCCTTGAAGCGATGGCGCATAGCGCGTCACCGGATCATCAAGGCTCTCGATCACCCCCTCACCAATCAAAATGCCAATCAATGCCGACATGAAGCTCTTGGCAACCGACCACGATATCCGCAAATCCTCTGGCCCGGTGCCCAGATGATAGCTCTCATGGCTCACCGCACCGTCACTCAGCACCATGATCCCGGTGACCTGCCGCTCAGCAATCACCGCCTCGGCCCCCGGTGGCAGATCAACAGCCATGCCCTCGGGCACCACACCCACCACGTCCTGCCGTCCAAGATCCAACGGGACAGCGTAGAACAGCTCGCTCATATGGGTGAAATTCCAAACAATCCGATCCGGCGAGAACAGCTTTTGCACCGCCCAAAGCCGCCCCACTTCCTCGCGGTTCACCCAAGCAAACCCCGCCCCGGCAAGGAGCAGCAGAAAAAGGGCAAACCCGATAGCTTTGAAAGCAGCACGCATAAGGGCAACCCAACACGCGGCTGCCGCCGTTGCAAGATTTTGTGCCTCCGGCGGGGATATTTGAAGAGCGTTGAGATGCGCGGTGTTTTGTTTCTCAATGCTCCATAAATATCCCCGCCGGAGGCAAAACAATTAAAGGAATGCGCCGGCAGGCGCTCTATTTGGCAGCGTTCAATCGCGGCGGATAACGCCGGGCGGCGCGGCGGCCCGGCCGTGTTCGCCGGTTAGGCGGCGGGGCGAAGGAAACGGTCGGAAACTCGATAGACCCAAAGCCAATGGAGCCACGCGGCATTCATCCTCATGGGTGAAACTGTGCTCCCTCATGGCAAAGCGTCCAGCCAATAGCGCGCGCCCCGTTGAAGCAAAGCCGTGTGAGTGTTATCTTGGGGATATTCCCGGCGCCGGGGCGATGCAGGCGCACCACTTAGGAGGACCCTGTCCTGACCCACTCTGCGGAGGCCGCCGCACCCGGCGCGGCCAGCAACGCCCCAAGCAAAGGGGCAAGAACCGGCGAACTCGGCAGCGAAGCCTTGCTCGCTTACATCCTTTCCTCCCTCGAAGATGACAAGGCCGAAGAGATCGTGACCGTGGATCTGCGCGGCAAGACAGCCATGGCCGATTACATGGTGATCTGCTCTGGCCGTTCCTCACGCCAGGTCTCCGCCATCTCCGAGAAGCTGGTCGACAAGCTGAAGGCCGAGCATGGCCGCTTGTGCAAGGTCGAAGGCAAAGATGCAGGCGATTGGGTGCTGATCGACACAGGCGACGTGATTGTGCACGTTTTCCGCCCCGAAGTCCGCGATTTCTATCAGCTTGAGAAGATGTGGCAGCCCTCCCCGGCAGAGGCCTGACCCCCTTTTGAAGCTGACGATCATCGCCATCGGGCGGCTGCGCGCCGGCTCGGAAAAATCGCTTATTGACGACTACCTTGATCGCGCCGGGAAAACCGGGCGCGGCCTGGGCCTTGGCCCGGCCAGGGTGGTTGAGCTGGAGGACAAGAAAGGCGGCGGCAAACCGGCGGAAGCCGAGCTTTTGCGCCGTGCCATCCCCGCCGGGGCCGTGGTGGTGGCGATGGACGAGCGCGGCAAGCTCATGCCCTCGCCAGACTTTGCCAACCGTCTGGGCGCTTGGCGTGATGAGGGGCGGGGCGAGGCGGTGTTTTTGATTGGCGGGGCCGATGGGCTTGATCCGTCGCTGCTGGCCGAGGCAGATCTCAAGCTTTCCTTCGGCAAGATGGTCTGGCCGCATATGCTGGCTCGTGTCATGCTCTCTGAGCAGCTTTACCGCGCTGCCGCGATTCTCGCCGGAACGCCCTATCACCGGGTCTAAACGCATCACTCCGCGCTGCGCTCCCCCCGGCCAACGCAGCCATATCCCGCGCTCTTCCAGCAAAACCCGGCCAATCTTTGCCAAGCCCGTTTCCCCGCCGCCGCCGCTGGGGTAAGAACGGCGCAAGCACCAAGGGAGCGATCATGATGCCGCCGAAACCCGTTGTTCTTTGTATCCTCGATGGATGGGGCATGGGCAAAACCCGTGAGGGCAATGCCCCGGCGCTGGCCAACACCCCCAACTTTGACCGGCTGATGGCCACCTGCCCGCATGCCACGCTCATCACCTATGGCCCCGACGTGGGCCTGCCCAAGGGCCAAATGGGCAATTCCGAGGTGGGCCATACCAATATCGGCGCGGGCCGTGTGGTGGCGATGGACCTTGGCCAGATCGACCTTGCCATTGAAGACGGTTCCTTTGCCCGCAACCCCGCGCTGCTTGATTTCATCGCCACGCTCAAGGAAACCGGCGGCACCGCGCATCTGGCGGGCCTTGCCTCGCCCGGTGGGGTGCACTGCCACCAGGATCACATCGCCGCCGCCGTGCGCGAGGTTGCGCGCGCCGGGGTGCCGGTGGTGGTTCACGCCCTTACCGATGGCCGCGATGTTGCCCCCAAAAGCGCCGAAGGCCAGATCGCCACCCTGGAGGCTGCGCTGCCCGAAGGTGCCAAGATCGCCACCGTTTCGGGCCGGTATTACGCGATGGACCGGGATAACCGCTGGGAGCGCGTTGCCAGGGCCTATCAGGCCATTGTCAACGCCAAGGGCGAAAGCGCCGATTCCGCCCAAGCGGCCATTGCCCAAAGCTACGCCGCCGACACCACCGATGAGTTCATCCTGCCCACCGTGCTTTCGGGCTACGAGGGCATGAAAGACGGCGACGGGCTGTTTTTCCTGAACTTCCGCGCCGATCGCGCCCGCGAAATCCTGCGCGCCATCGGTGAGCCGGGCTTTGCAGAGTTTGATACCGGCCCCCGCCCGGCGCTGGCCGCGCTGCTTGGCATGGTCGAATACTCCGAAGGCCATAACGACTATATGACGACCTGTTTCCCGCCGCGTGATCTGAAGAATACGCTGGGCGAATGGGTGGCCAAACAGGGGCTGCGACAGTTCCGCCTCGCCGAAACCGAGAAGTATCCGCACGTCACCTTCTTCCTTAACGGCGGCAAGGAAACTCCGGAAATCGGCGAAGACCGTTTCATGCCCAAATCGCCCAAGGTCGCCACCTATGATCTTCAGCCCGAAATGTCGGCGCCCGAGGTTTCGGCAAAGTTCGTTGAGGCTATCGAGGAAGGCTATGATCTGATCGTGGTGAACTACGCCAACCCCGATATGGTTGGCCACACCGGGGTGATCGAAGCCGCCGTCAAGGCCTGCGAAGCAGTTGATAAGGGGCTGGGCATGGCGCTTGATGCGCTCGAAAAGGCAGGCGGCGCCATGATCGTCACCGCCGATCATGGCAATTGTGACATGATGATTGATCCCAAAACCGGCGGCGTGCACACCGCCCACACCCTCAATCCGGTGCCTGTTATCGTTTATGGCGCGCCCGAGGGCAAAACCCTGGCCGATGGGCGGCTGGCCGATCTGGCCCCCACCCTGCTGGAGCTGATGGAACTGGAGCAACCTGCGGAAATGACCGGGCGGAGCCTGCTCCGTTGATCCGCGCTGCTGCCACCGTCCTGCTCGCCCTGACCCTCGGTGCGCCGCTCACCGCGCAGGCGGTTGACCCGGCCGAAATTTCCTCCCGCGCCGCCGACCTGCTCGCAAAGGCGGCAAACGCGCTGGATGATGCCGAAACCCGCGCTGACCGCGTGGAGGCGCTCACCGCCACCGTGCGCGCCTATGAAACCGGGCTTTCGGCCATGCGCACCGGGCTGCGCCAGGCCGCCGCCGGGGAAACCGCCCGGCAAGCCGCGCTGGAAGCCCGTGATGAAGAGGTCGCCCGCCTGCTTGGCGCGCTCTCCACCATGGAGCGGTCGCCCGCGCCGCTGCTGCTGCTGCATCCTTCCGGCCCTGCCGGAACCGCCCGCGCCGCGATGACCCTCTCCGCAATCACCCCTGGCCTGCAAAAAGAGGCAGCCGACCTGCGCGACGAGATCGAAGAGATCGCCTTGCTTCGGGTCATACAGGAAAACGCTCAGCAAAACCTCCGGGTCGGGCTGGAAGGCGCACAAGCGGCCCGCCTCGCGCTGACCCGTGCCATTGATGAGCGCACCGAACTGCCGCTGCGCTACGCCGAAGACCCCGAGCGCCTGCGCCAGTTGCTCGAAACCTCCGATACTCTCACCGCCTTTGCCGCCGGCCTTGGCCAGCTTGAGGGGATCGAGGCACAGGGCGCGCGCTTTGAGGCCGCACGCGGCGCCCTGCCGCTGCCCGCCCCGGCCACCGTGATCCGCGGCTATAACGAGGCCGATGCCGCCGGTGTCGCCCGCCCCGGCCTGCTGCTGGCGCTCTACCCCGGCGCTCTGGTCACATCGCCCAGCGCCGCCACGCTGCGCTACACCGGCCCCTTGCTCGACTACGGAAACGTGATCGTGCTTGAGCCCGCCCCCGACACTCTGTTGGTGATTGCGGGGATGGAAACTGTCTATGGTGAACCCGGCGAGATCCTCGCTGCCGGTGCCCCCCTTGGCCTGATGGGCGGGCTTGGCGAGCGGGCCGGAGAATTTCCCCAGGGCGGGGCGCTGGAAGCGGGTGCAGAGCGCAGCGAAACGCTTTATATGGAACTCAGACAGGGCAACAGCCCGGTAGACCCAACCCAGTGGTTTGCCGCGACAAAGGATGGATGATGGTATGAAGAAATTCATGATGGCCGCACTGGGCGGCACTCTGGCGGGGGCCTTGATGAGCACCCAGATCGCGGGGCCGCTCATTGCTCAAGAGACCGACCGCAACGCCTCGATCTACGAACAGCTTGATCTGTTTGGCGATATCTTCGAGCGCATCCGTGCCCAATATGTTGAGGAAGTTGACGAGAAGGAGCTGATCGAAGCGGCCATCAACGGCATGCTCACCTCGCTCGATCCGCACTCCTCTTACCTCTCGCCCGATGCGGCGGCTGACATGCGGGTGCAAACCCGTGGCGAGTTTGGCGGCCTTGGCATCGAAGTGACCCAGGAAGAGGGCTTCGTGAAGGTCGTATCGCCGATTGATGGCACCCCCGCCGATGAAGCCGGGATGCAATCGGGTGACTTTATCACCCATGTTGACGGCGAGTCGGTTCTTGGCCTCAACCTTGATGAAGCGGTTGATCTGATGCGCGGCCCGGTCGGCTCGGAGATCATCATCACCGTGGTGCGGGAAGGCGTTGATGAGCCGTTTGACGTGACCATCGTGCGTGACACCATCAAGCTCACCGCCGTGCGCACCCGCACCGAAAGCGACACCGTCGTGCTGCGCGTGACCACCTTCAACGACCAAACCTACCCCAACCTCGAATCCGGTCTCAAAGAGGCCGTCGAGGAGCTGGGCGGCATGGACAATGTGAACGGTATCGTGCTCGACCTGCGCAACAACCCCGGCGGGCTGCTGACGCAGGCGATCAAGGTGTCTGACGCCTTCCTCAACGCCGGTGAAATCGTTTCGACCCGTGGCCGCGACCCGGCAGACGGAGATCGCTACAACGCCGGTGAGGGCGATCTGGCCGAGGGCAAACCCCTCGTCGTGCTCATCAACGGCGGCTCCGCTTCGGCCTCCGAAATCGTTGCCGGTGCCTTGCAGGACCACCGCCGCGCCATTGTTGTGGGCACCAAGAGCTTTGGCAAAGGCTCGGTGCAAACCGTGATGCCGCTGCAAAGCGACGGTGCCATGCGCCTGACGACCGCGCGCTATTACACCCCCTCGGGCCGCTCCATTCAGGCGCTCGGCGTCTCGCCCGACATCGTGGTGCAGCAACCCGTCGTTCACCCCGACACCGGTGAGGAGGAGGAAGAAGAAAACGCACGCCCCTCCCGCACCGAGGCTGATCTGCGCGGCTCGCTGAACAACGACAGCCTGACCGAAGACGAGATCAAGCAGATCGAAGAAGAGCGCGCCGCCGCCGAGGAAGCCGCAAAACTGCGCGACGAAGACTTCCAGCTCGCCTATGCGATCGACCTGCTGAAAGGCCTGCACGCCATCGAAGTGCAGGAGTAATCCTGCGCAGGCTGGCGTGCACAGCCGGGCACTTTTTCAGGGCGGCGCCTCCGGGGGCCGCCCTTTTTGCTGCGCTCACGCCGCCGCACCCCCGCCGTGCCGGTCCTCAAAAGCCCTGCGTCCGCCAAACTCATGCCAATTTTCCCGGCCAGCCTTACGGCATGTTTCATGAG
>NZ_JARGND010000031.1:0-28173 GCF_029212645.1 Vannielia sp. | reverse complement strand
GCCGCCTCGCTACTAACTCACCCCCATGGACGCCGAATCTCTTCCCTACCGCCCCTGCGTGGGCGTCATGCTGCTCAACCCCGCCGGTAAGGTCTTTACCGGCCAGCGGATCGACAGTGATCAACCCGCCTGGCAAATGCCCCAAGGCGGGCTTGATCCGGGCGAAGACCATCGCACCGCCGCCCTGCGCGAGCTTGAGGAAGAAACCGGAATCCCCCCCGAAAAGGTTTCGCTGATTGCAGAAACCAAAACACCGGTGCGCTATGATCTGCCGCCCGAACTGCTCGGCAAGGTCTGGAAAGGGCGCTACCGCGGGCAGGAGCAGCATTGGGTTTTGCTGCGCTTCACCGGCGAGGATGATGATGTGAACCTCGCCACCGAACACCCCGAATTTTCCGAGTGGAAGTGGCTGCCCCCCTCTGAACTTGTTGCCAATATCGTGCCGTTCAAGCGCGCCGTTTACGCCGCCGTGCTCGAAGCTTTCAAGGAACACCTGACGTGATCAAATGCCTCGCTCTCGCCGCCACCCTGCTGGCCACGGCAGCGCCCGCGCTGGCCCTCTCCTGCCTGCCCCCCGATCCGATGCGCCTTTACACCGATGCCCGCGAAGCCGCTGAAAACTTCCGCGTCATCCATGGCCGCCTCACCCCGCAAGAACCGGTGCGCCGCCTGCGCCCCAGCCGCACCACACGCGGCATGGCCGAGCTTACGATCCGCGCCAACCTCACCGGCGTGCAGCTTGGCAAAGGCGGCTTCACCTCGCGCGTTTCTACCCCCGTCAATGTGCGCCTTGTCTGCTTTGCCTCGTGGTGCGGCAGCTTCCCCGAGGCTGATAGCTACCTGATGGCGGTTGAAGAACGCGGCGGCACCCTCACGCTCACGGTTGATCCCTGCTCAACCAAGCTCTTCGCCACACCCAGCCGTGAACAGCTTGAGGCTGTCACCCTTTGCCACAGCAAAGACCGCTGCCCCGCCTCCAAAACACGCCCAATCCGTTAACCCCCTTCCCGCCACGGGCGGCCTCGGTTAGGAGAGCGCATGGGACAAAAAGTTGATACTCGCGCCATTGGCCTTGATGTAGGTCTGTCATTCATGCGCTGGCTCACCGGGGCCGAGAACCTGCATTACGGCCTATGGACCGGGCTGGACGCCACGGCCGAAAACCTTGGCACCGCGCAGGCCGCCTATACCGAAAAGCTGTTTGGCTACCTGCCCGAGGGGCCGCTGCGCATCCTTGATATCGGCGGCGGCGCGGGTGAAACCGCCAAAAAGCTGATCGCGCTTGGCCATGAGGTCGAGATCGTCGTGCCCTCCCCCTTTCTCGCCTCGCGCTGCCGCCAGAACGCGCCCGAAGCGCGGGTGCATGAATGTATGTTCGAGGATTTCGCCGGGGCGGGCGGCTTTGATCTTTGCCTGTTTTCCGAGAGTTTTCAATACATTCCCTGCGAGGTTGCGCTGAAAGAGGCGCTTGGCCTGCTCAAGCCCGAGGGCCAGATCCTCATCGCGGATTGCTTCCGCTCCGAACAGTATGAAGGTGTCAAACGCGGCCAAACCGTGGGCGGCGGCCACCGCCTTGCCCTGATGCGAAACACCGTGGCAGCCCTGTCGCTTACCATCGAGGCCGAGGAAGACATCACCGAGGCCGTTGCCCCCTCGATTGATCTTGAGCAGGGCCTGTTCAACGTGATCGGCCACGCCGTTTCCCGCGTTAACGAAGAGCTGAAAATGAAGCGCCCCAAAACCCGTTGGGCCATCGCTTCGACGTTCAGGATGATGCTGAGTGAACGCCGCCGCTTTCGGCTGGCCGAGCGCCTGCACGAGCAAAAGCGCACCTCCGAAGCCTTCTGCCATTTTAACCGCTACATGATCTTTCGCCTGTCGCGCTAAGGCGCGATCTGGCACCGGCTTTCTTCAGGCGCGCCTCGTTTTTCGGCATCGTGGCGTCGTGGCACTCGGTGAACAGGGGCCTTCTTGCCCCGGTCTGCCGGGCATGAACGCCCTCATCGCCGCTCTGCGGCCATGCCCTGTGTTGAGGCGGCAATTCCCGGCGTCAGCAGATGCCGCAGCAAGGCCACAGGATGCGCGCGCAGGCTCATCCTGAGCGCCACGTAATCCTCCACCATCTCCTCGGCGAGGCTCATTTGCGGCAGCGCGGCCAGCGGCTCGGCAATCCCCTCGCCCTCCAACGCGCCCGCAAACAGCGGCAGCGGGGCATCCCCGCGCAGCGCCTTTGCCTCCCACAGCGCCTCACGCCGGTTCATCCCCATCCCGGCAAAGGCATCTGCCTCGGCGAGGGCCTCCACCAGATGCGGTGCCACCCCGGCGCGCCGCCACACCGCGGCAACATCCAGATAGCCATTGCCCCGCGCCGCACAAATCCACCGCCCCTCTTCCTCACGCATGGCCTTGATCTGGCGAAACCCGAGGCGCAGCGCCAATCCGCCGCGCCCGTCCGGCTCCATCACATTGTCCCAAAAGCTTTCGTTGATATCGACCGGGCGCACCTCTACCCCGTGCTCCTGCGCATCCCGCACAATCTGCGCCGGGGCGTAAAACCCCATTGGCTGGCTGTTGAGCAGCGCACAGGCAAACATCCCCGGATGGTGCCGCTTCAACCAGGCACTCGCATAAACCAGCAGCGCAAAACTCGCCGCGTGGCTCTCGGGGAAGCCATAAGAGCCGAACCCCTCGATCTGCGAGAAACACCGCTCGGAAAACTCCGCCTCATAGCCATTTGCCGCCATCCCCCGCAGGAAACGCTCGCGGAAATCACCCACATTTCCCAGCTTCTTGAAGGTCGCCAAGGCCCGCCGCAGCCGATCCGCCTCATCCGGGGTAAACCCCGCGCCGATAATGGCGATCTGCATCGCCTGCTCCTGAAACAGCGGCACACCCAGCGTTTTGCCCAGCACCTCGCCCAGAGCATCCGAGGGAAATTCCACCTGCTCCTCGCCATTCCGGCGGCGCAGGAACGGATGCACCATATCCCCTTGAATCGGGCCGGGCCGGATGATCGCCACCTCGATCACCAGGTCATAAAAGCACCTCGGGCGCATCCGGGGCAAAAAGTTCATCTGCGCCCGGCTCTCCACCTGAAACACCCCAAGACTATCGGCCTTGCACAGCATGTTATACACCTGCGGGTCTTCCGGCGGCAGGGTGGCCAGCTCGTAGCGCGTGCCATGATGCTCGGCCAGCAGGTCAAAGGCCTTGCGGATGCATGACAGCATCCCAAGCGCCAGCACATCCACCTTGAGGATGCCCAGCGCGTCGATATCGTCCTTGTCCCACGGGATCACGGTGCGGTCTTCCATGCTGGCGTTCTCCACCGGGCACAGCTCATCCAGCCGCCCCTCGGTGATGATGAAACCGCCCACATGCTGGCTCAGATGGCGCGGAAAGCCCTGTATTTCCTCGATGATCTGTAAGGTCAGCGCCAGCCGCCGGTCCCTCGGGTCCAGCCCGATCTCGCGCAGCCGCTCATCCCTGAGCGACGCCGAGACCGATCCCCACCCCCAGATCTGCGAGGACATCGCCGAGATCGTATCATCCGAAAGCCCCATCGCGCGGCCCACCTCACGGCTGGCGCGCTTGCCGCGATAGTGGATCACCGTGGCACAAAGCCCCGCCCGGTGGCGGCCATAGCGCTCATAGATATGCTGGATCACCTCCTCGCGCCGCTCATGCTCAAAATCCACGTCAATATCCGGCGGCTCGTCGCGGGCCTCGCTGACAAATCGCTCAAACACCATGGTGCCGATCTCGGGGCTGACGCTCGTCACCCCAAGGCAGTAACACACCACCGAATTTGCCGCCGAGCCGCGCCCCTGGCACAGGATGCCGCGCTCACGGGCGAAGGCCACAATGTCATTCACCGTCAGGAAATAGGGCTCATATTTGAGCTTTGCGATCAGCGCCAACTCATGCGCCAACATACCCTTCACCCGCTCGGGAGCGCCGGATGGATAGCGCCAGCGCAGCCCGGCCTGCGCCAGCCGCGCCAGCCGCTCGCCCGCCGTCTCGCCGCCCGTCACCTCCGAGGGGTATTCGTAACGCAGCTCATCCAGCGAAAACCGGCAGCGCTCTGCCACCTCGCCCGCCCGCTCCACAGCGCCCTCATGGCCCACAAACAGCCGCCGCATCTCCCCGGCGCTGCGCAGCCGCTGCTCGCCATTGGCCAGCGCCGCCCGGCCCAGCGCATCCACCCGGCACCCAAGGCGCACCGCGCTCAAAACATCGGCCAGCCGCCGCCGCCGCCCGTGGTGCATCAACGGGGCCGCACTGGCCACCATCGCCACCCCCAGCCGCTCCGCCACGCCCGCCAGCCGATCAAACCGCGCAGCATCGCGCCCGTCATACCGCGGGGCGGCCAGCAGGCTCACCGCATGGCCAAACCGCCGTTTCAACCGCCGCCCCCTGGCCTCCCAATCCGGCGCGGCGGAAGGGTGCAGCAACAGCTCCATCCCCTCGCCCCATGCCACCAAATCCTCCATATGGAGCAGGCAGGCGCCCTTCTCGGCCCTGAGCCGCCCCAGCGACAACAGCCGGCACAACCGCCCCCAAGCCGCGCGATCCCTCGGCAAGGCCGTTACCGTGAACCCATCAGACAAAACCACCCGTGCGCCCGGCAAAAGCCTTGGAACACAGGCAATATCCAGCGAGGGCGCGCGCGCGGCCCCCTCTGGCGCAACCGGCCCAATCACCCCGTCCCGCGCCTCCTGTTCGGCCCGCTCGTTGACCACCCGTGCAATCTCACGCCCGCGCTGATGCGCCCGCACAATCCCGGCAACAGAGTTCTCATCCGCCACCGCCAAAGCCCTGATCCCCATCAGCCCGGCACGCTCCATCAACTCCTCGGGGTGGGAGGCCCCGGTGAGAAAGGTAAAGTTGGACGTGGCATTGAGTTCAGCAAACATGAGCGATTCCCCACACCCATATTTTCACGTTTTGTTCTCACGCTCAATTGCCTACATTCGCTGCGCTCTGGTCCGCAGGCGCGCGCGGGGCGCGCGGGGGGGGGGGGCGGGGGGGGGGCCCGCGCGCCGCACCACCCCCGCGAGCCCCCCCCCGCGGCCCGCAACGCCCGGTCCAACCCATCGGTAAACCGCGCCCGATCCGCTTTCGAAAACGGCCTTGCCCCGCCGCCCTGCTTGAGCGGGTTCGCCGCCCGCAGGTCTGTCATCAAATCCCGCGTGGCCAGCGCCGAGCCCATGTTGCGCTCTGTCAGCCGCTCGCCGTCCGGCTTCACCACCAGCGCCCCGGCCTCTACGCAGCGCGCCGCCAGCGGGATATCGGCGGTGATCACCACATCACCGCGCCCGGCGTTCTCTGCGATGAAATCATCGGCCACATCGAGGCCCTCGCTCACATAAACCACCTCGATCAACGGGTTGGCCGAGGGCCGCAGCCCGCCGTTGCACACAATTTTCACCGGCACCTTCAGGCGGCTTGCCACCTGCTCCACCTCGGCCTTCACCGGGCAGGCATCTCCATCCACCCAGATCGTCACCGGGCCCACAGCGCCTCGGCGTGAAACGCCACATGCTCCTCCATGAAGGTCGAGATGAAGAAGTAGGAATGGTCATACCCCTTTTGCATCCTGAAAGCCCCCTCTTGGCGCCGCGCCGCCATTGCCTCGCTCAACGCCTCGGGCATCAACAAATCAAGAAACTGATCGCCGCTGCCCTGATCCACCAGCACCGGCCCGTCAAAGCCGTCATCCCGCATGAGCAGCGTGGCGTCATGCGCCTCCCAACCCTCATCGCCCAGATAGGCCGTCAGCTGCTTGCGGCCCCAGTCGCTTTCGGTCGGGTGGGCGATGGGCGCAAAGGCCGAAACGCTGGTAAACCGCCCCGGCAGGGCCATCCCCAGCGTTAGCGCGCCATGCCCGCCCATAGAATGCCCGGTAATCGCTTGGCGCTCCAGATCCACCGCAAACTCCGCCCCAATCAGCGCGGGCAACTCCTCGGCCACATAGTCCCACATGTTATAATGCGGCGCCCAGGGCTCCTGCACCGCGTTTACGTAAAACCCCGCGCCCTTGCCCAGATCATAGGCCTCGTCATCGGCCACGCCCTCTCCGCGCGGCGAGGTATCGGGGAACACCAGCGCAATCCCCTGCTCGGCGGCCCAGGCCTGCGCCCCGGCCTTTGTCATCGCGTTCTCATGGGTGCAGGTCAGCCCCGATAGATACCACAGCACCGGCACTGGCCCGTCGCGGGCTTCTTCGGGCAAGAAAAGGCCAAAAGTCATGTCACAAGCGCAGGCCTCCGAGGCATGGGAATAGACCCCCTGCACCCCGCCAAACGCCCGGTTTTCCGAAACAGTCTCAACCATGTCAGCCCCTCCTGTCCTTGTGGTGCGTTGACTATCGGAGCGCCCTTGTTGAAAGTCCACAGCCCCCCTGCAAAACCTGCAATTGTGACCCCCCGATCCTTGCCAAACCACCTCCCGCCTTGCCGGAACTAAACCGTTCTGTTTATAGTTGCCTCCGAGAAAAAGGGGAAATCTTCATGAGTGCGCCCTCAGCGGAAATCAAACGTGGCCGCAAGTTCGATCAGGTGGTCGAGGGCGCTCGCAAGATTTTCCTGGCCGATGGCTATGAAGGCGCGTCGGTTGATCTGATCGCCAAAGAGGCCGGCGTCTCCAAGGCCACGCTCTACAACTACTTCCCCGACAAGGGCCTGCTGTTCATGGAGGTCGCGACCCGCGAATGCCAGCGACATGCAGAGGTCGCCGTGCAGGCCATTGATCCCCCGCTATCCGCGCCGGTCGTGCTGCGTCAGATCGCCGAGCAGTTGCAGGCCTTCATGCTCTCCGATCTTGGCAGCGGCATGTTCCGCATCTGCACCGCCGAAAGCGGGCGCTTCCCCCAAATCGGGCAGGAGTTTTGCAAATATGGCCCCGAGGTTGTGTGCAAGGCCATCGTCCCCTTCCTGCAAGCCGCCACCCAGCGCGGCGAGCTTGACATCGAGGATTACGAGCTAGCCGCCTATCAGTTCATGGAGCTGATCAAGGCCGAGCTTTGGGTGAAGCGCATCATGGGGATCGACTGTGATTTTTCGCCCGAGAAACGCCAAAAGGTGATCGACGGCGCGATCGAAATGTTCATGGCCCGTTACGCCGCCAAAAAGCCCTGACCCCCGGCACAGCCCGTCCCTCTAGGCTATCAAATGGCGGTGTTCGGCCATGTAAATCCTGATCCATGGGGTAAACTGCTCTGGCGCGGCCGCAATCTCTGCGGCCAGCGCATCAAGCGTCACCCAGCGTATCGCTTGCACCTCTGCGGGGGTCGCCAGCACCTGCGGCTCTGCCGCGCAATCCACCCGGAACAGGCTCACCTCTTCATGCTCCACCAGCCCGCCGCCCACATCGGCGCGATAGGTGAGCTCCCCGCGCGGCTCCAGCGCCACGCCGGTGATGCCAAGCTCCTCACCCAGCCGCCGCTGCGCACAATCACCCGCCGCCTCGCCCCAATGGGGATGCGTGCAGCAGGTGTTGGCCCAAAGCCCCGGCGTGTGGTACTTCCCCGCCGCCCGCTGTTGGATCAACAGCCGCTCCCCGGCAAACAGAAACACCGACACCGCCTTGTGCCGTAACCCACGCTGATGCACCGCCAGCTTCTCTACCGGCACCAGCGCCCCATCAACCCAGGCCGGGATCATGCCGCCATTTTCAGCTAAGACCTTGGTCACATTTTCGACTTTCCAAATACCGCACTATATACTTGTGCCATAGCGCCGCGTGTCTATTGGAGGGGGCCTGCGCTAACAAGCCCTCCTGAGCCGACGCATCAAGCAAGATCAAAAGCCACCTTACGAGGAGACTGAACGAGCCATGAAATCAATCATCAAAACCGCAGCCATCGCTGCCCTTCTGGCCGCCCCGGCCTTTGCCGAGAGCCACGAAAATGCCGAGGGTGATGCCGCCATGGCCGAGGATGATACCGCCATGGCCGAAATGGCCGCACCCACGGGCGATGCCGCCGCCGGTGAGAAGGTTTTTACCAAACGCTGCCAAACCTGCCACGTTGTCGTCAACGAAGCGGGTGAAACGCTCGCCGGCAAAAGGGCCAGAACCGGCCCCAACCTTTATAACGTGATGGGCCATAAGGCCGGTGCCGTTGAAGACTTCCGCTATGGCAAATCCATCGTGGAGGCCGGTGAAGAAGGCCTCATCTGGACCGAGGAAAAGCTTGTCGCCTATGTGGCCGATCCAAAAGCCTTCCTCAAGGAGGCGACAGGCGACGACAAGGCCAAGTCCAAAATGTCCTTCCGCCTGAAAAAGGAAGACGACGCCAAGGATGTTTATGCCTATCTGATGAGCCTCAACTCCATGTAAGCCTCTGGGTTTGCATTATAAATACAGCGTCGCGCCATCCCATGGCGCGGCGCTTTTTGTTGGCGATTCCCAAACGCGGTGAAAGCGGTTAAGGTTTACGCCAACGAAAAGAATAACAGAGCAGGCCCACCGCCCGATGACGGCGCTAAAGGAATATCAACGCCTCGAAAGCCCCGGCCTTTGGCGGCCCGAGCCAGAGGCCCAGCGCCAGAACGTGACCGTCAATTTTGGCGATGCGTCGCTGTCGATTTCCGATAACGCAGGCCGCCCGCTCACCCATTGGTCGCTGGCCGCCGTCGAGCGCGCCAATCCCGGCGATATCCCCGCCATTTACACCCCGTCTGCCGAGGCGCTGGAAGTGCTGGAGATCGACGACGAAACCATGATCGACGCGATCGAACGGGTGCGCCAGGTCATCGCCAGGCGCCGCCCGCGTGAGGGCTGGCTGCGGCGCGTCCTGTTTTGGGGGTCCACTGCGGCGCTGGTCGCCGGGGCGGTGTTCTGGCTGCCCGACGCGCTGGTGCGCCACACCACCGGCGTTGTGCCCGCGCCCACCCGCGCGGCCATCGGCGGGCAGGTGTTCAGCGCCATCGGGCGGGTGTCTGGCGCGCCCTGTCGCACCCCGCGCGGCGACCGCGCCCTTGCCCGCCTGCACACCCGGCTTCTGGCCCCTGAAAAGGGCGGCCTGCTGGTGCTGCGCTCCGGCATCCACGATACCGTCGCCTTGCCCGGCGGGCTGATCCTGCTCAACAAGGCGCTGGTGGAAGACTATGAAAGCCCCGATGTCGCCGCCGGGTACATCCTGGCCGAGGCCACCCGCGCCGCCCTGGTTGATCCGCTGCAAACCCTGCTCGATCACGCCGGGCTTCTGGCCACGGTCCGCCTGCTCACCACGGGCAAGATGCAGGACGAAACGCTCGATGCCTACGCCGAAACGCTCATCGCCACTCCCACCGCCCCGGTCCCTGCCGAGGCGCTGCTCACCCGCTTTGAGGCGGCGAAGGTTGCGGCCACGCCCTATGCCTATGCGCTGGATGTCTCGGGCGAAAACACCCTGCCGCTGATCGAGGCCGATCCAATGCGCTCCGGCAATGCGCAGCCCATTCTGGCCGATGCCGATTGGGTCGCGCTGCAAGGCATCTGCGGCGAGTAGCGCCTCAGCCCCAACACACGCACCATCCCAAAACGTATCGCGCCCCGCGAAGGTTTCTTCGCGAGGCGCGTTGCCTGTATGGCTTGCCTGCCCGTCGTTCTTATTGTCGTTGGTTGTTAGCGAATGAATGCGTCTCCAAAGCCCAGCGAACGGGCTTTGTGAAGGCCCGAGTTCAGCCCACCACCGGCCAGCGGCCCAGCCATCACGATGGTCAGGCGTTTGCCGCCACGGGTGATCGGCGCCATCCGCACAGGCAACCCGGCCGAGGCCAGCCGTTGCGCGCTGCGCTTGGCATTGGCGTCCACCCCAAAGGTGCCCACCTGAATGAACCGCCCGCTCCTCGCCGCCTTGCTGGCCTGTTTGGGCGCGGTGCGCACCTTGGTGGCCCGCTGCTTTTGCTGCGGCGCAGCCTTGCGCACCACCTTCGTCGTCACCCGTTTGGTCTTGGGCGCGGACTTGCTGGAAACCGTGGCCTGCTTGCGCCTCACCTTCTTGACCGACTTGCTCGAAACCGTCGCCTTGCGGGCCATATCGGCCTGCTGCTCGGCGTAATCGGTGTAGGGGTAAATCATCTCCGTGCGCTGCGCCGTCACATCGCGGCCCGTGCGCACATCAATCAACCGGCGCGGCACGTCTTGGGTCCAGAGCAGCGCCATCTGGTCACGCCCGCGCTGGGTGCGTTCGCCGCGCTCGGGGTTGAGGCGCCCATCGGTCCACACCTTTTTATATCCCTTGGGGGTGCTCACCGGCACCGCCGTGCGCTGGGGCGCCGGGGCGGGTGCCGCAACCTGACGGCGGGGGCGAGTGGTGGTTTTGGTCGTCGTGGCCGGGGCGCCGCGCGTCTTTGCGGTGCGGGTTGGTGCGTTAAAGTTGCTGTCGTTGCCCACATAGCCCTGCGGACCACAGCGCACGCCCGATGCGTTGGTGTAACGCTGGCTCACGCCGTTGCGGTCGGGGCACGCACTTGAGCGCACCACTTGCCGGGTTGTGGTTTTTTGGGCGGGCGCGGGAGCGGCCTTGGCGGTGCGACGCACCTTGCCGGGCTTCGGCGCCGGGCCGCGTTTCAGCGCGGCAGTCGGGATCGGGCGGCGCGCCGTGGTGCCGTTGGTCGCCGATTTGGTCGTTTTTCGGGTTGTCGTTGTTCTGGTTGTCTTCGCCGTGGTCGGCTTCTTGCTCACCGTTTTCTTCACGGCGGTCTTTTTGGGGGCCGTCTTGGCGGGTGTCGCGCGGGCGGTGCGGGTTTCGGTTTTGGCAACCGGCTTGGGCGCGGCAGGCTTGGCCTTCGCAACCACTGGCTTGTCCTTGATCACCGGCAGCGCAGGCGCCTTGGCGAAGGTCGGGCGCAGGCCGCACACTTGCTTGCGCGCGCGGGTGACGCGCGGCACCCAATCCACCGCTCCGGCAAATCCGGCGCGGATGAAAACACAGCCCTTGCTGTCAACGTATTGCGTGCCTTTGTAGGATGCGGGCGGGTATTCAGCCGGCCCCGAAGACCGCTTCAGGCTCTGCGCCTCTGCTGCCGAACCAAAACCGAGAAACACTACCGCTGCTGCCGTTGCAAAAAGGCGAGCCAACATCTTCCAAACCCCCACTAGATATAGGGGAGGATGCCTAATCGGAAACAATCAAGCAAGGGGGAAATCGCCTATTTGGTGCCAAACATGCGGTCACCCGCATCCCCTAGGCCCGGCATGATATAGCCCTGCTCGGTGAGCCGCTCATCCACCGCCGCCGTCACGATCGGCACATCGGGGTGCGCTTCCTTCATCCGCGCAATGCCCTCGGGCGAGGCCAAAAGGCAAAGAAACCGGATATTTGTGGCCCCCGCCTGCTTCAGCCTGTCGATCGCCGCCGCGCTTGAATTTCCGGTCGCCAGCATCGGATCAACCGCAATAACCAGCCGGTCTTCCAGCGCTTCGGGCACCTTGAAATAATATTCGACCGGTTGCAGCGTTTCTTCGTCACGGTAAAGCCCCACAAAGCCCACCCGCGCCGATGGGATCAGCTCAAGCACCCCGTCGAGCAGCCCGTTGCCCGCCCGCAGGATCGAGATCAGCGCCAGCTTCTTGCCGTCCAGCGTGGGGGCATCCATCTCTGTCAGCGGCGTATCAATCCGCTTGGTCGTCATCGGCAAGTCGCGCGTCACCTCATAGGCCAGAAGCTGTGAAATCTCTCGCAAAAGCTGCCGGAACACCGCCGTTGGCGAGCCCTTGTCGCGCATCAGGGTCAGCTTGTGCTGAACCAGCGGATGGTTGACGACCGTGAGGTGCGGAATGCTCATGTTTCTAGCCCTTTGAGAATGCGTGCGCGGGTGTCCTCATCGCAGAAGGCAGCCTCGGCGGCAACGCGGTTCAGCGCGGTAAAATCATCTTCTTCCCAGCCGAACGCCCGCGAAAGCTCTTCATACTCCCGCGTCATCGTGGTGTGGAAAAACGGCGGATCATCGGTGCTGATACACACCTTCACCCCCGCCTCACGCAGCGTGTTGATCGGATGGGCGCTAAAGCTCTGGGTCACACCAAGCGCCACGTTGGAGCCGGGGCAAACTTCCAGCACAACGCCGGTGTCCGCCAGCCGTTTCATCAGCGCCGGATCACTCACCGCGCCCACCCCATGGCCAATCCGCTCGATGCCCGGAAGCTGGTCAAGCGTGTCCGAAACCATTTTTGCCCCGCCCCACTCACCCGCATGGCAGGTGAGCCGCAGCCCGGCTTCCCGCGCGCAATCAAACGCCCAGGCAAAATCGCCCGGCGCGCCCACCATCTCGGCCCCGGCCATGCCAAAGCCCACCAGCCAGTCGCCCGCCGTTTCGGCGGCGCAGCGGGCCACCGGGCGTGATTTTTCGGGGCCAAAATGGCGGATGCAGGTGACGATGCCGCGCAGGGTAACGCCCAGCTCCTGCTCGGCCTGCTCGGCGACCTCAACCATTGCCGCCAGATATTCCATCCACGCCTTCACATCGCCGCCACCACAAAAGTCTGGCGACAGGAAGGTTTCGGCGTAAATCACCCCATGCTCGGCCAGTTCTTCCAGCACCGCGCGGGTGAGGCGGGCGTAATCTTCGGGCTTGGTCAGCACCGAGGTCGCCACCTCATAAATCCTCAGAAAATCTTCAAAGTCGCTGTAGGCGTATTGCCCCTGCTCATTGAACACGCCAGAGATATCCACCTTCTTTTCCTTGGCGATCCCGCGCACAAACTCAGGCGGTGCCGCCCCTTCATGGTGCAAGTGCAGCTCCACCTTCGGCATGGTCTGAAACGTCAAATAAAGCTCCTCCCCGGCCCCTTGGCCGGCACATTCAGATGATGCGCAACCGAGGCCGCTACATCGGTAAAGCCACAGTGGCCGATCTCGCCCGCGCCGCGCCCGACCACAATCACCGGCACCCGCTCGCGGGTGTGGTCGGTGCCATGCCATGTGGGATCGTTGCCATGATCGGCGGTGAAAAGCATCATGTCGCCCTCGCGCAGCTTGGCGAGCACCGGCGGCAGGGCCGCGTCAAACCACTCCAACGCCCGCGCATAGCCCGAAACATCGCGGCGGTGGCCGTAGAGGCTATCGAATTCCACGAAATTGGCAAAGGTCAGGCTGCCGTCTTCGGCCTCATCGACCAAGTCACTCAGATGCCCCATCAACGTGGCATCATCACCCTTGCGCACGTCATCAATGCCGTGGCCCGCAAAGATATCCTTGATCTTGCCAATGGCATGCACCTTGCCGCCCGCGCCTTGCACCCAATCGCACAGCGTTGGCTCCGGCGGGCTCATCGCATAGTCGCGCCGGTTGGTGGTGCGGGTAAATCCGTCCTCAGGGCTGCCAATGAAAGGGCGCGCAATCACCCGGCCCACCTGCATGGCGTGCAGGGTTGGCGCGATCTCTTCGCAAAGGCTCAGCAGCCGTTCCAGCCCGAAGTGCTCTTCATGGGCGGCGATTTGCAGCACGCTGTCGGTAGAGGTGTAAATGATCGGCCAGCCGGTCTGGATGTGCCGCGCGCCCTCTTCCTCCAGGATCACCGTGCCGCTTGCATGGCGGTTGCCCAGGGTTCCGCCGACTCCGGCAATCGAGGCGATGCCATCAAGCAGGAATTGCGGAAAGGCCGGAACCTCATCGGGGAAGTAATGCCAATCCCACGGCACCGGCACGCCTGCCAGTTCCCAGTGGCCGGTGGGGGTGTCCTTGCCGGGGCTGATCTCGGTTGCCGCGCCCCACAGCCCGGTTGGCCTGCCGGTCATGCCGCCGCCCGCATAGCCGCTGGCCAGCGCCACCGCATCGGCAAGGCCCAGCCCATCAAGCACCGGCATCTTCAGCGGCCCCGAGCGCCCCTCCTCGGCGCGCCCCTCGGCGCAGGCCTCAGTGATATGGCCCAGCGTGTTGGCCCCCTCATCGCCGAAATCCCCGGCATCGGGCGCACCACCGCAGCCCACGGAATCCATCACCACCAAAAACGCACGGGGCATCTACTCAACCCTTTCAATCACCAGCTTGGGTGGGTTTACCGCTCTGTCACTCAGATGGAAAGCGCCGCGCACCCTTGCCGCTACGGCCTCGGCGGCACTACGCTTGGCCGCACAAATGCGCGCCAGCGGACGGCCACCCTTGCCAACCTCCTGGCCGATGGGGGCTATATGGGTCAGCCCGACGCTTGGGTTGATCCTGTCACGTGCCCGCTTGCGCCCGCCGCCCAAGTCAATCACCGCCAGGCCGAGCGCCTCGGCATCTACGGTTTCCACATAGCCGGGGGTGTCTGGCCAAACGTCCACCGTTGCAGGTGCCGCGGGCAGCCTGTCGCGCCAGCGGGTCAAAAAGTCAGACGGGCCGCCAAGCGCTGCCACCATGCGGCCCATCACCTCGGCCGCCGCGCCGGTGCGGATCTTTTCCACAATCATATCCGCCCCGGTGTGCCGGTTTGAGGCAATCCCATGATTGGCCAGCAAAGCACCGCCCAGCCTTGAGGTGAGGTGCAAAAGCGGGTCCGAAGCGCCGGAGCCGGTGAGCGTATCCATTACCTCTGTTACCTCCACCGCATTGCCTGCGGAGCGCACCAACGGCTGGTTCATGTCGGTGATCAGCGCGGTTGTCTTGCAGCCTGCGCCACTGGCCGTATCCACCAGCGAGCGCGCCAATTCCCGTGCCTCATCAAGGGTTTTCATGAAGGCGCCGCTGCCGCATTTCACATCCAGCACCAGCCCCTCCAGCCCGGCGGCCAGCTTTTTTGAAAGGATCGACGCTGTGATCAGATCAAGGCTCTCCACCGTGCCGGTCACATCGCGCACCGCATAAAGCCGCTTGTCCGCCGGGGCGATATCCACCGAGGCCGAGGCGATCACACAGCCAATTTCTGCCGTCACCTGCTGCACCCGATCAATCGAGATTTCGGGTGAAAAGCCGGGGATCGCCTCCAGCTTGTCAAGCGTGCCGCCGGTAAACCCAAGGCCGCGCCCCGAGATCATCGGCACATAAACCCCGCAGGCCGCCAGCGCCGGGGCCAGCGCAAGGCTCACGCAATCCCCCACGCCGCCGGTGGAATGCTTGTCCACCACCGGCCCGTCCAGATCCCATTTCAGCACCTCACCCGAGTCGCGCATGGCCACTGTCAGCGCCACCCGAGCCTCCTGGCTCAACGGGGTGCGACACACGCCCATCGCAAAAGCGCCAACCTGCGCATCGCTCACCCCTTCTTCGGCAAGCGCCGCCGCAAACCAGCGCACCTGCTCCTCGCTGGCCTGTTCGCCCCGCCTCAGCGTGCCTAATACTTCACGGGCATCTGTCATTTTGCAGTTCCAGCCATGTGATCCGCGCCAAAGGCACCGGGCAGCAAATCGGCCACCGTGGTTTCCAGCACCTTGCCCGCGGTGGTCGCCATAACCACCTTCACATCGCCTTGCGCAAACTCGGCCAACTTCTGGCGGCAGCCGCCGCAGGGCGGCACCGGGGCGGGGCTGTCTGCGATTACGGCCACCTCGGCAATGGCGCTGTCACCGGCTGCGATCATCGCCGCAATGGCCCCTGCTTCGGCGCATGTGCCCTCTGGGTAGGCCACGTTTTCCACGTTGCAGCCCACATATACCGCACCGGTGGTGCTGCGCACAGCTGCGCCAACCTTGAACTTTGAATAGGGTGCATAGGCCCGTGCCCGCACATCGCGCGCTGCCTCAAGAAGCTCCATCGGATGTCTCCGTCCTGCTGCAAAGGGGATTAACCCTCTGGGCTCCCCGAAGTAGGTTATACCGCGCCATGAAACCGCCCGGCGTTTCGTTTTACCAATGCACCGACCCACATGGCCGCGCCACGCGCCAACCATCGAAGACCACCCAAAATAGCTCACCCCGCCACAAGCCCAAACCCGGCCTTGGCCAGCGCATGATATATGGCAGGGCAAATTCACCCGTTCCTCCGGGATGCTAAACGGAAAAATCCATGCCCGAAACATAAAATTGCAATCTGCAAAACGTGCGGCCGGACGAAACCGTGCCTTTCCGTCGGCAAACTTGCCTCATCCGGCGATCTGTGGCATGCCGCTCGGAGGAGATGGTTTAGCATTAAACCAGTTTTCGGGAGGCCCCATGAGCGATTCAAGCGAAACACCCCCACTCAGCGCGCCGCTGCATTATCACCAGTATCCCAAGCCCGGCAAGCTGGAGATCCGGGCCACCAAGCCGCTGGCCAACGGGCGCGATCTGTCGCTCGCCTATTCGCCCGGCGTGGCCGAGGCCTCTACCGCCATCGCCAAGGATCCCGCACAGGCCGCCAATTTTACCGCCCGTGGCAACCTTGTGGCCGTGGTTTCCAATGGCTCTGCGGTGCTTGGGCTTGGCAATATCGGCGCGCTGGCCTCCAAACCGGTGATGGAAGGCAAGGCCGTCCTCTTCAAGAAGTTCGCCAATATCGACTGCTTCGATCTTGAGGTAAACGAAAGTGACCCCGAGAAGCTGGCCGATATCGTCTGCGCGCTGGAGCCGACCTTTGGCGCGATCAACCTCGAAGACATCAAAGCCCCCGATTGCTTCATCGTCGAAAAGCTCTGCCGCGAGCGGATGAACATCCCGGTGTTTCATGACGATCAGCACGGCACCGCCATCGTCGTCGGCGCGGCGGCCACCAACGCGCTGCAACTCACCGGCAAAAAATGGAGCGAGATAAAGGTTGTCTCCACCGGCGGCGGCGCGGCGGGCATCGCCTGCCTCAACATGCTGCTCAAGCTCGGCGTGAAGCGCGAGAACGTCTGGCTGTGTGATATCGCGGGCCTCGTTCACGAGGGCCGCACCGAGGAGATGACACCGCAAAAGGCCGCCTTCGCCCAAGGCACCTCCCCCGCTACGCTGGGCGATGTGATCGAGGGGGCCGATCTGTTCCTCGGCCTCTCCGGCCCCGGCGTTCTCAAACCCGCCGATGTGGCCAGAATGGCCGAAAATCCGATCATCTTCGCACTGGCCAACCCCACGCCCGAGATCACCCCGGATGAGGTGCGCTCCGTCGCCCCCGGCGCGATCATCGCGACCGGGCGCTCTGATTACCCGAACCAGGTGAACAACGTCCTTTGCTTTCCGTTCATCTTTCGCGGCGCGCTCGATGTGGGCGCAACCGAGATCAATGACGCCATGCAGCTTGGCTGTATCGAAGGGATCGCCGCCCTGGCCCGTGCCACCACCTCCGCCGAGGCCGCTGCGGCCTATAAAGGCGAGCAGCTTACCTTTGGCACCGATTACCTGATCCCAAAGCCGTTTGATCCACGCCTCATGGGCGTGGTCGCCACCGCCGTGGCCAAGGCCGCCTGCGATAGCGGCGTTGCCAGCCGCCCGGTTGCGGATTTTGAGGCTTACAAGGCCGGGCTTGATCGGTCGGTCTTCAAATCGGCCCTGCTGATGCGCCCGGTGTTCGAGGCCGCAGCACAGGCGCAGCGCAAGATCGTGTTCTCCGAAGGCGAGGATGAGCGGGTGCTGCGTGCCGCCAACGCCATGCTGGAGCAAACCACCGATCTGCCCATCCTTATTGGTCGTCCCGATGTGGTTGAACGGCGCTGCGAGCGGGCGGGCCTCAAGATCCGCCCCGGACGTGATTTTGAGCTGGTGAACCCGCAATATGACCCCCGCTATCGCGATTACTGGGAGGCCTATCACCGCCTGATGGCCCGGCGGGGTGTTACCCCCGATCTGGCCCGCACCGTGCTGCGCACCAACACCACCGCCATCGCGGCCATCATGGTGCACCAAGGCGACGCCGACAGCATGATCTGCGGCACCTTCGGGCAGTTCCTCTGGCACCTCAACTATGTGCGCCAGATCCTCGGCAGCCGGGCGCTGCACCCGGTCGCGGCGCTCTCGCTGATGATCCTTGAAGACGGGCCGCTCTTCATTGCCGATACGCAGGTCCACCAGTTCCCCAAGGCGCATGAAATCTGCGAAACGGTGATCGGCGCGGCCCGCCATGTGCGCCGCTTCGGCCTGGAGCCGATGATCGCGCTTTGCTCGCACAGCCAGTTCGGCAACCTCGATAGCGAAGGCGGCCGCCGGATGCGCGAGGCCCTGGAAATGCTCGACGATATGCAGGTGGATTTCTGCTACGAGGGTGAAATGCACGTCGACTCCGCCCTTGATCCCGATCTGCGCAGCCGCCTACTGCCCGAGGCGCGCCTTCAGGGGGCCGCCAACGTGCTGGTCTTCTCCTCCGCCGATGCCGCTTCCGGCGTGCGCAACATCCTCAAGATGAAAGCCGGCGGCCTCGAAGTTGGCCCGATCCTCATGGGCATGGGCAACCGCGCCCATATCGTCACCCCTTCGATTACCGCACGCGGGTTGCTCAACATGTCTGCCCTCGCCGGAACCCCGGTCGATACCTACGGCTAGGCCAAACTCTCATTAAGGCGGCCCCGCCAAAGGCCTGGCTCACAGCTTTTGGCGCAGCGCAGTGCGAAGCAGGAATGTTGCGCGCGCCTCGCCTTTGCCTGATGCGTCAGGTTAAAGGCGTGACGCTTTAATCCGGTAAAATATCACCCGCGCCGCTCGGGGGGCGGCGCGGGTGATCCGGCCCATAGCCTGGGGGGCAAATGGCCGGTCTCTTCAAGAGGCGCTTATGACCGCCCCCTTAGAAGAACGTGGACAGCACCTGAGCCTCGCGACGGTTTGCAACGGGCGCGCTGATCTCCATCTTCAGCTCCGGAAACAGGTCCAGCGCTTCCTGCGCCGCTGCGTCCAGCCGAAAGTCTGGCGATGTGGGGTTCAGGTAAAGGCTTTCTGCCAGCATTCCGTTGGCCACCAGTGACACATGCTCCTCGCACATCAGGTGATGATAGGTGATCTCCCGCACCTCGTCATCCAGCCGCACCCCCTTGTGGTTCACTAGGTTGTGTGCGGATGCAAAGCAGCGGTCAGCCCCCAAAACCAGTTCGGCCGCATGCCCATGCACCCCAACCCGGTGCTGGCGCGAAAGGTAGGTGTCGCGAAACGGCACCCCTTGCCCAAAGCTGTTGCGCGCGATGCAAACGGGTGACCACTTCTCGAAGGCAGGGAGGGAGGGGATCTTCACCGTTCTCGAAGAGGCCCAAAGCACCTCATGCGCCTTTCCGTCTGCATCGCGCACCCAGTCCCCGGCTTTCACGGAGGCTACTGGGCAGTAGCCATCCGGAGTCAGGATCATCGTGCCAGGACCAAAGCAAATCGGCGTAAACACCTCGTAAGGCGTTGCGTCGATGTCGACGATCAGTGCAACCGCCCCCAACACATTCGGCTCGCCGTCTGGATAGTGAAAGTAGGTATGGCCATCGGCCTCAAACACCACCACATCACTGGTGGGTCCGAGCCCGACAATAAGAGCGCCCACGGCCACACCCGGTTGCACCGTGCCGCTGCCGATATAGTTGATCGGATGGCCGTTAAACGTCGCCGTGCCATCGTCAATATCTCCAAGGAAGCCGTCGTCGTCCTCCAGCGTTCCGTTTTCCGTGGCCCCAAACCCATTGAGCAAAATCGTATGACCGCCGAACAAATCAGTCCCCAGCAGGGAACCGATGTAATGCGTTACCGTGATGTCTTCCGTGGCCATCCTAGAACTCCTCGCTCAGACAATACCCCAATTTCCTTTCCCGCAGCCTCCGGATTCCGAGCGTCCGGACCCGGCAAATCGCGGCAAAGTTGGATTTAAGTTAAAACAATATCCCGCCTCAGATCGTTAACAACCTTAAAATGAGCAAAAAATTTCTCACTAACAAAATGCGAAACTGGCATGACGTCGCAGCCATGATCGATACTTAGAGAAAATCGCCCTTAGCGTGTTGCTTTCCCACTCCTCAATACTGCCACTTTTGACTTACTGTTGAGGAAGGGGAAACAGATTAGGGGAAAAAAGCACTTTTTTGCACCAAACTAAGTAAAATGCTGTGATTCAAACAACACCGGCGGAATTCTGCCGATTGGCAAGATTCGGCTAAATCTGACTCCAAAATCACCCCAAAGTTGCACATCCACGCCAAAATCGAGACAGCGAAAAACAACTTTAGAGCGAATCATTCATCAAAACTCCGCACCAAGCAGCCCACAAATTCGCCCTGAATCTCCCGTCGCCACCGGCCCTCAGGCCGGGATTTTGGCCGCGCAATGCCACCCCCGATCCGGCCTCCGAGTCGGACAACGCCCGCGAAAACTTTGCAAACCCGGCTGGACTTCACTCATAGAAGCAAAAACCCCATGGGTTTGCATAGATTTGCAGGCCAAATCCCGCAAAAATGCAAAGTTTTTGGGTTAAATGGCCGCGCCCCGCCGCTCCACGCTTGCCAGAGCCCCCTGCCGCTTCCTAAGAGAATACACCCGTGAGGAGGAGGCAAACCATGGCATACAAAGACGTTTACAACGCTTGGAAAGCAAACCCCGAGGCATTCTGGATGAAGGCCGCCGAGCCGATTAATTGGGTGAAGCCCCCCTCAAAGGCGTTTTTTGACAAGGGCGACGATAAATATGAGTGGTTTGCCGATGGCATGGTCAATGCCTGCTACAACGCGGTTGACCGCCACGTCGAGGGCGGGCGCGGTGAGCAGGTCGCCATTATCCACGACAGCCCGATCACCCACTCCAAACGTGAAATTACCTTTGTCGAGCTGCGCAACAGAGTGGCCAATCTGGCCGGGGCCCTGCGCGCCAAGGGGATCGAGAAGGGCGACCGCGTGATCATTTACATGCCGATGATCCCCGAGGCGCTGGAGGCCATGCTTGCCTGCGCCCGGCTCGGTGCTGTGCATTCGGTCGTGTTCGGCGGGTTTGCGGCGCATGAGCTTGCGGTGCGGATCGACGATGCCAAGCCCAAGGCGATCATCGCCGCGTCCTGCGGGCTGGAGCCAGACCGCGTGGTCCACTACAAACCGCTGCTCGATGGTGCCATCGACGCCGCCACCCACAAGCCCGATTTCTGCGTCATCTTCCAGCGCGAGCAGGAAGTGGCCGAGCTTAAAGAGGGCCGTGATTTTAACTGGCACGGCTTCCAGTTTGGCACCCAACCGGCCGAATGTGTGCCGGTTGAGGGCAACCACCCGGCCTATATCCTCTATACCTCCGGCACCACCGGCCAGCCCAAGGGCGTGGTGCGCGATACCGGCGGGCACCTTGTGGCGCTGAACTGGACGATGAAGAACATCTATAACGTTGATCCGGGAGAGGTGTTCTGGGCCGCGTCCGACGTGGGCTGGGTCGTAGGCCACAGCTACATCTGCTACGGGCCGCTGGTTCACGGCAACACCACCATCGTGTTTGAGGGCAAGCCCGTGGGCACCCCCGATGCCGGCACCTTCTGGCGGGTGATTTCCGAGCATAGGGTCACCAGCTTCTTTACCGCCCCCACCGCCTTTCGCGCGGTCAAGCGCGAAGACCCGAAGGGCGAGTTGGTCGGCAAGTATGATCTCTCCTCGCTCAAGGCCGTCTACCTCGCCGGTGAGCGCGCCGATCCTGATACAATCACTTGGGCGCAGGATATGCTCAACGTTCCGGTGATCGACCATTGGTGGCAAACTGAAACCGGCTTCGCCATCGCCGCCAACCCGCTTGGGATCGAGCAACTGCCCGTCAAGCTTGGCTCCCCCTCGGTGCTGATGCCGGGCTATAATGTGCACATCCTCGATGAAGGCGGCTATCCGATGAAGCCCGGCGAGCTGGGCGCAATCGCCATCAAGCTGCCGCTGCCCCCCGGCGCCCTGCCGGGCCTTTGGAATGCCGAAGAGCGCTTTCACAAAGCCTACCTTGAGCATTTTCCCGGCTATTATGAGACTGGTGACGCCGGGATGATCGACGATGACGGCTACCTCTACATCATGGCCCGCACCGATGACGTGATCAATGTCGCGGGCCACCGCCTCTCGACCGGCGGCATGGAAGAGGTGCTCGCAGGCCACCCCGATGTGGCCGAATGTGCGGTGATCGGCGTGAGCGACACGCTCAAAGGCCAGGTGCCAATGGGCTTTCTTTGCCTCAACGCCGGGTGCAACAAGCCCCACGACGAGGTGGTGAAGGAGTGCGTCAAACTGGTGCGCGATCAGATCGGCCCGGTTGCGGCCTTCAAGTTGGCATGCGTGGTGAACCGCCTGCCAAAAACCCGCTCGGGCAAAATCTTGCGCGCCACCATGGTCAGCATCGCCGACGGCAAAGACTTCAAGATGCCCGCCACAATCGACGATCCCGCCATCCTTGATGAGATCCGCGAGGCTCTCGGCACGTTGGGATACCCCCAAAAGGCGGGGTGACACCACGCGCACGGTCTGGAATACCTGCCTTTGTGTTATGCTCCACGTGAGAGTAGGCTTGTCTGATCTCACGTGGCTTGCAACCATTGCGAGAGTTCACATTGATCGGGCGCTCAGCGCCGGGATGACAGGGAGGAGGAATGGCTGAAGATTGGCTGCCCCCAGGCGATCACCGCTCCGGTGGTGCATCTCGTGAGGCTGCGCTTGAGCTGTTCTCCCATGATATCCGCTCTGCCGTCTCTGACGTGGTGAGCGGGTTGCGGCTGGTCGATATGTCCACGCTTGATCCTGCCACCGCCGCCCAGCTTCAGCGCGTGTCTACGGCGGGCGAGGCGCTGGCCGGGCTGCTCGACAGCGCTCTGTCCCAGCTTGAAGGGCGCGGCACCCTGCCCGTCGCCCCCGATCCGGCCACCGAGCCTGTGCCCCTGCTCGCCATCCTGCGCAATCTTGAGCGCCGTTGGGCCGGCCACGCCCGCGAGCGCGGGATGCAGCTGCGCCTCAAGATCGCGGCAGACCTGCCCACCGTGATCCATCTTGATGCCGTCGCGGTTGACAGGGTGTTGGCCAATTTGCTCTCAAACGCCTTCAAATATGCCGATTGGGGCGCGGTTACCCTCGCCGTCAGCACCCACACCGGGGGTGAGCTGCGCTTCACTGTGCGTGATCGCGGCCCTGGCTTTTCTGATGCGGCGCTGGCCCGCCTGTTTGAGCGCGGCGGGCGCCCACAGGGCCAAACCCGCCCCGGCTCCGGCCTTGGCCTGCACATCGCCAAGGAGCTGGCCACCCGTCTGGGCGGGCAGCTTCAGGCCTCCAACACCAGCGCAACCGGCGGGGCCGAAGTGTCGCTTTCGCTCCCGCGTGTGGCCTGGGCCTGGCAGCGCGACCGCGCGGGGGATTCCGCCGCCGCTTCCGGCCCGCCCTCCCTGCCTGATCTTTCGGGCCTCACCGTCCTGGTGGCCGAGGACAACGCCACCAACCAGCTTCTCTTCACGCAAATGCTCGATCATCTCGGTGCCACATGGAAGATCGCCCCTGATGGAGCCGAGGCCCTGAGCGCAATCAAGGCCGGGAGCTATGATTTCGCGCTGGTCGATATCGACATGCCCCGCCTTTCGGGCACCGAGGTTATTGCCGCGACTCGCGCTTTGCCCTCCGATACCCGCCTCATGCCCATGATCGCCGTCACCGCCTATGTGCTGCAAGAGCACCGTGAGCGCATTTATGCCGCCGGGGCCGATGGGATCCTCGCCAAGCCGGTCCACTCGCTTGCGGCCTTCGGGCAGGCCATCGCCACGCTGATGCTGCGCACCCGTGGTGCCGCCCCCGCCCTGCTGCCAGATGATCCAACCTCCACCGCCGATGATACCGGCCCGCAAGCCGCGCCTGCCCCCCCTTCAACCGATGACGAGCCAACAGAGTTCAGCGTCGAACGGCTGGAGCGCCTGCTGGCGATCTCGGGCAGTGACAAGGGGCAAGAGTTCCTCACCCGCCTGCTCACCGATCTCAGGCGCACCCGCACCGGCCTCGCAACCGCGATAGAAACGGATGACGCCGCCGCCATCCGCGGCCACACCCATGTGCTCATCTCGCTTTCCGGGGCTATCGGGGCCGAAATGCTGCAAACCCTCGCCTGCCGCGCCAATGCCGCCGCCCACCGCGCCGATGCCGCGGCCTGCCTCACTGAAAGCGCCGCCGAAATTGACAGCCGCCTCGAGAGCCTCATCACCCTCGTCGCAGAAGAGTTCTCCACCCGGTTCCCCGCCGTCGAGGTTGGCCCATGACAGCGCTCCTTCTCATCGAGGATGTCCCCTCGATGCAGCTTGTCTATGAAAACGTGCTGCGCAATGTCGGCCACACCGTCCACTCCGCCGGCACCGCCGAGGAAGGCACGCGCCTGTTCAACACCAAGCGCCCCGGCGTGGTGCTGGTGGACCTCATGCTGCCTGACCGCGACGGGCTGGAGCTGATCCGCGAGTTCATCACCGCCGATCCGGCCACCCGCGTCATCGTCATCACCGCCAACGCCACGATAAACCGCGCGGTTGAGGCCATGCGCGCCGGAGCGTTTGAGTTTCTGATCAAACCGTTTGATGAAACCCGCCTCACCGATACCGTTGCAAATGCGGTTGCCGAGCACGCCATTGCCAGCGGCGCCTCCCCCGCCCCCGCCCCACGCCCCGAGCTGCCCGATGCGCTGGCCACGGGCCTCATCGGCACATCGCCGGTGATGCGCGACGTGATGGAAAAGATCGCCTCGGTCAGCCGCTCCATGGCCACCGTTTTCATCTCCGGCGAAAGCGGCACCGGCAAGGAGCTATGCGCCCGCGCGGTGCATGATTGTTCGTCACGCGCCCGAGGCCCCTTCGTGCCGCTCAACTGCGGCGCCATCCCCGCCGACCTGCTTGAAAGCGAGGTGTTCGGCCACCTCAAGGGCAGCTTCACCGGCGCCCTGGCCGACAAGCCCGGCGCAGCGGCAGCCGCCGATGGTGGCACCCTGTTTCTGGATGAAATCTGCGAGATGGATCTGGGTTTGCAAACCAAGCTTCTGCGCTTTCTGCAAACCTCCTCGATCCAGCCCGTCGGCGCAACCCAGCCGCGCAAGGTGAGTGTGCGTATCCTCTGCGCCACCAACCGGGACCCCGCAGAAGAGGTGCGCGCCGGGCGCTTCCGCGAAGACCTGTATTACCGCCTCCACGTTGTGCCCATCCACCTGCCACCGCTGCGTTGCCGGGGCACCGATGTGGTGGAAATCGCCCGCAATGCGCTGGCCGAATTTGCCGCCGAAGAAGGCAAGGGCTTCCAGCGGATCGCGCCCGAGGTGGAAGAGCTGTTCGCCAGCCTGCCATGGCCCGGCAACGTGCGCCAGTTACTCAACGTGCTGCGCAATGTGGTGGTGCTGCACGATGGTCCCGAGGTCACGCTGGCGATGCTGCCAATGGAGTTGCACCACGAGGTTGAAGCCCGCGCCGAAGCCGCGCATGGCCCGGCCCCGGCCCAGGCAGCACAGCCCCGGCCCGCCCTGCCGCTGGACGGGCTGATCGGCAAAACCATGGCCGAGATCGAGCGCACCGTGATCGAAGCCACCATCGCCCAGCACGGCGGCTCTGTGCCCAAGGCCGCCCGCACCCTAGATCTTTCGCCCTCCACGATCTACCGCAAGCGCGAAAGCTGGCAGCGCAATGGCCCCCACGAAAGCTGAAGCCACCCTCGCCCGCCGCACTTAGGCACGGCGCGGCTCAGCCTTGCCTCATGGTGCCAGAAAAAGCCGCCACCCTGCCCTCAGGCAAATTGCTCGCGGATCAGCCGTTCTTCCAGCCCATGGCCGGGGTCAAACAGGATGCGATGCTTGACCTGATCATCCGAGCGCACAATCACCGTCACCACATCCATCACCGCGCGGCTATCGGCCTCGGCACGCACCGGGCGCTTTTGCGGCTGAAGCACATCAAAGCGCACCTCCACCGCCATTGGCAGCAAGGCCCCACGCCATCGCCGCGGGCGAAACGCGGCAATCGGGGTGAGCGCCAGCACCTCCGCCCCAATCGGCAGGATCGGCCCGTGGGCGCTGTAGTTATAGGCGGTAGAGCCCGCAGGCGTGCTCAGCAACGCGCCGTCACACACCAGCTCATCCATCCTCACCCGGCCATCCACCGAGATCCGCAGCTTTGCCGCCTGCGGCCCCTGCCGCAGCAGGCTCACCTCGTTGATCGCCAGCAATTCCTCGGTTTTGCCGCCGCTGGTGAACGCGCGCATCTGTAACGGATGGATCACCTCTTCCTGCGCCGCGCCCAGCCGCTCGATCAACGCAGGCTCGGCATAGTCGTTCATCAAAAAGCCGATGGTGCCGCAGTTCATCCCATAAACCGGGGTCAAAAGCTGCTGGGTTTCGCGCAGGGTGTCCAGCATGTGCCCATCCCCGCCCAGCGCCACAATCACCTCGGCCTGCTCCAGCGGCACGTTGCCGTATTGCGCCGAAAGATGCGCCTGCGCCTCTTGGGCGATCTGCGTATTACTGGCCGTAAAGGCGATTTTCGTCACGGCTCCAGCCCCTTGCATAGGTTTCTCAGGTTTCATCGCCCGCGCCGATGCGAAACACAAGAGCCGCGTTTTCTGCACTTTCTAGCGCTTCCAACCCTTTCTCAACCCGCCCGCATGGGCTAAGGGAGCGGCAACCCGTCCCCATTCCAAAGAGGCCAATGCCATGAACGCGCCCCACCGAGACAACGGATTTTTCACTGAAACCCTCGCCTCCCGCGATCCCGAGATCGCCAAGGCGATTGACCTTGAGCTCGGCCGCCAGCGCGACGAGATCGAGCTGATCGCCTCCGAGAACATCGTTAGCAACGCGGTCCTCGAAGCCCAGGGCTCGGTGATGACCAACAAATACGCCGAAGGTTATCCCGGCAAGCGCTACTACGGCGGCTGCCAATACGTCGATATCGCCGAAACCCTGGCGATCGACCGCGCCAAGGAGCTGTTTGGCTGCAACTTCGCCAACGTCCAGCCCAACTCTGGCTCCCAGATGAACCAGGCCGTGTTCCTCGCCCTGCTCCAGCCGGGTGATACCTTCATGGGGCTTGATCTCAACTCCGGCGGCCACCTCACCCATGGCTCGCCTGTCAACATGTCGGGCAAGTGGTTCAACGTGGTCAGCTACGGAGTGCGCGAAGACAATCAACTGCTCGATATGGACGAAGTTCGCGCCAAGGCGCTGGAGCATAAGCCCAAGCTCATCATCGCCGGCGGCACCGCCTATTCGCGCACCTGGGATTGGGCCGCCTTCCGCGCGATTGCCGATGAGGTTGGCGCCTACCTGCACGTTGACATGGCCCACATCGCGGGCCTCGTCGCCGGTGGCGCCCACCCCTCGCCAATCCCGCACGCCCATGTCTGCACCACCACCACGCATAAATCCCTGCGCGGCCCGCGTGGCGGCATGATCCTGTGCAACGATGAAGCGCTGGCCAAAAAGTTCAACTCCGCCGTCTTCCCCGGCCTTCAGGGTGGCCCCTTGATGCACGTCATCGCCGCCAAGGCCGTCGCCTTTGCCGAGGCCCTGCGCCCCGAGTTCAAGGACTACGCCGCGCAAGTGGTCGCCAACGCCAAGGCGCTTTCAGACGCACTGCAAAAAGGCGGCATTGATGTGGTTTCCGGCGGCACCGACAACCACCTCGCCCTGGCCGATCTGCGCCCCAAAGGCGTGACCGGCAAGGCCGCCGAGGCCGCATTGGGCCGCGCCCATATCACCTGCAACAAGAACGGCGTGCCGTTTGACCCTGAAAAACCCTTCGTCACCTCCGGCATCCGCCTTGGCACCCCCGCAGGCACCACCCGCGGCTTTGGCGCGCCCGAGTTCACCCAAATCGCAGGCTGGATCGTTGAGGTCGTCGATGGCCTCGCCGCCAACGGTGAAGAAGGCAACACCGCCGTCGAAGAAAAGGTAAAAGCCGAGGTGCAGGCCCTCTGCGCCCGCTTCCCGCTCTACGAGTGATCCTCGGGTGGATAAAACCCACCTCCAAATGCAAACGGGCGGCGCTCCACAGCGCCGCCCTTTCCTTATTCAGCACCCTCTCAGCGGCACGGATGCGGCAGCACCTTGGCCCATCTTCAAACCCCTCGGACAGCAAGCCATCACGGCCACCCGAACCACCCCAACCCGGATCGCGCAATCGCCTTCGCCCATAAAAACGCCACCAAAGCCGGTCGAGCGCCTGCCCGTGGGATGGCGCAGCGACGGATGTTCGCAAGCCCTTTATGGTTGCAAGGTCATCTTCCGGTTCTTCGTCGCGCTGATGGTGAGGTAGCGCCAGCCCGCCGGAACGGGCAGGCGCTCGACCGGCGCCTTCGGCTTGATTCCGGTCGGGGCGCGCGGATCAGTAAGGGGGAGAAAGGGCTCTCAACGGCCTTTGGCTTCGCCTTGAGCAAGTGGCCGCTGTGCGGGACTTTGCTGCCATTGCGATCT
>NZ_JARGND010000030.1 GCF_029212645.1 Vannielia sp. | reverse complement strand
CCGCATCAACCCCGGCCGCCGAGGCCGCAAGGATGGTGCCGCAGGCAATGCCCGCCGTGTCGTGGGTGTGGAAATGGATGGGCAGATCAACCGCATCCTTCAACGCCGGGATCAGCACCGAGGCGGCGGCGGGTTTCAGCAGGCCGGCCATGTCCTTGAGGCCCAGCACATGTGCGCCAGCCTTCTCAAGATCCCTGGCCATTTCAACGTAGTATTTCACATCATACTTGGCGCGGTTGGGGTTGAGCAGATCGCCTGTGTAGCAGATCGTGCCTTCGCAAATCTTGCCCGACTCGCCGACCGCATCCATCGCGACGCGCATGTTTTCCACCCAGTTGAGGCTGTCAAACACTCGAAACACATCCACCCCGCTGGCGGCGGCGCGGGCTACAAAGCTTTGCACCACATTGTCGGGGTAATTGGTGTAGCCAACGCCATTGGAGGCACGCAGCAGCATTTGCGTCATGATGTTGGGCATGGCGGCGCGGATATCGCGCAGGCGCTGCCAGGGGCATTCCTGCAAGAAGCGGTAGGCCACATCAAAGGTCGCGCCGCCCCAGCACTCAACCGAGAACAACTGCGGCAGGTTGGCGGCATAGGCCGGGGCCACGCGGATCATGTCGATTGAGCGCATCCGGGTTGCCAGCAGGCTCTGGTGGCCGTCGCGCATGGTGGTGTCGGTGATGAGAAGCTGCTTTTGCGCCTTCATCCAATCGGCCACGGCCTTGGCCCCCTTCTGCTCCAGCAGGTTGCGCGTGCCGACCGCAGGCTCGGCGCGGCTGGCGGGCGGTACCGGAGGCTTGGTATCGGCGGGGCGGGTTTCGGGGGCGGCCTCCGGGTGGCCGTTGACGCTGATATCGGCCACGTAGCGCAGGATCTTGGTGGCCCGGTCACGGCGCGGCTTGAAATCAAACAACGCGGGCGTTTCATCAATAAAGGTGGTGCTGTATTCGTTGTTGAGGAAGGTCGGATGCTTCAACAGGTTCTCGACAAAGGCGATATTGGTGCTCACCCCACGAATGCGAAACTCGCGCAGGGCGCGGTCCATCCGGGCAATCGCGGCCTCGGGGGTGGGGGCCCAGGCGGTGACCTTTTCGAGCAGCGAGTCGTAGTAACGGGTGATCACCGCGCCGGAATAGGCGGTGCCGCCATCGAGCCGGATGCCCATGCCGGTGGCCCCACGATACGCGGTGATGCGGCCATAATCGGGGATGAAATTGTTCAGCGGGTCTTCGGTGGTGATGCGGCATTGCAGCGCGTGGCCGTGTAGCTGCACATCATACTGCGAGGCGATGCCGGTGGCGGCGGTCAGGGTTTTGCCCTCGGCCACCTTGATCTGGGCCTGCACGATATCAATGCCGGTCACCTCTTCGGTGACGGTGTGCTCAACCTGCACGCGGGGGTTCACCTCGATGAAGTAGAAATCCCCGCTCTCCATATCCATCAGGAACTCAACGGTGCCCGCACATTCATAATGCACATGCTCGCAAATCTTCTTGCCGAGGTTGCACAGTTTTTCACGTTGGGTTTCAGAGAGATAGGGGGCAGGCGCGCGCTCTACCACCTTTTGGTTGCGCCGCTGCACCGAGCAATCGCGCTCCCACAGGTGGTAAATCTGGCCGTGGCTGTCCCCCAGAACCTGCACCTCAACGTGGCGGGCGCGGGTGATCATTTTTTCGAGATAGCCCTCGCCGTTGCCAAAGGCGGCTTCCGCCTCGCGGCGGCCTTCAAGCACTTTGTCCTTCAATTCATCGGGGCCGTAGATCGGCCGCATCCCGCGCCCGCCGCCGCCCCAACTGGCCTTGAGCATCAGCGGGTAGCCAACCTCTTCGGCCTGGCGCGCGATGTCGTCCATATCGTCGCCCAGCACCCCGGTCGCCGGGATCACCGGAACGCCGGCCTCAATGGCAACCCGGCGGGCACTGGCCTTGTCGCCAAGGGCGCGCATCGTCTCGGCTCTCGGCCCGATAAACTTGATGCCCTCGGCCTCGCAAGCATCTACAAAGGCTGGGTTTTCTGAGAGCAGCCCATAGCCCGGATGGATCGCGTCCGCGCCTGACATCTTGGCGACCCGGATGATTTCCTCGATCGAAAGATAGGCGGCAACCGGCCCCAGATTTTCACCGATGCGATAGGCCTCATCCGCCTTGAACCGGTGCAGGCTAAGCTTGTCTTCCTCGGCATAAACCGCGACCGTTTTCTTGCCCAGCTCATTGGCAGCCCGCATGACGCGAATGGCGATTTCGCCCCGGTTCGCGATAAGAATCTTGCCGAATTCAGCCATTTCATGCGCTCCGCGATAATTTTGCAGTTGCAGCATTTATGAAGATTAAATGACGAGTGTAAACTGCAAGATGTGGCTGGCCACGCTTTGGGTTGTACGGGGCCGCGTGGCCTTCGGAGATGCGGCAGGGCGGAAAAATTGAGTTAATTCAACGGTGAAACGCCACTGCGCGAGGATCCGGCGACCTGTAGGCAAGCTCCCTTCGCAGCGGCGGCAAATATCTTGAAACATACTTAAGAACATAGCGCGAACACATGCTTTTCAAGGGAGCACGTCCGCGCTAGGTTAGGCCCCATGAGCAGTTATTCCGATGATGAGGCCTTTGAGGCCGCCGCCGCGCGCACGCCGCTGTCGCAGCAAGCCATGCTCGCGCGGGCGGCACCCTATCTGGATGGGTTGAACCCGGCGCAGCGCGAGGCCGTTGAGCAGCTTGATGGCCCGGTTTTGATGTTGGCGGGCGCGGGCACTGGCAAGACCAAGGCGCTGACCACCCGCATCGCCCACCTGCTTATGACCCAACGGGCCCGCACCAACGAGATTCTGGCGGTGACCTTTACCAACAAGGCCGCCCGCGAGATGAAAAACCGCGTTGGCCGTCACATGGGCGAGGCGGTGGAGGGGATGCCCTGGTTGGGCACGTTCCATGCGATCTGTGTGAAGCTTTTGCGCCGCCATGCCGAGCTTGTCGGGCTGAAAAGCAACTTCACCATCCTTGATACCGATGATCAGCTCAGGCTGCTGAAACAGCTCCTGCAAGCCGCCAATATCGACGATAAGCGCTGGCCTGCGCGGATGCTTTCGGGGATCATCGACCAGTGGAAAAACCGCGCCTGGACGCCCGATAAAGTGCCGGCTGCCGAGAGTTCGGCTTTTGATCACAAGGGCGTTGCGCTCTACCGCGCGTATCAGGCGCGGCTGAAGGCGCTGAACGCGGTGGATTTTGGCGATCTGCTGCTGCACATGGTCACGATTTTCCAGGACCATGAGGACGTGCTGGCGCAGTATCAGCATCGGTTCAAATACATCCTCGTGGACGAATACCAGGATACCAACGTCGCCCAATATCTCTGGCTGCGGCTGCTCGCGGCAAAGCACAAGAACATCTGCTGCGTGGGCGATGACGACCAGTCGATCTATGGCTGGCGCGGGGCTGAGGTGGGCAATATCCTGCGGTTTGAAAAGGATTTTCCCGGCGCGCATGTGGTGCGGCTGGAGCAGAATTACCGCTCGACACCGCATATTCTGGGCGCCGCCGGCGGGGTGATTGCCGCCAACAAGGGGCGGCTTGGCAAGGAGCTTTGGACCGAGGCCGAAGAGGGCGAAAAGGTGCGCCTCATCGGCCATTGGGACGGCGAGGAAGAGGCCCGCTGGATTGGCGACGAGCTGGAAGCGATGGGGCAGGGCACGCGCGGGATGCGGCCCATTGGCCTTGATGAATGCGCCATTCTGGTGCGGGCCTCCCACCAGATGCGCGCCTTTGAGGATCGTTTCCTGACCATTGGTTTGCCTTACAAGGTGATCGGCGGACCGAGGTTTTATGAGCGGATGGAAATCCGAGATGCGATGGCCTATTTCCGCGTCACCATCTCGCCGGATGATGACCTTGCGTTTGAGCGGATCGTCAACGTGCCAAAGCGCGGGCTGGGCGAGAAGGCGATCCAGAAAATGCAGGTGGCGGCGCGCTCCAACGGGGTTTCGCTGTTTGAAGGCGCGCGGCTTTTGGTGGCCTCTGGTGAGTTGCGTGGCAAGGCCAAGGGCGCGCTTGAAGAGTTGCTGCGCGGCTTTGGGCGCTGGCATGGGATGGTGCTGGATGAGCAGCATGATCACATCGAACTGGCCGAACAGATCCTTGATGAATCCGGCTACACCGAGATGTGGCAAAATGACAAGACCCCCGAAGCGCCGGGGCGGCTGGAGAACCTTAAGGAACTGGTGAAAGCCCTTGAAAATTTTGAGAATTTGCAAGGTTTCCTGGAGCACGTTGCGCTTATCATGGATAATGAGCAAGAGGACGAAGGTCCGAAAGTTTCAATCATGACATTGCACGCGGCAAAGGGCCTTGAGTTTCCGGCGGTGTTTTTGCCGGGGTGGGAAGATGGGCTTTTTCCGTCGCAGCGCAGTATGGACGAAAGCGGCGTGAAGGGCCTCGAAGAGGAGCGGCGGCTGGCCTATGTGGGGATCACGCGGGCCGAGGAGCTTTGCACGATCAGCTTTGCGGGCAACCGCCGGATCTACGGGCAGTGGCAATCGGCGCTGCCGTCGCGCTTTATTGATGAATTACCGCAAGAGCATGTGGATGTGCTTACCCCACCGGGCCTTTACGGCGGCGGCTTTGGGGCGGCGGCCCCGAGTGCGGTGCGCTCGACCCTGCATGAGGATGCGGCAAATGCCGACGGGTATAACTCACCCGGTTGGAAACGCTTGCAAATGCGCAGCCAGCAGCGCGGCATGAGCCAGCCACGAGAGAGCCGCAACATGGTGATTGATGCCGAGGCGATCAGCTCACATGCGGTGGGGGAACGGGTGTTTCACCAGAAGTTTGGCTATGGCGCGATCGTGGGGATTGAAGGCGACAAGCTGGAGATTGCCTTTGAAAAATCCGGGGTCAAGAAGGTGGTGGCAAAGTTCATTGTGCCTGCGGCGAGCGCGGCGGATGACATCCCGTTTTAGAGGCCCGCTCCCGGCGGCCGGTTGGGTAGTTTCCGGCCGTTAACGGTGATTTTGGGCGGGCCACAAGGGATACACAACCGATGCACAAGGGATGCGCATGTCATCTGACAAATCGGGCATTCATGAATTCGCCGCGCGGTGCTGCCTAGCCTTCCAACTCGTCGCGCCAATCATGCTGCGGCGCGAAGCCGAGCAGGCGCTTGGCCTTTTCGTTGGAATAGAAGGTTTCAAACGCTCCCATCTCGCGGGTTTGCGGCACGCCTTGATAGAAGCGTTCGATCAGCTCGGGCACCGGGGCGGCGACGGAATTGGTGTTGTTCGAGACGTTGAACACCTCATAGCCCAGCCCATCGGTGCGCAGGCATCGCTCAACCATCTGGCCCAGATCGCGGGCGTCGATATAGGCGAAAATGTTGCGGCGGCGCTGCGCGGGATCATGGATGAAACCGGGGAAGAGGGTGGCATATTCATGCGGCTCGATCACATTGTTGATCCGCAGCCCGTAAATATCGGCCCCGCTGCGCCGTTGAAAGGCCCGCGCGGTGGCCTCGTTGCAGACCTTTGACATGGCGTAACTGTCTTCCGGCTCGGTGGGGTGGGCCTCATCCACCGGGATATACGCGGGCTTGCGCTCGCCATTGGCGAAACAGATGCCATAGGTGGTTTCGCTGCTGGCAAAGATCACCTTGCGGATGCCGGCCTTCAGGGCCGCGTCGATCACATTATAGGTGCCCATGGTGTTGGTGTGAAAACACTCGGTATCGCTGGTGACCATGATGCGGGGGATGGCCGCAAAATGGACGACGGCATCAAACGCGGGCACGCCGGCTCCCGGCTCCAGCTCATCAAAATCGGCCCAATTTTGCATGACATCATGCATCTGGCCCGCATCGGTGATATCGGCCCTGCGCTCCAGCGCGCCCGCCACCCCGCAGGGCGTGCGATCCACGTTGAGCACCCGGTGCCCCTGATCCAGCAGGTAGCGACAAACGTGCTTGCCTGCCTTGCCTGACCCGCCGGTAAAAAGAATGCGCATGAGGAGCCTCCACTGGGATTGGGCGGCAGGATGGGGGCCACCCTAGCCGATTGCAATGCCCCAAAAAGGATAGCGGCGGTGCCCGGGAGGAGGTGGACACCGCCGCTTATACTCAGAACGCCCAGGGAGGAGGTCGGGCGACTGAATTCGCGTAATGGGCGGGGGCGGCATCCGGGAGGAGGTGGACGCCGGCCCCCTAAGCTTCCGAAATCACCCAGGGAGGAGGACGGGTGTTTCGAAACTCGGTATCTTGTGGCGGCGGTGCCCGGGAGGAGGTGGGCGCCGCCGCCTAATCACAGATCGCCCTGGGAGGAGGTAGGACGATCTGATCTCGTTATATCATCCCCATGGTTAAGATGGGGTAAGCGGCGGCGATATCGGGAGGAGGTGATATCGCCGCCAGTACAGAACGCCCAGGGAGGAGGAGAGGGCGCTCCGATCTCGGTCAGGCGCCGTAGGCAGCCTCATATGCGATGGCGCGGATCTGCGAGCGGCAGATGCCCAGGTCAGCCAGATCGCGGGAATTCAGCGCGTGAAGTTCATTTAGCGTCTTGCGGAAGACGTGGCGCTTGGCCATGCCTTCGCGGCGCGCTTCAATGAAAGCCTCGATGCGGCCGATGATGCCAGCGTGAGCGGCGGAGGAGTGTGCGGTGGTATATGCCATTGTCGCTGTTCCTAGTGCGTTACCTGTGGTGAGGTCTGTTCTGGCCTCGTTGTTGACTTCAAGATAGGTGAATGCTGCACCTGCAAACACCCCTAATGCTGCAATGCGGCTATGCACGGGGCGAATAGGTGGGATGGTGAGCAAAAACAGTGGTTTACTATTTTACTTTAGGACGTGAAAAAAGTGACCCAGCGTCATAAAACCGGCGTTTGGGGGCTTGAAAGGAGGCAAAATGGCTGTGGATGCGGCAAAAATCCAAAACGCTTTGAGGCAAGAAGCGGCAAAAATTGCGATTCCGGGCGGGGGAGACCTGATCTCCCGCGATATGATTCGAGCGGTGCAAATCAGCGAAAGCGGCGCGATGAGCTTTGTGATCGAGGCGGCCAGCCCCGCCGAGGCGCGCGCCTTGTCGCCCGTGGTGGATGCGGTGAAGGCCGCGGCAGAGGGGATTGCGGGGGTTGAGAGCGTGTCTGTCGTGCTCACCGCGCATGGCCCGGCCGAAAAGGCTGCACCCGCCGCTCCGGCCGCTGCGCCGCCCAATCTGAAGGTGGGCCGTCATCCGACCCCGCAGAAGGGGCAGGAAAAGGCGGGCATTCCGGGCGTGAAGAAGATTGTGGTGATTGGATCGGGCAAGGGTGGCGTGGGTAAATCCACCGTTTCGGCCAACCTTGCGGTGGCCTTGGCGCGCCAGGGCCGCAAGGTGGGGCTGCTGGACGCCGATATATATGGGCCGTCGCAGCCGCGCATGATGGGGGCCTCGGGCAAGCCCGCCAGCCCGGACGGTGAAACGATTTTGCCGCTGCACGCCCATGGCGTCACCTTGATGTCGATCGGCTTCATGGTGCCAGAGGGCGAGGCGGTGGTGTGGCGTGGCCCGATGCTGATGGGCGCGATGCAGCAGATGATGGGGCAGGTGCAGTGGGGCGAGCTGGATGTGCTGCTCGTTGATCTGCCCCCCGGCACCGGCGATGTGCAGCTCACGCTTTGCCAGCGCTACCGGCTTGATGGCGCGATTGTGGTGAGCACCCCGCAGGACGTGGCGCTGCTCGATGCGCGCAAGGCGATTGATATGTTCGGCAAGCTGAAGACCCCGGTGTTGGGGCTGATCGAGAACATGTCGACCTATGTTTGCCCGAACTGCGGGCATGAGGCGCATCTGTTTGGCCATGGCGGCGTGGCGGCAGAGGCCGAAACGCTGGGCGTGCCGCTGCTTGCGCAATTGCCGCTGGAGCTGGAAACCCGCGTGGCGGGTGATGCGGGCATTCCGGTGGCCGCGGGCGAGGGCGCGGCGGCTGAAGCCTATGCCAACCTGGCCGCCGGGCTGGTGCAGGGCGGCATGGGCTGAGCGCAGCGGCGACTCTATATACAGCGGAGACTCTATATATAGTGTAGCGAGGGGTGGCGGGCCGAGGGGCTGCGTCGCTCTACTGGCAAATGACAAGAATGAGCGCCATTTCCGGACAGGTGGCTGCCGTCGCCCATCTGGCGGCTGGGCGCTTGGGCCTTAAGGTAAATCGGCTCCGCGCCCAATGGAATGCCGCTCTCGGGTTGCGTACCCCGACCGGAGCCAAGCCGAAGGCGCCGGTCGAGCGCCTGCCCGTCCCGGCGGGCTGGCGTTCCCTTGCCGTTGGCGCGCCGAATGACCGGAAGAGGACCTGGCAACCATAAAGGGCTTTCGAACGACTGGTGTGCGCCATCCCACGGGCAGGCGCTTGACCGGCTTGAGGTTGGGCGGGGAGGCTGAGAGGCCTTTGCAGCCGTCGTTCCATGTCCGGCAATGTCGCCCATGGGATCCTATGGGATGGGGTATGGGAAATCATGGTCCGATGGCGGAATCGCGGCGAATCAAGCGGGCGTGAACCTTGGGAACCGGGGGAAATGGGGTTGATTCGGGCGGATTTTGCGGGCAATACCGGCCTCTAACCTCTTCGCGGGCAGTTTTTTTAGGGAAATCGCGGGAAAACCTGGCTCGTCCGGAGGGCACCATATCTAGGGGTATTTCCGGCTTCTCACACCATACCTTCTCAAAAATCAGTCAAAATTGGGTGATTTGCCCTTGTCATCCAAGCCCGTGAGCACACCAAACCCCCTAAATGCCCATACAGCGGTGTTGCTTCCCACGATTTCCCATGGCATACCTGTTTCAAGATGAAGACGGGAACAAAAAGCGGCGCAAGATCGCAAACTCCCAAGTCAGGTTTCATACAGGCACCCGCTTTCATCTAATTAAGAGATCCGGCGCGCGGGCGAGCAGACATCCCCCCAGGTGGCGCGCGCAGCCGGACACCCAGAGATGGGACGAGGGCGGCGGATTGGGCACATGGCAGTAGCTCAGTCCGCCGTTTTCATTTCAGGGCCCCAAACCGGGGAGGGGCCGCTGACGGGGACAGACAGGTGAAGGAGCGGCAGGTTGGGTCGCAGGTTCAGAGGCGAAAGCCACCACAAGGTGGATACGAAGGGCAGGGTCTCGATCCCGGCCCTGTTTCGCCATGTGCTGGCGGCTGAAGACCCGGAGTGCCAAGAGGGCGGCACCCCCAACCTTGTGATCGTTTACGGCGATCATCGCCAGGATCACCTCAAATGTTACACCGTCAACGCGATCAACGAGATCGACGCGCAGATTGCAGCAATGCCGCGCGGCACCAGGGAGCGGCGCTATCTTGAGCGACTCTATAGCGGCCTTTCGCTGCCGACATCGGTAGACGAAACCGGGCGCCTCGTGCTGCCCGCAAAGCTGCGCGAGAAGATCGGCATTGAAGGCGAGGCGTTTTTTATCGCCACCGGCGACAGCTTTCAGATTTGGAAGCCCGAAACCTATAACGAGAAATTCGGCGTGGAAGATGAGGCGTGGCTCGATGAGATGGGCGACGACTTTGATCCGCTGGTATTCCTCGAAAGCAAACAGGCGGAGGGTTGAGCCATGGCGGCAGCCAAGATGCTTTCGCCTGAACCCCCGCACGTTCCCGTTCTGATTGATCCGCTGATCGAGCGCGCTGCGCCGGTGCACGGCCATTGGGTTGACGGCACCTTTGGGGCAGGCGGCTACACCCGCCGTTTGCTGGAGGCGGGCGCAGAAAAGGTGACGGGGATTGACCGGGACCCAACGGCGATCGCCGGGGCGGCGGAGTTGTGCGCCGCGTTTGAGGGGCGCATCGCGCTGGTTGAGGGGCCGTTTTCGCAGATGAGCGAACTTGTGGACGGCCCGGTGGATGGCGTGGTGCTCGATCTTGGCGTTTCCTCGATGCAGATTGATCAGGCCGAGCGCGGCTTTTCCTTCATGCGGGATGGGCCGCTTGATATGCGGATGAGCGGGCAGGGACCAACGGCGGCGGATCTGGTCAACCAGGCCGATGAGGCGCATCTGGCGGATATCATTCACTTTTACGGCGAAGAGCGGGCGGCGCGGCGGATTGCGCGTGCCATTGTCAAGGCGCGGCCCTTCACCCGCACGCTGGAGTTGGCCGAGGTGGTGGCAAGCTGCCTGCCAAAGCCCAAACCGGGGCCAAAGCAGGGGCAGGTGCACCCGGCGACCCGCAGCTTTCAGGGCATCCGCATTGCGGTGAACGACGAATTTGGCGAGCTGATCGCCGGGCTTGAGGCCGCCGAGGGGCTGCTGGGCGAGGGCGGTATTCTGGCGGTCGTCACCTTTCATTCGCTCGAAGACCGGGTGGTGAAGCGCTATTTGCAGGCCCGCTCCGGCGCGGCCCCGCGTGGCAGCCGCTATGCGCCCGAGGTGGAGGAGGCCCCCGCGCCCTTTGCCGCGATCACGAAAAAGGCCGTCGCCCCCTCGAAGGATGAGGTGGAGGCCAACCCGCGCGCCCGCTCTGCCAAGCTGCGGATGGCGCGGCGCACGGGCATGGACGGCGGGCCGGTCGACAGGGCCAAGCTGGGCCTGCCGGGCCCGAAACACTGGTGGAAAGGGTAGGCGAGGATGCGCGGTTTCTTTTATGTCATCTCGGCGCTGGCGGTGATGGGGCTGGCCTTTTGGGCCTACCGGGAAAACTATGAAACCCAGCACGCGCAAAAGACCGTTTCGCAGCTGCGCGAGGAAATTCGTGCGCTTTACGACACCCGCGCCATGCTGCGCGCCGAGTGGGCCTATCTGAACCGCCCCGAGCGGCTGGCCGAACTGGCGGAGCTTAACTTCAGCCGCCTTGGCCTGCTGCCCTTTGGGGCCGAGCAATTTGGCCGGGTGGATCAGGTGTCCTTTCCGGCGCCGGTGCTGGAGCCGATCACCGATCCTGTTGATATCGTTGGAGAACTCACCGAGGAGAGCAATCCATGACACGCACACCGCTGCGCCCGCTGGCGCGTATCCTTTCGGCCCGTGCCAGTGGCCAGAACCCCGATTGCATTGAGCGCGAGAACCTGCGCAAACGCCACGAAGTGCAGCGAGACAAGCTGCGCGGCCGCGCCGAGGGGCGGCTTTTTGTGCTGGGGGTGTGCTTCTTTTGTGCCTTCGTGGTGATCGGGGTGCGGATGGGGCATTTGGCCTCGTCTGATCCGGCAGAACCGCGCTCGATTGGCCGTGCAGAGCTGATTTCGGCCACCCGCGCCGATATCACCGACCGGCGTGGGCGGGTGCTGGCAACCAATCTTTCGACTCACTCGCTTTATGCCCAGCCGCCGATGATGGTGGATCGCAAGCGCGCCGCGCGGGAGCTTGGCAAGATCTTCCCCGACATCGACGTGAAAAGGCTTGAGCGCCAGTTTACCGGGGACCGCAAGTTTGTGTGGGTGAAGAAAAAGATCAGCCCCGAGCAGATGCAGGCGGTGCATGATATTGGCGAGCCGGGCCTGATGTTTGGCCCGCGCGAGATGCGCCTTTACCCCAATGGCAAGCTCGCCGCGCATATCCTTGGCGGGGCCAGCTTTGGCCGCGAGGGGGTGCATTCGGCCGAGGTGATCGGCACGGCGGGGATCGAGAAGGCGTTTGACGAGGCGCTGCGCGATCCGGCCCGCGCCGGCGAGCCGCTGCAACTGTCGATTGATCTCACTGTGCAGGCCGCCGCCGAAGATGTGCTTTATGGCGGCATGAAGCTGATGAACGCCAAAGGCGCCGCCGCCGTGCTGATGGAGGCGCGCACCGGGGAGATCATCGCCATGGTGAGCCTGCCCGACTTTGACCCGAATGACCGCCCGCGCCCGCTGACGACGGGTGACCAAGCCGACAGCCCGCTGTTTAACCGCGCGGTGCAGGGAGTGTATGAGCTTGGCTCGACTTTCAAGATTTTTGCCGCCGCGCAGGCGCTTGAGCTCGGCCTGGTGAACCCGGAAACGACGATCAACACCAAGGGGCCGCTGGCCTGGGGCAAGCATCGCATTCGGGATTTTCATAACTACGGCAATGCCTTGTCGGTGACAGAGATAATTGTGAAAAGCTCCAACATCGGCACCGCGCGGCTTGCGATGCAGATCGGTGAAAAGCGCCAGCGCGGGTTTCTTGATAGCCTCGGCTTCCTTGAGCCGGTGCCGGTGGAACTGGTCGAAGCGCCTACCGGCAGGCCGCTGCTGCCGCGCAACTGGTCAGAGATTTCGACGATGACGATCAGCTATGGCCACGGTCTTTCGGCCTCGCCGCTGCATCTGGCCACGGCCTATGCCTCGCTGCTGAATGGCGGCACGCGGATTTACCCGACGCTGCTGAAGCGCGAGCAACCCCAGCCCGGCCCGCGCGTGGTGAGCGCGCGCACCTCGGCGCAGGCGCGCACCATGCTGCGCAAGGTTGTTGCCGAGGGCACCGCCAGCTTTGGCGAGGTTGAGGGCTATGCGGTGGGCGGCAAGACCGGCACCGCCGACAAGCCCAAACCGCGCGGCGGCTATTATGATGACAAGGTGATCGCCACGTTCGCCAGCGTCTTCCCGGCGCATGATCCCAAGTATGTGCTGGTGGTCAGCCTTGATGAGCCGGTGGAACTTTCGGGGCCAAAACCGCGCCGCACCGCTGGCTGGACGGCGGTGCCGGTGGCCGCCGAGATGATCCGCCGCACCGCGCCGCTGCTGGGCCTCAGACCAAGCGTTGAACCCACGGTGGAAGCTGCAATAATAAAAGCGTCGAACTAGGGTAATGTGAGGGCGCTGGCGATGAGCATGACGGGCAAAAGGAAATCGCTGGCAGAGCTGGGCCTGACCGCGCAGGGCGGGGCCGAGGCGCAGGTGACGGGCCTTGCGGTAGACAGCCGCGACGTGAAGCAGGGGTTTCTGTTTGCGGCTTTGCCGGGGAGCAACCTGCATGGCGGCGAGTTTATTACCTATGCGCTGAGGATGGGCGCGGGCGCGGTATTGACCGATGCCGAGGGCGCGAAGATTGCCGCTGATGATCTGGCGCAGCACAACGTGGCCCTCATCATTGCCGAAGATCCGCGTGGCGCGCTCGCAATGGCCGCCGCCCTGTGGTTTGGCGCGCAACCCGATGTGATGGTTGCGGTAACGGGCACCAATGGCAAAACCTCGGTCGCCAGTTTTACCCGGCAAATCTGGATGGCGATGGGCCTTTCGGCGGTGAACCTTGGCACAACCGGGGTGGAGGGCGCGTGGGAATTTCCGCTGGCCCATACCACGCCCGAGCCGATCACCCTGCACCGCACCCTCGCGGCGGCGGTGGAGCAGGGGGTGACGCATTGTGCGATGGAGGCCAGCAGCCACGGGCTGGAGCAGCGCCGCCTTGATGGGGTGCGGCTGGCGGCGGCGGGCTTTACCAACTTCTCGCAGGATCATCTGGATTATCACGAAAGCTTCGAGGCCTATTTCGCCGCCAAGGCGCGGCTGTTTGATCGGGTGCTGGCCGAGGAGGCGCCAGCGGTGATCAACATGCAGGATGAGCGCGGCCCCGATATGGCGTCGATTGCCCATGCCAATGGCCACCCGGTTCTGAGGGTGGGGCGCAATGAGGAATACGAACTTTGCATTGTGTCGCAACGGTTTGACCCCTCCGGGCAAGACCTGCGCTTTTTGCATGAGGGCACGCCGCGACAGGTGCGTTTGCCGTTGATCGGCGGCTTTCAGGCCGAGAATGTGATGGTGGCCGCAGGGCTGGCGATTGCCTCGGGCAGCGAACCGTTGGAAGTGTTCAACGCGCTGGAGCATCTCACCACGGTGCGGGGCCGGATGCAGCTTGCCGCAACCCGCGACAACGGGGCGGCGGTGTTTGTGGATTTTGCCCATACGCCTGATGCCCTGGCCACCGCGCTCACCGCGCTGCGCCCGCATGTGATGGGCCGCCTCGTGGTGGTTTACGGCGCGGGCGGTGACCGCGACAAGGGCAAGCGCCCGCTGATGGGCGAGGCGGCGCGCGACCACGCCGATCTGCGCTTTGTCACCGATGATAACCCGCGCAGCGAAGCCCCGGGCGAGATCCGCGCCGCAATTCTGGCGGCGGACGGTGAGGCGATTGAGGTGGCGGACCGCGCCGAGGCGATCCTGCGCGGCGTTGATGCGCTGGGGCCGGGGGATGCGCTGCTGATCGCGGGCAAAGGCCATGAAACCGGGCAGATCGTGGGGGATGATGTGTTTCCCTTTGATGATGTAGAGCAGGCCAGTGTAGCGGTGGCCGCACTCGATGGGCAGCTCTCATGACAGCGCTTTGGACCTCCGCCGACGCGGAAAAGGCAACTGGCGGCGAGGCACGCGGCGATTGGGCGGTGACGGGCCTTTCCATCGACACCCGCTCGATCGAACCGGGCGAGATGTTTGTGGCGCTGAAAGACCAGCGCGATGGCCATGATTTTGTGGCCGATGCCTTGAAAAAGGGGGCCGGGGCGGCGCTGGTATCCCGCATCCCCGAAGGAGTGGATGAGAGCGCGCCGCTGCTCTTGGTTGAGGACGTGCTGGAGGGTTTGGAGGCGCTGGCCCGCGCTGCACGCGCCCGCACCATGGCCCGTGTGGCGGGGATTACAGGGTCGGTTGGCAAGACCTCCACGAAAGAGATGCTGCGGGCGGTGCTGGCCGCGCAAGGCACTGTTCATGCAGCCGAAAAGAGCTTTAACAACCATTGGGGCGTGCCGCTTACGCTGGCGCGGATGCCGGTGGAGGTGGATTACGCGGTGATCGAGATCGGGATGAACCACCCCGGTGAGATCGCCCCGCTGGCCCGCCTCACCCAGCCCGATGTGGCGCTGATCACCACCGTCGCCCCCGCCCATTTGGCCGCGTTTGAAAGCCTTGAGGGGATTGCCCGCGAGAAGGCGGCGATCTTTGACGGGCTGGCAACGCCCGGTGTGGCGGTGATCAACACCGATCTGGATGTCACGGCGATACTGATGGAGGTCGCAGCGGTGGCGGGCGCGCATATTGTGACCTTCGGCAAGGAGGCGGATTTTGCGCTTCAATCGGTGTCTCTCAGCGAGGGGCGCACGATTGCCAAGGCCAGCCTTCACGGAGAACCGGCGGTGTTCAAACTCACCTCGCCGGGCAGCCATTTTGCGATGAACGCGCTTGGCGCACTGGCCGTGGTGGAGGCGCTGGGCGCGGATCTGGGCCGTGCCGTCAACGATTTGAGCAGATGGCAACCCTTTGAGGGGCGCGGCGCGGAAGAGAAGATCACCACCGATCCGGCAGAGAATGGCGGCTATCTCACCCTGTTTGACGACAGCTACAATGCCAACCCCGCCTCAATGGGGGCCGCGCTTGAGATGCTTTCGGTGAGCGTTCCGCGCGATGGGGTGGGGCACACCCGCAAGGGCCGCCGCATTGCCGTGCTGGGCGATATGCTGGAGTTGGGCGAACAGGAAGAGGCGCTGCACGCCGCGCTCGCCGAGCACCCGGCGATGGAGGCGATTGACGTGGTGCACACCGTTGGCCCTCTGTCCCAAGCGCTGCACAGCGCGCTGCCAGAAGACCAGCGCGGCTATCACGCCGACGGGGGCACCGAAATGGCGGCCGAGATCTCAAGGCTGATTGATGCAGGCGATGTGGTGCTTGTAAAAGGCAGCCTAGGAATTGGGCTGGTGCGGGTTGTTGACGCGATCCGAAAAATGGGCCAATCCGGCCCCAACAAACGATAATAAAAAGGGGCGTGGCATGCTCTACTGGCTCACTGAACTTTCAGACGGCGGTGATTTTTTCAACCTTTTCCGCTACATCACCTTCCGGGCGGGGGGTGCGTTTTTCACCGCGCTGATTTTTGGGTTCATCTTCGGGCGACCGCTGATCAACATGCTGCGGAAGCGCCAAAAACACGGCCAGCCGATCCGCGATGATGGCCCGGCGAGCCACATGGAAACAAAGGCGGGCACACCCACCATGGGGGGCTTGCTGATCCTGTCGGCGCTCACGCTTTCCACGCTGCTTTGGGCGCGGATCAGCAATGGCACCGGGGATGATCCCTATAACGCGGGCTATGTGTGGATTGTGCTGCTGGTCACCGTGGCCTTTGGGCTGATCGGCTTTGCGGATGATTATGCCAAGGTGTCAAAGAACAACACCAAGGGCGTGTCGGGCAAGCTGCGCTTTGGCCTTGGCCTGTTGATCGCGGCGCTGGCCGGGGGGGCGGCGGCCTGGCTGCACCCTGAGGGGCTTTCCAACCAGTTGGCGATGCCGGTGTTCAAGGATGTGCTGATCAACCTCGGGGTCTTCTATGTGCCCTTCTCGATGATCGTGATCGTGGGCGCGGCCAACGCGGTAAACCTGACAGACGGGCTGGATGGCCTTGCGATCATGCCGGTGATGATTGCCGCTGGAACGCTGGGGGTGATCGCCTATGCGGTGGGGCGCGTCGACTTTACCGAATATCTTGATGTGCATTACGTCCCCGGCACCGGGGAATTGCTGATCTTTGCCGCTGGTCTCATTGGCGGTGGGCTTGGCTTTTTGTGGTATAATGCGCCGCCTGCGGCTGTGTTCATGGGCGATACCGGCAGCCTTGCGCTGGGCGGCGCGCTTGGGGCGATTGCCGTTGTCACCAAGCACGAGATCGTGCTGGCCATTGTGGGCGGTATCTTTGTGGCCGAGGCGCTTTCGGTCATCATTCAAGTGCTTTACTTCAAGCGCACCGGCAAGCGGGTGTTCCTGATGGCGCCGGTGCATCACCACTTTGAAAAGCGCGGCTGGGCCGAGCCGCAGATCGTGATCCGCTTCTGGATCATCTCGCTGATCCTGGCGCTGATCGGTCTGGCCACGCTCAAACTGCGGTGACCAGCGCCCCGCCCCCTCGCCGCGCCCTTGTGACCGGGGGCAGCCGGGGGATTGGCTATGCCATTGCCGAAGGGCTGATCGCGCGGGGCCTTGATGTGGTGATCACCGCGCGCGGCGAGGTGGCAGGGGAGGCGGCGGCAAACCGGCTGGGCGCGGACCTTTTCGTGATGGACCTCACCGCCCCCGAAGATATGGCCGCGCTGCTGGACGGCGAAGAGTTCGACATTCTGGTCAACGCCGCGCTTGTGCATCCCGAAGGCTCGCTCATGGTCAACCCCGAGGGGTTTTTTGAGGCGATGCAGGTGATGGTGGAAGCCCCCTTCCTGCTGATCCGCAAGCTTGCGCCGGGAATGGCAGAGCGGGGCTGGGGCAGGGTGGTGAACCTCTCCTCTGCGCCGGGCGAGGCAGGCGATGGGGTCAGCGTCGCCACGGCGGCGCTGAATGAACTCACAAAGGTGCTGCCCCGCGATCTGCCCGATTGCGTGAAGGTCAACGCGATGTGCCCCGGCGGGGCGGCCCCGGAAAAAGCGGCAGAAACCGCGATCTGGCTGGCGACGTTGACAGAGGACGGGCCGACCGGCGGCTTCTTTCGTAACCGGCTGCCGATCGACTGGTAGGGGGAAGCGCCGCCGCTATCCGTGGCGGCTTTCAGCCCGAAGCGGCCCCAAAGCCCTCGGCGCGAACTTGCGATAGCTGGCATTGGCGGCGGAGGTGACGAACTGGTAGGACGCGGACAAAGTTGACGTAGGATGATCCCACTGCGTAAAGTTACAGGTGTGCCTTCTTACTGCACCATGGGGTCAGAGAAGGTGGGTAAGGGGGAACGTCTTATGTCATTTCAACTCTCCGGTAGCGCACCAGAAATTTATGAAAATACTATGGTGCCGCTGTGGTTCGGACGTTGGGCCGAAACTCTTTTGAGTTCCGTTTCCTTGAAAACCGGCGAAACGGTTCTTGACGTTGCTTGCGGCACTGGTGTCACCACTCGGATAGCCAAACGGGATGTCGGCAGCGACGGACGCGTGACTGGCTTGGATATCAACGCAGGCATGCTCGCGAAGGCACGTGAACTGGCCGCCGACATCGACATCATTTGGATGGAAAGTGATGTCATTGAGACAGGATTGCCAGAGGACAGTTTCAACGCCGTCATATCCCAACATGGCTATCACTACTTTCCTGATCAACCGGCTGCTTTAAAAGAATTCTATCGCGTGCTTGCCCCATCGGGACGCATCGCAATGTCGATATGGGATGGCCACAGTGCCTATACCAAAGCCCTCTGCTCGGCGGTCGAAAAATTCATCTCGCCGGAGATTGCCAATAAGCAACGCGGCCAGAGAGAAACACCGTCAGCAGATAGGTTGATTTCGAGTGTTTCCGATGCCGGATTTCGTGATGTTACTGTGACTCGCCAAGAATTGGCGATGAAAGTCCCCTTGGCCACGGAATTCGTTCCGTTGCACCTTGGATCGATGCCAATAGCGAACGCTTTTCAGAGCCTTCCTGACGCAGAAAAAGAAGCACTTATTGCTGACGTCGCCGATAGGTTAAGAGGCTTAGTCGTCGGTAATCAGATTGTTTACCCGGATGCCGTTAATGTTGTCGCAGGGTGGAAATAGTCAGAATTTCTACAATCTACGGAGGTTTGTGTCTGGTCAAAATGGGCTCTTAGTGAGCTTTCGGCACACGCGGCACGAAGGTCCGCTATCGGGAAACGGACCGAACTTTGCAAAGGTCACTGTCTGCGCATTCCAGACATTTCTACACACTCCCCCATCCCCCCTTGCCCCACGGCCGATCTCCCATTAGGCCAAATCCATGCGAATACTCTTTCTAGGTGATGTGATGGGCCGCGCAGGCCGCAAGGCGGTGGCTGAAAGGCTGCCCGCCCTGCGTGAGGCGTGGCGGCTCGATTTTGTGGTGGTCAACGGTGAGAACGCGACCTCTGGCGCGGGCCTCAGCATTGCCCATGCCAAGGGGCTGCTGGATGCGGGGGCCGATGTGCTGACACTGGGCGACCACGCCTTTGATCAGCGCGAGATGCAGGGCTTTATCGAGAGCGAGCCGCGCATCCTGCGCCCGATCAACTTTGCCAAGAACGCGCCGGGCCGGGGCCACCGGGTTTTTACCGCGCCGGGCGGGCGCAAGGTGCTGGTGGCGCAGGTGCTGGGGCAGGTCTTCATGAAGCGTTGCTTTGATGATCCGTTCTCGGCGATTGAGCCGGTGTTGAAGGCCCATCCCCCCGGCGGGATGGTGCAGGCCTCGCTGATAGATATGCACTGCGAGGCGACCTCGGAGAAAATGGGCATGGGCCACTTTTGTGATGGCCGCGCCTCGCTGGTGGTTGGCACCCACACCCATGTGCCCACCGCCGACACCCAGATCATGCCCAAGGGCACTGCCTTTCAGGCCGATGCGGGGATGTGCGGCGATTACAACTCGGTCATCGGGATGGAGCCGGCCGAACCGATGCGCCGCTTTATTACCGGCATGAGCAAGGGCCGCTTTCAGCCCGCGATGGGCGAGGCCACGCTTTCGGGGGTTTATGTGCAAACCGATGATCGCACCGGGCTGGCCAAATCGGTGGTGCAGGTGCGCCATGGCGGCTGCCTTTCGCAATCCGGCCCCGAGGCTGGATGACGCGCGGCGGCGTGGCGCAAGCGCCTGCCAGCCGTCCCGGACGGGCGCTGCCAATCGCCGCTTGCCTCGCGCCGCGCTGCGGTTACACTCCCCTTGATATGGGCAACCCGAGACCCCGATGGATCTGATCTCTTTGGCCCCGCCCTATGACGCCATCTTCGCGCTGGTCGTCGTGGCGGTGATGTTTTTCCTGTTCGTTCGTGAAAGCTTCCCCCCCGAGGTGGTGGCGCTGTTGGGTGTGGCGCTGTTGCTGGTTTCGGGGGTGTTGCCCTATGAAGCGGGGCGCGAGGTGCTGTCCAACCCGGCGCCCTGGACGATTGCGGCGATGTTCCTTGTGATGGGCGCGCTGGTGCGCACGGGCGCGCTGGACTGGTTCACTCAGGTGGCGGAGCGCAACGCCGCCTCGCGGCCCGCGCTGGCCATTGGCGGGCTGATCGTCTTTGTGGTGTTCTCCTCGGCGGTGGTGTCCAACACGCCGGTTGTAGTGGTGATGATCCCGGTGTTCGTGCAGCTTGCCAACACCATGGGGGTTTCGGCCTCCAAACTGTTGATGCCGCTCTCTTATGCGGCAATCCTGGGCGGCACGCTCACCCTTATCGGCACCTCCACCAACCTGCTGGTGGACGGTGTGGCGCGCGCCAACGGGCTGGAACCCTTTGGTATTTTCGAGGTCACGCCGCTGGCGATTGTGCTGGTGATCTATGGCATGGCCTACCTTTACTTCATCGCCCCGCATATCCTGCCCGAGCGTTCTTCCATGGCATCGCTGCTCTCTGGCTCGGGGTCCAAGCGCAAGTTTTTCACCGAGGTGGCGCTGCCCGAGGAAAGCCCGCTGATTGGCCAGAATCCGAGCGAGGTCGATCTGTTCAAGCGCGAGGGCGTGCGGCTGGTTGATGTGCTGCGCGGCGATGCCTCGCTGCGTCGCGACCTCTCTGACGTGGTGCTGGAGGCAGGCGACAGGGTGGTGCTGCGCTCGCAAATGTCTGAGCTGCTTTCGTTGCAGGAAAGCAAGCAGGTCCGCATGATCGACAAGCTCTCCTCGGTCGAAACCTCCACCGTTGAGGTGCTGATCACGCCGGGCGCGCGCATGGTGGGCCGCAGCCTTGGCAACCTGCGTTTGCGGCGGCGATATGGTGTGTATCCGCTGGCGGTGCATCGCCGGAACCAGAACATCGGGCGCCAGTTGGATGATCTGGTGGTGCGGGTGGGCGATACGCTGCTGCTTGAAGGCGCCCCCGAAGACATCCACCGCCTCGCATCCGACATGGACCTAGTGGATGTGTCTCGCCCCTCGGGGCGGGCTTATCGCCGCCAGAAGGCACCGATCGCGGTGGCGGCGATCTTTGGCCTTGTGGGGCTGGCGGCCTTTGGGGTGGCGCCGATCCTCGCGCTGGCGGTGCTTGCGATTGCGGTGGTGTTCGCCACCCGCTGCATTGATGCCGACGAGGCGTTTTCCTTTATCGACGGGCGCTTGCTGGCGCTGATCTTCTCGATGTTGGCGGTGGGGGCGGCGCTGGAAAGCTCGGGCGCGGTGACGCTCATCGTTACCGCCGTGGCCCCCGCGCTGGAGGGGCTGCCGCCGTTCTTTGTGGTCTGGGCGATTTACCTGCTGACCTCGGTGCTCACCGAGCTTGTGTCCAACAACGCGGTGGCGGTGGTGGTAACGCCTGTCGCCATTGGCCTGGCCACGGCGCTGGGCTTTGATCCGCGCCCCTTGGTGATTGCGGTAATGGTCGCCGCTTCGGCCAGCTTTGCCACCCCCATCGGCTACCAGACCAACATGCTGGTCTATGGCCCCGGCGGCTACCGCTTCACCGATTTCATGAAGGTCGGCATCCCGCTCAACCTGACGGTTGGCTTGCTCGCCTCGGCCCTCATTCCGCTGATCTGGCCGCTGGTCGACTGACCTTGCCCAGCTAGGCCGAAACGAGCCGGGGCGCGTGATGGCGCGGCTCTGGCAGGGCTTCGGCCAGGCTTTGTGGCCAGGTCACCAGAATGATCGCACAGCCTTCAACCTTTTGCGCCACAACGGCGGCGGGCAGATTGCCCAGAGTGGTGGCGATATGGCGCTCGCCGGCTTTGGACACATCCACGCAAATGTGAATCGGGGCATGGGGCGGCAGGCCCTGTTCCATCAGCCGCGCCGAAATGCGCCCCGCCTGGCGGACCGACATGTAAAACGCCGTGGTGGTGCCGGGGCCGGAGAGGCGGGTGCAATCGGGCAGGGGGTTTTCTGCGCTGCCGGTGCCGGTGGCGATGACGAAGGTATCGGCCACGCCGCGCGCGGTGAGGCTTTGGCCAAGCGAGGCCCCGGCGGCAGAGGCGGCGGTGACGCCGGGCACAAGATCAATTGAAACACCCGCCGCGTGGGCGGCCTCAAGCTCTTCACTGGCGCGGCCAAAAATGCCCGGATCGCCGGATTTGAGGCGCACAACCCGGCGGCCTTTTAGCGCCTCGGTGACGATCATCGCGCTGATTTTGCTTTGCGGAACGGCATGGGCCCCCACGTGTTTGCCCACGAAAACGCGCTTGGCGCCGCGGCGGGCCAGCTCCAGCACCTCTGGATCAACGAGGCGGTCATAAAAGATCACATCGGCCTCTTGCAGCCGCTTGACGGCCCGCAGGGTGAGCAAATCCCGCGCCCCCGGCCCGGCCCCGACAAGGGAGATATGGCCAGCGCGGCCTTGCCGGGGCGCGTGCGCCGCGTTGCTGGCCGCCTTGATCGCGCGGGCCGCGTCACGCTTGGCGCTGCGCATCGGCTGGCTGCGGGCCGCGCCCTTGAAGGCCCAGGCCCGGAAGGCGCGGTGACTGTCACGCGCGAGCTGGCGGGCGAGGCCGGGGCGCAGCCACCCGGCCAAGGTGGCGAGGCCTTGCGCGGGCTGCGCGGGGCCGCCTGCAAACACAGGTTTGCGACCGGAGGGGCGGGCGAAGATGGGAAGGGCTTTCATGGCATATCCTCTTGGTCAGGCGGCGGATTCGGGGTGGTGGAGGGCGGCGGTTGTGCCAAGGGCCGCGTCGGCGGTGCCGGTAATGATGGCAGCCTCGAAGGCATCGGGCGTTTGCGCCTCCCAGTTGGGGCCAAGGGCTGCGCCGGTTGGCTCGGCGAGGCGGCGCGTATCGGGCACCAGCGCCGGGAGCGTTGCCTCCCACGGCTGGCCATTGCGCAGGCCAAAGGCCGAGATATCCTTGGCCGGATTGCGCTCAAACTCGCCGCCACCGCCTTTGATCACCGTCAGGCTGCGCCAGCCCAAAAGGGCGCCGGCATCGGCCTGTAACAGGCGGTAAGAGGGGTGAAACACCCCCTGCACGCTCGCCGTGGCACCGGCGGGATTGAGCATGCGGCAAACGGTGTTGACGCAAGAGCGCAGGCCCAACTCGCTGCGCAGCGAGAGCAGGTGAAAGAGCTTTGGGTGCACCGTTTCGAGCGGCAGATAGGCGATGCGATCCCGCTCAAGCGCTGTGGCTGCGGCATCGGCGGTGGTGACCACCTCGATGCCCAGATCAGCAAGGCCCGCGCGCACTTTTGGGTCGGCCCCGTTCCAGCCGTGCAGCAGCACGCGCGGCCCGGTGGTGGCGACCTGTTTGGCGGCGCTCAGAAACCACGGCGCGCCACGGGTGCGGCCTGCGGCGTAGCTTGGCCAATCGAGATCCACCTGCGGCAAGGCGGGCAGCGCGGCCTGGGCGGCGGCGGCAAACCCGGCGATCTCTTCCGCCGTTTCACCCTTCATCCGCAGCAGCATCAAAACCGCGCCAATGGCCTCGGGGGCGGTGCCTTCCGCCAGCATCAGGGTCATGGCGTCAAACGCCTCATCCTGGGTGAGCGAGCGAGAGCGACCGGGGCCGCGCCCAAGGATGCGAACGTATTGGGCGAGGCTCACTCTGCCGCCTCCCGCAGGGTGACACGGGCCAGGATTTGCGCCAGTTCAGGGCGGCAGGAGCCGCAGTTTGTGCCCGCGCCAAGCGCCTCGCCAATTTGCTCGACGTTAAGCAATCCTTTGGTTTCAATGGCTTCGACGATGGTGTTGACCCCGGTGCCAAAGCAGGAGCAAAGCACCGGGCCGGGGTTTGGCACCGAGGCCGGAACCTGCCCTGTCAGCACATCATTTGCCTCGCTGCCCGGCAGGGTTGCGAGATAATCGCGCATCACGGCGACTGGCTTGGGCGCCACGAAAACCGCGCCGATCAGGATGGTGCCCGCGTAGAGCACCACGCGGGAGGTGCCGCGCCTCGCGTCGATCATGGAGGCCGCCGTGGCCTCTGGCGCGTTGAAGATCACCCGCGCCTCGGCCTCCCAATCGGTGACCGGGGCCTTGCCTGCCAGCTCGGCGCGAAAGCCTGCCTCGGTGCGGGCGAGCGCCCAATAGGCTGAGGTGAGCTCCATCCGCTCGCGGCCAACCGCAAAGCCATACCAGGCGGCCTTGAACCGCTTGAGCGAGACCATGCTGCCCTTGCTGTCGGGCTGGCCGGAGATGGGATCGGTCCTTGGCGCAACAACATCGTCAATCCGGGCGGCGGGGGCGGTTTCGCCCGTCCAGTGGAACGGGGCGAAAAGCTGGCCGGGCTGGACGGCATCGGTGATGCGGGCGCGCAAAATCGCCCGGCCATGGGTGTTGGAGACCTCCACCAGATCGGCGGGCGAGAGGCTGAGGGCCTCGGCGTCCTGCGGGTGGATATCAACGAAGGGTTCGGGCAGATGTGCCGACAGGCGCGGCGATTGTGCGGTTCGGGTCATCGTGTGCCACTGGTCGCGCAGGCGGCCCGTATTCAGGCGGAAGGGCGCATCATGGGTGGGGGCCGAGGCGGGCATTTGCGCCGTTACCGGCACCAGCCGCCCCTTGCCATCTGGGTGAAAGAACCCGCCCTTGGCAAAAAAGCGCCCGCCCTTGGCGGTGGCGGTAAAAGGCCAGCGGGTGGGGGCGAGGGTGGCATAGCCGCTATCGCTGAGATCGGTGAAGCCCGAGATATCAAAGTCGCGCCCGAACTGCCCGGCGACGCCCGAAAGCGCGGCATATTCGCGGAAAATCTCGGCGGGGCCGGTGTAATCAAAGGCGCGCTCATATCCCATGCGGCGGCCCACGTCGGCGAGGATATCCCAATCGGCGCGGGCGTGGCCGGGAGGGGGCAGGGCCGCGCGCTGGCGGCTGATGGTGCGGTCAGAGTTGGTGACGGTGCCGTCCTTTTCGGCCCATGCGGCGGCGGGCAGCAGCACATCGGCAAGGCGGGCGGTATCGGTTTTTGCGGTGATATCGCTGACCACGGTGAAGGGGCAGGCGGCGATTGCGGCGCGCACGGCGCGGGCATCGGGCATGGACACCGCCGGGTTGGTGTGGATGATCCAGAGCGCCTTGATCCGCCCGTCGCCCACCGCGTTGAACATTTCAACCGCCTTGAGGCCGGGCGCAGAAGGCACCGCAGGTACGCCCCAGAAATCCCGCACGGCGCTGCGGTGATCGGCGTTTTCCAGATCAAGATGGCAGGCGAGCATATTGGCCAATCCGCCCACCTCACGCCCGCCCATCGCATTGGGCTGGCCGGTGACGCTGAAGGGGCCAGTGCCGGGCAGGCCAATGCGGCCCGTGGCCAGATGGCAATTGATGATCGCGTTGACCTTGTCGGTCCCGGATGTGGATTGGTTGACGCCTTGGCTATAGATCGTCACCACCTTTTTGGTGCCGATCCAAAGGTCATAGAAAGCCATGAGATCGGCCTGCGAAAGCCCGGTGACGGAAGGATCATCGAGCCTGGCAGAGGCAAGGGCGGCGTCCAGATCGTTCAGCTGGGCGGCGTAGGGCGCATCCACCGCGCCGCGCGTCGCGATTTCGGCCAGCAGCCCGTTGAACAGGGCCACATCGCTGCCCGGCGCTAGCGGCAGGTGCAGATCAGCGCCATCGCAACTGGCGGTGCGGCGCGGATCAATCACCACGATCCTGGTGCCACGGGCCTTTTTGGCGGCGAGCAGGCGCTGGTAAAGCACCGGGTGGCACCACGCGAGGTTGGACCCGGTGAGCACCACCAGATCGGCCTCTTCGATATCTTCATGGGTTCCGGGCACGGTATCTGACCCGAAGGCGCGCTTATGCCCGGCCACCGAGGAGGCCATGCAGAGGCGTGAGTTGGTATCTATGTTGGCCGAGCCGATGAACCCTTTCATCAGCTTGTTGGCAACGTAGTAATCCTCACTCAGCAATTGGCCCGACACATAGAAGGCCACGCTATCGGGGCCATGCTCGGCGATGGTGCGCGTGAAGGTATCGGCAACGGTGGAAAGGGCGCTGTCCCAATCGGTATCCTCGCCGCCCACACGCGGGGCGAGCAGCCTGCCATCCAACCCCACGGTTTGGCCCAGGGCCGAGCCTTTGGAGCAGAGGCGGCCCTTGTTGGCCGGGTGGTCAGGATCGCCGCGCACCACAAGCCCGCCCTCGCCATCGGGGCGCAGCAGCACGCCGCAGCCCACCCCGCAATAGGGGCAGGTGGAGCGGGTTTCGGGCAGGGTGGTGCCATCCATCACGCCGCACTCCGCGAGGCGAGCTTGGCCCCTTCGATCAGGATGCGCCCCTCATCCAGACGCACGGGGTAGGTGGCGATATGGCCCTCTTCGCCGGGGGCCAGATCCTTGGCTTGCCCGGTGTTGAGATCAAACACCCAGTTGTGCAGCGGGCAGGTGATGGATTGCCCGTGCACGATGCCCTCGGAAAGCGGGCCACCCTTGTGCGGGCAGGCATCGGAGGCGGCAAACACCTCATCCACCCCGGTGCGAAACAGGGCAACGCAGCCATGCGAGGTTTTGATCTTGCGGGCGCCGCGCAGGGGGATGTCATCAATGTGGCCAATGTCGATCCAGCTCATTCTGCGGCCTCCAGGGTCAGGTCTGCCAGCGGCTGATACTGCGCGGCTTGGGTTTGTGCGTGCTCGGCCCAGGGGTCTTTGCGGTAGATGGATTGGCTCAGCTCAAAGGCGGCGATCAGGCGGGCGCGTTCTGCCGGGTCGGCGATCCGCTCCTGCACCCAATCCAGCCCCACCTTGGCGACCCATTTATAGGTCCGGTCCAGATACTTGGCGTTTTCGCGGTAGAGCTGAACAAAGGCCACGGTCACATCAATCGCCTCCTGCTCGGTGGCCACATCGCACAGCCGCTGGGTTTCCATCAGGTCCATGCCCGCCGCGCCGGCAACGCCGATCTGGTAGCCACTGTCGACGCAGATGATCCCCACGTCCTTGCAGGTGGATTCGGCACAGTTGCGCGGGCAGCCCGACACCCCGAGCTTCACCTTATGGGGCGTCCACGAGCCCCAAAGCACCTGTTCAAGCTTGATGCCAAGGCCGGTGCTGTCTTGTGTGCCGAACCGACAGTGATCTGTGCCCACGCAGGTTTTTACGGTGCGCAGCCCCTTGGAATAGGCATGCCCCGAAACCATCCCGGCCTTGTTCAGATCAGCCCAGATGGCGGGCAGATCCTCGCCCTTGACGCCCAGCAGATCAATCCGCTGTCCTCCCGTTACCTTCACGGTGGGAACGTTGTATTTGTCGGCCGCGTCGGCAATGGCGCGCAGCTCATCGGGGTTGGTGATCCCGCCCCACATGCGCGGCACAACGCTGAAGGTGCCGTCTTTCTGGATGTTGGCGTGCTTGCGCTCGTTCACGAAGCGGCTTTGCGGATCGTCGCGGTATTCGACCGGCCAATCGGCCAGCAGGTAGAAGTTGATCGCGGGCCGGCACACGTGGCAGCCGTTGCGGGTTTTCCAGCCCAGCTCCTGCCAAACGGCCTCCTGGCTTTTCAGCTCCTGCGATTTGATCAGGCGGCGCACGTCTTCATGGGTGAGGTCGCAGCAACCGCACACCGGCTGCGCCGTGGGCAGCACAAATTCATCGCCCAGCGTGACCTGCAACACCTGCTCGACCAGCCCCGTGCATGTGCCACAAGACGCGCTGGCCTTGGTGGTGGCGCGGATTGCGGCCAGATCAGTTGCGCCGTTCGCGATGGCGTCGGTGATGGTGCCCTTGCAAATGCCGTTGCAGCCGCAAACTTCCGCATCACGCGGCAATGCTGCAACGGCTGAGAGAGGGTCCGCAGTGTCGCCTCCCTGAAAGGCCGGGCCAAAGATCAGGGTTTCGCGCATGTCGTCGATCTCGGTCTCGTCCTTGATCAGACCGAAGAACCAGGTGCCATCGGCGGTGTCGCCGTACATTACCGCGCCAACCAGCTTGTCGCCCTCGATCACGAGGCGCTTGTAGATACCGCGCGCAGGGTCGCGAAACACGATATCCTCGCGCCCTTCACCTTCGGCAAAATCACCGGCGCTGAACAGATCGCAACCCGTGACCTTGAGCTTGGTCGCCACATCCTTGACGACAAAGGCATCAGCCTCATCAAGCAGGGCATGGGCCAGCACCTTGGCCTGATCGTAAAGCGGGGCGACAAGGCCAAAGAGGTTGCCGTCAAACTCCACGCATTCGCCCACGGCGTAGATATCGCTGTCAGAGGTTTGCATCTGCGCGTTCACCTCGATGCCGCGCGCCACCTCCAGCCCGGCATCGGTGGCGAGCCGCGTTTCAGGGCGGATGCCCACGGCCATGACCACCAGATCGGCGGGCAGGGTCTCATCGCCTTCCAGCAACACCGCCTCGGCGCGGCCATCGCCGATGATCGCGCGGGTGGTGGCCTGGGTCCTTACCGAAATCCCCTTGGCCTCCAGATCCTTGCGCAGCAGGTAGCCGGCGGCCTCATCAAGCTGGCGCTCCATCAGGTGCCCGTTCAGGTGCACCACCGTCACCGACATGCCGCGCAGGGCCAAACCGGCCGCCGCCTCAAGCCCGAGCAGCCCGCCACCTATGACAACCGCATTGCCGCCCTTGGCGGAGGCTTCGATCATGGCGTTTGTGTCGTCGAGGTCACGGTAGGAAATGACGCCCGGCAAATCCTTGCCCGGCACCGGAATGATGAAGGGGGCCGAGCCGGTGGCGATGATGAGCTTGTCATAGGGTACGGGGCCGTGCTCCCCCATGACCGTTTTGGTCTCGCGGTCGATGCCGACGATTTGTTCGCCAAACCGGCAATCCACATTGCGCGCGGCGTACCAATCGCTGTCGTGGGTGACGATTTCGGCATAGGTCTTTTCGCCCGACAACACCGGGGAGAGCATGATCCGGTTGTAGTTGCCACGGGTTTCCGCGTTGAACAGGGTGATTTCATAGGCGTCCGGGTCTGCGTCTGTCAGGTGCTCCAGCACCCGGCCAGAGGCCATGCCCGCACCGATTACGACGAGTTTTTTCATGCTGCGTCCTTTCAGGAATACCAGGCGACGATGTGTGACAACTCGCCCTTGGAATGGATCGGAACGGCGACCATGGAGTCATAGCCACCCGGAATGCCCGCCGCGCCCTTTTCGACAACCGGCAGGCCGGTGCCCAGAACCCGGCCGATCAGCCCCTGCCAGGCGGCAACGCGGCGGGGCGGGTCGCCCTCGGCGGTCCAAAGCGGGCCGTCGCGGGCGCAAATGCCGTCGATCAGTTCCGCTTCGTTGGCCTTGCCGACCTTTGCATCGCGCGCGTCCCAGATCTCGAAACGCCGCGCGATAGGGGTGCCGCGCGCGGAGAGCAGCGTCAGCACATAGGGCGCGCCGGTGGGCACCGGGATCGGCAGGCCGAGGCCCGTGGTCAGCCCGGCCCGCCCGGCGCTTTCGGCGCGGACAAAGGCGTAGGAGGCCCCCAGATCGCGCATCAGGATCGGCGTCATCGCGGCGAACACCCCGCCCGGCAAGCCTTGCCCGGTGGGGAAATGGGTGTGCTGGGAGACAAACTCAAAATGCCGCGCGGCGCCATAGTAACCGTCGTCGAGCATCAGCAAGCCGTCGTCGGCCCGCCAGCTTTCGATCGCCCCGATCCGCTCCTCGCTGTCGCTGCACAGCACAACCAGCACCGATTTCAGCGTCTCGCCGTCAAACAGCGGAACCGCCACGGCAGAGGTCAGCCCGGCGGCCTTGGCGGCGTCGGCGCGCAGGAATTCCGGCGCGGTCAGGCTTTTGAACACCACCGGGCGCGCTTCGGCCCATGCCCGGCCGGGCAGGCCCTCGCCCTTTTCAAAGCTGGTCTGGCCGGAGGCAGAGGCAAAACCCTCCAGATCGCCATAATTGCCGCCCGCCAGCTTCAGTTTACCATCTTCGGGCACCCAGTATTCGGTGACCTGGATAAAGGTGCGGGTTTCGGTATCAATCAGCGTCTCCATTACGCGGCTTCCTTCTTGCTGGAGGCGGATTTGGGCGTTTCGGCCTCTTCGGACTTGCCCTTGGCGCCGTGTTCGTATTCCTCAAGGAAACTCAGCACCTGCTCGCGGTAGGAATAGTAATCGGGGTGTTCGAGCAGCGCCTTGCGGGTGCGCGGGCGCGGCAGATCAACCTGAACGATGCGCCCGATGGTGGCCTGTGGCCCGTTGGTCATCATCACCACCCGGTCGGCCAGCAGGATCGCCTCATCCACATCATGGGTGACGCAGATCGCCGTCACCTTGGTGCGTGACCAGACTTCCATGAGCACTTCCTGAAGCTCCCAGCGGGTCAGGCTATCCAGCATCCCGAAAGGCTCATCGAGCAGGAGCAGCTTGGGCGAAAGCGCAAAGGCGCGGGCAATGCCAACCCGCTGTTGCATCCCGTTCGACATGGCCGAGGCGGGCTTGTCCATCGCATCGGCAAGGCCGACCCGCTCCAGATAATACTCAACCACATCCTGCCGCTCGGCCTGCGAGGCGCGGGGGTAAACCTTGTTGACCCCGATCGCGCAGTTTTCACGCGCCGTCAGCCACGGGAAAAGGTTGGGCGATTGAAACACCACCGCGCGCTCGGGGTCGGCGCCTTCCACATGGCGACCATCGAGCTTGATCGCGCCTTTGGAAATGTCATTCAGCCCCGCCGCCATGGTCAGCACCGTGGATTTGCCGCATCCGGAGTGGCCGATGAGGCTGATGAACTCGCCCCGGTCGATCTTGAGATCAAAATCCTCCACCACGGTGAGCGGCCCCTTGGGGGTGGGGTAGATTTTGTGCAGTTGCGAAAAGTCGAGGAAGCGGCTGTCGATCAGCCCTTTCTGGGCGTCGATAACGGCGCTGGGCATGCCGTGGATCGGCGTGATGTCAGGCAGCAGGCGCGCGCCTTCAACCTTGGCCTCAATGCCCACGTCCATCAGGTATTTGGTGACATTGGCGCGCAGCGTTTTGAACGCGTCGTTGACGTTCATCTCCATCCGGTCGCGGGGGCGGGGGATATCAACGGTGAACTCCTCCCCAAGCGTGCCATCGGGGTTGAGTGCAATGATCCTGTCCGCCAGGATGATCGCCTCATCCACGTCATTGGTGATCAGCACGCAGGTCTTCTTGTCAGCGTCCCAGATGCGCTCGATCTCATCGGCAAGGTTGGCGCGGGTGAGGGCATCAAGCGCCGAAAGCGGCTCATCCAGCAGCAGCATATCGGGGTTCATCGCCAGCGCGCGCGCCACGTTGACCCGCTGGCGCATCCCGCCCGAAAGCTCGGCCGGGCGGCGGGTGGCCGCGTGGCCAAGGCCCACCATATCAACGTAATGGGCAACCTTTTTGTCCTTCTCGGCGGCGGAGAGCTTGGAGAAGACCGTATCCACCGCAAGGCGCACATTGCCGTTCACCGTGAGCCAGGGCATCAGCGAGTAGCTTTGAAAGATCACACCGCGCTCGGGGCTTGGCTCCTTGATGGGCGCCCCCCGAAAGGTGGCGGTGCCGCTGGTCGGGCCATCCAGCCCGGCCATCATGTTGATCAGCGTGGTCTTGCCGCTGCCCGAAAAGCCGAGCAGGACCAGAAATTCGCCTTCCTGCACATCAAGACTGATGTTTTTCAGCACATCGGTGCGATGCACCCCGGAGCCGAAGCTTTTGGAAACGTTGTCGAGTGTCAGAATACCCATGCCGATCACCGATTGTTCGTGAAGGTAAAGAGCGACTGGAGGGCGAACATCACCCGGTCCAGCAGGAAGCCGATGATCCCGATGGTCAGCACCGCGACCATGATCTTGGCGAGCGACGACGACGAGCCGTTCTGGAACTCATCCCACACGAACTTGCCCAAGCCGGGGTTCTGCGCGAGCATTTCCGCCGCGATCAGCACCATCCAGCCCACCCCGAGCGACAGGCGCAAACCGGTAAAGATAAGCGGCAGGGCCGAGGGCAGCACCAGCTTGGTGATCTTGGTATAGGTGTTCATTTTCAACACCTTGGAAACATTCACCAGATCCTTGTCGATGCTGGCCACACCAAGCGCGGTGTTGATGAGCGTGGGCCAAAGCGAGCAAAGCGTGACGGTGATCGCCGAGGTCAGGAAGCTTTTGGCAAACCAGCCGTCCTGGGTGACGTAAGCGGCAGAGACCACCATGGTCACGATCGGCAGCCACGCCAGCGGCGAGACCGGTTTGAAGATCTGGATGATCGGGTTCAGCGCGGCATTTGCGGTGGGCGAGAGGCCCGCCATGATGCCCAGCGGGATCGCCACGATGCTGGCGATCAGGAAGCCAAAGAACACCGTTTTGATAGAGGTCCAGATCTGCGCGTAATAGCTGGGGGCGCCGGTATAGGCGCGCTGGATCGGCTCCTGGCCCTGGGCGGCGCGCCGTTCATTGAGGGTGGCAACCTGCTCCTGAAACTTGGCGCGGCTTGCGGCCTTGTCTTGCGCGTCTTCATGCAGGTTCACGGCCTCATGCCACACCTGCACCGGGCCGGGGATGGCCCCGAGCGAGGTTTGCACGGTGGGGGCCAGAGCCGCCCAAAGCGCCAAAAAGCCCGCGATGGCCAAAAGCGGCACACCCGCCAGCCGCCAGATCTCGGAGACCTGCGCCTTGGGGTTGTCACCGGCGATGGCCTTCAGGATCGGCGTGATCCAGGCCAGCCCCAACACCTGAAACCACTTGTCAGCGGCATTGATGCGGGTGAAGCGGCGCTCTCGGCGGGCCTCGCGGGCGGCGTCGGCCTCGAAGTTCGGGTCGGCAGTGCTCATGAAACGGTCTCCTGAATGGGGGGGCGCGGGCCGCAGCTGGGCCCGCGCATCGGGCGCTTAGCCCTGAATTTCGTCACCAACGACAGCCTGTTCGCCCTTCAGGCCAATCGGCAGGCTTTCGAGGTAGGCGTTGGGGGCGCGGCCATCGTAGGCGATGCCGTCAATGATATCGTCAGCCGGGGTCGGGGCCTTGTAACCATCGCTGTCCCAAGGGAAATCTTCTGCCTTGGCCAGCCCGTCATCCACCAGCGACTGCGCGGCGGCGAGGTAGATATCGGGGCGGTAAACGCTTTCGGCGACCTCCATGTACCAGGCATCGGTTTGTGCCTGCGGGATCTGGCCCCAACGGCGCATCTGGGTGAGATACCAGATCGCATCGGAGTAGTAGGGGTAGGTTGCGTTATAGCGGAAGAACACATTGAAATCAGGTACTTCGCGCACATCGCCCGGCTCGTATTCAAAGGTGCCGGTCATCGAGTTGGCAATCACCTCCGGGTCCGCGCCCACATATTCGGGGCGCGCCAGGATCGCCACGGCCTCTTCGCGGTTGGCGTTGTCGTTTTCATCAAGCCACATCGCGGCGCGGATCAGCGCACGGGTGAGGGCCTTGGTGGTGTTGGGGTTTTCCTCGGTGAACTCTGCCGTCAGGCCAAACACCTTTTCGGGGTTGTTGCGCCACAGCTCATAGTCAGTGATGACCGGAACGCCGATGCCCTTGACCACGGCCTGCTGGTTCCACGGCTCGCCCACGCAGTAGCCATGGATCGTGCCGGCCTCCAGCGTTGCGGGCATCTGCGGCGGCGGTGTGACGGAGAGGAACACATCGGCGTCAATCTGGCCGGTGATGTTTTCGGGGCTGTAGTAGCCGGGGTTGATCCCGCCGGCCGCCAGCCAGTAACGCAACTCATAGTTGTGGGTGGAAACCGGAAACACCATGCCCATGTTGAACGGCTCGCCCTTGGCGCTGAACGCCTCGATCACCGGCACCAACGCCTCGGCAGAGATCGGGTGCTGCGGGCGGCCATCGTCCATCGAGGGGATATGCGGGCGCATCATCTCCCACACCTCGTTGGAAACGGTGATGCCGTTGCCGTTCAGGTCCATCGAGAAGGGGGTGACGATATGCGCCTCGGTGCCGTAGCCGATGGTGGCCGCCAGCGGCTGGCCTGCCAGCATATGCGCGCCGTCAAGCTGCCCGTCGATCACGCCGTCCAGCAGCACCTTCCAGTTGGCCTGCGCCTCAAGGGTCACGAACAGCCCCTCATCCAGAAAATACCCCTGCTCATAGGCCACGGCGAGCGGTGCCATATCCGTCAGCTTGATAAAGCCAAAGGTCAGCTCGTCTTTTTCCAGATCGAGAAGTTCGGCAAGGGCCGGGGATGCCAGCGCGGTTGTGGCTGCGAGAGAAAGAAGCAGTTTCTTCATGTTTGACCTCTTGAAATGCCCGGCCCCTGAAAAGGACACCGAGCGAAAACGAAAAAAGGCCGATCACTTGCCTCCGGAAGGGTCCGGCGGAAAGTGAGCGACCTTGCTCAGATATTTCCCTGTCAGTGGGACGAAATTCGGTGCAGCGCGCGCCATTGCAAGCCACATCCAAGGTTTGCCGCGCCGCAGAATGGATAGCGAGGTGCAAGTGCAGCGAGAGCGCCGTTAAATTCTGGTTTGCTTAGTTTTTGATCGTGTTTCGGGTGTCGGGGTCGAAGATTTGACCATCAAAAAAGCGATCAGGCTGCAATGTGATCTCGCCAGAGGCCGAGGCAACCGGCGTGGGAGACAGAATCGCCCCCTCCAGTTTTGCCGAAGCGCCGGGCAGGTCGTAGCCCACCTTGGTGAGGTGCTGGCGGTGCAGGTCTGGCCGGATCACCTGATCAAACTGCGCGTCGCTCAACCCGGCCCCGCCATAGGTGCGTTGCAGCCTTTGGGCGATCCACTGGCCCTGGCTGCGCCACGGAAAAGTGGCCGCACCGTCGTGAAACTCCAGAAACCGTTCAACCTGCCGGGTCTCACCCCGCCGCGACAGGATCAGGTGGCCTGAAAGCGCGCGGTCGATCAGCTCGGCTGAAACATCAAGATAGGCTGTGCGCGACAGCAAGCCACTCGCCGTGGCCCGCACCGCCGGGTCTGAAAGCCAGCGCCCGGCTTTCCAGACGGCGCGCATCAGGCGACCGAGCAGGCTTGGCTCGGTTTCGGCCCAATCGGTGCGCACCGCCAAAACCTTTTCGGGCGCAAAGGCCCAAATCGCGTTGCCCGGTAGCAAAAGCGCGCCCGCCTCGGATTCTACCGCAACCGAGCCCCAGGGCTCGCCCACGCAAAAGGCATCCACCTCACCCGCCGCCAGCGCCTGCGCCATCAGCGGCGGCGGCACGGTGCGAATGTTGATCCCGTGGGTGCCGAGCGAGGTTGCATCGGCCCAGTAGCGCAGCAGTTCGACGTGCATCGAAAAGGGGAAGGGCACGCCAAAGGTGATGGGCCCGTCGCTGATCCCGGCCAGCGCGTCGGCGGCGGCGTAGGGATCGGCGAAATCAAAGGCGTATCCCGCGTCATGCAGCTTGGCCTCCAGCGCATTGCCCACGCCGATAACATTGCCATTGACCGAAAGCACCGACACCGCCGAAATTGCCGAGGACACCCCGCCCAGCCCCATTGCCATGGCCAGTGGCACCGGCGAGAGCATATGCGCCGCATCCACCCGCCCGAAGGCCAGCATATCGCGCACCGATGACCACGAAGGTGCCGCGATCAGATCAAGCGCAATGCCCTCGGCGGCGGCAAAGCCCATCTCCTGCGCCACGATCAAGGGCGCGGCATCAACCAGCGGCATATAGGCGACGGAGATCTGCACCGCCTTCATCCCAGCAGTCCCGCCGCTGTCACCAGGGCTTCGGCCACGTCGGGCACGCGCCGCCCCTGGTCCATCGCGGTTTTGCGCAGGAGCGCATAGGCGGCTTGCTCATCTATGCCGCGGGCCTTCATCAACAGGCCCTTCGCGCGGTCAATCACCTTGCGCTCTTCGAGGGCGCGGCGCGTTTCGGCCAGTTCGTTGCGCATCTGGCGCACCATCGAAAACCGCGCAATGGCCGTGTCCATCACCGGTTTGATCCGCTCTGGTGACAGCCCGTCAACCACATAGGCCGACATGCCCGCCTCAATCGCCGCCTCGGCGAGGCCGTCGGAATTGCCCGAAACGAACATCGCCACCGGGCGGTCCAGCGGGCCGGAGGCCAGCGTAAGCTCTTCCATCATGTCGCGGGTGGGGTTGTTGACATCAATCAGCACGATATCCGGCCCATGCGCCGCAATCTGGCGCGACAGCCCGCTGTGATCCCCGATCACCACCACATCGCAGGGGCAGGCATCGGTCAGCGCATCAACAATCGCAATGGCGCGATCCCGATCCTCCTCCACGACAACGATCTTCAATTCCCTGTTCATAGCGTCGACCTGCAAGCGATGCTGCGGATTGGCAAGGGCGATTGGCGCTATCGGACCGGGCTCAACCGGGTTTCGATTAGCCAATAGGCAAAACGCCCAAGGATTGTGCAGATCGCTGGGGATGGCGGCGCGGAGCAACTTCCTGAGAGCAGGGCAGGGGGCGCTCCAATGCCTCACGCCAGACCGCGCCCCATTTTCTTGCCAAAAATATCCCGGGGAGCGCGCGGGGCTGGCCCCTCGCTCCCGTCATCTCCCCTCTTTTCACACCCCGAAACGAGGCGTAAAGCACATCCATGCGCACAGTCCCCCTCCGCGAGGCTCATACCCTCCCCCGTTGGCGCCAGCCGATCACGCTGCTCTTTGCCATGGCCATCGCCATGCCTGTGGCCTTTGCCACATGGTCGGCCCTGCTCAACAACTTCGTGATCGAGGTCGCCGGGTTTGACGGGCGTGACATTGGCTGGCTGCATACGGTGCGCGAGATTCCGGGCTTCCTTGCCATCGGGGTGATCGCGCTGATCATCTTTATCCGCGAGCAGGTGCTGGGGCTGGTTGCGCTCATCATGCTTGGCGTGGCCACCGCCCTTACGGCGCAGTTCCCCAGCCTTGGCGGCATTCTGACCATCACCATGCTCAGCTCGATCGGCTTTCACTACTACGAAACCGTCAACCAATCGCTCCAGCTGCAATTCCTCAAGATCGAGCGCGCCCCGCAAATGCTGGGCTGGATCATGGCAGCCGGATCGGCGGCAACGCTGGTGGCCTATGTGCTGATCGTGCTGACATGGGAAGCCTTCGACCTGAGCTACAACTTCGTCTATATGGCGTCGGGCGGGTTTTGCGCCGCCGTCGCGCTGTTTTGCCTGCTGGCCTATCCGCGCTTTGAGGGCGAGCACCGCCAGAACACCCGCATGGTGCTGCGCCGCCGCTACTGGCTTTACTACGCGCTCCAGTTCTTTGCGGGCGCGCGGCGGCAAATCTTCACGGTGTTTGCGGGCTTCATGATGGTGGAGCGGTTTGGCTTTCAGGTGCATGAGGTTACGGCGCTGTTTCTGATCAACCTCGTCGCCAACATGGCCTTTGCCCCGCTGCTAGGCCGGGCGGTGGCGATCTGGGGCGAACGGCGCGCGCTGATCTTTGAATATACCGGGCTGATCTGCGTGTTCACACTTTACGGCGGCATCTACTGGTTTGGCTGGGGCGTTGTGCTGGCCTCCACACTCTATGTGATCGACCATATGTTCTTTGCTCTGGCGCTGGCGCTCAAGACCTATTTCCAAAAGATCGCCGACCCGGCTGATATGGCCCCAACCGCCGCCGTGGCCTTCACGATCAACCATATCGCGGCGGTCTTCCTGCCGGCGCTGCTGGGCTATCTTTGGGTGCTGGCACCGGGCGCGGTGTTTGCCCTTGCCTCCTGCATCGCGGCGGTGTCGCTTGGGCTGGCGCTGCTGATCCCGCGCCACCCTCGCCCGGGCTATGAAACCCGCCTGTCACGGGGGCGTTTCGCTGCCGCAGAATAAAGGCGTATCGTTGCGTGACCTTTAAACTTGCATTTACAAACTACATCTACTCCCAAAGCTTCGAGCCGAAGCGTTAGGAGGGGGATCCAGATGTTTGGATTTGGTCAGGACAAAACCGCAATGATTTCCAAGGACGAGGCGCTGCCCGGCCGGGCAGAGCCGATTGCCACCGCAGCCACGCATTTTGTCACCGGCAAAGCGCTCACCACCACGCCAGAGCCGGGTGAGTCGGTGGCGATGTTTGGCATGGGCTGCTTCTGGGGCGTCGAGCGGGTGTTCTGGAAGTATCCGGGCGTGCGCCTCACCATGGTGGGCTATGCGGGCGGTTACACCCCCAACCCCACCTACCAGGAAGTCTGCACCGGCAAAACCGGCCACAATGAGGTGGTGCGCCTGCATTTTGATCCCACACGCGTGAGCTATGATGATCTGCTCGCCGTGTTCTGGGAGGGCCATAACCCGACTCAGGGCATGCAGCAGGGCAATGACCGGGGCACGCAATATCGCTCGGGGATCTACACCTTTAATGCGGCCCAGCAAGCCGCAGCCGAAGCCTCGAAGCGGCTGTTTCAACGGGCGCTCACCGCCAAGGGCTTTGGCCAGATCACCACCGAAATCACCGAGGCTCCCGCCTTCTATTTTGCCGAGGATTACCACCAGCAATACCTCGCCAAAAACCCGGCGGGCTACTGCGGCCTTGGCGGCACCGGCGTGACCTGCCCGGTTGGCGTCGCCTGAGGGGCGGGGGGTGAACGCGCTCCCCGGCATTGAGGATGGCCGCTGGTATAGCTGCCGCACCGAAGCGCTGGGCCGCTTGCGTGACGATGCCCGCGCCGCCTGTCACCAACACGCCACGATGGACCCTGCGGCGCGTGGGGCTTGCGGCCCGCGCCTGCAAGCGCTGATGGGCCGCTTTGGGGAGGGCTGCTTTATCGAGGCGCCGCTCCACCTGGCCTATGGCTCCAATCTGCACCTCGGCAATGACGTTTACCTCAATGCCTTTTGCACCCTGCTTGATACCGCCCGCATCGACATTGGGGCAGGCGCCATGCTGGGGCCGGGGGTGCATATATATTGCGCCGATCACCACCACGAGGTTGCGAAGCGCCGCGAGGGGTTGGAGCGCGCGCTGCCCGTGAGCCTTGGGCGCGATGTCTGGATCGGTGGCCACGCCACCATCCTGCCGGGCGTGCGCATTGGCGACGGGGCCATCGTGGCCGCTGGCGCGGTGGTGCGCCATGATGTGCCCGCCGGGGCAAAGGTGGCCGGGGTGCCCGCGCGGGTGATCTAGCGCGCGCGCCGTGCCAGTGCCCCCCCGTGCCACCACTCCCCGGGCCTGCGTGGCTCCCTTGACCCTCGCAGCCGAACCGCCTAGGCGCGGGGAGCACGCACATCAGCCCCGGAGCGCCCGCCATGCCCACCTATACCGCCCTCACAACCCTCACCGGAAAAGCCCCCGCCGAGGCGCTTGGCGAAGCGCTTGAGCGGCTCACCCCCGAGCCAACCGGCATTGGCGTATTTGAGGTTGAGGATGACAGCGGGCTCTGGGAAGTGGGCGCCTATTTCATCGAAGCACCGGATGAGGCGGGCCTTGCGCTGCTCGCTGTGGCCTTTGCGGCCAAGCCCTTCACCGTGTCGGAACTGCCCGAAACCGATTGGGTTGCCAAGGTGCGCCGCGAGCTGTCGCCCGTCGTCGCCGGGCGCTTCTTTGTCTATGGCTCACATGATGCCGACAAGGTGCCCACCGATGTGGAGCCGTTGCTGATCGAGGCCGCGATGGCCTTTGGCACCGGCCACCACGGCACCACGCTTGGCTGCCTGCAAATGTTTGACGCCCTGCTGAACGAGGGCCTCACCCCTTGCCCGGTGGCCGATATCGGCTGCGGCACGGCGGTGCTGGCCATGGCGGCGGCACGGGTCTGGGACACCGATATCATTGCCTCCGATATTGATCCGGTCGCCGTTGAGGTGGCCGAGGCCAATCTGGCGGCCAACGGTCTCACCGGGCAGGTGCGCTGCATCGAGGCCACCGGGTTTGATCACCCGGTGCTGGCCGAGGCCGCGCCATATGGCCTGATCTTCGCCAATATCCTGATGGGCCCGCTGATCGATCTGGCCCCCGATATCGCCGGTGCGCTCGCCCCCAGGGGCTATGCGATTCTGTCGGGGCTTTTGAACGAACAAAGCCTTGATGTGGCGTCGGCTTACGTTGCGGCGGGCCTTACTGTTGTCAGTTCCGCCGAAATCGGCGAATGGACAACGCTTTGTCTCCAAAAATAGGGAAAGGTCGCCTAAAATTCGCCTCAATCAAGGCGCAAATTAGGCCTTGGTAGGGGTGCCGTAAAAACGACAGAAACGCGTGGAGACGACCCGTGGCCGATACATCCTACAAAGAATTTGACGGACGCCTGCGCCGCATCGCCAAAACCCATCGCCGTGGTGGCGGGTTTGAAGCCAGCGGCACGCTCGGCCAAAGCTATTACACCCGCCGCACCAAAACCCGCCGCCCGATCCTGCGCCCCGCGCTGACGGCGCTGGTGCTGTTCATCTGCTTCAAGGCGCTCACCCTGGCCCATCTCGGCACCGCCGATTACACCGCCCGCCTTGAGGCGCTGCAAACCGGCGGCACCGTGCAGAAAATTGGCGCGCATTTCATGGCGATTGATCCAATCACCGATGCCGCCGCCGCAGGGATCAAACCGCTGCTGCGCTAAAACCACCTTAAAACCAGCTTTCCTCCAACCGGTTCCAGGTGACGGGCGTTCGGGCTTTCCCGAGCGCCCGTTCTACCTTTGTGGCCGGGCCTGCGCTGCCGGGCTTCCCTTTGCCGCCGTCCCATGCTCCAGTCCCGCAATGGAAACCTACCCCTCCTGGCTCTGGATCGCGTTCGCCCTCACCGCCGCTCTTATCCAAGCGGTGCGCTTCATGGTGCAAAAGCAAATGGCCCAGGCCGGGCTCACCGCCACCGGCGCCACTTGGGCGCGGTTCATCTACTCATGGCCAATGGTCGCGGTGGCGCTGGCCGGATATATCACCCTGCGTGGCCTCACGCTGCCCGCCACCACGCCCGCCTTCTGGGCCTATGCCGCAATCGGCGGGGCGAGCCAGATCCTTGCCACCGTCTACGTGGTGAAGCTCTTTGCCCGCCGCAATTTCGCCGTGGGCATCACGCTGAAGAAATCGGAAGTGCTGCTCACCGCCGCCGTTGGCTGGCTGGTGCTTGGCGAGGTGCCGGGTTGGGCCGGGTTTGCGGCCATGGTGGTGGGGATGGCGGCGATCCTGCTGCTCTCCGCACCTGCCCAATCCGGGCTGAAGTTTGATAGCCGCTCTATCGGGCTGGGCCTCGCCTCGGGCCTCTTTTTTGCCATCTCCGGTGTGGGCTACCGCGGTGCCACCCTCCAGCTTGAAAGCAACGATGTGCTGCTGCGCGCCGGTGTCGCGCTGGCCTTCGTGGTCACGCTGCAAGCGCTGCTGATGCTGGTCTGGCTCACCCTGCGCGACCGGCAGGAAATCCGCCGGGTGCTCGCCGCATGGCGCCCCGGACTGCTGGTTGGCGTCACCTCCTTTGGCGGCAGCTTTTGTTGGTTCGCGGCCTTCGCACTCCAAACCGCCGCCATCGTCTTCGCCTTGGGCCAGATCGAAGTTCTGTTTTCCATGATCATCGGCGCACGGATCTTCTCCGAGCATCTCACCCGGCGCGAACTCACAGGCATCGCCCTGTTGATCGCCTCAATCATCACCCTCGTCGCGGCAGCCTGACACACCGCCCCAAAAGGGGCGCGCCTATTTTGTCTCTCAATGCTCCAGAAATATCCCGGGGGGTGTGGGGGGCTGGCCCCCCATGGATGGCGCGGTGTGGGGGGCTGGCCCCCCATGGATGGCGCGGTGTGGGGGGCTGGCCCCCCAT
>NZ_JARGND010000029.1 GCF_029212645.1 Vannielia sp. | reverse complement strand
TCGAGGTTGAAGGCGAGGTTGCCGCAGACCATGGCGCGGTCTGTTTCGGGGTTCAGCGGCTCGGTGCCGAGGTCAGCGAAGGCCTCGCCCGAGCGCATCAGGTCGGTGATGCGGCCCATCTTGGGGCTCTCTTCGCGGGTCGTGGTGGGGTAATACTTGATCTTCTTCCAGAAGCCCTCACCGATCACCTCGTTGAGCAACTCGTCATGCTGGAGGCTTTCGATCAGCTTGGCACCATAGGTCAGCTCTGCGGCCTCGCGGCAGGTGTGGGTGATGATGACCTCGTCGTAATCCTCATAGGTTTGCGGCTCGCGCAGGAGCGATGCAAAGGGCGCAAAGCCGGTGCCGGTGGCGAAAAACCAGATCCGCTTGCCGGGCAGAAGCGCGTCATGCACGAGGGTGCCCACGGGCTTGGGGCGCAGGATGATCTCATCGCCCGGTTCGATGTGCTGGAGCCTTGAGGTGAGCGGGCCGGCCTGCACCTTGATCGAGTAGAACTCCAGCTCCTCATCCCACGACGGCGAGGCGATGGAATAGGCGCGCAGCAGCGGTTTTTGCTTGCCGGTTTTTGGATCGGGGTCGCCCATGAGGCCGATCATCACGAACTCGCCGGAGCGAAACCGCAGCGCGGCGGGCCGGGTGCAGCGGAACGAGAACAGCCGGTCGGTATAGTGCTCGACGGCGGTGACGGTTTGCGCATCGGGCAGGGTGGGCGTGGCTTTTACGGGCTGTGCGGAGGTGTCGTTCACGGGTTTTTGCTCGGTCATTTGCTCATGGTCGCGCCCTTATCGGGGTGGCGCCTTTCTGGTGCTTTGATCTGTATCAGAAATACTGAATGTGTCGCGCAGAATCTAGCCGCGCATCCGGTTTTGGTAGTCCCGCGCCTGCCAGTCGGCGCGGGCCTGCCACTCAGGCGCGGGCTGGCGGGCGGCAAGGTCGGGCGAGATTTCGACCTCGTCAAAGCCGCAGCGCCGGGCCATGGCGTATTGATCCGAGATCACGTGGCCAGCGGCCCGCAGACGCCCCTGAAAGCCCGCGCGGCGCAGGGTGCGGGCCTGGGTAAAACCGCGCCCATCGGCACAGCTGGGACAGGCGACGCGGATCATATCAATCTGCTGGAGGTGATCTGCCAGCGCGGTGGGATCATCCTCGGGGGCAAGATCAACGGCAACAACCGCCGCCTCGGTGGGCAGATCGGCCAGCGGAGCAAAGCCGTGTGTCCAGTCATCAGGCGCAAAGCCGCTGTCGGTGACGATTACGTTGCTCATGGGTCAGGCTCGCTTCAGCAGTTGGGGGGCGTCATTGGTATCTTGCCGGGCAGAGGGGGCGGGGCCGGGGACGGCGCGGCCATCAACAAAGTGGATGCCGCATTCTTCCTTGTCCTGCCCGCGCCAGCGCCCGGCGCGCACATCTTCACCCTCGGCCACGGGGGTGGTGCAGGGGGTGCAGCCGATAGAGGGGTAGCCCCTTGAAACCAGCGGGTGGCGCGGCAGATCGTGGGTTTCGATATAGGCACGCAGGTCATCCGCTGTCCAATCGGCCAGTGGGTTGACCTTGACGCGGGGGCCATCGGCCTCAAACCGGGGCAGATCGGAGCGGGTATCGGCCTGAAACCGCTTGCGCCCGGTGATCCAGCTTTCATAGCCCTCAAGCGCGGCGGCGAGCACGCGGGTTTTGCGCAGATCGCAGCAGGCATCGGTATCGCGCTGGTGCAGGGTGTTGCCCGGATCTTCGGCTTGCAGGGTCAGATTGCTGGCGCGGATCACCTGCACATTGGTGAGGCCAAGCGTGGCGGCCACCTCTTGCTGGTAGCTGAGGGTCTCGGGGAAGAGCAGGCGCGTGTCGATGAAGAGCACCGGCAGATCGGGTGCGACCTGAGCCAGCATATGCAAGAGCACGACGGACTCGGCGCCAAAGCTCGAGACCACCGCGAGGCGGCCCAGATCGGGCTCGTCCACGGCGGCGGCAATGAGCGCCTGCGCCGTGGCCCCCTGGTGGCGGGCGTGGAGGCGGTGCGCGAGGGCCGTGGCGGCGCTGTGCGGTGGATCAAGCTGCATGTCGAGCACGAGTCTCCGGGTAGAGGGCGGCCTTGAAGGGGGCATCGCCCAAACGGCGGAATGTTTCAAGGAAAGTCTCGTCGGCGCTGTCGCGCAGATCAAGGTAGGCGAGAATGAGCCGCTCGATCGCGGGCACGACATCATCCGCCGCGAAGCCCGGCCCCATGCGGGTGCCGATGGCGGCGGTTTCGGTGTGATCGCCGCCAAGGGTGATCTGGTAGTTCTCCACCCCTGCGCGATCCAGCCCGAGGATGCCGATATGGCCAACGTGGTGGTGGCCGCAGGCGTTGATGCATCCCGAAATCTTGATCTTGAGCGCGCCGACCTCATGCTCGATCTTGAGCTCGTCTATCCGGGTGGCGATCTCTTGTGCGACCGGGATCGAGCGGGCGGTGGCCAGAGCGCAATAATCCATGCCGGGGCAGGCGATGATATCGGAGGCCAGCCCGACGTTGGCGGTGCCAAGGCCCGCGCCGGAAAGTGCAGCGTGCAGCGTGGGCAGATCAGCTTTGTGAACATGCGGCAGGATCACGTTTTGCTCGTGGCTGATGCGCAGCTCACCGTGGCTGTGGGCCTCGGCCAGATCGGCCATGAGGCGCATCTGATCGGCGGTGGCATCGCCCGGCGTTGCGCCATGGGCCTTGAGCGAGATCGTGACGATGGCATGGTCCGCATCTTTATGGGCGGTGAGGTTGGTATCGGCCCAGGCGCGAAACACCGGATCGCCTTGATAAGCAGTATCATAGGCGGTGGTTGCGCCAGAGCGCAGGCTGGGGGTGGCGAACTGCGCCTCGATCCCGGCCAGCATTTCCTGATCGACGCCGGAAAACTCGGGCCGGATGCGGCGGAAGGCCTTTTCAACATCGGCGCGGATGGCCTCGATCCCGTGCTCGTGCACGGTGATCTTGACGCGGGCCTTATACTTGTTGTCGCGCCGCCCGAGGCGGTTGTAGGTGTGCACGATGGCCTCGCAATAGGGCAGCAGATCGGCGCGGGGCAGAAACTCGCGGATGACCTTGCCGATCATCGGGGTGCGCCCGAGGCCACCGCCAACGATCACCTTGAAGCCCTGCTCGCCGTCTTGCTCAACGATTTGCAGGCCGATGTCATGGGAGCGGATGACGGCGCGATCTGCCGCAGCGCCGGTGACGGCGATCTTGAACTTGCGCGGCAGGAACTGAAATTCGGGGTGGTCGGTGGACCACTGGCGCAGCAGCTCGGCCACCGGGCGCGGATCGGCCAGCTCATCGGCGGCGGCCCCGGCGAAGTGATCTGCGGTCACGTTGCGGATGCAGTTGCCCGAGGTCTGGATCGCGTGCATTTGCACATCGGCCAGCGCCTCAAGGATATCGGGCACATCGCGCAGGGCGGGCCAGTTGAACTGGATGTTCTGGCGGGTGGTGAAGTGGCCATAGCCCTTGTCATAGGTTTCGGCGATCCAGGCGAGCTGGCGCATTTGGGCCGAAGAAACAGTGCCATAGGGGATGGCGACGCGCAGCATATAGGCGTGGAGTTGCAGATAGAGGCCGTTCATCAGGCGCAGCGGCTTGAACTCATCTTCGGTGAGCGCGCCATCAATGCGGCGCTCCACCTGAGCGCGAAACTGGGCGACGCGGCTGCGCACGAAGGCTTCATCAAAGTCGGTGTAATGATACATCAGAGATCCACCTGCTTGCCATGGGCATAGTTGGAAGGGCCGGTGGCGCGGAAGCGCTCACGGAAGTGATCGGGCTGAGGGCCGGTTGCGCCCTCGGTGGCATCGGCGAGGTAAACGCCAACCACATCGGCCACCTGTAGCGAGGCGGCAGAAAGCGCCGCCTCGGCGGCCTGCTGCTCGGTGAAGAGGCGGGCCTGATCGTGGCGGCGGGTCCATTCGCCCGTGGCGGTGAGATAGACCACATCGCCCTCGATCAGGGCATTGGCGGTGACGACCTTGGGGGTGAAGGCGCGGCTCATCGGGTGGCCTCCAGAAGCGGCAGGGCGGCGGCGGCGGCGCGGGGCGCAAGGCCATAAAGAAGGACAGCGGGGCCGGTGAGGGCCTGAGTGGCCTCGGGGAGCGCGGCGAGGGTGGTGGCGATGCAGCGCTCATCGCGGCGCGAGGCGTTTTCGACCACGGTCACGGGGGTATCGGCGGCAGCGCCGTGCATCAGCAGCCGCCCTTGCAGGAAGCGCGCGCCGCGTTTGGCCATGTAGATCCCGGCGACGGCACCGGGGCGGGCGAGGGCGCGCCAATCCTGCTCGGTGTAACCTGCCACATCATGGCCGGTGAGCAGGCGCAGCTCGGAGTTGCGGCCCCGCGCGGTGAGGCTTTGGCCCAGCGAGGCGGCAGCAGCAGAGGCGGCGGTGATGCCGGGCAGGATGCGAAACGGGATGGCATGGGGCGCGATGGCCTCGATCTCTTCATCCAGACGGCCAAAAACCGCAGGATCGCCCGCCTTGAGGCGCACAACGCGCAGGCCCTCCAGCGCGAGGGTGACGAGCAGCGCGTTGATTTCCTCCTGCGCGGTGGACGTGCCAAACCCGTGCTTGCCGACGTTGATCTTGCGGCCCGGCGCGAGGGCGAGGATTTCAGGCGAGACCAGCCGATCATGCACCACTGCATCGGCGGCTTCCATGGCGCGCAGCGCGGCGATGGTCAAAAGCGCGGGGTCGCCGGGGCCGGCACCGGTGAAGGCGATCTCTCCAAGAGGCTTGGTCATGGGGTGGTCCTTGCTGGTCATGAGGGGAATATAGAATTTTGTTCTGGATTTTGGCAGTGTCTCGCGGCAGTTAAGGAAAAACGTTCTATGTTAATGGCCCTCTGGGCTGAAATTCTACCAATGCCGGAGAAGTGCGAATGTCTGTCCGCCTTGATGCGATCGACCGGAAAATCCTTGCAGAGCTACAGGCTGATGCGAGCCAGTCGCTGGATGAAATTGCCAAGAAAGTGGGTTCGTCAAAGACGCCTGTGTGGAATCGGGTGCGCAAGATGCGCGAGGCCGGGGTGATCCGCCAGAACACGGTGATCCTGGATGCCGAGGCGCTGGGGCTGGAGGCCTGCTTTTTTGTACTGATCCGCACCTCAGAGCATGAGGCGGATTGGCAGCGGCGCTTTTTGGAGACGCTGAAAGCGAGGCCAGAGGTGCTGGAAGCCCACCGGCTGGCGGGGGATATTGACTATATCCTGAAGGTGCAGGTGCAAAACGCGCGGGCTTACGATGCGTTTTATCAGGCGCTGATCAGCGAGGTGAGGATTCACAACGTGACGGCCTTGCTGTCGATGGAAGAGTTGAAATCAACCACCGCGCTGCCTTTGGGCTAACGCGGGCCGGCCCGCCAGCGGGGGCCAGCCCCCGCACTCCCGAGATATTTTTGGCTAGAGAATGTGGCGCGTGGCCGGGGTTGGCGCTTTTTGCGGGAGCGATTTTGGTGGTTTGCGTGATGAAGGGCGGGTTCGTCTTGTTGGCGCAGGTGAAGCTGAAGATTGGGCGGCTCCGGGGGCGGAGCTAGGTGGTGACCATCAGCTTTTTGAGCCCGTGGAAGTGGTAGATGGGCGCGAAACGGGGCGGCTCGGCGAGGCGAAGCTGGGGGCAGGCGGAGAACAGGGCGGGCAGGGCGATGTGCATCTCGAGCCGGGCCAGGGGAGCACCGACGCAAAAGTGCAGCCCGCCGCCGAAGGCCATGTTGGAGGGGCTTTTGCGATCCGCGATGAAGCGGTGCGGATTGGGGTAGGCCATAGGATCACGGCCCGCCGCTGCGAGCAGGCAAGAGAGCTTCTCGCCGCGTTTGAAGCTGTGGCCATAGAGGGTGACATCCTCGCGGGCGATCCGCTCGAAGATATGCAGCGGCGGGGTGTAACGCAGCAGTTCCTCGGTGAGGAGGGGGGCATTTTCCGGCACGGCGGCGTGGGGGGCAAGCCCCTCATCCAGAATGGTTTTTACCGAGTTTCCGAGGCTATGGACGGTGGCCTCATGGCCCGCGTTCAGCAGCAGGATCACGGTTGAGGTCAGCTCATCGGCAGAGAGCTGCGAGCCCGAGTCCTCAGCCGCGATGAGGTGCGAGATGAGATCATCGGTGGGGGTGGTGCGACGGCGGGCGATTTCATCGGCGAGGAAGGCGGTGAAGGATTTGGTGGCGGTAACGGCGGCGTCTTCCATCGCGCGGGTGCGGCCTGCCTGGTACATCCCCACCATGGCGCCGGACCATGCCAGCAGATCTGGCGCGCGGCTGGGATCAACCCCGAGCAGCGTGGCGATGGTGATCACCGGCAGGGGGCGGCAAAAGGCCTCGAGCAGATCGAACGGGCCGTCCGGAAAGGCGGCGATCAGGCCGTCGCAAAGCGCGGTGATCGCGGGGCGCTGCGCCTCGACGGTGGCGGAGGTGAAGGCGCGCAACACGAGGCCGCGCAGGCGGGTGTGGCGAGGGGGATCGGCCTCCAGCATCGAGTGGGCCTCAACCGCGTAGAAGGGCGCGAGGTGGGGTGGGATGGCGGGTGCAAGATCGGCGGGCATTTCACGGCCCAGGCGGCGGTCTTTCAGCAGGCGTTTCACTTGCGAATATCCGGCAGCGGCGACCTGGCCATAATCTTCCCAGAAGACCAGATCCCCGGCGGCGCGGGCGCGGTCATAAAACGGGTAAGGGTCCTGCACGAAGGCCGGATCGGTGGGAGATTGTGAGAGCCGTTGCATCGGGCAACGCTTTCAGAACGTTTGATGATTGTCTAGGAAGGAAGGATGACGCGCAGGCTTTTGACAATCGGGGTGTTTTTGGCAGCGGCTCTCGGGCTATCGGGGCTGGTTGGCTGGGTGTCATTTGTTTCGGCGCTGGATGAGGTGGAGCGGCGCGGGGAGAGTGATTTGCGGCTGGCCTCGCAGCGCCTGACGGGGCAGCTTCAACGCTATGCCGAGCTGGCGGTGGTGCTGGCGGACCGCCCTGAGCTGGAAGCGCTGGCGATGGGGCGGGGTGAGGCAAGGACGATTTCACGACTGTTGCGCAGGCAGGCCGACAAGACCGGCTCAACGGAGATATTACTTACCGATGCGCAGGGGCGGGTGGTTGCCGCGTCTAACGGCGCGCCGGAGGGCTTTGGGCGGCTCACCGGCGTGGATGTGACGCGCGCGCGCAATGGGGCTTTGGGGGCCGATCACCGGGTGGATGTGGCCAGCGGGCGGCGGCTATATTCTTACGCGGCCCCGCTTTTTTCGCCCCATGGGCCGGTGGCGGGGACGGTGGTGATCCGGGCTGATCTGCGGCTGATCGAGGACGATTGGGCGGGCGATCCGGTTGCGGTGTTCTTTACTGATGAACAGGGGGTGGTTTTTGCCGCCAACCGCTCGGAGTTGCTGCTTCGGGCCCGTGGCGGGCTGCTGGAGCGCGCGCGTTATGGCGGTGTGACGCTGGCGGATTTCATTGAGTATGACCCCTGGCGGGTATCGGAGTGGGAGCTGTGGTGCGTGCAGGGCGGGCCTTACCTTCCGGCTATGGCGCTGCATATCACGCAGGATTTACCGGTGATCGGGATGCGCGGCGAGGCGCTGGTGGACCTTGCGCCTGCGCGGCGGCTGGGGCTGCTGGCGGCGGCGGCGGCGGGGGCCCTGTGCCTAGTGTTCGGCGCGTTCGTTTTTGCGCTGTCAGAGCGGCGGCGGGCGCTGGCGGCGCGGCTGGAAAGCGAAGCGCGGGCCAACGCGGTGCTGGAGAGCCGGGTGCAGAGCCGCACGGCGGCCTTGCAGGCGGCCAACCTGCGCCTCAAGGGAGAGGTGCGCGAGCGCGAGGAAGCGGAGGCCGCGCTGCGCCGCGCACAGGAGGAACTGGTGCAGGCGGGCAAGCTGAGCGCCTTGGGAAAAATGTCGGCCGGGCTGTCGCATGAGCTGAACCAGCCGTTGATGGCGATCCGCTCATTTGCCGAAAACGGCGCGAGCTTCCTTGAGCGTGGCAAGCCGGAGCGGGCGGCGGAAAACCTGAGCCGTATCAGTGATCTGGCGCGCAGGATGGGGCGGATCATTCGTAACCTGAGGGCGTTTGCGCGCCAGGAAAGTGCGCCGATTGGCGAGGTGGATCTGGGCGCGGTGGTGGCCACGGTGCTGGAGATGGTTGAGGGGCGTGTGGCGCGTGATGGGGTGCGCGTTTCCTGGCAGCCGCCCGCCCATCCGGTAAGGGTGCGGGGCGGCGAAGTGCGGCTGCAACAGGTGGTTTTGAACCTTGTGTCCAACGGGCTGGACGCCATGGCAGAGCGCGATGACAAGCGCCTTGATCTGACGATTGAGCCGGGCGATCCGGTGCGCCTGAGGGTGGCGGACAGCGGGCCGGGGATTGCCGAGCCAGACCGGATTTTTGATCCGTTCTACTCCACCAAGGAGGTAGGTGCCTCCGAAGGGATGGGGCTTGGCCTGTCGATCTCCTACGGGTTGGTGCAGAGCTTTGGCGGGCAAATCCGCGGCGTGAACCGCAGCGGGGGCGGCGCGGAATTTACCGTGGAACTGGCCCCGGCAGAACAGGAGGCGGTGGCATGAAGAAGGTGCTTTTGGTTGATGATGATGCCGCAGTGCGCGAAGCCCTTGGGCAAACGCTTGAACTGGCGGAGATGGAGCCGATCCTCGCGGGCAGTTACATTGAGGCGAAGGATCACATCAGCGTCGGTTTCGAGGGGGTTGTGGTCAGCGATATCCGGATGCCGGGGCGCGATGGCTTTCACCTGCTGGCAGAGGCGCGCAAGAACGATTCCGAGCTTCCGGTGATCCTGTTGACCGGCGAGGGTGATGTGCCGATGGCGGTGAAGGGCATTGGTGAGGGCGCCTTTGACTTTCTGGAAAAGCCTTGCAGCCCCAAGGAGTTGGTCAGTGCTGTGGAGAAGGCGCTGAAGGCCCGTGCCCTTGTGTTGGAAAACCGGCGGTTGAAGCTGGAGTTGGAGCGGGGCGACGCGGCGGCGCGGATGGTTTACGGCCAGTCGGCAGAGGCCGATGCGCTGCGAAAGCGGGTGCGGGCGGTGGCGCGGGCCGGGGCAGAGGTGTTGATCACCGGGGCGGCGGGCTCCCAAACCGCGAAGATCGCCGAGGTGATCCACCTGTTGTCCCCCGCCGCGCCGCATCCGTTTTTGAAGCGCAGCGCCGCCACGCTGGACGAGGCGCGGCTGGATGCGGCGCTGGAGGCAGCGGGGGCGGGCACGCTGTATCTGGATGAAATCAGCGTGTTACCCGGTGCGGTTCAACTGGTTTTGCTGGATCGGCTGGAAAGCCCCGGACAGGTGCGCATTCTGGCCGGCACCACCCGCGATCTGGTGGGCGAGATGGAGGCGGGGCGGTTTGCGGCGGAGCTCTATTACCGCCTTGATGTGATGCAGGTGCGCATCCCGTGCCTTTCAGAACGGCGCGAGGATATTCCGGTGCTGTTTCGCGATTACGTTGCCCAGGCCGCCGAACAGGCCGGGTTGCCGGAACCGGAGGTGAGCGAGGAGCACCTGGCGCGGTTGATGGCGCAGGAGTGGCCGGGCAACGCGCGCTCGCTGATGTCGGCGGCGATGCGCTTTGTGCTGGGGATGCCCGAAGAGGTGCAGGAGGCGGCGGACCTCGGCCTTGCCGAGCAGATGGCGCGGGTGGAGCGCAGCCTGCTGGCGGCGGCGCTGGGGCGCCAGAATGGCAACGCCACAGCCACCGCCGCCGTGCTGAAGCTGCCCCGCAAAACCTTTTACGACAAGCTGGCCAAACATGGGTTGAAGGCTGAGGATTTTCGCCGGTAGGGCGCGAATGGCCCTGCGAAACCTGTGCGGAATTCCGCACAGTGGGCGTTAATGGCTGTGTGGAAATTGAAACGCAGCGATTTTGCGCTGGACGGCGTGACCTGAAAAAACCGTTTTGAAACCGAACGGTATTCAACGAAGTTGATGTTGGATAATTGGGGCTTGCAGCACATGGGTGGCATAGGCTTTTGTTTGCGCACAAGCGCTTGGGAGGCGCTTCAGCCTATTCAAAATGTCTGGGAGGACATCCATGAAATATCTTACCGCTGCCGCCACTGCCGTGGCGCTGACCTTTAGCGCATCTGCGACATTTGCAGCCTGCGACGAAGGCGAGATCGTGATCAAGCTGAGCCACGTAACCAACACCGACAAGCACCCCAAGGGCATTGCCGCCTCGCTGCTGGAACAGCGGGTCAACGATGAGATGGACGGCAAAGCCTGTATGGAGGTGTTCCCGAACTCCACGCTCTATAACGACGATCAGGTGCTGGAAGCGATGCTTCAGGGTGATGTGCAGATGGCCGCGCCCAGCCTGTCGAAGTTTGAGCAGTTCACCAAGCAGTTCCGCATTTTTGACCTGCCGTTCATGTTCAAGAACGTTGAGGCTGTTGACGCGTTTCAAGGCTCTGAAACCGGCGTTGCGATGAAGGAAAGCATGACCCGCCGGGGCCTGCTTGGACTGGCCTTCTGGCACAACGGCATGAAGCAGATGTCGGCCAACAAGCCGCTGATGCTGCCTTCGGATGCCAACGGGTTGAAGTTCCGGGTGCAAAACTCTGACGTGCTGAAGGCGCAGATGGCCGCGATGGGCGCTTCGCCCCAGCCGATGGCCTTTTCGGAAGTTTACGGCGCGCTGCAAACCGGCGTTGTGGACGGGCAGGAGAACACCTGGTCCAACATCTACGGCCAGAAGTTCTTTGAGGTGCAGGACGGCACCACCGAGACCAACCACGGCATCCTCGATTACATGCTGGTGACCAATGTGGACTGGTGGGAAGGGCTTGACGCGGACGTGCGCGACCAGCTGGCCACCATCATCGAAGAAGTCACCACCACACGCAACGCCGAGAGCTACAAGGTGAACCAGGAGGCCAAAGAGGCCATCATGGCCGCTGGCGGCGTGGTGCGCGAGCTGAACGAAGAGCAGCGCCAGGCCTGGGTTGATGCGATGAAGCCGGTTTGGTCCGAGTTCACCGAAGACGTGGGCCAGCAGAACATCGACGCGGCTCAAGAGATCAACGCAATGCACTGATCCGGGCAGGGGGCCGCAAGCCCCCCGTCTGACCAATAAGGCCCGGCCCCGCCATGCACGCGGGGCCGGACCAAGCCAACCACCCGACAGATGCAACCCGTGGCAGCAAGGGGAACGCCATGAGCGACGCGCTTCACACTCGCAGCCGCCTCGGACGGTTCGTCAACGAGCTGGAAGAGACGTTTATCGCGCTGATCCTTGGCGCGATGACCGTGATCACCTTTATCAATGTTGTGCTGCGGTATGGCTATAACTCGGGCCTGATCTGGGGCCTTGAGGCGACCACGATCCTGTTTGCATGGCTTGTGCTGTTCGGGATTTCCTATGCCGTCAAGACAACAGCGCATCTGGGTGTGGATGCGATCACCAATGCGATGCCCGATGGCGCGCGCAAACTGGTGACGCTGGCCGCCGCGCTGATCTGCATCATTTACGCCTTCCTGCTGCTCAAGGGCGCGTGGGATTACTGGGCGAATTTCGCCAACCTGCCGCAAACGACAGGGCGGTGGTTTCCGACCGGGTTTGAAGAGATGAAGCGCACCTCCTATCGCGGCTGGTATGCGCTGGTTGACACCCCCATGCCCGACTGGCTGCGCTGGATCGAACCTGCGCTGAACGAGGGCGAAGCTTACGAAAAGCTGCCCCGGTTTATCCCCTATTTCATCCTGCCGTTCGGCATGGCGCTGCTGCTGTTCCGCTTTGTGCAGGCGTTCGTGCGGCTTGCCACCGGCAAATCTGAGAGCTTGATCGTGAGCCATGAGGCCGAAGATCAGGTGGATGAGGTGCGAAGCCTCAACGAGGGGGATTGATCTGATGGATGTGGCGATCCTGTTTATCATGATCATCGGCCTGATGCTGGTAGGCGTGCCGATTGCGGTATCGCTTGGCATCTCGTCGATCGTGTTCCTGCTGGTGCTGAGTGACACCTCGCTTGCCTCTATTGCGCAAACGCTGTTTCAGGCGATGGCGGGGCATTACACGCTGCTGGCGGTTCCGTTCTTCATCCTCGCGTCGAGCTTCATGAGCACCGGCGGCGTGGCCAAGCGGATCATCCGCTTTTCCATTGCCATTGTCGGGCATTTCCCCGGTGGCCTTGCTATTGCGGGGGTTGCGGCCTGCATGATGTTTGCCGCGCTTTCCGGCTCATCCCCTGCCACGGTGGTGGCGATTGGCTCCATCGTGATCGCCGGGATGCGGCAGGTGGGTTACTCCAAGGACTTTGCCGCGGGCGTGATTGCCAATGCGGGCACGCTGGGCATCCTCATTCCGCCGTCCATCGTGATGGTGGTTTACGCTTCGGCAACCGATGTTTCGGTGGGGCGGATGTTCCTTGCCGGGCTGGTTCCCGGCTTGCTGGCAGGCGGGATGCTGATGGCGACGATCTTTGGCATTGCCGTGGTCAAGAAGCTGCCCAAGGGCGAGTGGCTGGGCTGGGGCGAGGTCATGGCCTCGATGCTCGAAGCGGGCTGGGGCCTGTTCCTGATCATCATCATCCTCGTCGGCATCTACGGCGGGATTTTCACCCCGACGGAAGCGGCGGCCGTGGCTTCGGTTTATGCCTTCATCGTGGCGGTGTTCGTTTACCGTGACATGGGGCCGCTCTCGACGCGCAAGTGGCTGCCGGACGAGCGCGAAGAGCGTGATCTGCTCGGCTTCCGGGTTGTGGGCTTCAGCGTGGTCAACCTGCTGCTTTGGCAGATGATCGCGGTGGTCGCCGATCCGGTTTCGCCGGTGCTGGCGCTGCAAATCGCGCTTGGGTTCTTTGCGGTGGCGCTGATCGTTGGCGCGCTGATGAGCCTTGCGGCCAAGCGCGGCTTCCTTGGCGTGATGACGCTGCTCGCCTTCGCCGTCACCGGCGTGCTGCCCTGGCTTTATGTGGTGCTCACCATGGTGCTGCCGGGGGACAGCAGCATCTGGTGGAAGCTCGCCTCAACTGTGGGGGCCTTCCTTGCCATCTGTGTGCCGCCTGCGGTGTTCCTGTTTGCGCTCGGCAAGGGCGCGCGGGGGCTGGCCGAAAGCGGAACGGGCTATGTGGCCTCGCTCAGCGGTGGGGCCTGGCTGGTGGCCAGGGGCAATATTGAAAACGTTATCTGGGCGGTGCCTGCGCTGTTTTCAAAGGCAACGAAGGACACGCTGTTCGAGGCGGGAAAGCTGACGGTGACGCTGATGTTCATCATCGCTAACGCGCTGATTTTGAAGCATGTTTTGACCGATGAGCAGATCCCGCAGCAAATTGCCGGGGCAATGCTTTCGGCCGGGTTGGGCGCGGTGATGTTCCTGGTGATCGTCAACGTGATCCTGCTCATCGGCGGGCAATTCATGGAGCCATCGGGGCTGATCGTGATCGTGGCGCCGCTGGTGTTTCCGATTGCGCTTCAGCTTGGGATCGACCCGATCCACCTGGGCATCATCATGGTGGTGAACATGGAGATCGGGATGATCACACCGCCCGTTGGCCTCAACCTGTTTGTCACCTCCGGGGTGGCCGGGATGCCGATGATGCGGGTGGTCAAGGCGGCGATGCCCTTCCTTGGCGTGCTGTTCATCTTCTTGATTATCGTGACGTATATTCCGGCGGTTTCGGTCGCCTTGCCAAACTCCACCTCGCTGGGGCCGCAGATCAACTGCGCCAACGTCCCCGGTGATCCGCTGGAGCGGGCTTTCTGCGAAGCACGTCAGGATTAAGAGTTTTGTAACGAGTAACGGGCCGCCTGAGAGGGCGGCCCATTTTATTAAGTGTCGGTTTATTGAGTGGTGGTTTTGTTGAGTGTCGGTTTTTTTTGAGTATCGGGGCGCGGTGCCGGGCCGTCAGCCTTGGTTCCGCGCGCCTTCAAGAGCGGTGATGATCGCTGAAAAGTCGCTCGCCTTGAGGCTGGCGCCGCCCACAAGCGCGCCGTCAACATTGCTGACGTTGAAGATTTCTTCAGCGTTGTCGGGTTTGACCGAGCCGCCGTAAAGCAGGCGGACCGAGCGGCCAATGCCTTCGCCAAAACGGCGCTCCAGCCGGGCGCGGATAAAATCATGCACCTCACCGATCTGGTTGAGCGTTGGGGTGCGCCCGGTGCCGATGGCCCAGATCGGCTCATAGGCGACGACAAGGTTGTGGCCCGTCACCCCATCGGGGACCGAGCCGGAAAGCTGCCCGCCGATGATATCAAGCGTGTTGGAGGCATCGCGCTCGGCCTCGCTTTCGCCGCAGCAGATAACGCAGGTGAGGCCAGCGGAAAGAGCGGCATTGGCCTTGGCGCGCACGTCTTCATTGCGCTCACCGTGATCTGCCCGGCGCTCGGAGTGGCCAAGAATCACATGGCTCGCCCCGGAATCGGCCAGCATGGGGGCAGAGATATCACCCGTATGCGCCCCGGACCCCGCCTTGTGGCAATCCTGCCCGCCGACCGCGAGAGGGGTGCCTTTGGCGCGCTCGACCATGGGCGCGAGCAGCGTTGCGGGGGGGCAGAGCAGCATATCAACGCCGGGCGCGGGGTGGGCTTGCACCAGCGCCTCGGCCTCGGCCAATTGGGCGGTGAGCCCGTTCATCTTCCAGTTGCCTGCTGCCAATTTGCGCCGCATCGTGGCCTCCCTTTTGTTGCCGCCTGAGTAAGCCGTGAAATCGCCGGGCTTGCAAGCCGGGGTTGCTGCGGCATTGCATCGGGTGTGGGGTGACGCTGGTCTTCACCTCGAAAGGCGCTGAGCGCCTGCACGCCGAAGGCCATCTGGCCCGCTGCTATGGTGCATATGCAGAAAGGCTGGGCGGGGATTTGTGCTGCAGGATCGGGGGGTTACATGCCCTCGAACTTGATGGATTCACCACAGCCGCAGGCCTCGGACACGTTGGGATTGTTGAACTTGAAGCCGGATTCCAGCAGGCCGGTTTCGTAATCAATCTCGGTGCCAAAGAGGAACATCTGGGCCATGGGCGCGATCATGACACGGGCGCCGTCCTGCTCGATTACCTCTTCGTTTTCGCCAATATCGGCGGCAAATTCCATGGTGTATTCCATGCCCGCGCAGCCGCCCTTTTTGACGCCAAGACGCAGGCCTTTTTTGCTGTCACGCGCCATCAATTTGGTGATCTCGCTCACCGCAGCGGGGGTGAGGGTGACGGGGGGCTTTCCGGGGATGCCAAACATCTGAATGCTCCTTTGGCCTGTGTTTCAGGCCGGGCGGCGGGGGCTTTGCGGCGGGTTGATTTGTGCCGCTAAACCCAAGACTTTATTACATAAAGCCCAGCTCTAGGCGGGCTTCATCGCTCATCATTTCCATGCCCCAGGGCGGCTCCCATGTCAGCTCGACATCGACCTGTTTGACGCCGGGGAGCGGCTCAACCGCATCGGCGACCCAACCGGGCATCTCACCGGCCACCGGGCAGCCCGGCGCGGTGAGAGACATGATCACGCGGACCTCGTTTTCCTCATTGATGAGGATCGAGTAGATCAACCCGAGGTCAAAAATATTCACAGGGATTTCAGGGTCATAGACCGTGCGGCACGCCTCGACGACCGCCTCGTGCAGCGGGTGCCCGGTGCTGGAGGGCGTGATCAGCGGGGTGCCTTCAAGGGGGGGCGTATCTTCGGGCATGGGGGCTCCTGTTATCCTGAGTATTTACATAGGATACAGCGGCCGGATCGGCAAGGGCAGGGAGGTGCGGCGTTGCGCGCGGGGTGGGGGAAGGCGGGGCGGATTTGAGCGGTTAATTGCAAAAAGATCACAGCCACAAGCGATGCACGAGCCATGCACAAGTGATGCGCATCGGGTTTTTTTGCACTGGGTTAAGTGAATGGGGCGGTCGGTGGGGGCGTGTTGGCGGTGCGGTGGCGCGGGCCAGCGGGATGAAAGCTGGAACGCTGGAGCGCCCTTTGGGGGGGACGGCGGCGCAAAACGGCGATTCCTGCGAATTTGAGGGGGCGGTGCGGCGATTTTCCCGGTGCAGAGGCTTGTCGCCGCCCGGCGTTTTGACGCATGTGGACGCTATGACAGAGCGATTTTCATTTGCCCTAGAGGCGACCGATGGCCGTGCGCGCAAAGGCGTGATCTCAACCCCGCGCGGCGATATCCGCACGCCCGCCTTCATGCCGGTGGGCACGGCGGCGACGGTGAAGGCAATGCTGCCCGAAAGCGTGGCGGCAACGGGGGCGGATATTTTGCTCGGCAACACCTATCACTTGATGTTGCGCCCCGGTGCCGAGCGGGTGGCGCGGCTGGGTGGGCTGCACCGGTTCATGAACTGGGAAAAGCCGATCCTGACGGATTCGGGCGGGTTTCAGGTGATGTCACTTTCGGATTTGCGCAAGCTGACCGAGGAGGGGGTTGAGTTTCGCTCTCACGTGGATGGCTCGAAGCATTTTCTGAGCCCGGAAACCTCGATGGAGATCCAGCGGCTTTTGGGCAGCGATATTGTGATGTGTTTCGATGAGTGCCCCGCGCTGCCGGCGACCGAGGAGGCGGTGGCGGCCTCGATGCGGTTAAGTATGCGATGGGCCGAACGCTCGAAGGTGGCCTTTGGTGACAGGCCCGGCCACGCGCTGTTTGGCATCCAGCAGGGCGGGGTGAGCGAGGGGCTGCGCTGGGAGAGTGCCGAGGCCTTGCAGGCGATTGGTTTTGACGGCTACGCGATTGGCGGGCTGGCTGTGGGCGAGGGGCAGGAGGCGATGTTTGGCGTGCTGGATTACGCGCCGGGGATGCTGCCCGAGGACAGGCCGCGCTACCTGATGGGCGTGGGCAAGCCCGATGACATTGTGGGCGCGGTGAAGCGCGGGGTGGACATGATGGACTGTGTGCTGCCGTCGCGGAGCGGGCGCACCGGGCAGGCCTGGACGCGGCGCGGGCAGGTGAACCTGAAGAATGCGCGCCATGCCGATGATCCGCGCCCGCTTGATGAGGACTGTAGTTGCCCAGCGTGCAGGAGTTACTCCCGCGCCTATTTGCACCATGTCTACCGCGCCGGGGAGATGATTGCCGGGATGCTGCTGACCTGGCATAACCTGCATTACTATCAAGAGCTTATGGCCGGGATGCGCGAGGCGATTGCCGAAGGGCGGTTTGCCGCCTTTGAGGCGGAGTTTCACGCGCTGCGCGCTGAGGGGGATATAGAGCGGCTTTAGGGGCTGGCGGGGTGACGCGCGCGCTAAAGCGCATTGCCCCACCCGCCATCCCGAAGCGGTGGCGGCAGAGATAGTGTGCCGGGAACTGGCCGGGGCGGGGTGTGAGCGGGGCTATGGCGCGGGCGATCAGCCGAGGTGAAGCTCTGCCAGTATGGGCAGGTGATCAGACGGGTGCGGGCCACGCGCGCGAGGGGGGGCGGGCAGCATTTGTGCTCTGACGCTGTCGCAATGTGCGAGCCTGTCAAGCGAGCCGATGGGCATTTGCGCGGGGAAGGTGCGGCCCGGTGTGAGGATGGTGTAGTGCCGCGCCAGACGCCCGAGGCCCACCCGGCGGGACCATTCATTGAAATCCCCGGCGATCACCGTGGGGCGGGGGGAAAGCGCCTCCAGCTCGTCGCGGATATGGTCAAGCTGGGCGCGGCGGGAGCGGCGCAGAAGCCCGAGGTGGACGCCGACGAGGCGCAGGTTGTGCAGCTCTGCCACCACGGCGCCGCGCGGCTCCAGCCCCGGCAAAGGGTAGCGGCGGATGGTTTCGGCGTGCAGATCGGGGCGGGCCAGCATTGCGATGCCGTGCCAACCGAGGCTTACATCATTTTCGGCCACGGGCAGGGGAATGAGGCCGGTTTTGCTTTCGATCAGATCGCGGGGCAGGGCCGAGGGGCGCTGGCCGAGGCGAAAATCAGCCTCTTGCAGCACCACCACATCGGCCTTGAGCGCGGCAATGGCGGTGAGCACGCGCAGCGGGTCGCGGCGCAGGTCTGAGCCGAGTGCGGCGCGAATGTTGTAGCTGGCCAGCCGGAGGGGTGCGAAATCAGACATATACCCTATATTGGGATCAACATCCCGAAAGAGAAGAGCCATGCCGCGCATCAGCAGCCCGATCCTTGTTTTGTTCATACAGTTCTTTTTGTTGATCGAGGGGGTGACAGCCCTGGTGCAGCAAAGCTGGTCGGCGTTGTTTGTGGCTGTGACCACCCTGGTGCTGACCTTTTTGCCCAACCGATTTGCCGGGTATCTTGGGATCACCCTGCCGGGCTCGGTGTTGACGGGAATTGTGATTTTCCTCTTTGCCACGTTGTTTTTGGGCGAGGTGGAAGGGTTTTATAACCGGTTCTGGTGGTGGGATGTGGCGTTGCACTTCCTGTCGGCGGTCAGCTTTGGGCTGATGGGGTTTTTGGCGATCTTCATGCTGTTTGAGGGGGATCGCTACGCCGCGCCGCCCTGGGCGCTGGCGGTGCTGGCCTTTTGTGTGGGGCTTTCGATTGGGGCGCTTTGGGAGGTGTTTGAGTTCAGCATGGACCAGCTTTTTGGGACGAACATGCAGAAATCGGGCCTTGTGGACACGATGAAGGATTTGATCGTGGATACCATCGGTGCGGCGATTGGGGCGGTGACCGGGTTTTTCTATCTCAAGGGGCGGCAGGTTGGCGGGCTGGGGCACGTGATGGAGCAGTTCGTGCAGGCGAACCGGCGGTTTTACGGCAAGCTCACCGGGCGGGACGATGGGGATTGAGGCGGCTTAATCGTCCTGCGGGCGCAGCCAGAGCCAGATCAGCGCACCGCCTGCGAGGGCGAGGAAGGGGATCATGGCGAGGTTGACCGCTGTCCAGCCGTCTTGCGCCGCACCGCCCGAGCAGTTCATCAGCCCGCCCGAGGCGAGCGAGGCCACGGTGACGCCGCCGAAGACGATGAGATCGTTGAGGCCCTGCATCCGGCCCCGCTCATGCGGCTCATGCGAGCTGGCCAGCAGGGCGGTGGCGCCGATGAAGCCAAAGTTCCACCCCAGGCCGAGCAGGATCAGCGCGAGGAAGAACTGCTCAAGCTGCACCCCGGTGAGAGCGACGGCGCCGGCGGCGGCAAGGATTGCGAGGCCGAGCACGATGATCTTCTGGGTGCCGAAGCGCGCGATCAGGTGGCCGGTGAAGAAGCTGGGGATATACATTGCCAGCACATGCGCGGTGACCACGTAGCCCGCGATGAACTGGAACTGCTCGCGCGCCGTGCCTTCGGGGATGAGGGTGAGCAGCCAGGAGGGGATTTCGGTGGTGCCGGTGACGCCGCAGCCGACCAGGGCGAGGGGGGTTGAGGTCATCACCAGGTTCATCAGGGCATAGCTGACCATGGCCGAGATGATGGCCACCGCGATGCGCGGGGTGCGCAGCATTTGCATCCGGGTGCGGCCGTGGGGGGCATCGGCATCGGGCTTGGGGGGCTTGGGAATATCGAGGAACAGGAACAGCCCGGCCCCGAAGATATTGAGCGCCATAACGGCGACATAGGTGCCAACAAAGGGGATTGGCCCCATCGCGAAAGAAGCGGCATTGCCCAGTTGCGGGCCGATGACGGCGGCGGCGAGGCCACCGGCCATGACGTAGGAGATTGCCTTTGGGCGGAACTCGGGGGTGGCGGTATCGGCGGCGGCGAAGCGGTAGAAGCCCTGGGCCGACATGTAGGTGCCGGTGCACAGGCTGCCGAGCAGGTAGAGCGGGAAGGAGGCGGAATAGATCCCGTAGGCCGAGATGCCCGCGCCGAGGGCGCCCATCGTGGTGCCAAGCATGAAGCCCGCGCGCCGCCCGTGGCTTTGCATGAAGGCCGAGACCGGGGTGGCCGAGAGCATGGAGCCAAGCACGATCAGCGAAATCGGCAGGGTGGCAAAGCAGGCATTGGGCGCAAGCTGCTGGCCCGCCAGCCCGCCGATCGTGAAGATCATCGGCATCTGCGCCCCGAGGATCGCCTGAGCGAGAACCAGGACGATGACATTACGGCGGGTGCGCGGGGTGGGGCCTGTGGTGGTGGTCATTCACGAGGTTTAAGCAGGGTCGCGGCGGGGTGCAAGAGCGTCTGGTGAGGGGGATGCCGCGCGGTGGGATGGAGGGTGATCTGCCGATCCCGGTTTGTTTAGTTGGCGGGGCGATGGGCGGCAGGGCAGCCACCCGCACTGGGCGACCAGCGGGGGGCAGGTGCACCCGATACGCCGACAGCGGGAAAGCAATTCTCCGAACCGCGCCGACAGGGAGGGCAGCCGCAGGCACCGCGCCGACAACGGCAAGCCAGCCCCCCGCACCACGCCGACAGCGGAGGGCCAACCCCCCGCACCGCGCCCCCAGCGGGGGGCCAGCCCCCCGCGCCCCCCGGGATATTTCTGGAGCATTGAGAGCAGGGTGTGGCGAGTGGTTTCGGTGTGTGGGGGGATCGGCTAGGTATGGGGGATGACTGTTGGCCGGATCATTGAGACGCAGGCCTGTGTGGCCGAGGGGGCGCGGTTTCTGGCGGCGCGTTGTGAGCGCATGGCGGCGGCGCTGGAGGCGGTGGGCGAGGTGCCGTTGCGGCGGCACGACGATGGTTTTGGCGCGCTGTTGTCGGCCATTGTGAGCCAGCAGGTGAGCGTGGCTTCGGCGGCGGCGATCTGGGGGCGGCTGGAGGCGGCGGGGCTGGTGGATGTGGCTTCGGTCCGGGGGGCGAGCGATGAGGATTTGCGCGGCTGTGGGTTGTCGCGCCCCAAGGTGCGTTATGCGCGGGCCTTGGCGCAGGCGGAGGTGGATTATGGCGCGTTGCGGCTGGCCAGTGATGCGCAGGTTGTGGCGGTGTTGACGCAGGTTGCGGGCATCGGGCGGTGGACGGCAGAGGTGTATGCGATGCTGTCGCTGGGGCGGGCGGATGGGTTTGCCGCCGGTGATCTGGCATTGCAGGAGGCGGCGCGGATGCTTTACGGGCTGGAGGCGCGGCCATCGGAGGCGGGGTTGCGCAGAATGGCCGAGGATTGGGCCCCGTGGCGCGCGGTGGCAGCGCGGCTGCTTTGGGCGTATTTCCGGGTGGCAAAACAGAGAGAAGGGATCAGCTAGATGGCAGCGAGAGAGTTGAAGGTGGGGCGGCGGGAGCCGACCTCGGGGGTGGTGAAACAGGTGGTGATTTTCCTGCATGGCTATGGGGCGGATGGCAATGATCTGCTGGGGCTGGCAGACCCGCTTTCAGCGCATATGCCCGATGCGCTGTTTTTGGCCCCCGACGCGCCTGAGCCGTGCCCCAACAACCCGATGGGCCATCAGTGGTTTTCGATTCCGAGGATGGATGGCTCAAGCGAAGCGGAGTCAGCGGCGGGATTTCTGCGTGCGCAGGAGGACTTGAACGCCTTTCTTGATGCAGCGCTTGAAGATGAGGGCGTAAGTGCCGAACAAGTTATGCTGATTGGCTTTTCGCAGGGCACGATGATGAGCCTGCAGGTGGCCCCGCGCCGGGCCGAGCCTTTTGCCGGGGTGATCGGCTTTTCGGGGCGGATGCTGGAGCCGGAGCGGCTTGAAGCGGAGAAAAAGGCAGTGTTTCCGGTGCTGTTGCTGCATGGGGATGCGGACCCGATGGTGCCATACGAATCGATGGGGATGGCAGCGGATGCGCTCACCCAGGCGGGCTATCCGGTTTACACCTATACCATGGAAGGCACCGGGCACGGGATATCGCCGGAGGGGCTGAACACCGCCTTTGGCTTTATCAGTGAGTTCCTGCTGAAGAGCTGATCTGGCGCCCGGCGGGGGGCATCGGGCGGGGCTGTCACCCGGCTGTTACCTCGCCGGGGTTCACTTGCGCAGACCCCTCGTTTTGTGGGGGTTGCGCCGGAGTCAACGCTAGATATAGTCGACAAAAGACTCAGGGGCCATAGACGGGCAGGCAGCGACGGAGAGACAACGGATGGACGGTGACTTCAGGGCGAATTTCGTCCGAGACCCGAAGAACCTCAAGCATCACCCGGCATTGGTGCTCAACGCCGATTATCGCCCCTTATCCTATTACCCGTTATCGCTGTGGCCCTGGCAGGAGGCGATCAAGGCGTCCTGGCTCGACCGGGTGGATATTATCGCTGAATATGACGAGGTGGTGCGAAGTCCGTCGACCGAGATCCGCATCCCCTCGGTCGTTGTTCTCAAAGATTATGTGAAACCTCAAAAGCGCGTGGCCTTCACGCGCTTTAATTTATTTCTGAGGGACGAATTCAGGTGCCAGTACTGCGGTGCAAAGGGGGATTTGACCTTTGACCATGTGGTGCCGCGCGCAAGGGGCGGGCGCACCAGTTGGGAGAATGTGGTGGCGGCCTGTTCGCCGTGCAATCTCAGGAAGGGCTCAAAGCACCTGTCGCACACCGGGATGCGCCTGCGCAAACCGCCGCGCCCGCCGTCATCAGAAGGGCTGCGCAACATGGGGCGGCGGTTTCCGCCCAACTACCTGCATGAAAGCTGGATGGACTACCTTTACTGGGATGCCGAGCTGGAAGCCTGAGCCGGGGCGGTGCGGCAAACCTATCGAGGTTTGCCATAGCGGGTAGCGGTGCTAGACTTTGGTTTCGTCTCGGGGTAGATCGGTCCCGTTAGCGCTAACGCGCAGTTGATGGCACCCAGGAGGGCATATGGTATCCCGCGTCATTCCCGTTGATCCGTTTGATCTGGTCATTTTCGGTGGCACAGGGGATCTGGCCCGCCGCAAGATTTTGCCCGGTCTTTACAGGCGCATGGCCGCCGGGCAGATGCCTGCGGAAGCGCGGATCATTGGCGCGGCAAGGACCGATCTGGACCGGGCGGGCTATCAGGCGATGGTGCGCGAGGCGATCGAGGAATTTGGCGACCCAAAGCACGCGGGCGATGCGGCGGGGGTGAGCGATTTCCTTGAGCGGCTCGATTATGTGGCGGTGGATGCCACCGGCGATGATGGCTGGAAAGAGCTGAAGGGCAAGATGCGCGATGGCATGATCCGGGCCTTTTACTTTTCGGTCGGGCCGAGCCTGTTTGGCGATCTCGCGGAGCGTTTGAAGGCCCACAAGATCGCCGGGGACGAAAGCCGGATCGTGGTGGAAAAGCCGTTTGGCCATGATCTGGCCTCGGCCAAGGCGCTGAACGCCAGCCTCGCGAGGTATTTCGACGAAACGCAGATTTATCGGATTGACCATTATCTTGGCAAGGAGACGGTGCAGAACCTCATGGCCGTGCGCTTTGGCAACATGCTGTTCGAGCCGTTATGGAACTCGCAATACGTGGATCATATCCAGATCACCGTGGCCGAAACGGTGGGTGTGGCCGGGCGTGGCAGCTATTATGACAAGTCGGGCGCGATGCGCGATATGGTGCAAAACCACCTGATGCAGCTTTTGTGCCTGATCGCCATGGAGCCGCCCGCGAAGTTTGATCCGGACGCGGTGCGCGATGAAAAGTTGAAGGTGATCCGGGCGCTGGACCCGGTGGACCACCATGAGATCGTGCGCGGCCAGTATGATGCCGGGGCCGATGGCCCGAGCTACCGCGAAGATGTGGAAGACCCGAAAAGCCGCACCGAAAGCTATGTGGCGATGAAGCTGGGGCTCTCCAACTGGCGGTGGGCGGGCACGCCGTTTTACCTGCGCACCGGTAAGCGGCTGAAGACCCGTGCCAGCGAGATTGCCGTGGTGTTCAAGGATGCGCCGCATTCGATCTTCGGCCCCGATGCCGGGCGGCACCGCAATATCCTGACCATTCGCCTGCAACCCAACGAGGGCATGGAGCTTGGCGTGACGATCAAGGAGCCGGGGCCGGGCGGGATGCGCCTGATGGATGTGCCGCTTGATATGTCCTTCGCGGATGCTTTGGGAGACGAGGCCGAAGAGGTGCCGGACGCTTATGAGCGGCTGATCATGGATGTGATCCGGGGCAACCAGACGCTGTTTATGCGCGGTGACGAGGTAGAGGCGGCCTGGGCCTGGACCGACCCGATTATTGAAGGCTGGATTGATCGCCACGATGTGCCAAAACCTTATGATCCGGGCAGTTCCGGCCCCGATGACGCGATGTTGCTGGTCCACCGGGATGGGCGCAAGTGGCGGGATATCAGGGCATGAAATTTCGTGAATATCCCGACCGCGAGATGCTGATGATGGATCTGGCCGACCAGATTTCCAGCGAGTTGAGGATGGCGCTGGAAACCCATGAGAGCGCCAGTTTTTGCGTGCCCGGCGGCTCTACCCCCGGCCCGGTGTTTGACATGCTGTCGGGCGTTAACCTCGATTGGGGGAGAGTCGCGGTGTTTTTGAACGATGAACGCTGGGTGCCTGAGGGGCATGAGCGCTCTAACACCACGCTGATCCGCGAGCGCCTGCTGGTGGGGCCTGCGGCGGCGGCGGGTTATGTGCCGCTTTACGCGGACGCCCCCGAACCTGAGGCCGCGATGGAGCGCCTTGCTGCGGGGATCGAGCCGCATTTGCCGATCTCGGTGCTGCTGCTGGGGATGGGGGCCGATATGCATACGGCGAGCCTGTTTCCGGGGGCCGACCGGCTGGAAGAGGCGCTTTCATCGCGCGCGCCGGTGTTGCTGCCGATGCGGGCGGCGGCGGCGGGCGAGCCGCGCATCACCCTTTCGGCGCGGGTGCTGCAAGGCGCGCTTTCCACCCATATCCTGATCACCGGAGACGCCAAGCGTGACGCCCTTGAGCGCGCCCGCCACATGGACCCGCTGGATGCGCCGGTGCGGGCGGTTTTGAGCGAGGCGACGGTGCATTGGGCGCCATGATCGGGCGTTAATCTCTCTTACATGTCATTGCCTCAAACACGCGTTGAGGCGGCGTATCTCGAAAGGACATCCCATGTGGGACAAGTTGAAATCCTACCACGATGAGCACGCGCGTCGCCCGATCTTGAAGCTGTTCAACACCCCCGACCGCGCCCGAAACTTCTCGGCGCGGATGGGGGATATGCTGTTTGATTTCTCCAAGACCAGTATCGACACCGAGGCGATGTGGCTGCTGTTGCAACTGGCCGAAAGCGCGGATCTGGCGCAAAAGCGCGATGCGATGTTTGCCGGAGAAAAGATCAACGTGACCGAGGATCGTGCCGTGCTGCACACCGCGCTGCGCAACCTTGATGGCGGCCCCGTGATGGTGGACGGCGAAGATGTGATGCCCGGCGTCAAGGCGGTGCTCAAGCAGATGGAGGATTTTGCCGGGGATGTGCGCGGTGGGCGGTTTTCCGGCGCGGGGGGGCAGATTACTGATGTGGTGAACATCGGGATTGGCGGCTCTGATCTGGGGCCGGCGATGGCCTGCCTTGCGCTTGCCCCTTACCACGACGGGCCGCGCTGCCACTTTGTGAGCAACGTGGATGGCGCCGATATTTCTGATACATTGCGGCGGCTTGACCCGAAGCGCACGCTGGTGATCGTGGCCTCAAAGACCTTCACCACCATTGAAACCATGACCAATGCCGCCACCGCCAAAGCCTGGATCAGCGAGGGCGGCGGTGATGTGAAGGGCCAGTTTGCTGCCCTGTCGACCAACCTCGAGAAGACCGGGGCCTTTGGCATCCCGCCCGAGCGGGTGTTTGGCTTTGAGGATTGGGTGGGCGGGCGCTACTCGGTTTGGGGGCCGATTGGCCTGTCGCTGATGATTGCGATCGGCGCTAACGGGTTCAAGGCGTTCCTGCGCGGCGCGCAGGCGATGGACCGCCATTTTTGCGCTGCCGAATTTCGCGCGAACCTGCCGGTGCTTTTGGCGCTGGTGGGCATTTGGCATCACCAGATTTGCGGCTATGCCACCCGCGCCGTGCTGCCCTATGACCAGCGGCTTGCCCGGCTTCCGGCTTATCTTCAGCAGTTGGAGATGGAGAGCAATGGCAAGCGGGTGAAGATTGATGGCTCCCCGGTGTCCCGTGCCACCGGGCCGGTGGTCTGGGGCGAACCGGGAACCAACGGGCAGCACGCCTTTTACCAGTTGATCCATCAAGGCCCGGACGTGGTGCCTTGCGAGTTTTTATGCGCGGCGCAGGGCCATGAAGAGGATTTGGAGCACCAGCATGAGCTGCTGGTTGCAAACTGTCTGGCGCAGGCCGAGGCCCTGATGCGGGGCCGCTCGATGGGCGAGGCGCGCAAGATGATGGAAGCCAAGGGGCTGAGCGGTGAGGAACTGGAGCGGCAGGCAAGCCACCGGGTGTTCCCCGGCTCGCGCCCCTCGACCATGCTGCTTTACCCCAAGCTGACGCCGGAAATTCTGGGCATGATCATCGCGCTTTATGAGCACCGGGTGTTTGTGGAAGGCGTGATCCTTGGCATCAACAGTTTTGACCAATGGGGCGTGGAACTGGGCAAGGAACTGGCGGTCGCGTTGCAGCCGGTGATCGCCGGAGAGCAGGACGGTGCTGATAAGGACGACAGCACGCGCCGGTTGGTGGAATACATCCGCACAAGGCGGTGAGCGGGTTGATTTGCGGGAAGGCCTGCAAAGCATATCGCCCCGGCGCTTACCCTGCCTGTGCCGCTAAAATCCGGAAAGTGGGGAAGTTGGAGCGGGTGAAGGGAATCGAACCCTCGTCACTTGCTTGGGAAGCAAAAGCTCTACCATTGAGCTACACCCGCCGCGTGGCTTGAGATATGCGATGGTGCGGGGCGGCGTCAAGTAGGGATCGCGGGGGCGGGAAAAGGGAATGGGCCGGGGCTGCTTTTGGGAAATTGCAGGCCCGGCCCATGATCCGGTTGCCCTGGCGCGCGTGGTCCGGGACAGGGACCATGTGGGAGGAGAAGCGCGCCCTATCGAGGGGCCGGATGGTCGCAGGAACGCTCCGCAGGAAGCAATTTCAGTGGGGTTGAAATGTGCTTCAAGGTCGCGGAAGTTCCAACGATAAAAATTATCTGGGCATCGCGGGCGGCACTTTCAAGAGCGGGGCTGCGAATTTGTGCCAAGGCGGAATGAGCAAGGCTTTCCGGGGGGTTAGCCCCGGCGACGGCGGCGGCGGCCTGTGCCGTCTGCGCCGCTGCCGCCCGCGTTGAAGCTGGGCTCGGGCAGGGGCACCACGGCGGAGAGCTGCGGGAAGGGCGCGGTGGCGTGGGGCAGGGCATTGGCGGCGACGAAATGCTCCTGAAAGCGCGGCTCAACGGCGGTTTCAACCTTGTGGATCTGGCGCACAAGCTCTTGCACGTTACGGCGTTCAACGCGGTTCAGCAGGGCGATGCGCGCGCCGGTTCCCGCGGCGTTGCCGGCGCTGGTGACCTTATCGAGCGGGGCGTCGGGGATCATGCCGAGCACCATGGCGTGCTTGGGGCTGATATGGGCGCCAAAGGCCCCGGCAAGCACGATGCGATCCACCTCATCCACGCCAAGCTCATCCATCAGCAGGCGCGCGCCCGCATAGAGCGCGGATTTGGCCAGCTGGATGGCGCGGATATCGCCTTGGGTGACGGTCACGCGCGGGCCGCCCTCGGCGGTGGCGTCATGCAGGAGGTACTCAAAGGTGCGGCCCTGCGCGGTGATGCGCGGGGTGCCGGTGGCCTCGGTTGAGCCGATCAGGCCGGAGCGATCCACAAGGCCCGCCATGCGCATTTCGGCCACGGCCTCGATGATGCCGGAGCCGCAGATGCCGGTGACGCCGGTTGTGGCGGTGGCCAGATCAAAGCCCTCATCGGTGTTCCAGAGATCACAGCCGATGACCTTGAAGCGCGGCTCCTTGGTGGCGGGATCAATCTCGACCCGCTCGATGGCACCGGGGGCAGCGCGCTGGCCAGAGCTGATTTGCGCGCCCTCAAAGGCCGGGCCGGTGGGCGAGGAGCAGGCCAGAACGCGGGAGGTGGAGCCGAGCAGGATTTCGGCGTTGGTGCCGACGTCGACGATCAACACCAGATCGGACGAAAGCTGCGGTGCCTCCGAAAGCGCCACGGCGGCGGCATCGGCCCCGACGTGGCCCGCGATACAGGGCAGCACAAAGGCGCGGGCCTGCGGGTGGATTGCCTCGGGCATGAGGGTGGCGGCGGGCAGTTCGAGCGCGTCGGAGGTGGCGAGCGCGAAGGGCGCCTGGCCAAGTTCAACCGGGTCAATCCCGAGCGCGAGGTGGTGCATGACCGGGTTGCAGACCAGCGTGATCTCGAAGATCGACGCGGGATCAACCTGCGCTTCGGTGGCGGTGGCGCGGGCCAGATCGGCGAGGGCGGCACGCACGGCGGTGGTCATCTCAACGTCGCCGCCGGGGTTCATCATGGCGTAGGACACCCGGCTCATCAGGTCTTCGCCAAAGCGGATTTGCGGGTTCATCACCCCGGAGGAGGCTTTGACCTCGCCGGTTTCAAGATCACACAGGTGGGCGGCGATGGTGGTGGAGCCAAGATCAATTGCAAGGCCATGAAGCGGGCCTTCAAAGAAGCCGGGCCAGAGGGCGAGCAGGCGGGCGGGGCGTGCATCATCAGGGCGGTGGATGGCGCAGGTGACCTGCCATTTGCCCGCTCGCAGGGTGGGCTGGAGGCTGGGGAGGAGATTAAGATCAACCTCCATCTCCTTGATATCCCAAGTTTCTGCGAGAGATTTGCGCAGGCGCTCCAGATCGCCGGAGGGAGCGTGCATATCCGGTTCGGTGACATCAACAAGGTAGAGCCGGGTGGCAGGGTCCATCGCGATGACGCGGGTATCGGCGCTTTTGCGGATCACCTGCTTGTGGACCTGGCTTTCGGGTGGCACGTCGATCACCACATCCTTGAGGATCTGGGCCTGACAGCCAAGGCGGCGGCCTTCCTTGAGGCCGCGCACGGTATCATAGCGCGCCTCAACGCTGTTCCACTCAGACAGCGCATCGGGGGCGACGGTGACGCCATGCTTGGAAAATTCGCCCACGCCGGGGCTGACCTGACATTTGGAGCAGATGCCGCGCCCGCCGCAGACGCTATCAAGATCGACCCCAAGCTTGCGGGCGGCCTCCAGCACAGAGGTGCCCGCCGCCACATGGCCGCGCTTGCCCGAGGGGGTGAATATGACGAGTGGGTCGCTCATGCCTGGCCCCCGCAGGCGCGGATTTTCTCGCGGATAGGGGCGAGGAAGGTTTCGACCGTGGCGTCGGGCAGGCTGGGGAAGGTGACCTCAACCGCGTTGACGCCGCCGCCGGGGCATGGGCCGCCATCGAGCAGCGTGCATTGAGTCAGGGCGCCATTGTCGAGCCGGAAGAGCGCGCGGGGCGGCAGATCGGGGTCGGGCGTGGGCGGGGTGGTGAGGCGCAGGGCCTGAATGGAGCGCATTGGCATCCGCTCCAGCGTGCTTTCTTCAACCCGCGACTCTGGTGCGACGATCTCGTTGACGATGCCAAGCTCACAGCCGGTGAAGATGAAGTCGATCCGGTAGCGCCCATCGGGGCCGCGCCACTCGAACGGGGCTTTGAGGACGATCTCCTTGGGGGCGGCGTTTTCTGCGCTTTTGCCGCCCATGGCGAGATAGAAGAGCACGCCGAACATGGCCAGCACTGCCAGCAGGACCACGCCCAGACCGTTCATCATCAACTTCATAGCGTTGCTCCGGTTGCCTCAGAGGCAGATGTGCCAAAAGCGGGGCTTTGGGGCAAGTGCGCGTTTTCGACAGGCGCCCGCGTGGAAGCGGAAGAATTTTCACGAAAATTCTTCGGGGCCGAAAAATCTTCGTCAAGATTTTTCCGGGTGGCGGCGCTAGACGAGGACGCGGAGCGGGGCGCGGGTGCAGATGATGATATACTGCCCGCCCGCTTCGACCATGTGGAAGCCACGGCGGCGCACCTCAAGTTCGAGGGTTTCGCGCCCGATCTTACGGTCGACATCATCAACCCGCCTCCGCACCACACCGCCCGAGATCGCGGATTTCGCCGAGAAAATCTGGCTTAGCCATTGATCGTTGGCGGAGAGGGGGCTGAGGAAGCTCATCCCGCAAGCCTGCCTTGGGCATGTTTAACATCGGGTTAAATCCCGCGCTCAGCCGCGACGGCGGCGGCGGCGGCCTGATCCGGCGGAGGTGCTGGCCTGGCTTGCCTCGGCAAAGCTGGCGCCTTCAGCCACCGCATCGAGCACGCGGGAGAATTTGATCCACTCGCCGCCGTTCGGGTCATGGTTCATCAGCAGGTTGGCGGCGCGGATGGCCTCCATCTCGACCGAGCGCACCGGGTTCATGATGGCGCTGGTCATGCCCGCGCCGATGGCCATGGGCAGGAAGGCCGCGTTGACGCCGTGGCGGTGGGGCAGCCCGAAGGACACGTTGGAGGCGCCGCAGGTGGTATTGACGCCCAGCTCATCGCGCAAACGGCGCACGAGGGTAAAGACCTGCTGGCCCGCCGTGGCCATGGCCCCGATCGGCATGACCAGCGGGTCCACCACGATGTCATGGGCGGGGATGCCGAAATCGGCGGCACGCTCAACGATCTTTTTGGCGACGGCGAAGCGCACATCGGGGTCTTCGCTGATGCCGGTGTCATCATTGGAGATGGCGACCACGGGCACGTTATACTTTTTGACCAGCGGCAGAACCAGCTCAAGGCGCTCTTCCTCGCCGGTGACGGAGTTCAGCAGCGGGCGGCCCTCGGCCATTTCGAGGCCGTTTTTCAACGCGCCGGGGACGGACGAGTCGATGCAGAGCGGCACATCGACCAGCGCCTGCACCTTCTCGATCAACTGCTTCATCAGCATCGGCTCAACGAAGTTGTTGTCGGCGTAGCGCGGGTCTTCGGCCATTTTATTGGTGAAAACCGCGCCGGAGTTCACATCGAGCACCATGGCGCCGCAGGCGACCTGCTCAAGCGCGTCGCGCTCGATGGTGGAAAAATCATCCATCTCAAGCTCGGCGGCGAGCTTTTTGCGCCCAGTCGGGTTGATCCGCTCGCCGATCACGCAGAAGGGCTCGTCAAAGCCGATGGTGACGGTCTTTGTTTTGCTTTCGATCACGGTGCGGGTCATGTGGGTTTCTTGGCTCTCTTTTTGGACGGGGCCTGGGATCAGGCGGTTTGGGCGGTGTCGTGGGCGCCGTTTTCGGCGGCCCAGCGGGCGCAGGGGGTGATACCACCCAGCGGGAAGAAGTGCACCTTGGCAATGTTGCAGGCAGGATGAGCGGCCTTGTGCGCGGCGAGGTTTGAAAGCACCTCGGTTGGCTCAAACGGCTTCACCAGCCGGGTCACATCGCGGGCGCGGCGCTGAAGCACCCGCAGCGAGGGGCCAACACCGCAGGCGACGGCGAATTTGATCATGGTTTGCAGCTTGGCGGGGCCAGCGATGCCGATGTGAACGGGCAGGGTGACGCCCGCTTTGGCCAGCCGATCCACCCATTTGATCACCGGGGCCGCCTCAAAGCAGAACTGGGTGACGATGGCCATTTCGGCATCGGTGCGCTCAGAGAATTGTTGTTTCCACAAAAGGGCTTCATCGACGTTCTTCATGCTGCCGTCAGGGTCGATGTCACGGTTGCCCTCGGGGTGGCCGGCCACGTGCAGCCGGGTGAAGCCGGCGCGATCAAAGAGGCCGGTTTCCATCAGCTGCATGGAGCTTTCAAACACGCCCTGCGGAGCCGAGAGGCCGCCGCCCAGAAGCAAGGCCTGGTTCACCCCGGCTTCGCCCTGGTAGCGGGCGATCCAATCGGCCAGCGTGGCGGCATCGGGGATGATGCGGGCGGGAAAGTGCGGCATGACCTCAAAGCCATCAACGGCGAGGCGGGCGGCGGTGGCGACCATCTCCTCGATCGGGGTGCCCGCAATATGGGCGATGTAAACGCGGGTGCCAGCGGGCAGGAGCGCCTTGAAATCCGCGACCTTGGCGGCGGTGCGCGGCATCACCTCGATCGAGTGGTTTGCGATGAAGCCCGCCAGTTCGCCCGAGGCGGGGGCGGGCTTGCGGCGAGAGAAGGTGAGAATGGCCATTGCGCGTCTCCGATGCTCAGGTTTGCCAACCGTCATTGGCGATCAGGGCCTTTATCTTCTCTGGCCCGTAATCGCCCTCAAGGCGCGCGGCGGTGTCATTAGCAATGGCCTGAGGATCGCCCTCGGCCTCACCCGACGCCACCTTGCGCCATTCGGAGAGATAGGCATCGCTGTCTTTTGCGCCGATCTTCATGGCACAGCGGTCAATAGCCTGTTCAAAACGCTCGGGCAGCACCGCCTTGGCGCCGCGACGCCCGCGGCCAACGATGACCTGCGCGGGGATATCCCGCCAGTAGACGATGGTGATCTGGGGCATATGGCCCTTCTCCTGCTCAGCGTTTCACGCTCTCCTGCCTTTCAGCATTACGCGGTTTTGACCGCCCGCCACGCGCGATTATCGACATGGTGAGCGGCGGAAACGACAGGAGCCTGCCAAGGTGTAAACGCCTCGTGGCAATATGATAACCCCACTGAGGGCTCATAATCTTCAACATGATGATGAATGCTGTGTGACGCTTTGCGCGCCCGAGCCTCAAACAAGTGGACAGGTCGCCGCGCCGGGCGTAGGCTCAAGATAACTCGAAATGGAGGGCGATATGCCCGCGAAGCGTCCGATAGGTGCGGACGCGTTCCCGCAAGCGGTTGAGCTGCCCGCACCGCCCGTCTCTGATCCGGTTGCCACCTATGCGGCACTGGATCTGGGGACAAATGCCTGCCGGATGCTGGTTGCCCAACCCAAGGGCAGCCAGTTCCATGTGATCGACAGTTTCTCGAAGTCGGTCCACCTTGGCCAGGGGCTTGAAGCCTCTGGGCGGATCAGCCGTGCCTCGATGGGGCGCACCGTGCAGGCCATGCGGATATGCCGGAAAAAGTTTGAAAAACATGGTGTTGAGCGGATGCGGCTGGTGGCGACAGAGGCTTGCCGGCGCGCTGCCAACGGTATGGACCTGATCCGCGCGGTGGAGCGCGAGACCGGGTTGGCGCTGGAGGTCATCCAGCCCGAGGAAGAGGCGCGGCTGGCGGTGGTCAGCTGTGCGCCGCTGGTTTCCAACAGGACCGAGCAGCTTTTGGTGGTGGATATTGGCGGCGGCTCGACCGAGCTTGTGTGGATTGATCTTTCGCGCGTGCCAAGGGCCGAGCGGGCGCGGGCGATCATGCGGCTGCACAAGGGGTTTGTTACCGAGGAAACCCTGTTTCCGGCGGCCAAGGTGGTGGATTGGATCTCGATCCCGCTGGGCGTGGCCACGTTGCGCGACCAGTTTCGCGATGTGCGCGGCGATGGCGCGCGGTTTGCGCTGATGTCCTGTTATTTTGAGGATATGCTGGCCGAATTCGCCCCCTATGAGGCGGGCGTGGCGCGCGAGGGCTTTCAGATAATCGGCACCTCGGGCACCGTGACCACGGTGGCGGCCTCGCATTTGGGGTTGCGGCGGTATGATCGCAACAAGGTGGACGGGCTGCGCATGACCACGGCGCAGATTGATGCGGTGATCCGGGGCTACCTGCTGATGGGCGACGCGGGCCGCAAGGCCGATCCGCGCATTGGGCGGGACCGCCAAGCGCTTATCATGTCAGGCTCGGCGATCTTGCAGGCGCTGATGCGGGCCTGGCCGACGGACAGGCTTTCGGTGGCGGATCGGGGGCTGCGCGAGGGGCTGCTTTATGCCCAGATGAGTGCCGATGGCGTGCTGGAGGACGGCGGGCTTTAGGCGTGGTGGGTTGACACCCACCCACCGGCCAGCCAGCTAGGCGATATGGTAAAGAAACCCACAGGAAAAAACACCTCGGGGCGCGGCCAGCGCGATTTGAAGGTGAAGGTGAAAAGCGCACGCGGGCGGCGGCTGTCGTCAACGTTGTGGCTGGAGCGGCAGCTGAACGACCCCTATGTGCAGCGGGCCAAACGCGAGGGCTATCGCGGGCGGGCGGCGTTCAAGATCATGGATCTGGACGACAAGTATCGCTTTCTGGTGCCCGGTGCGCGGGTGGTGGACCTTGGCTGCGCGCCCGGCGGCTGGTGCCAGATCGCGGTGCCGCGCATCAACGCGCTTGGAGAGAAGGGCGGCAAGGCGCAGGGGCGGATCATTGGCGTTGATTTGCAAGAGGTTGAGCCGATTGCCGGGGCTGAATTGCATGTGCTCGACTTCATGGAAGAGGGCGCGGACGAACAGGTGAAGCAGTGGCTTGGCGGGCAGGCGGATGTTGTGATGTCTGACATGGCGGCCGCCTCATCGGGGCATAAGCAGACCGACCATTTGCGCATTATCTCGCTGTGCGAAGCGGCGGCCTATCTCGCGTTTGACGTGCTGGCACCGGGCGGGACCTTTGTGGCCAAGGTGCTGGCGGGCGGCGCGGAGGGCGATCTTCAGAAGCTGCTGAAACAGCGGTTCAAGAAGGTGGCCAATGTGAAGCCGGGCGCAAGCCGGGCTGACAGCTCTGAGAAGTTTGTGGTGGCGACGGGGTTTCGGGGGCCAGAGGCTGAGGAATAGGGCGCTTTAACATCGCCTTGTAAGGTGCTGGTGTAGTTTGTTAAACCCAGCGGCGGAGCAACCGGCGCACCCAGGGGCGCAGGCGGATATTGAGCCGCAGCACGGCCGGATCGTGCGCCGCGTTGCGGGCGGCGGGGCGGGCAGGCTCACCACCTTGCATTAGCATCGGGCTGGACTGGGCCGAGAGCAGCAGATCCTCCAGCCGAGCGGTGCTGACAGCTTCGGGCGCGTGCCATTTTTCAACATGAAGTTTGTCGCACATCGCTTTGATATCAGGCGTATAACCACGCGATGAGGCCCATTCGGCGCTGCGCGCCTGCCATGCCTCCAACAGCGCTATACGGCGGGCGGGCGGCAGCAGGGAGCTGCGGTTGATTGGGGTGGGGTTGAGCGCAAAATAACCGCGGATCAGCTCACGGCGGGTCTCGCGGTGTTCGACCAGCATGTTGACGAGGCGGACCAGCTCGATGCTTTCGCGGTCGGGCGAGGGGTAGCGGGGGGCGCCGGGGATGGGGCCAAGATCATCCGGCAGATCGGCCAGCTCGCGAAAGCCCTCCCAGATGCGGTGATCGGTGGCGAGCCTGTCAAAATCGGCGAGCCGAACCTGTGTGCCGCTGGCCTCCTCGAAAGGCGCAAAGAGGGTGGGCCAATCGGTGAGGCCGGTGCCGTAATCCACCAGAAACTCCTCAAGCGAGCGCGCGCCGCCGCGCTGCCCGCCGGTGACGACTTCTTTGTAGAGCGCCTCGCCGTAGGTATCGGCGCGGCGGCCCAGTGCGACCAGGTCAATGTGTTTGAAACCGGAGAGGCGCTGCATGAGGCGCGCGATCAGATCATTGCGGGTGGGATCGGTGGGCAGGCCCATATTTTCGCATGATATCAGGGTGATACCGGGGCGCTCGCCGATGATTTCGCGGTAAAGGTTGCGCCAAAGCTGTTCATCGCCCTTGCGGTGCGCGGCCAGCAGGCCCTGGTGGCCGGGGAAGGCGCCATCGCGGGTGTGTTGCTCCTCTGGCGGGGAGAGGCCGGTAGAGGGGATGAGGATGCGGCGCTCCAGAAGGCGCTCGCGGTGGCCCAGCAGATTGTGCTGGATATAGGTGGAGCCGGTTTTATGCAGCCCGAGGTGGAGCACCAGCTTGCCGGGTAGCGGCGGGCAGGGGCGGGGTGGCTCGGCGGGGGCCGGGGCGCGGGCGCGCAGCAGGGCATCGGCCTCAACAAAGCGGCCTTCGCGCAGCAATTTGTGCAATTCGAAAAAATCGAGCCGGGTGATCCGCCCGCGCCGGGTTTTCATGCCGACGCGGGAGGTTTTGGCGACCATCGGATCATCAAAGAAGGCGTTGGAGAAGCTGTCATCGCCCAGGAGGGCCCGCAGGCGGGGGCCAAAGGCGGCGGTTTCGGGCGATTCGGCGGCGGCGAGCAGGGGAATGATCTCCATGTCCCAGATCAGGCGGGAGACCGCGTTGAACAACTCGCGCTTTTCAAAGCGGGCGGGCAGGCGATTGGCGGCGACCTCGCTGCGCACCACGGCGAGGCATTTTTCCAGCAGTTGCACCTGAAGGCGCAGGGTATCGGGGGTGGTGGGCGACACCGAGATGGACCCGGCGCGCCGCCGCCACACGCGGGTGGGCGTGCCAAGGTAGGCGATCTTGCCGGCGCGGGTGGTGGTTTGCAGCACGAAGAGGCGGTCTTCAAAGCGGGGCTGGGCGGGATCGAAGGTGAGCGCGTTTTCGGCCAGAAAGCGGCGCGCGTAGATCGACGACCAGGAGGAGACGATGAATTGCGCCTCTTCGGCCTGCAACAGCCCATCGGTGGTGCGCCGCTCCCTGTGCAGCGCGTCATCCCGGTGCAACACGCCGAGCTCTGGCCCGCCTTCGCGCGACAGGTAGCAAGGGGCGTGGGTGATATCGGCGCCGGTTTGCTTGGCGAGCGCCAATTGCGCCGCGAGGCCGCCGGAGGTGTAGTAATCATCGGAATCAAGGAAGGCGATGAAGGCGCCTTTGGCGGCGGCGAGGCCGGTGTTGCGCGCCGCAGAAAGCCCCTCGTTCTTGACGTGGCTGAGCAGGCGCACCGGCGGCGTGGCTCCAAGAGCGCGGATATCGTCGGGGGAAAACCGCTCCGGGTTGTCGTTGACCACGATCACCTCGACCCCGGCGATGCCTTGGGCGGCGATGGAGCGCAGCGCGGAGGAGAGGAAGGCGATTTCGTCGTAGAACGGCAGGATCACCGTGAGCGGCACGGGGGTTTCGCTGGTATCTGACGGAAGGGAAACGCCTGTGGTGGCGGGGGGCAGGCCCGCGATCATCGGGTGTTCAGAGGCTGGGTATGTCGTCCGACGGGCCGTCGTCGGAATCGATTGAGAACACGAAAATCAGGCCGAACAGCATGACCAGAAGTGGCCCAAGGATTTCAAACGGCACGATCTCACCCCGAAAATAGGCATTACGATATCTTCTTCATATTGAATAAAGTTTTTTCGATCAAGCAGTGGCGGGCTGAATGGTGGGGAAGGGGGCGGGCAGGCCACGGTACGGGGCGGCACGGGTGAGGAAGTGCCGGGAGGGCGCCGGGACGGCGGCAGCGCTTATGGGCGCACGGCTTTGCGCACGGCTTCCAGTGTGAGGTGATCCTCGGGGAGTGTGGCGAGGTTTGGCATGGGGGTGCCGTGTTGGCCGGTGTTGCCCTCGACTGTTCCGGTATCGGCGGGCAGGCCGGCATCAGCGGCGTCACGGGCGGTGGGCACGGGGGGATTCAGCTTGAGGAAATGTGCTTGCAGGTGGCGGATTTCGCAGCCGAGCGGATCATCGAACCAGCGCTCGACCGCTTCGCCCGGTGTCATCCCTTCGCGGGTTTCTTCCAGCGAGAGGTGCGAGGTGTCGGGGTCAATCTCGGAGATGGTGAGGGATAGCACGCCCGATGAAAGGGTGCCTTCGGCGTCTTCGCCTTCGATGTGGATGCGCACGCGGCCGGCGCTGTCACGCTCCAGCACGGTGAGGGTGACCTCTTCGGCCAGCTCGCCACAGGCCATCAGCCCGGCATAGAAGGTATCGTTGCAGTCGGGATCGGTTTCGACATCAATCAGGCGGGCGGAGGTGAGCCGGGGGGCGGCACCGGGCACCACGGCGGCCCAAAGCTCGGCCCCGTCGGCGCTGATCTGGCCCTGGGCGGAGGTGGCATAGGGGAAAGAGACCCTGAGCAGATGTTTCCAACCCTCGTGGCCCAGCATGACCAACCCGGCAGAGAACAGCGCTGCCAGCGGCAGGCCGATCAGCCCGTCGAGCGCGGTAAAGCTGCCAAGCAGGCCACCAAGGAAGGTGCCCGCGCCGATACACTCCAGCCAACCCCGCTTTGACGGGTAATAGGCCAGCACGGCGGCGGCGATGGCAGCCATCACCACGGGGGCCAGCAGGAAGGAGATCAGCTTGGAATACCATCGCAGGCCCGGCAAAAGGCCGATGAACAGCAGCCCGATCGCCATCGAGACAGCGAAGAACAGAAGACGACGGCGCTGGCCGGACAAAATCGCAAGCATCGGGTGGGCCTTTGGTATGGGCTATGAAACGCGGCTGGTGATCGCCTGGCGCCAATATGGCGGCGCAATATGGCGGCGGTTTGGCGCAAGCGTGAGCATGATTGGGAAGATTGCCGCCGGGGTGGATGCAATCGGGCAAAGCGGGCCAAATTGTTAACGAGGCATCGCCAAAAGCGGGCAGAAAACAGGCAGGTGGGAAGATCACGCGCAATCACGGTTGCGGGTGCAGCATTTGGTAAAATCCGGGGCGATCCACGCTTGTGAAGCGCGGCGCGGACAGGCAGGATGGGGGCGCTGGATGGTTGGCGCTTGAAAAGCCGGGGGGCACCCCCACTTTAGAGGGCAGACCGGAGGGGGCTGTGGCTGCCGATTAAGCCCGCAAATGCGGGTTGGGGCCGATACTCCCTTGCCAAGAACAAGGAAACGATATGCACGAGCAAATGAGCCAATCCTATCCCGTCCTCCCGCTGCGCGACATCGTTGTGTTTCCACACATGATCGTGCCGCTGTTCGTGGGCCGTGAAAAATCGGTCCGCGCGTTGGAGGAAGTGATGGGCGATGACAAGCAGATCCTGCTTGCAAGCCAGATCGACCCATCGGTCGATGAGCCCACAACGGATGGGATTTACAAGGCAGGGGTGCTGGCCAATGTGCTGCAACTGCTGAAGCTGCCCGATGGCACCGTGAAGGTGCTGGTCGAGGGCCGCCACCGGGTGAGGATTGTCGAATATACCGACCGCGAGGCGTATTTCGAGGCGAGCGCCGAGCCGCTGACCGAAATGCCCGGCGATGATGAAACCGTTTCGGCCCTGACCCACACGGTTGCCGAAGAGTTTGAGCGCTATGCAAAGGTGCGCAAAAACATCCCCGAAGAGGCGCTTGCCGCCGTTTCAGAGGCCGACACCCCCGAAAAGCTTGCCGATCTGGTGAGTGGCCATCTGGGTGTGGAAGTGGACCAGAAGCAGGAGCTTCTGGAAACGCTCAACGTGGGCGAACGTCTGGAAAAGGTTTATGGCCTGATGCAGGGCGAGATGAGCGTTTTGCAGGTTGAGAAAAAGATCAAGACCCGCGTGAAGAGCCAGATGGAGCGCACCCAGCGCGAATACTATCTGAATGAGCAGATGAAGGCCATTCAGAAGGAGCTGGGCGACGGCGACGAAGGCCAGAACGAGGTGGCCGAGCTTGAGGCGAAGATCGCCGAGACCAAGCTGAGCAAGGAAGCCCGCGAAAAGGCCGAAGGCGAGATCAAGAAGCTCAAGAACATGAGCCCGATGAGTGCCGAGGCCACAGTGGTGCGCAACTACCTTGACTGGATGCTGTCGATCCCGTGGGGCACCAAATCCCGCGTGAAAAAGGACCTGACCCGCGCCGAGAAGGTGCTGGACGATGACCACTATGGTCTGGAAAAGGTCAAGGAGCGGATCGTTGAGTATCTGGCGGTGCAGCAGCGCAGCAAAAAGCTGAAGGGGCCAATCCTGTGCCTCGTTGGCCCGCCGGGCGTAGGTAAAACCAGCCTTGGCAAGAGCGTGGCAAAGGCGACAGGGCGCGAGTTTATCCGCATCAGCCTTGGCGGCGTGCGCGATGAGTCCGAGATCCGGGGCCACCGGCGGACCTACATCGGCTCGATGCCCGGCAAGATCATTCAGGCGCTGAAGAAGGCGAAAACCACCAATCCGCTGATCCTGCTCGATGAGATCGACAAGATGGGCCAGGATTTCCGGGGCGATCCGGCGAGTGCCATGCTTGAGGTGCTTGACCCTGAGCAAAACGGCACCTTCGTGGACCACTACCTTGAGGTGGAATATGACCTCAGCAACGTGATGTTCCTGACCACGGCGAACTCCTACAACATGCCCGGCCCGCTTTTGGACCGGATGGAGATCATCCCGCTGGCCGGCTACACCGAGGACGAGAAGGGCGAGATCGCGCGCCAGCACCTGATCGACAAGCAGCGCAAGAACCATGGCCTGAAAAAGGGCGAGTTCGAGCTGTCTGACGAGGCGTTGACCGAGATCATTCGCCGCTACACCCGCGAGGCGGGGGTGCGTAACCTTGAGCGCGAGATCGCCAAGCTGGCCCGCAAGGCGGTGACCAAGATCGTGCGCAAGCAGGAGGAAACGGTGTCGGTGGATAAGGGCGATCTGGAGGATTTCCTCGGGGTCAAACGCCACCGCTATGGCCTTGCCGAGATGGAAGATCAGATCGGCGTTGTCACCGGGTTGGCCTGGACCAGCGTGGGCGGTGATCTGCTGTCGATCGAGGCGCTCAAGCTGCCCGGCAAGGGCCGCATGAAAACCACCGGCAAGCTGGGTGACGTGATGAAGGAATCGATCGAGGCGGCATCGTCTTATGTGCGCTCGATCAGCCCGCAGATCGGGGTGAAGCCGCCCCGGTTTGAGAAGTGGGATATCCACGTTCACGTCCCCGACGGGGCCACGCCAAAGGATGGCCCAAGCGCGGGCCTTGCCATGGTAACGGCCATCGTTTCGGTGCTGACGCAGATCCCGGTGCGCCGTGACATCGCCATGACCGGCGAGGTGACGCTGCGTGGCAATGCAACCGCAATCGGCGGGCTGAAGGAGAAACTTCTCGCAGCCCTCAGGGGCGGCATCAAGACGGTGCTGATCCCGGAAGAAAACGAGAAGGATCTGCGCGACATCCCCGATAACGTGAAGGAGGGGCTGGAGATCATCCCCGTCAGCCACGTGACCGAGGTGCTCAAGCACGCGCTGGTGCGCGAGCCAGAGCCGATCGAATGGGACGAGGCCGCCGAAGAAGCTGCCGCCGCTGCCGCGCTTTCGAAAGACAGCAAAGGCAAGGGCGAGGGGGCTGTCGCCCACTGAGCCGGGTGGCATTGAGTTGAGAGGGGCGCGCTGGCAACGGCGCGCCCTTTTTGTTGCGGTCGCCTGTGGTTGCGCGGGGGCCAGAGCCGCAGGAATGAAGCGTTTGCGCGAAGGCGAGAGGGTGATAGGCTTGGCGCAGAGCAGCAACACCGAAAGAGGCATCAATGGCCACGCGCAAGACCACCACCACCCGCAAAACCACGAGCCGCGCCAAGAGCACCACAGCGCGCAAACCCGCCGCCGCCAAGGCCAAACCCGCCGCAGCCGCCAAGCCGGAGGGCACCGCCGCCAACCTGATGGACCCGGCGACCGCGCCCACAGCTGCAAAAATGACCGTGGTCAATAGCGCCGAGCCTGTGGTGGCTGCAACGCAGCTGAAGAAGAAAGACTTCATCGACCGGGTGGTCGCTGCCAGCGGGCTGAAAAAGAAAGACGTGAAGCCAGTGGTTGAGACCACGCTGGCCGAGCTTGGCGCGATGATCTCCGAGGGCAGCGAGATGCAAACCCCCGAGCTGGGCAAGCTGATGATCCAGCGCCGCAAGGAGGTTTCGGGTGGGGAGGTTGTTGTGCTCAAGTTGCGCAGAAAAACCGCAGAAAAACCCCTTGCGAATGATGGTGAGGAAGGCTAAATCCACCGCCACGGGTGATTAGCTCAGTGGTAGAGCGCTTCGTTCACATCGAAGATGTCAGGAGTTCAAATCTCTTATCACCCACCAGGTTTTGGCCCTGCTGCCCAAATGGCGCGGGGCCTTTCCTTGCCCCGGGGCTTGCCTTGCGGGTAGGGCTTGCGCTAAAGCGGCGCAGGGGTCGTTAGCTCAGTTGGTAGAGCGCTTCGTTTACACCGAAGATGTCGGGAGTTCGAGCCTCTCACGACCCACCATTTACCCCCCCGAACAGCACCGATCAGAGGTTGGCCAATGTGGATGGTCCCGACCGACGCGCCTGCTGCGCGGACTGCTGGGGCGGGAGTTCGAGCCTCTCACGACCCACCATTTACCCCCCCGAACAGCACCGATCA
>NZ_JARGND010000028.1 GCF_029212645.1 Vannielia sp. | reverse complement strand
GCCTTCAGCCCCAGCCCGGTTTTTACCGCCAGCGCCACGCAGCCCTCGTTGATCACCGGCAGCATCCCCGGCATCCCCGCATCCACGAAGGCGACATTGCTGTTGGGCTCGGCGCCAAATTGGGTGGAGGCACCGGAGAACAGCTTGGCCTTCGAGGACACCTGCGCATGAACCTCCATGCCGATCACAAGCTCCCAATCGCCGGTCGCACCGGACAGGATTTTGGGCTTGGGGGCGTCATAGCTGAGGTCGAGCATCGCAGGTCTCCAGAGGCTGTTTCGGCCCTTCTAGGCCCTTGCGCGAAAGGGGGCAAGCCGCAGGCTTATCCGGCTGGTGACAGGGCTGTGCCTGCATAGGGCTTGGCGGGGCGGTTTGGCCGCGCCGCGCGCCAGAATTGGCCTATACCCGCCATATTCAGGGAGAAACCGCGCGGATTGTTGCCAAATCTCCGGTAAATCCCTGTCGATTGCGCGTGAGGGGTGCTTGATAAGCCATTGCAAAAACGGGCAAACTGCCGCTCGTGATGATGAAAGCCCCAATCTTTGCGCTGCTGGTGGTGGCGCTGCTTCCGGGCGTGACGGCTGCGGAACTTTCGCCCGAGATCCGCCCGGTGCCACGCATCTCGGCCATGGGCGGGGTGCTGCCCGATGGGGCCACGATGCCCGCGCCCCGGATCACCCGTTTGCCCCCCAAACGCCGCCCCGCGACCCTGCCGCGCACCCGGTGGGAGCGGGTGGCGGGCAGTGATCTATGGACCCGCTCGGCGCTGTCTGCTCTCAAGGCCCATGGGCGACCGCTGATCACCATGGTGCCGAGTGACATTTCCGGCTTTTGCCCAGCCTATGAACAGCAACCCCCTGAAAAAAGGGCGGAATTTTGGGTTGGCTTCCTTTCGGCCCTCGCCAGACATGAAAGCACCTATCGCCCGCGCGCCGTGGGTGGCGGTGGCAAATGGCACGGGCTTTTGCAGATTTTGCCCTCCACCGCGCGGCTTTACGGATGCCGCGCCCGCTCTGGCGAGGCGCTGCTCAACGGCCCGGCAAACCTGTCTTGCGCGATCCGCATCATGGCCAAAACTGTCCCGCGTGACGGCAAGATCGGTGCCTCTGGCAAAGGCGGTGTGGCGGCGGATTGGGGGCCGATGGTCTACCGCAAGAAGCGGGCTGACATTGCTGCCTACACTCGCCGCCAAAGCTACTGCCGGCCGCTGGCATCGATTCGCCCGCGACAGCGGCCCGCAAGAAATGACCGATAGATCAGTCGCCTAGCATCCGGCCCACCATCTCGGCGGTGTTCTCCGAAAGGCCCTCAAGGGCGGCGATCCGGCGCAGCTCATCCCGGATCATCCCCTGGCGATCCGCATCATACCGCCGCCAGGTTTCAAACGCCGTCGTCATCCGGGCGGTGGTTTGCGCATTCACCGGATCAAGCTTGATCAGCCAGTCCGCATAAAGGCGGTAGGCCGCGCCGTCCGCCCGGTGAAAGCCCGCCGGATTGGCCATCATCGCGCCCAGTACCGAGCGGAAGCGGTTGGGGTTTTTCCAGTCAAAATCCTTGTGCTCTGTCAGCCCTTTAGCCACGTCTACCATCGCCTCCGGCGCGGCTTGCACCACTTGCAGCATGAACCATTTGTCCATCACCAGCCGGTCGCCCTGCCACTTGTCGTAAAACGCCTGCGCCGGTGCCGCGCCCTGGCCGCGAGACAGCAAAACGGCGAGCGCCCCAAGCTCCTCGGTCATATTGTCGGCGGCTTCGTACATCGCCTTGGCGCGGGTGCAGCCATCCAGCCGCGACAGGAGGGAGAGGCACGCGAGTCTCAGAGAGCGCTTGCCCGCCGCCTCGGCATCGGGCGAGTAGGGGGGCGGGGTTAGGTTTTCGTCGTAAAGCGTTGAAAGGACAGGCTCCAGCGCCCCTGCAAGTGCTTCCTGCAAAGCCTCCCGCGCGGCGTGGATCGCTGCCGGATCCGGCACATGCCCGTGATCGAACAGCGTTTGAGCAAGGTCATCTTCGGAGGGAAGGCCAAGCACCAGCGCGCGAAACGCCGGTTCAAGGGTGGTGTCCGAAAGGGCGCGTTCAAGGCTAAGGACATAGTCTGGGTCAGGGGCGGCATCCTCGGTGATCATCCGGGTGAGCACGTCCTTGGCCAGCGCCCGGCCCGCCTCCCACTTGTTGAAAGGGTCGGTATCATGGGCGAGCAGGAAGGCGCGGGTTGGGTTATCGAGCGGGCGGTCCAGCACCACGGGGGCGGAAAAGCCGCGCAGGATGGAGGCGGTTGGTTTTGCGGAAAGCCCTTCAAAGTCAAAAGATTGCTCGGCTTTGTTCATTTCCAGAACCGTGGTTTCCACCACCTCGTTGCCATTTGGCCCCAGCAGGCCCACGGCAATGGGGATGACTTGCGGATGCTTCTCTGGCTGGCCGGGGGTGGCGGAATTTTCCTGTTTGAAAGCAAGGGTTAGCGTGCCGTCCTTGAAGTTTTCTTCCACCGTCAGGCGCGGGGTTCCGGCCTGCGAATACCAGCGGCTGAATTGCGAAAGATCCCGCCCGGTGGCGTCTTCAAACACCTTCAACCAGTCTTCTATCGTGGCCGCCTCGCCGTCATGGCGCTCAAAGTAGAGATCCAGCGCCTTGGCATAGCCCTCATCCCCCACCAGGGCCTTCAACATACCGATCACTTCGGCGCCTTTTTCATACACGGTGGCGGTGTAGAAGTTATTGATCTCAATGTATTCTTCGGGGCGAACCGGATGGGCCAGCGGTCCCTGATCCTCGCGGAACTGGCGTGCCCGCAGTTGCAAAACGTCTTCGATCCGTTTCACCGCGTGGCCGCGCATATCGCCGGAGAATTGCTGATCGCGAAACACCGTCAGCCCTTCTTTCAGGCAGAGTTGAAACCAATCACGGCAGGTGATGCGGTTTCCTGTCCAATTGTGGAAATATTCATGGGCGATGATGCCTTCGATCAGGTCAAAATCACGGTCTGTTGCGGTTTCAGGAGAGGCCAGAACATACTTGGAATTAAAGATATTCAGCCCTTTGTTCTCCATCGCCCCCATGTTGAAGTCATCCACGGCGACAATGTTGAAAATCTCCAAGTCATACTCGCGGCCATAAACCTCCTCATCCCACTTCATCGAGCGGATCAAGGCGTCCATCGCGTAGCCGGCCTTGTCCTCATCTCCGGGGCGGACCCAGATGTTGAGCTCTACGTCGCGGCCCGACATGGTTTTGAACGCGCCGGGGTAGTTGGTGAGATCGCCCGCGACGAGAGCAAAGAGATAGGCCGGTTTGCGCCAGGGATCGTCCCATTCGGCAAACCCCTGCCCGTTGCTGGCCTTGTTCCCGTTGGAAAGCAGCACGGGCATGTCACTTTCGATGCGCACCTTGAACGGGGCCATCACATCCGGGCGGTCGGGGTAGTAGGTGATCTTGCGAAAACCCTCGGCCTCGCATTGGGTGCAATACATCCCGCCCGACATATAAAGCCCTTCGAGCGAGGTATTGGTCGTGGGGTCGATCTTGACCTCGGCCTCCCACACGAACGGGCCTTCGGGCACCGCGCAGGTGAGGCCCTTGGCGGTGATCTCTGGTGCGACTTCCGCGCCGTTGATCTGGGCGGAGAGCAATGTAAGTTCCTTGCCGTGCAGGAAAATTTCAGATGCTGCCTGGGCCTCGGGGTTGGGTGCGAAGTGAATTTTCGAGTGCACGCGGGTGTCGTTTCCGGCCAGAACAAAGCGCAGTTCAACCTGCTCCACGATAAAGGGGAAGGGCGTGTAATCGGCCAGTTTCACCGGGGTGTGCACGGGGGCTGCGTCTTTCATCATGGACCTGCTGCTTGGGAACTTTCTTCGCGAGGGCGACGTTATGCTTATGAAGCTGGCTCATCAACCGCACAACTTGAGCCAAAGGGCAGGGCGGCCCCCTGCCAGAAACGAAACAGCGAAGGAAACACCATGTCAGCCCCGGAAACCAACATCGAAAAGCAATCCAAACGGCACGGCGGACCGCTGCTTGGTATGGCGGTGGGCGTTGGTTTTGCCCTTATTCTTCTGGTCGGGTGGCTCACATGGGCTGCCTACAACGGCGATACGCCGGGCGATCCCGAGGCGGTGGGCCCCACCGGTGAAATGACGACAACCGACTGACGCCACAGTGCGCCCGGGGAGGGTGGCCCCTCTCCTCCCCGGCTCGCATTGCGACAGGGCGCGCAATCGCCTAGCATGTCGCTGCGACGCCCCGTGCAGCGCCGACAATTTCGAAGACAGGGACAATTTATGACCGACCGTATTGAAAAAGCCGGGCTCCAGTGGGACGCCGGGCTTGCGACGTTTATCGAGACCGAAGCCTGCCCCGGAAGTGGCGTTGAGCCAGAGGCCGTATGGGCCGGGATGTTTGCCCTGGTGAAGGCTTTTGGCCCCAAGAACCAAGCCTTGCTTGAGCGGCGTGAAGCGCTTCAGGAACAGATTGACGCTTGGCATGTAGAACACCGCGCCAAGCCGCATGATGCCGCCGCCTACCAGCAATTTCTCAGCGATATCGGCTATTTGGTCGAGGAGCCGGAGGATGTGACGGTGAATCCACAGCGGATCGACAGCGAGATTGCCGCCGTGTGCGGGCCGCAGCTTGTGGTGCCGATCACCAATGCCCGCTTTGCGCTGAACGCTGCCAATGCCCGCTGGGGATCGCTTTATGATGCGCTCTACGGGACCAATGCGATGGGCTCGCTGCCGCCTGAGGGCGCGTTTGACCAGGCGCGCGGACAAGAGGTTGTGAACTGGGCCAAGGCGCATCTGGATCGTGTGCTGCCGCTGAAAAAGGGATCATGGGCCGATGTCAGCACCATGGCGCCCGGCGGGCAGGGCAAGCTGATGGTGATCGCGGGCAAAATCTCGACCGAGCTGGCCGATCCGAACCAATATGCCGGGTGCAACCGGGATGAGCGTGGCCGGATCACCGATGTGTATTTTAGGGCCAATGGCCTGCACATCGTGATGTTCATCGACCGGGCCGACCCAATTGGCAAAGCCGATCCGGCGGGGATTGCCGACATTTTCGTTGAGGCCGCAGTGTCAACGATCATGGACATGGAAGACAGCGTTGCCGTGGTGGATGCCGAGGACAAGACCCATGCCTATCGCAACTGGCTTGGCCTGATGAAGGGCGATCTGACGGCCCCGGTGGGGGAAGGCGATGGCGCCTATATCCGCGAGTTGAACCCGGATATTTCCTTTGAGAGCAAGGCCGGGCGGCCTGCGCTGCTGAAGGGGCGGGCGCTTATGCTCGTGCGCAACACCGATCTTTTGATGTACACCGATGCGGTGCTGGACGGGGAGGGCAACCCGGTGCCGGAGGGGCTGCTTGATGCACTGATCACGCCGCTTTGCGCCTGTCATGATATCCGCAACAACCCGGCGGAAAGCGAGCGGCCCTCGAACTCTCCCAAGGGGTCGATCTATATCGTGAAGCCCAAGCTGCATGGCCCCGAAGAGGTGGCCTTTACCTGCCAGACCTTCCAGGCGGTGGAGCAGGTGCTGGGCCTGCGCGAAGAAACGATCAAGGTCGGGATCATGGATGAGGAGCGCCGCACCTCGGCCAACCTCAAGGCCTGTATTGCCGCTGCCGGGGATCGGATTGCCTTTGTGAACACCGGTTTCCTTGATCGCACCGGCGATGAGATCCACACTTCGATCGAGGCCGGCGCCATGATGCCCAAGGGCCGGATGAAAACCGCGACCTGGCTTCAGGCGTATGAGGATCGCAACGTGGATATTGCCATGGACTGTGGCCTCAAGGGGCGCGCGCAGATCGGCAAGGGTATGTGGGCGATCACCGATGATATGGCCTCGATGCTGGAGCAAAAGAAAAGCCATCTTGAGCAGGGCGGCACCTGTGCATGGGTGCCCAGCCCCACGGCGGCGGTGCTGCACGCGACGCATTACCATGAGACCGATGTGTTCAAGCGGCTTTACGAGATTGCCGAAGAGGGCAAGGGCGAGCCGCGCCGCAGCCTGGGTGAGTTGCTGACCATCCCGCTGCAGGAGGGCGAACTGCCAACCAGCGAGGTGCAGACAGAGCTTGAAAACAACTGCCAGAGCCTGCTGGGCTATGTGGTGCGTTGGGTCGACCAGGGGGTGGGCTGCTCAAAGGTGCCCGACATCAATGACGTGCCCTTGATGGAAGACCGCGCCACCCTGCGCATCAGCGCGCAAGCGATTGCCAACTGGCTTTTGCACGATGTGGTGAGCCAGGAGCAGGTGCTTGAAGCCTTGAAGGCGATGGCCAAGAAGGTGGATGCGCAAAACGCTGACGATCCGGCTTATACGCCGATGGCGTCCGGCTATGAAGGGATCGCTTTTCAGGCCGCTTGTGACCTTGTGTTCAAGGGCCGCGAGCAACCCTCGGGCTATACCCAACTCATCCTGCAAGCGCGCCGCCAAGAGGCCAAGGCCGCAGGCTGATAAGGCAACATCGGGCAGAGCAATAAAAATGGCGCGTGGAGCTTGTTGCCCCACGCGCCGTTTTTCAAACAACCCTGGAAAAAGGCGTTGGCCTGTTACCCTTGGGGATGCGTCAGGATGTAGTGCTGAGTGCTGTGGTCGTCGCTGTCTTGCGCGGCTTTCAGCGCGAGCAGCTGCTCCAGCGAGTAAAGGCCGGGCTCAACGCCCACGTCCTGCGCCAGCTTCTCAACCGAACCGCTTACCGGTTTGACCTGCAGGGCCGCATCACCGCGGCTGGTGGTGCCGTTTCCTGTGGCCAGCGGACCCTCGGGGTTGGAGAGGACGTATTTGATTTGTGCGCTTTTCTCATCGCCTGCGTCCTTCAGGATGAGCAGTTGCTCCATCGAGTAAAGGCCGGGCTCAACACCGATGTCATTGGCCAGCGATGTGCTGGAGGCCAGTGCCGGAACGGCGACAGCAGAAGACGCAACGAGGGCGAGGAGGGTGGATTTCATGTAAGTCATTTTCTGTCCTTTAGCGGGTGCCCGTCTGTTGGCGGGCGTTTAAGTTTGGGGCGTCGGGGGAGCCTTGGTGGCTTCTTGGCGTCCCGCTTGGGATGGTATTGATATGGGGGTGCCAAACGGCCCATTACAGGTGCAAAACCGCCCTGAGGGATGTGCATTTTTGCGCGGACCCAAATCTCGTTTCTTGCGTTCGGGAGCGCGAGGCAAAACCTTCACCCCTTAAAAAGGCGTCAAAAAAAGGCGCACGGACGGGTCGCCCGTGCACCTTCTGTTTGCCGTGGCAGAGGGGGATTACCTGCCGGAGGCGGGGTTTTGCAGGATGAACCGCTCGGTGGTGTGATCATCGCTGTCTTTTGCGGCTTTCAGCGCAACCAGTTGCTCAACCGAGTAAACACCGGGCTCAACACCTACGGATTTGGAAAGCGAGGCGGGGTCGGCGAAAGCCGGAGCGGTGATGGCTGCGGCGGCAAGGGCGAGAAGGGATGTTTTAACAGTGTTCATGTGTCTGTCTCCTGAGTTCAGTCGATTGCCCGTTGTGGGCGGTTTATGTTTCTCCCGGCGGATCAGCGATTGCCTGGCCGTCGGTGATGGACTGAAATAAGGGGCAGAAAGGCCGTGAGAAAACGGCGAATTTTGCCGTCCCTTCTGTGCGGAACTGCGCATCACAGAGAGGTGAGCGGGCGTTGTCTTTCGCCTTGGCCTGATTATCGCGCGTGCCGGTTATTGATTGCCTTTTGATCGCAGGGCGCGAAAGGAACGGGGCGCTTGCAACATCTGCCATGCTGCCCGGATAGGGTGCTTTTAATCGCGCAGGATGACGTTTTCATGACTGTTGCAGGTGTTTCCGGGCGGCCAAAACCGTTGGGGAACGGATGCGCACATTGGTGCGGCGATGGCATGGGGGGGGATTACAACGGGTCTGTGCGGCGCGATTCAACAAATCTGCAAACCCAGGCAGGCGTGTTGAGAGGTGCTGTGCGATAATGCGGGGCAAACTCCGCTTTAAGCCGGTGACGTGCAAAGCTATACCTAGGCAAGTGGAAATGACAGGATTGCCCCATGACACGCCCAACCGTTGGCATCATTTGCAACAGCCACCTGATCAACGAACAGTATGCCGTTCACGCAGGCGGCACGATGAACACCGAGGCTGTGGCCTGTGTTTCGCGCGCCATGCCGGTGCTGATCCCGGCCGATCCGCGGTTTGTGTCGATCGAGGAGTTGATGGCGCGTTGCGATGGCTTCGTGTTTCCCGGCGGACGGCCCAATGTGCACCCTGAAGAATATGGCGAGGCCGCAACCGAGGCGCATGGCGAATTTGACCGGGCGCGGGATGCCATTGCCTTGCCGCTCATTCGCGCCTGTGTTGAGCGCGGCCAGCCGATCCTTGGCATTTGCCGGGGGTTTCAGGAAGTTGCGGTCGCGATGGGCAGCACCCTGCACCCCGAAATCCGCGAGCTTCCGGGCCGGATGAACCACCGGATGCCGCCTGACGGAACAACGGAAGAGAAGTTTGCCATTCGCCACAAGGTAACCTTCATCGAGGGCAGCCAATGCGCTCAGGTGTTTGGCGCAACCGAGGTGATGACCAACACGCTGCACGGTCAGGGCATTAAAACGCCGGGCGCGCGCATTGTGGTCGAAGGCGTGGCCGAGGATGGCACGCCCGAGGCCATCACTGTGCGCGACGCGCCGGGCTACACGGTTTCGGTGCAATGGCACCCTGAATATAACGCGGCGCAAGACCCGGTGAGCCGCCCGCTGTTTGAAAGCTTCGGCGAGGCCGTGCGGCAGTGGGCCGCTCATGGCGCCGCACCGGGATTGAAAAGCGTCGGGTGAGGGGCGGGCGCTTGCCCGGCCTGCGACCATTGGACCGTCTCGACAATACCGGCAGCCTCGCACAAGGATTGCGCCAGAACTGATGCAAAGGACATGTCCCGATGCAAGGACCAGACGGTAGCCAGGGCCTGCGTGGCGCGTTGAAATGGCTCGATATGCCGCCTCTTTGGACGCTGCTTTTCATTGCGCTGGCATGGGTGCAGGCCAGCCGTTTCCCCGAGTTCACGTGGGAGCATCCGGCCTTTGATCTGCTGGGCGGGCTGATGGTGGGCGGCGGGCTGATTTTGGCGGCGCTGGCCTTCGTTCAGTTCCGGCGCGCCAGCACCACGCTGATCCCGCACCAGGAGGCACAGGCGCTTGTGACCTCCGGCATTTACAGCCGCTCGCGCAACCCGATTTACCTGGGCGATGCGATGATCATTGCGGGGCTTTGTGCCTTTTGGGGGGCTTGGCCCGCGCTTGTGGTGCTGATGCCGCTCTTCATCTGGCTCATCACCGACCGCTTCATCCTGCCCGAAGAAGACCGCCTCGTTGCTGCATTCCCCGAGCAATTTGAAGCATGGGAAAAGCAGACGCGGCGGTGGATTTAGGATGTTTCGAGGGTCTTGCTTGTAATAAAATTACCGAAGGTGATAGGAATGCCTGGCTGTCTGCCCGCCGTTGCGCGGAATTTATATGAGGGAAGGGGGATAATCCGTTGAAAATCGGGACACCCAAGGAGGTTCTTGAAGGCGAGAACCGTGTGGCCATGACGCCGGATTCGGCGCTTCAGCTTCAAAAGCTGGGCCATGAATGCATAATTGAAAGCGGAGCCGGGGCGAATGCCGGGTTCTCTGATGCCGCCTATGAGGCGGCCGGGGTCACGGTTGTGAAAACAGCCGCAGCGCTCTGGAAGGAGGCCGACATCATCGCGAAGGTGCGGATTCCCACCGACGCCGAGGCCAAGCGGATGCGCGAGGGCCAGACGCTGATCTCGTTCTTTGCGCCCGCCGAAAACGAAAAGCAAATGGAGCAGCTCGCCAAGAAGGGCGCGACCGTGGTCGCCATGGAGATGGTGCCCCGCATCAGCCGTGCCCAGAAGATGGATGCGCTGTCGTCGATGGCCAATATCGCGGGCTACCGCGCGGTGATCGAGGCGGGCAACAACTTTGGCCGGTTCTTTACCGGGCAGGTCACGGCGGCCGGCAAGGTGCCGCCTGCCAAGGTGCTGGTTGTCGGCGCTGGCGTGGCCGGACTTGCCGCCATTGGCACCTCGACCAGCCTCGGGGCGATTACCTATGCCTTTGATGTGCGCCCGGAAGTGGCAGAGCAGATCGAATCGATGGGGGCAGAGTTTGTCTTCCTTGATTTCGACGAGAGCAGCCAGGACAGTTCGGCAACCGGGGGCTACGCGGCCCCGTCCTCGCCGGAGTTTCAGGAAAAGCAGCTCGCCAAGTTCCGCGAGATGGCCCCCGATATTGATATCGTCATCTGCACCGCGCTCATCCCCAACCGGCCCGCGCCGGTGCTCTGGACCAAGGATATGGTCGAGCTGATGAAGCCCGGTTCGGTGATCGTGGACCTTGCCGCCGAGCGCGGCGGCAACTGCGAGTTGACCGAGAAAGACAAGAAAATCGTCACTGACAACGGTGTAACGATTGTGGGCTACACCGACTTCCCGAGCCGGATGGCCTCGCAGGCCTCAACGCTTTACGCCACCAACGTGCGCCACATGCTGACGGATCTCACACCCGAGAAGGACGGCGTTGTTGACCACAACATGGAAGATGACGTGATCCGGGGGGCGACGGTTACGCACTCCGGTGAAGTCACCTTCCCACCGCCGCCGCCCAAGGTGCAGGCCATTGCGGCTGCGCCCAAGAAGGCACCGCCAAAGGAGCTGACGGCAGAAGAGAAGAAGGCGCAGGAAGTTGCCGCCTTCAAGACGCAAACCAAGAACCAGGTGACGCTGATCGCCATTGGCGCGGTGCTGTTGCTGGCGGTGGGTCTGGTGGCCCCGGCGAGCTTCATGCAGCACTTCATCGTGTTTGTGCTTTCGGTCTTCATCGGCTTCCAGGTGATCTGGAACGTGGCGCACAGCCTGCACACGCCGCTGATGGCGGTGACCAACGCCATTTCGTCGATCATCATTCTGGGGGCGCTGATGCAGATCGGCTCGGCCTCCTTCCTGGTGATCCTGCTTGCCGCGCTCTCGATCTTCATGGCCGGGATCAACATTTTCGGCGGCTTCCTCGTGACACGGCGCATGCTCGCCATGTTCCAGAAATCCTAAGGGGGCAGGGAAATGGAATTTGGATTCACCACCGCGGCCTATGTGGTCGCAGCCGTTCTCTTCATCCTGTCGCTGGGCGGGCTTTCCGGGCAGGAAAGCGCAAAACGCGCCGTCTGGTATGGCATTGTCGGCATGGCGCTGGCTGTTGCGGCCACGCTCATTGGCCCCGGCTCGGGCTATTGGCTCCTGTCGATCCTGCTGATCGCGGGCGGCGGGGCGATTGGCTACGTTGTCGCGCAACGGGTGCAGATGACAGAGATGCCGCAGCTTGTGGCGGCGATGCACTCGCTCGTCGGTCTGGCGGCGGTGTTCGTTGGCATTATCGCGCACTTCGAGATGGGCCGTGTGGCCGGGATCGTCGCCTCAGCGCCAGAAGGGCTGACAGCGGCAGGCATGGAGGCCTGGATGCACGAGCAGCATCTTGGCACCTTTGCCGCGATCATCGCGCATAAAACCCCGATCGAGCTTTCGATCCTGCGGGTTGAGCTGTTCCTTGGCATCTTCATCGGTGCTGTCACCTTTACCGGCTCGGTCATTGCCTATGGCAAGCTTGCGGGCAAGGTTGCCTCTGCGGCCACCAAGCTGCCGGGGGGGCATTTGCTCAATGCGGGGGCGGCGGCGCTCTCGGTGCTCTGCCTGCTCTGGTACGTCAACACCGGCGGTTTCTTCCCGCTCTTCGTGATGACGCTGGCGGCGCTGTTCATTGGCTACCACCTGATCATGGGGATCGGTGGGGCGGATATGCCTGTCGTCGTGTCCATGCTCAACAGCTACTCGGGCTGGGCCGCAGCGGCGATTGGCTTTAGCCTTGGCAACGATCTGCTGATCGTGGTTGGCGCGCTGGTCGGCTCTTCGGGGGCGATCCTGAGCTACATCATGTGCAAGGCGATGAACCGCAGCTTCGTGTCGGTGATCCTTGGCGGCTTCGGCGGCTCGGCGGGCCCGCAGATGGAGGTTGAGGGCGAGCAGGTGGCGATTGAGGCTGACGGCGTTGCCGCAGCGCTCAACGATGCCGACTCTGTCATCATCATCCCTGGCTATGGCATGGCGGTGGCGCAGGCCCAGCAGGGCGTGGCCGAACTGGTGCGCAAGCTGCGCGCCAAGGGCAAGAATGTGCGCTTTGCGATCCACCCGGTCGCAGGCCGCTTGCCCGGCCACATGAACGTGCTGCTGGCCGAGGCCAAGGTGCCTTATGACATCGTGATGGAAATGGACGAGATCAACGACGACTTCCCCGATACGGACGTTGCTATCGTGATCGGCTCCAATGACATCGTGAACCCGGCGGCGCAGGAAGACCCGAACAGCCCCATCGCCGGGATGCCGGTGTTGGAGTGCTGGAAGGCCAAGCAGGTGTTTGTTTCCAAACGGGGGCAGGGCACCGGCTACTCGGGCATCGAGAACCCGCTGTTCTTCAAGGAGAACACCCGGATGTTCTACGGCGATGCCAAGGCCAGCCTTGATAAGCTGCTGCCGCTGATCGACTGATTTAGCACAAACCCACGAAAAAAAGCCCCCGGTGAACAGGATCACCGGGGGCTTTTTGCTGGGCAGGCCTCAAAGGCTCTCCCTCAGGTTGCATATGTGCGGTTGACATGGATATTTCAGTGTGGTGCCCTGAATCCGACGTTTGCCACTTTGGCAGGCGTAGGGGAGGTTACCATGAAGGTTTTTGCGTTGGCCGCATCAGCGGCTCTTGTTGGCGTTCCGGGTTATGCCGGTGAGATTGCCACCTATAGTTTCGCGTCTGAAACGCTGGAACGGGAGTATGCCTATACCGTTTATCTGCCGGACGGGTACGACGAAAGCGGGCTGAGCTACCCGCATATGTATCTGCTCCACGGCTCGGGCGGGGATGAGACCAATTGGGTGATCAAGGGACAGGCCAAGCGCGTGCTCGACGAGGCGATTGCCGATGGCACGATCCCGCCTGCCGTTGTGATCATGCCGGGCTCGTTAAGCTGGTGGGTCGATGGCTATAATGAGCCAGCCGAAACGGCTTTCTTTGACGATCTGATCCCCCATATCGAAGCGACCTGGCGGGTCATTCCCGAGCGCGAGGGCCGCGTGGTTGGCGGGTTGTCCGCAGGCGGGTATGGCACCGTGAACTTTGTGCTCGAGCATCCCGACATGTTTGCCGCCGGGGCCGCCATGTCTCCGGCCTCCTATCTGCCTCAACCGCCTGAAAGCTCCTCGGCCAATCGCCATGCGACCTATCTGGACGCAGAGGGCAATTACGATCCCGAGAAGTGGACCGAACTGAACTACACCGCCTATCTCGATGATTATCTGGCGGGCGATATCGTTGTGCCGCTCTATATCAACTCGGGCGATCACGATGTCTTTGACATCGCCTATCACGGAGCGGTGCTCTACCAAAAACTGCGGGAGCATCAGCCGACGGATGTGGAATACCGTGTAGTGGATGGTGATCACGAGTGGCGGGTCTGGGCTGAAACGCTGCCGGAAGCGTTGGAATATGTCTTCTCGCATACGGTTCTGCCGCGTGGAGAGGCCACAGCGGCGGCGAGCGAATAGGCGTTTGTGACGCCGATGGTGCGGTGTCTGGTTGGCCCCGTGATGTGAGGCCTTTTGGTGCCGGTGCATCCAATGAAATGCCCGGCACGCCTTTACGGTGCGCCGGGCAACTCTTTCCGTCAGTCTTGAGGTGGGCTGCGGCTAGGCCGCGAGGTTGATTACAGCGTGATCGCCCAGATCGGCGGCGTCATCGCCCATATTTGCGCGCACCATCTCGATGCCGAATTGCAGCGCGTTGGCATCAACGGTCCAGATTGCCGCCTCGCTCAGCGGCATCTCCAGCAGCAGAACAGAAGGGTCGTCCTTGCCATCCTTGAACCACATGGAAGCGGCGGGGGACCAGAGCTCTTCAAGCTTGGCGGGATCATCGACCGGGGCGATCTGGCCGGACATGCAGGCGTAAAGATCGCCCTTGTCGGTGACGGTGAAATGCGCCGTCGCGCCGCTGCCGATCTCGCGGGCGAGGTCGGTATCGCGCGAGGTGATGAAGCGCAGGGTTCGGGTGGCCTCATCGAAGTAGTGGGTCATCGGTTGCATGTGCGATCGCGCGCCCGCGATCCCCAGCATCCCGGTGCGCTCATCATCGAGCGCCTCGAACAGGGCTTTGCGTAGCTTTGTCACATCGTGATCAGAATTATGGTGAGTCATGATTGGCCTCCTTTGAAGGACCAACACGAGCGAGCGCCGCTGGTTCCTTGAATGGCGCGGGTTGTGCACCACTGTATGCCGATAACCCCCTGAAAAGCCGCGTGATTTTTCTTTACATGCAGGGCGGTGGTGCGTAGCAAAATGGAAACACGAGGGCAGGCCATGACCGGCATCGAAGATCATCCGCTGCGTTACGGGCTGGCCAATGAGCTCCATGCGCGGCCCTTTCCAGCGCTCGAAGTGCCCTGCCGCGCCGCCTATCTTGCGCTGAAACCCGCAAAAAACGCCGCCGGGCGCGACCGGGAGCGGGACCGCGCCCATCTGATCGAGCTGCTGGACCGCTACGGCGCGCCGCACCCGCAACCGGGGGCCACGCATTACTTTGGCGAGATCGGCAAGCACCAGCTCAAGTGGGAAAGCCACACCGAGTTTGTGACCTACACTATCTTTGGCCCCGGCGTTGCCGACACCCCGTTTGATGGCGACACCTTCAAGATGTTCCCCGCCGATTGGTTGGCCAGGGCCCCCGGTGTGCGCGTGACCTCTGCCTTGATCCGGGTGGAGCCAATGCCAGAGGACGAGGCCAGCATCGGCCCGCTGCTGGACCAGTGGATGGTGCCGGAGAGCCTTGCCCTCAGCCAGGTAGTGGACGGCGATCTGATTGTTGGTTCCGATTTCCGGATTGATGCCGCCGGGCACATCCGGGTTGCCTGCTTTGTGCGCGCAGGCGTGGGGCGGAGGCGTGTGGGGCGGGTGGTGCAGCGGCTCAACGAGATTGAGACCTATAAGGCGATGTCGCTTTTGGGGTTGGGCCGCGCAAGGGCGCTTTCTGCCGAGATGGCCAAGCTTGATGCCGAGTTGACAGAGCTGGTAGAGGCGATGACGGCGCGCCAACCCCACTCAGCCGAGGACGACCTGAGCCGCCTTTTGCATCTGGCGGCCGAGTTGGAAAAGCTGGTCACGCAAACGACCTTTCGCTTTGGCGCAACGCAGGCCTATGAGGCGATTGTCTGGCAACGGATCGAGGTGTTGCGCGAGGCGCGGTATCGGGGGCGGCAGACCTTCAAGGAGTTCATGACCCGTCGGTATGATCCGGCCATGCGCACCGTCAAAAGCACCGAGGCGCGGCTGAAGGCGATGGCCGAACGGGCGGTGCGGGCCGGGGATTTGCTGCGCACAAGGGTGGATGTGGAGCGGCAGGCGCAAAACCAGGCGTTGCTGGCCTCAATGGACCGCCGCGCTGATTTGCAATTGCGCCTGCAACAAACGGTTGAGGGGCTTTCGGTGGTGGCGATCAGCTACTACGCGGTCAGCCTTGGCACCTACCTGCTTGTGCCCTTTGCCAAAAAGCTCGGGGTCGACAAGATATGGGTGTCTGCCGGGCTGACGCCGGCGGTTATTCTGCTGGTGTGGCTGATGGTTCGACGGATCCGAAAGAAGCTGCATTGAGCAGGCGGGCGGCGATAGCTCCGCCCGCAACAATGGCCACCAGCGCCAGAACGGCGGCAACCGAAAGGGTGCTCACGCCGCTAAGGCCAGCCCCCACCGAGCAACCGCCCGCCAGCACGCCACCCACGCCCATGAGCACGGCTCCGGCAAGGTAGCGGCCGGTTTGGGCGGGGCTTTCAAAGCTCTGCCAGCGGAACTCACGCGAGACCAGCGCGGCGATGAGCGCGCCAAGCACCACGCCGCCGAGCAACCCGGTGCCAAAGCCTGCCGGGATCGAGCTGGAGGCGACAGACCAGAACAGGCTTTCAGCGGCGGGGGAGGTGAAGGACAGGCTTTCCAGCGCGATGGGATCGAAATCATCATAAAGGATGTAGCCGGTGCCGACCCAGGCCAGCGGTACAAGCGCCCCAACGAGGGCACCCAGCGCCAGTGTGGTGGGCCGTGCGCCAGACCGCAGGGCAAAGATCAGCGCGGCGGCAGCGATCAAGCCAGCCGCAAGCCATGCGCCGCCCGGCAGCGCTGCAAGGCTGGCCGCATCGCCCAGCGGCAGGGTCACAGCGCCCAGTGTGGTGCGCAGGGGCGCGAACACGCCTTTGAGCGTGGCGTGGGCAGCAATGGCGAAGATCACCAGCACCGTGAGGGCCCGCAGGTTGCCCTGGCCCGTCAGCACTGTCAGGCGAGAGACACAGCCGCGCGTCAGCACCATGCCGGCGCCAAACATCAGCCCACCGGCCACGATGGCCAGCCAAGGCAGCTCGGCGGCAAGGAAGCGGTGCGCTGAGACATCGACCAGCCCGGCATAGATCGCCGCCTGGGTTCCCAGAACGGCCACCGCCAGCCCGGTGAGCCAAACACCAGCGGCGCTTTTGCGCTCTCCGGCATCGCCCGCCACCGCACGGCGCAGGCAAAAGCGGCTGCGCTGCGCCAGCACACCAAACAGCACACCAACCAGCAGAGCGAATATCACGCTGGCTTGGCGGGCGGTGGTTTCTTCAAATCCGAAGCTCTCGAACATGGGGATTCTCCAGGTGGCAGGAAATGCAGCCACTACGTGGCCCCGAGCGTGGGTGCAAACGGCTTTGGCGGGAGGGCGTTCAAGGCTGGCCTGTGGGGCGGGAGGATATTCAGCAAAGGGCATGGCTGGCGAAACATTTGTTCCGCCAGGGCCGCCACGGCCCGCTCAACCGGACTTTTTTCCTACCTACCGCGAATTCGTGGATCGAGCGCGTCGCGCAGACCGTCGCCGATGTAGTTCACCGCCAGCACGGTGAGAGAGATCATCAGGCCGGGCCAGATCACCCGTTCGGGATAGGTGACCATCCTGTCGGTGTTATCCGCCAAAAGCTTGCCCCAGGAGGGGAAATCCGGCGGGAAGCCGAGGCCAAGAAAGCTCACCGCGCTTTCGGTGATGATCGCCGTGGCCAGCCCCAGCGTGGCCGACACCATGATCGGCGAGAGCACATTGGGCAGCAGGTGGCGGGTGATGATCTTGAACGGCCGGGTGCCGATGGAGCGGGCCGCAAGGATAAACTCGCGCTCTTTCAGGGCCAGAATATCACCGCGCACGATCCGGGCGGTGGGCATCCAGTTGGTGATGCCAATGACAACCACCACCAGCACAAACGTGCCCGCGACCGAGCCGAACTGCGCCGAAAGCGCCGGGCCATAGAGCGTGGCGGCAACCAGCACGAGCGGCAGCAGCGGCAGGGAAAGGAACAGATCTGTCAGCCGCATCAAGGCCCCGTCGAGCGCGCGGAAATAGCCCGAAACCACACCGATGAGCCCGCCAAGGAACAGCGACAGCAGCATGGCCGCCCAGCCGACCGACATCGAGATCCGCCCGCCTTCGATCAACCGGGCCAGCAGATCACGGCCAAGGTTATCGGTGCCAAGCGGGTGCCACCAGCTCACCTTGGGCGCATCAAGCCAAAGGAGGGTGTAGATCGGGCGCATGTCCTTGGCGCGGATATCCAGCTTGCGCGGCTCAAACGGCCAGATATAGGGGCCAAGCAGCACGAAGAGGGTCACGAACACCAGAAACCCGCCGCCCATCAAGGCGCCGCGATGGCTGCGAAACTGGCGCCACACTTCTGACCACTGGCTGCGGGAGGCCTTGGTTGGGCCATCGTTTGCGGTGGTGGTGACGGTGGTCTCAGTCATAGCGGATCCTCGGATCGAGCAGGCCATAAAGGATATCGGCCACAAGGTTGAACACCACGATCAGGATCGCGAAGATGAAGGTGAGGCTCATCACGGTGGGGATGTCATTGGCCTGAATCGCCCCGATCAGCTGATCGCCAATGCCGTTCACCTTGAACACCCGCTCGGTGATGATTGCGCCGCCAAAGATGGCCGGAAGCCCCAGCGCGATCACGGTCACAACCGGGATCAGCGAGTTGCGCAGCACATGCACCATGACAACGGCCCACTCTGAAAGGCCCTTGGCGCGCGCCGTGCGCACATAGTCCTGATTGAGGTTGTCGAGCATGGCGGAGCGCATGTAACGGCTGATCTGCGCGGTGGTTTGCAAGGCCAGCACCATCACCGGCAGCACCATCTGGCGGATTTGCGCCTGAAAGCTCGCCCAGCTGTCAACGACCAGCGTCGTGTCATAAAAGGAGGGGAACCAGAAGAAACTTTCACGCGGCATCTGGACGGTGAAGAAGATGATCATCAACACTCCCGAAAAGAACGGCGGCACCGAAAAGCCGATCATCGAAACAAAGGTGCCGGTCTGGTCAAACACCGAATACTGCCGATAGGCCGAGATGATGCCGATGGGCAGGGCGATCAGCACCCCAACCACATAGGCCATGCCCACCACCCACAGGGTTTGCGGCAGGCGCTGGAGGATTTCATCAAACACCGGGCCGCGGGATTTCCACGAGACCATGCGGAACCAGCCATCGGTGATATTGGTGCCAAAGGCCCAGTCAAAAAACACCATCGGCTCAACCACGGCGAACTGGTAGAGCCATTTGAAGTAGCGCTCATACCAAGGCCCGTTGAGCCCAAGCTGCTCGCGCATCAGCGCCTTGACGCTATCGGGCACCGTGAGCGGCACCTGTGACATCGGATCGCCCGGAGAAAGCTCCAACAGCAGAAAGATCACCAGCGAAATCACCAGAAGCGTCGGGATCGCAAGCAACAGTCGCCGGATGGTGTAAGTGATCATATAGGGGGCACGCGCGTTTGGGATATGGAGAGGGCCCCGCCCCGGCGGCGCCGGGAGGGGGCGGGTTTAGGGGCTCAGGCCCGGATCAGTTTTTGATCCGATACCAGTCCGCCACGTTCCACAGCTCGCTGTCCCAGACATTGAGCTTCACGCCGCCGAGGCTGTGGGCGTGCGCCGAAAGACGACCACGGTGCACCAGCGGGATCATCGCGCCACCGGCGACGGCCAGGTCATTGAGCTTTTTCGAAATTTCGGCCCGTTCTGCGGCGTCGGCAGTTTCTGTCAGCTTCGCATAAAGCGCGTCATATTCCTCGGAGCAGAAACGCGACATGTTCTCACCCTGCCATTGGCTGGCGGGCGAGGGGGCTTTGTCACACAGCATGTTGCCGAGGTAGCTTTGCGGGTCGGTGCCGTTGAAGGTATTGGCATACATTTCAACGTCGGCGTAGAACTTCTGGAAGGTGTCAGGCGAGCTGGGATCGCCGCCAAAAAACACCGAAGAATCCACGTTGCGCAGATCAACCGCAAAGCCGATTTGCTCCCACCAGTCCTTGATCAGCGCCTGGAAATCCTGACGCACGGCGTTGGTCGATGACTGGTAGAGGATGCGCATTTCAACGCCATCCTTTTCCCGCACACCATCGCCATTGCTGTCGACCCAACCGGCGGCCTCAAGCTTGGCTTTCGCGCCTTCGATGTCCGGGGTGGAGCAGTCAAAGGTGGTTGAAACCACGGCGGGCGGAGCGGGGATCCAGTTACAGCCAACCTTGCCGGCCTGGCCATAGCCAACCTCAACCAGCAGCGGGCGGTCGATTGCCATCGACATGGCCTCGATCACCTCAATATCCTTGAAGATCGGGTGGGGCCTGATCACGCTGCGCTCGTCGGGACCAAGCGCCGGGTCAGCGTTGGTTTGGTTGACCATGATGCGCTCAAGCAGCGGGCCAAAGCCTGCAACCGCTTTGCCTTTGCCTGCGGCTTCCATCGTGGCGATCACATCGGGGGCAAGCTGAAGGTTCCAGCCGTAATCAAACTCGCCGGTTTCCATGACAGCACGGCCCGCCGAGGTGGCATCGCCGCCGCCCTTGAAGGTGATGCTGGCGAAGGCTGGCTTGCCTTCGTGGCGGAAGTTCTCGTTGGCTTCATAGGTGATGACGTCGTTTGGCTTGAACTCGACCACCTTGAACGGGCCGGTGCCGATCGGGTTGAAGTTTTGTTCGGTGCAGGTTGGGGCATCGGCGCCGAGGCAGTTGGCGAATTGTGCCGCTTGCAGGATCGGGCTTTCAGCGCCCACGAAGGGCCCGTAAGGAAAGGGGGTGGGCTTGTCGAAGGTCACCACGACCGTTTTCTCATCGGGTGTTTCAACCGAGGTCACACCGGAAAACTTGGTGAGCTGGGCACAGCCGCCATCGGGGTGCATGCAGTACTCGGCGGTGAATTTCACATCGGCCGAGGTGAGGGGCGTGCCATCCGACCACAGGATGCCGGGGGCGATCTTCCAGGTGATCTGGGTGAGATCCTCGGTGACGCCGCCATTCTCAACGGTGGGAATTTCTTCAACCAGCCAAGGGGTTAGCGTGCCAGCTTCGTCATAACGTGCGAGGGGTTCGAGGGTGAGCGAAGCGGCTTCGGTATCCTTGGTGCCGCCCGAAAGGAATGGCGTGAGGATGGACGGGGCCTGCCAGTAGATGATGCTGACATTGCCATCGCGGCCACGTTCGCCTTCATGGCCTTCGGCGAAAGCCATGGGGGCCAGCGCACATGCTGCTGTCGCTCCGAGGAGCGCATTCACGAGTTTCATTGGGTTCTCCTTGTTGAACATTTGATCCCTCGGGCAGGGCCCGGTGGCTCAGTCCGAAAGTTTGGGTTGGGGGCGCGCAGAAGCCGCAGTGCCAAATGGCCTGCAAACGCACTGTGATCCCCCAAGGTGAGAAATGCCTTAGCTGGCAAGCGTCTCTCCCGAACTTCTTTGTTTTATATGGGTTTTTTGCGCTTCCACTGATGCAGAAACGACGTCCCCTAACATGACGTTAGCATGAAACCTTGGTCTCGCAACGGATTCCTGCTTTGACCCTGCGGCGGTTTTGATCAGATGCCCGCCGATGAGGCGCTTCCTCTTGACGTCTGCCTTTTGCCGCACCACCCTTTGCTCCGTGCCCATGAAAAGGTGACCATTCCCTGTGACCCCACGCGAGATTCTTGAAAAACTGGTTGGGTTTCCAACGGTTTCTGCCGTCAGCAACCTGGAGTTGATCGGGTGGGTTGAAGGGTGCCTCGCTGCTGAGGGAATTACGGCAACGCGGGTGCCGGACCCGACCGGAGAAAAGGCCGCAATTTTTGCGTCCATAGGCCCTGACGCTCCGGGGGGATTGCTGCTTTCAGGCCATACCGATGTGGTGCCGGTTGCGGGGCAAAACTGGACATCGCCGCCGTTTGAGGTGCAGGAGCGCGATGGCAAGCTCTATGGGCGCGGCACGGCGGATATGAAGGGATTCGACGCCCTTGCGTTGTGGGCGATGGGGCAGGCAGCGCGGTTGCATAAGGAGGGGCGGCTGAAGCGGCCTTTGCAGATTGGCCTGTCTTACGACGAAGAGGTTGGCTGCTTTGGAGCGCCCCCGATGATTGAGGCGCTCCAGGCCAGCGGGTTGCCGCGTGCCGAGGCGGTGATCGTGGGCGAGCCTTCAATGCTGCGGCCTGTTACCGGGCATAAGGGAAACCTTGGATTTCGCATTCATGTCATCGGGCACTCTGTTCATTCTTCGATCATGCATGAGGGGGTGAGCGCGATCATGGAGGCGGCGCGGCTGATTGAGGCGGGCAATCGCCAAAATGAGATGAACTTCGCCAGGCAACCCACTGAAACAGAAAGGATTTTCAACCCGCCGTGCACCACGATCCACTGTGGCAAAATAAATGGCGGCGAGGTGCATAATATCACCGCCAGGGATTGTGAAATACTGTTTGATTTCAGAGTGATGCCAGAGGAACCTACAGCAATGTGGCGGGATTGGCTGACCGGGCAGATTGCCCGCATCGAACCCGCGATGAAAGCCCGCCACCCCGAAACCGGATTTGCACTATCCGAACTTTTTGACGTTCCCGGCCTTGCGCCCGAACCTGACGGGGAGGCGATTGCCGAGCCATTGGTGCGGCGGATCACGGGGGACAATGGCACCCATGTGGTCAGTTTTGCATCCGAAGCGGGCCAATTTCAGGCAAAGGGTTACTCCACCGTGATTTGTGGCCCCGGAGATATTGCGCAGGCCCACCAACCCGACGAATACATTACCAAGGACCAGTTTGAAAAAGGCCGGGCTTTCATGGACCGCCTGCTGGACCATCTCACAACTGCCGCGTGACGGAAAAAAGGAGCCTTCCCTTGCCTATCAAGAACCGCCTCGCCGAAATGCATGACGAAATCACCGCGTGGCGACGAGACCTGCATGAACACCCCGAGATCCTGTTTGAAACCCACCGGACCTCTGGTCTGGTGGCGCAAAAGCTACGGGAATTTGGTTGCGATGACGTTACCGAGGGCATCGGGCGCACCGGCGTAGTGGGGGTGATCCGTGGAAAATCAAACACTTCGGGCAAGGTTATTGGGTTGCGGGCCGATATGGATGCGCTGCCGATCCTTGAAGCGACCGGGTTGGACTATGCCTCGAAAACCCCTGGCGCGATGCATGCCTGCGGCCATGATGGCCATACAGCGATGCTGCTTGGGGCGGCGAAATACCTTAGCGAAACCCGCAATTTTGATGGCACTGTGGTGCTGATTTTCCAGCCGGCCGAAGAAGGTGGCGGTGGCGGCAAGGAGATGTGCGACGACGGGTTGATGGAAAAATGGGGCATTCAGGAAGTTTATGGGATGCACAACTGGCCCGGCCTGCCGCTGGGCAGCTTTGCCATTCGTCCCGGCGGGTTTTTTGCCGCGACTGACCAGTTTGTCATTGATATTGAAGGTAAAGGTGGCCACGCCGCCAAGCCGCATGAGACGATTGACACCACGGTCATCGCCTCACACACCGTGCTGGCGCTGCAATCCATCGTGAGCCGCAACGTGGACCCGACGATGGAAGCGGTGGTTTCGGTGACGAGCTTCAAGACCAGCTCAAACGCCTTCAACGTGATCCCGCAGGGCGTGCAGATCAAGGGGACGGTGCGCACGCTCTCCCCCGAGGTGCGGGCGCTGGCGGAGCAGCGTTTGCCTGCTATCGCCATGAAAACAGCCGAAGTTTTTGGCGGAAAAGCGGAAGTGAACTACATTCGGGGCTACCCGGTGATGGTGAACACCGAGGCTGAAACCGAGTTTGCCGCAGGGGCGGCGATCGCGGTTACGGGCCGCTGTGACGAGGCGCCGCTGGTGATGGGGGGCGAGGATTTTGCCTATATGCTGGAAGAGCGTCCGGGGGCTTATATCCTGCTGGGCAACGGTGATACGGCCAGCGTTCACAACCCGGAATACAACTTTGACGATGATATCATCCCGACGGGCTGCTCGTGGTGGGCCGAGATCGTGGAGCAGCGGATGCCTGCGGCCTGAGCATGACCCCGTGGGTGATTTTTGCCGTTAATCGCAACGAGATCACAGCCACAATTCATGCACATCTGATGCACAACCCATGCGCATCGGGTTTTTGCAGGCAGGGTTAAGTTAACCGCGCGCGCTTAGCCGGTGATCCGGCCCGGCTGGTCTTTCAGCGGGCGGGCGCGGGCGGCTTGCTTGGCGAGGTTACGCTCTAGCAGCGCGACGTTGCGGATGTTGGCGTTATAGGCGGCGTCAAACACATCACCGACCAGCGGCACCGCGCCGATGGCCCAGTCAATCCCGGTGTTGAGCGCCATGAAGGCCAGGGCGCCGGGGGTTGCGCCCAAGCGGTGACTTTTCCAGATAATATAGAGCGAGGGCAGGGCGGCGGCGGTGTCACCGACCACGGGAACAAGCCCGAGGAGGCTATCAAGGCCCACATCAATTCGCGTGCCGGGAATGCGAAAGATCGCATCCATACGGCGGGCAAGGCTGTGAAGGCGCGCGATCTCATCTTCAATCGCCGGGCCGTGAAGGGGCGTTTCAGTGTCCATGGGGTATATATGGGATCAGCCGCACCAATGTGTAGGATTTTTACATTATTTTGCCGGGAGGGGGACAACGCCGATGCGGTTGAGTATGCGCTCCAGCTCTGATCTGGCGGGGTCATGCGCCTCGGCAACCAAGGCATCGAACCGGGAGCGCAGGCGGGTTTTTTCGCTGCCGCGGCAATCATTCCACGGGCGGCCCTGAAGGCCCATTTCGATGACGTAATAGCTGATGAAATGGGGGCGGGTGCCGGTGGACAGGAGACGCCGGTAGGTTTCATCGGTGCCAAGGGCGGCGAGCTCTTCGGCAGAGTGGATACCGGCGCGCGCGCAGGCGCTTTCCATCGCGGGGCCGAGATTGCGGATCGAGGAGACGGGGCTGGTCATGCGGGTAGCCTAGCCTGCGGGATCGGGCAAATCGAGGGGCCATGTGGGCCGGTGGTGACAGCGGGTGTCATCAAGGTTGCGAGGTGGAGGGCTTACCGGATGAACCTGAGGTATATCCGAAAGATTTGACGTGGATTCAGCGGTCTGCGGGCGCGCGATTGCATGCGCCCGCAGGTTGTTTTTGTGATGGTGGCGGCGCTGCTCGCCGGGGCCAAAGGCACGAGGCAAAGGGTTTGCAGCTTCAAGCCATGTGGGTTTGGGGCGGCTTTAGAGCATGTTGCTCAAAAGTGGGAACCGGTTTTGAGCTTCTCGAACATGCGAAATCAATAAGTTAGAGCGTGTCGCGTGAATTCGAATGAACGCGACACGCTCTAGAGTGCGGTGATTTTGGCGCCGTTGGTCAAGCCGTTGATCTTGTTGATGATGCTTTGGGCATTGATGCCGTGGGCGCGATACATGTCGCCGATGGTGCCGGTCTGGCCAAAGTGCTCGACCCCGAGGGGAATCGTTTGATGGCCTTGCACCGCCCCGAGCCAGGAGAGCGTTGCGGGGTGGCCGTCGATCACCGTGATAAGGCGGCAATGGGGGGGCAGGTCTTGCAGCAAACGTTCGACATGGCTGGTGGCATCGTGCTGGCCGCGCGCGCGGGTCCTTTGCGCGGCTGTCCAACCGGCGTTCAACCGATCTGCGGAGGTTACCGCCAAGACACCAACGTCACGGCGGTGTTCGGCCATGGCGCCTGCCGCGCGGATCGCCTCGGGGGCTACCACCCCTTGATAGGCAATCACCACCTCGCAATTGGGCCCCGGACGGCGCAGCCAATAGGCCCCGTCGATGGCGCCTTGTTGCCAATCGGGATCGGGGCGTTTGCCGGGCTGTTCGATTGGGTTTGTCGACAGGCGCAGATAGACCGATCCGCCGGTTTCGTCGCGCAGCCATGTGCGTTCGTCCGGGTTGCCGGTGCCATCGCGCTGGAGATAATCAAACGACCACTGCATGATTGCTGCCAATTCATCGGCAAAGGCAGGTTCAAACGCCGCCAGCCCGTCCTGGCTCATCCCGATCAGGGGGGTGCCGATGGATTGATGCGCGCCGCCTTCCGGCGCCAGCGTGACGCCCGAGGGCGTGCCGACCACCATGAACCGGGCATCCTGATAGCAGGCGTAATTCAACGCATCGAGCCCGCGCGAGATGAAGGGATCGTAAAGCGTGCCAATCGGGATCAGCCGCTTGCCAAACAGCGAATGCGACAGCCCCGCCGCCCCCAGCAGCAGGAACAGGTTCATCTCCGCGATGCCCAGTTCGATATGCTGGCCCTTTGGGGTAAATTCCCATTTCGCGGTTGAGGGAATGCGGTGTTCGATGAAGGCATCGGCCTGTTCGGCGCGGGCAAACAGCTTGCGGCGGTTGACCCACGGGCCAAGGTTGGTGGTGCCGGTCACGTCGGGCGACATTGTGACGATGCGTTCGGCCAGATCACTGTCACCCTTGGAGAGATCATCGAGGACTTTGCCAAAGGCCATCTGGGTTGAAATCTCGCGGCCGGAGGGCAGCGTGATTTCGGGGACGGGCAGGATCGCATCGGTGAAGCGGCGGCGGCCCTTTTTGAAAAACGGCACCGTCTCAAGGAAGTCTTGCAGCGCGGCGGGGTCTGGAACGGCGGCGAATTTATCCCACTCCTGCCCTTCGGGCACGGCCATATGCTGTTGCCAGTCGGCCATCTGGTTTTTGGTCATCAAGCCGCCGTGGTTGTCCTTGTGGCCGGCGATGGGGGTGCCCCAGCCCTTGATGGTATAGGCCAGAAAACAGGTGGGGCGGTCATCGGTGACGCTGGCAAACACCTCGGCCATGGTTGCCACACAGTTGCCACCGAGGTTTTCCATCAGCGCGGCAAGCTCATCATCCGAGCGCCTTTCGATCAGCGCCGTGACCGGGCCTTGATCGCCCAGATCCTCCATCAGCCGTTTGCGCCAAACGGCGCCGCCCTGATAGGTCAGCGCGGAATATTGCTGGTTTGGGCAGGCGTCGATCCAGTCACGCAGGGCGCTGCCTCCTTCCTCCTCAAAAGCGGCGCGCTGCAAGGCTCCGTATTTCACGCGGATGACATTCCAGCCGAAGGCATCAAATATCTTTTCGACCCGCTCGAACAACCCTTCGCGCACCACACCATCAAGTGACTGGCGGTTGTAATCAATGATCCACCAGCAATTGCGCAGGTCGTTCTTCCAGCCTTCTTGCAGGGCTTCGTAGATATTGCCCTCGTCCAGCTCGGCATCGCCCACCAGCGCCACATGACGGCCCGGCGACAGATCACCGCCCCAGTCCTTGGCCATCAGGTAATCCTGCACGATTGACCCGAAGGCGGTGATTGCCACGCCGAGACCCACGGACCCGGTGGAATAATCCACATCGTCCACATCCTTGGTACGGCTGGGATAGCTTTGGACGCCTTCGAACCCGCGGAAGGCTTTCATCTTGTCCAGCGTCTGATTGCCCATCAGGTATTGCATGGCGTGGAAGATCGGCGAGGCATGGGGCTTGACCGCCACGCGATCTTCGGGCCGCAGCGCGGAAAAGTAGAGCGCCGTCATGATGGAGACCATCGACGCCGAGCTGGCCTGATGACCGCCGACCTTGATCCCATCTACCTTGGGGCGAATGTGATTGGCGTGGTGGATCATCCAATGCGACAGCCACAACAGGCGGTTCTGAATGGCGTTGAGATGGGCTGTATCAGAAATCATTATTGGTCCTTGCGCCGATAGCTTGCTTTGGCGCGATGCTACCACCACTATAGCCACTGAATTTTGCTTTTTAGGCGACGGTTTGAGAGGGTATAGAGTGACAAACACTACGATAATGGATAAACGTGATGACTATCGCCAATCTTGATTCCTATGATGCGGGCATCCTGCGGGCCCTTCAGCGCAACGGGCGCGCCACGATCAATGAGCTGGCCGACGTGGTTGGCCTCAGCCCGTCTCCGGTGGCGCGCAGGCTGCGTATTCTGGAGAAGGCCGGGGTGATCACCGGCTATGCTGCGCTGATTGACGAAGCGGCTTTGGGGTATGAGTTTTCGGTCTTCATTTCGGTCAAGCTGGAGCGCCAGGTGGATGATGCACTGGCCAGTTTTGAAGCGGCCGTGTGCAGTTTCCCCGAAGTGGTGGATTGCTGGCTGATGACGGGCAACCGGGACTATTTGCTGCGGATTGCCACCCGAGGGCCATCGGACTTTGAGCGGTTTCTGACCAGCACCTTCACCAAGGTTCCCGGCGTTGCCTCCATTGAAAGTTCGATCCCGCTGCGGCGTGTGAAAGAGGGCCTTTCGCGCACGCTGGAACGCTGAGTCGGGGTGCCGGATTTCCTGCAAATTATGCGCCGCTTGGCGGTGGAGGGCGTGGCGGGCCGGGGGCCGTGGCCTTGGGTTGCACGCCAAACTGGGGCGGTTTGGCCGATGTTCATCGTTTTGCCGCACTCTTGCTTTTCAAGGCTCGCCAGATCACAACCGAGCGGAACTTTGGGAGAATGACCATGAGCGCGCGTGTTTACGTTTTGAACGGGCCAAACCTGAACCTGCTGGGCAAACGGCAGCCGGAGATTTATGGGCATGACACTCTGGAGGACGTAGAGGCCGCGTGCCGGACGCTGTGTGAGCGGGCCGGGGTTGAGCTTTTTGCGGCGCAGTCAAACCACGAGGGCGGGATGGTTGAGCTGATCCATGCGGCGCGCGAAGACGGGCTGGGGATTGTGATCAACGCCGGGGCCTATACCCATACCTCGGTGGCGATCCTTGATGCGCTCAACGCCTTTGAGGGGCCGGTGATGGAGGTGCATATTTCCAATGTTCACCAGCGCGAAAGCTTTCGCCATCACTCCTATATCTCGGCCCGTGCCGACGGGATCATCGTGGGGTGCGGGGTGCAGGGCTATGAGCTTGCGGTGCAGCGCCTCTTGCGGATGACGGGCAAGGGCTGATTGGCCCAAAGGGCGGTTGTGCCGGGCGAGTTTATTGCCCGTTGAGGGTGGCCGTTTCGTGGGGCGGTTTGTGTGACGCGCAAGAAAAGTGCAAGTGGCCACCGGGCTGCTTTGCAGGTAAGCGCCAAGGCATTCCTGGCCAGTTTCCAGCGAAAACGCCCAAAAAACCCGCGTTTGCCCATTGTAATGCAATCGCGTGCTTGGTTTAGTCCTGATCACAGGGAGAGGCCGCTGGGGGAAGTGGCCACAACTGACCAAAACACAGGAGCGGCCTTGCAGGACCAGCCCACCAAAGACGCCTTCGTGGAGTTCGAACGCGTCCAGAAAAGCTACGACGGCGAAACGCTTGTCGTGAAAGACCTCAACCTCTCGATGCCAAAGGGCGAGTTTCTGACGATGCTCGGCCCCTCGGGCTCTGGCAAAACCACTTGCCTGATGATGCTGGCCGGGTTCGAGACGGCGACCCACGGCGATATCCGCCTTGATGGCAGGCCGATCAACAATATCCCGCCGCACAAGCGCGGCATCGGGATGGTGTTTCAGAACTATGCGCTGTTCCCGCATATGACGGTTGCGGAGAACCTTTCTTTCCCGCTGGAGGTGCGTGGCCTCAGCAAATCGGACCGCGAAGCCAAGGTGAAGCGCGCGCTCGATATGGTGCAGATGGGGGATTTCGGCGGCCGCCGCCCGGCGCAGCTTTCGGGCGGGCAGCAGCAGCGGGTTGCTCTGGCGCGGGCGCTGGTGTTTGAGCCGGAGCTGGTGCTGATGGATGAGCCGCTGGGCGCGCTTGACAAGCAGTTGCGCGAGCACATGCAGTTTGAGATCACTCGGCTTGCGCATGAGCTTGGGATCACCACCGTTTACGTGACCCACGACCAGACCGAAGCGCTGACAATGTCAGACAGGGTGGCGGTGTTTGACGATGGGCGCATCCAGCAGCTTGCCCCGCCGGACGAGCTTTATGAAGCGCCGCAAAACAGCTTCGTGGCGCAATTCATTGGCGAAAACAACACACTGGAGGGCGTTGTTAAATCGCTTGAAGGCGATGTGGCGATGGTTCACCTTGATGGCACCAACCATGTGGTTGAGGCCAAGGCGGTGAATGTTTCGCAGGTTGGCGAGCGCACCCGCGTGTCGATCCGCCCCGAGCGGGTCGAGACCGACCCGGAGCGGCTACAGGATGAAGCCCATACCCTGAACGCCGAAGTGCTCGAATTTATCTATATGGGTGACATCTTTCGCACCCGGTTGCGTGTGGCGGGCAATGATGACTTCATCGTCAAAACCCGCAATGCCCCCGATACGGTGCGCCTGAAAAAGGGCGAGACGATCAGGATCGGCTGGCTCACAGAGGATTGCCGCGCGCTCGACGCTTGAGCGCGCCCGCCCGCACGTTGCCTGCCCGAGGCGCGGATCGCGGTACACAAAAACGGGCACGATAAAACAAGGAGAGTATCTGTAATGAAACTTAAATCTGCAATCGCGGCCTCCACCGCTCTGACCCTCGTGGTCAGCGGTGCAGCCTTCGCCGAAAGCCATGGCAACATGGCCGACAGCATGGTTCTCGTTTCCTGGGGCGGTGCCTATCAGACCAGCCAGCAAAAGGCCTATGTTGAGCCCTATCTGGCGGCCAATGAAGGCGTGACGGCCACCTGGGACGAAAGCTCCAACGAAGCCGTGGCCAAGCTGCGCGCCATGAACGAAGCCGGCAATGTGACCTGGGATCTGGTTGACGTTGTGGCCTCTGACGCCATTCGCCTGTGCGACGAAGGCCTCGCCATGGAGTATGACCCCGACGAGCTGCTCCTTGATGCCCCCGATGGCACCAAGGCCTCTGAAGACTTTGGCGATCTCATCGTCTCTGATTGCTACATCCCGCAGATCGTTTACTCGACCACCTTCGGCTACCGCACCGACATGGTTGGTGACACCCCGCCGACCACCGTGTGTGACGTGTTCGACACCGAAACCTATCCGGGCAAACGGTCGCTCGAAAAGCGCCCGATCAACAACATGGAGTGGGCGCTGATCTGTGACGGCGTGGCCGACGAAGACGTTTACGACGTGCTGGAAACCGAAGAAGGCCAGGCACGCGCCTTCGCCAAGCTCGACACCATCAAGGACGATGTCATCTGGTGGTCTGCCGGGGCTGACACGCCGCAACTGCTCGCCGATGGCGAAGTGGTGATGGGCTCAACCTACAACGGCCGTCTGTTCTCGCTGATCGAGGAGCAGGACCAGCCGGTTGCGATGCTTTGGGATGCGCAGGTCTTTGACCTTGACGGCTGGATCATTCCTGCCGGTCTGCCCGAGGATCGTCTGGCGCGGGTGATTGACTTTGTGAAGTTCGCCACCGACACCCAACGCCTTGCCGATCAGGCCAAATACATCTCCTACGGTCCTGCGCGCAAATCGTCGGCTCCGCTGGTTGGCCAGCACGCTGAACTGGGCATCGACATGGCGCCGCACATGCCGACCGATCCGGCCAACGCCAAGCACACCTTCCTCTACAACTACGAGTGGTGGGCTGATTACCGTGACGATCTGGACGGCAAGTTCCAGGCGTGGCTCGCACAATAAGCCGATAGGCCAGTGGGGATTTCCCCACTTTGAAAATGGAGCGGCCCCTCGCATGGGCCGCTCCCCACCAGGAACATTCGGGGGACGCGACCCATGCCCAAGGGCTACATCATCGGACATATCAAGGTGAACGATCCGGAGGGCTACAAGGCCTATATCACCGGCGACACACCGATCCTCCATGCGCTTGGCGGGCGTTTCATTGTGCGCGGGGGGCAAAGTGAGCATCCCGAAGGTGACGTGCCGGATGGGCAGCGCCATGTGGTGATTGAGTTTGACAGCTACGAGCAGGCGAAGAAAGCCTACTACGACGCTGATTACCAAGAGATTTCCCTGATCCGCAAAGCCACCGCCGAAAGTACGCTCATCCTCGTTGAGGGCCATGATGAGTGAGGCGACCGACACGTCTGGCCCGGTTCTTGCCGCTGATGGCACGCCTCTAAAACGCTCGCTCGCGCGGGCCTTGCGCCGCCAGAAGCTGCGCGCACTTGGACTGGTTGCGCCGCTGCTGCTTTTTGTTCTTGTGACCTTCATCGCGCCGATCGCGGATATGCTGTTTCGCTCTGTCGAGAATGACATTGTTGCCGATACGCTGCCGCGAACCGTGGTTGCCCTGAAAGACTGGCGGTATGACGGCGGCGAAATCCCCGATGAGCCGGTTTTTGCGGCGCTTTACGCCGATCTCGCCGTTGCGGTGGAAAAGAAAGAGCACACTCGGCTCGGCTCGCGCCTGAATTACGAGACAACGGGCACCTCCTCCTTGTTTCGCAAGACGGGCCGCCGTGTGGATGACATTGGCGAGCACTTTCAGGACCAGCTCGAAGGCCTTGATGACGCTTGGAAAAACCCCGAAACCATTGCCGCGATCTTTGCCGCTGATCCAACAGCCGAGCGCTACCGCCCGCGCGATGGCGTTGCCGCGATGCTGCCGCGGGCAAGCGCCGCTTACGCAAAATTCGCCGCCTTCACCGAAAGTGAGGGCGATGTTGCGGCTGAAGAAAAGCCGTGGGAGCTGATCTACGCCGAGCTTTATGCGGACCTCACCGCTGGGCAGGGCGCGCCCTATGAAGGCCCCGAGGCCGCGCTGGTGCGCGCCGCCGTTGCCGCCGTGCCCGGCTTTGAGCCGCTTTCCTTCAAGGAGGCCTTCATCGAGGTTGATGACGGCTGGGAGAGCGTTGAGATTTGGGGCACGATCAAGGCCTATAGCCCGCGCTACACGCCGGGGTATTTCCTCAACGCGGTGGACATGCAGCTTACCCCCGAGGGGATTGAGCGCCAGGACGAGGGGCAGCGCATTTACGGGCTGTTGTTCAAGCGCACGCTGTTCATGAGCCTTGCGATCACCATCTCCTGCATTCTGCTCGCCTACCCGGTGGCGTGGATCCTTGCAAACCTGCCCATGCGCACCGCCAACCTTTTGATGATATTGGTGCTTTTGCCGTTCTGGACATCGCTTTTGGTGCGCACCTCGGCGTGGAAAGTGCTGTTGCAGCAGCAAGGGGTGATCAACGATATCATCGTCTGGCTGGGGCTGGGCAAGTTCATGGTTTGGGTGGAAAACGCATGGAATTGGTTTGGCACCACGGTTGGCTTTATTGATCCGGCGATGCTGGTTGATTTCGCCTCAAACGAAGGCCGGTTGACGATGATCAACAACCAGTTCGGCACCATCGTGGCGATGACCCATATCCTGCTGCCCTTCATGATCCTGCCGATGTACTCGGTGATGCAGACCATCCCGCCAACCTATATGCGCGCCGCCAAGTCGCTTGGCGCCACCAACTGGACAGCCTTCTGGCGCGTTTATTTTCCGCAATCGGTGCCGGGGATCGGAGCGGGGTCGATCCTCGTGTTTATCCTTGCCATTGGCTATTACATCACGCCCGAACTGGTGGGCGGCACCACCGGCACGTTTATTTCCAACCGGATCGCCTATCACATCTCCAGCTCGTTGAACTGGGGGCTGGCCGCGGCTTTGGGGGCGATCCTGCTGGCGGCGGTGCTGCTGCTTTATTGGGCCTATGACAAGATTGTCGGCATCGACAACGTGAAGCTGGGGTAGGGGAGACTGCCATGAATGACGTAACCCTCACCCATCCGGGGCAAAAGCCCATCTGGTTTGCCGCCGGTGTGGTTGGCCTTGCCGGGGCTTTCGCGGGCCTCTTTGTGGGGGCGGCCAATGGCAACGGGCTGGCGGGCCTGCTCATTGGGGCCGTTGCGATGGCGGTGATCGCCGCCGTTGCCGTGCTTCTGGGGCGCAAGCTGGAATTGCCGCTGCGGCTTGCCATTGCGGCGGCGGCGGTGGTGCTGGGCTATTTGCTTGGCGGGATTCCGGGGCTGATCATCGGGGCGGCTTTTGGCGCGTTCTTTGGCTGGTTCATCTACTGGATCGGCTGGGGCCGTTACCGCGCCAAGCTGGTACCCTATCTCACCCCGGCGCAGGTGTTTTGGCATTATGGGTTTCGGGTGCTTTGCGGCTGTATCTTCTTCTTCCTGGTCGCGCCGATCGTGGTGGTGATGCCGCTTTCGTTCAACGCGGAAGACTTTTTTACCTTCACGCCGGAGATGCTGGCGCTTGATCCGGCGGGGTATTCGCTGAAGCACTACCGGGACTTTTTCACCAACAGTGACTGGCAGCAGGCCTTGATGAACTCGGTCAAGATCGCGCCGCTGGCAACGCTGCTTTCGGTCACCTTTGGCACTTTGGCGGCGATTGGCCTGAGCTCGGAGCATGTGCCGTTTCGCCGGGCGATGATGGCGGTGCTGATCTCTCCGATGATCGTGCCGCTGATCATTTCGGCGGCGGGGATGTACTTTTTTTACAGCCGGATCGGGCTGCAAGGCACCTATTTCGGGGTGGTGCTGGCCCATGCCGCGCTTGGCATTCCCTTCGTGATCATCACGGTGACGGCCACCTTGGTGGGGTTTGACCGCTCACTCACCCGCGCCGCCGCGAACATGGGCGCAGATCCGGTGCGCACCTTTTTCAAGGTGCAGATGCCGCTCATTCTGCCCGGTGTGATCTCGGGGGCGCTGTTTGCGTTCATCACCTCGTTTGACGAAGTGGTGGTGGTGCTCTTTGTTGGTTCGGCGGGCCAGAAAACCTTGCCGTGGCAAATGTTCATCGGCCTGCGCGAGCAGATTTCCCCTACGATCCTTGCGGTGGCGACGATCCTTGTGGCGCTCTCCATCGCGCTGCTGACGACCCTTGAGTTGCTGCGCCGCCGGTCGGAGCGGCTGCGGGGGATGTCTCCGGGGTGAGGCAAGCCTTGGGCGGCGGGCCGCGCCAGGGGATCACGGGAGCAGGGTGAGCCAGCCGAGGGCTGTGAGCATCGTCAACCCGGTTGCAAGCAGCACCGCAGAGGCCGCGACCCGCTTGGCGCGGCTATACATATGCGCAAAGATATAGGTGTTGATGCCGGGGGCCATGGCGGCGGTTATGGTGGCAGAGCGCAGCCCGTCCTGACCGAGGCCAAAGGCATTGCCGAGGGTGAAGGTGATGAGCGGATGCAGCCCGAGCGAGAGCGCACAGATGAACAGGGCGATGCGCAAATCCCCCTCGGGTTTGTAGCGCACCAACACACCGCCAAGGGCAAAGAGCGCTGCGGGCAGGCCCGCACGCGCCACAAGATCGGCCCCGTCGATCAGCACCTGGGGCAGCGACAGGCCGGTAATGTTGACCACCAGCCCGGAGAGAATGCCAATGATCAGCCCGTTGGAAAACACGCCCTTTGCCACCCGCTTTGGCAACGCCGCCAGCGGCGCGCCGCGCGCGCGGACCAGTTCCATCACCACGATGCCGATCGTCAGCAGCGAGGGCGCGTGCAGCGCGATGATCGCGTAGTTGCCGGTGAGCGCATCGGCTCCATAGGCGCGCTCGGTGATTGGCAGGCCGAGCAGCAGAGAGTTGGAAAAGGCCGCACAAAACCCGATCACCACGGCATCTTCCCAATCGCGGCGAAAGAGAAACCGTGCGCCAAATACCCCGGCCAGGAAGCCGGTGAAGGCGCCTGCGTAAAATGGCACCAGAAGCGCCAGTTGAAAGCCAAGTGCGAGATCCAGCCGGGTCATCGCCATGAACAGCAGCACGGGGATCGCGTAGCTTTGGGCAAAGCTCATCAGCATATCCGCGCCCTCGGCGGGGAAGCGCAGTTTCCACACAGCGAGGTAACCTAGCCCGATCACCAGAAAAACCGGCAGGATCACGAAAGTGAGGGCGCTCATGTGGTTTGCGGCGTATCGGCTGGGAGGGTTAGAACCATTCCGTCATAGGCGGGGGTGATATGGGCCGGGGTTTCGGCCTCGACCGTGGCATAATCCAAGTCGATATGCATGTTGGTCAGCACGGCGCGGGTGGGGGCGGCGCGGGCGATCCACTCCAGCGATTTTGCCAGATGCGCGTGCGAGGGGTGCGGAGTGCGGCGCAGCGCATCCAGCACCCAGATATCAAGGCCATCCAGCACTGGCCAAACGGCTTCGGGGATGTCGGACACATCGGGAAGGTAAGCCAGCCCGCCAACGCGGAAGCCAAGCGCATCAATGCGCCCGTGCTCCACCTCGAACGGGGTCAGCGTGATCGGCCCGCCCGCGCCCTCGACCGTGAAGGCGCCATCAATGGCGCGCAGGTCCAGGATTGGCGGGTAATCAGAGCCGGGGGGCTGCACGAAGGCATAGCCAAAGCGCGACAGCAGGTCATTGGTGGTATCGCCATCGGCCCAGACCTTTACCCGCGATCTCATGTTGTAAACGACCATTCGCAGATCATCGAGGCCGTGGGTATGGTCGGCGTGGGCGTGGGTGTAGGCAACCCCGTCAAGTGCGCCGACATGCGCATCAAGCAATTGCGAGCGCAGGTCTGGCGAGGTGTCGATCAGCACCCGCGTGGTGCCGCCAGTGCCGACACGCTCGACCAGCATTGAGCAGCGGCGGCGGGCGTTTTTGGGGTTTGCCGGGTCACACTCGCCCCAGTTGTCGGGCAGGCGGGGCACGCCGCCGGAGGAGCCGCAGCCGAGGATGGTGAAGCGATAGTCATTCATGGCTGCCACCCGGCGGCCTTGGCGAACAGGCGGTCAAAATTGGCCTGTGTCGCGGCGGCGAAATCCTCATACGGCAGGCCAAATACCTCGGCCCCGACGCGGGCGGTGTGGGCCGAATAGCCCGGCTCGTTGCGTTTGCCGCGATGGGGCGGCGGGGCAAGGTAGGGGCTGTCGGTTTCCACCAGAATGCGCTCAAGCGGGGCGCTGGCGAAGATATCGCGCAGCTCCTGGCTTTTGGGGAAGGCGGCGATGCCTGACATTGAGAGGTAAAACCCAAGGTCCAGCGCGGCGCGGCCCAGTGCGGCTGAGGAGCTGAAGCAATGCATGACGCAGCTATAGGGGCCAGCCTCATAGCCTTCGCGCAGGATCGCCGCCATATCATCATCTGCCGCGCGGGCATGGATGATGAGCGGCAGGCCGGTTTCACGCGCGGCATCAATATGGATGCGCAGGGACTGTTGCTGCGCCTCGGCGCTTTCGGCGGTGTAGTGGTAATCCAGCCCGGTTTCGCCGATGCCAACGAATTTGGGGTGTTCGGCCAGTGCCACCAGTTCGTCAACACTGGCCATGGGCTCTTCGGCGACGCTCATCGGGTGGGTGCCTGCGGCGAAGAACACCGGCGCATGGGCCTCGGCGATGGCCTGCACCTGCGGCGCGTTGCGCAGCCTTGTGCAGATGGTCACCATCCGGGTGACGCCCGCTTCGGCGGCGCGGGCGATCACATCGGGCAGCTCCCCCTCGAAGTCGGGGAAATCCAGATGGCAGTGGCTGTCGGTAATCTCGGCAGGCATTGAAGCTCCGTTGTCTCAGAGGTGCATTTCGTGGGCGGCCTCGGAGATCTTGAGGCAGATATCGGTGATGAGCGCGCCCGCGTCAAGGTTCACCGCCTGCCCGGCGCGGGCGCGGGCACCGAGGGTTGCGGCCAGTTCGGCCCAGGCGCGGGCGCGGCGGGTATCGGGGGCAAGGCGGGTGAGCAGGGCGGCCTCGCCGGGCGCGGCCTCGGGGGCAGGGGGGCCGGCCACGCCGGTGCGGGCGGCGCGGGCGAGGAAAGTGTCGATCAGGCGCACGGTCAGGCGAAAGCGGTCTGCGGCATCGCGCCCGCTGGCCTTGGACGCCATGGTGAGCACTTCGGGGCGCGACAGCTTTGGCAAATCGCGCAACAGCGCGACGAGGGCCGCATAAAGCGCCAGCCCCTCATCGTCGATCAGTTGCAGGGCGGTGGCGACCGAGCCTTCGGCAAGGGCCGAGAGGGCGGCGCGGGCGGCCGGGTCTTCGGGGGGCTCGGCCCCGGCTTCGCGCAGCGCGGCAATGAGCGAGGGTTCCGAAAGGGTGGCGCATTTCAGCACCTGGCAGCGCGAGCGGATGGTTGGGAGCAGGGCGGCAGGGGCGTGGGAAATCAGCAGCAGCACCGTGTTGGCAGGCGGCTCCTCCAGCACTTTGAGCACTGCGTTGGCGGCGGAGGCGTTCATCTCGTCGGCGCTGTCCACAATCACCACCCGGCGGGCCTGTTCTGCGGCGGAATGGGCGAAGAACCTCTTCAGATCGCGGGCGCTTTCAACGTCGATCACGGTTTTGAGCCGCTTGGCCTTGTGGTCCCACGGGCGGCGCAGCAGGAAGAGGTTGCCTTCAGAGCCTGCCGCGATGCGCCGCGCGACGGGGTGCTCGGGCGAGGTTGCAAGGGTGTCGGGGCGTTCGGGGGCGCCGAACAGCCCGTCATCCTCGCCAAGCGGCTGGGCAATGAGAAACCGCGCCAGACGCCATGCCAGCGTTGCCTTGCCAATCCCGCGCGGCCCGGTGATCAGCCAGGCATGGGGCATCCGGCCGGAATTGAAGCTGTCCAGAAACCGCGCTTCGGCGGCGTCCTGGCCATAGAGGTTTTCGGTGCGGCGCGGGTGCGGGTAGCTGCCAAGGCGGTCTGCCTCAGGCAGCTCTTCGGCCACGCCAAGGGCGGCGGCGCTCATGCCAGCCGCTCCTGCGTGGCGGCGATCAGATCGGGGGTGATTTCGGCCGGGGGGCGGGAGGCATCAACCAGCCGGCAGCGGGAGGGGTATTCTGCGGCCAGCGCCTTGAACCCGGCGCGCAGGCGGTGCTGGAAGGCCGCGCCTTCTTCCTCAAACCGGTCTTCGCCAGAAGCGCGCGCCAAGCCGCGAGACAGGGCGACATCCGGGTCCATATCAAGGATCAGGGTCAGATCCGGCTCGCGCTGGATTGCCAGCTTGTGCAGCGTATCGACCAAGGCGCGCAACTCACCGCGCGCGGCGCCTTGATAAACCCGCGTGCTATCGGCAAACCGGTCTGAGATGACGACCTTGCCCGCCGCAAGGGCAGGGGTGATGACCCGCTCCAGATGGTCACGCCGCGCGGCGGTGAAGAGCAGCGTTTCGGTTTCGCCAGACCAGCGATCGGGCGCGCCTTCTACCAGCAAGCGCCGGATTTCCTCGGCTCCCGCAGAGCCACCCGGCTCGCGTGTGAGCACCACCTCGCGGCCCTCGCCCTCAAACCAGGTGGCCAAAGCCCGCGCCTGGGTGGATTTCCCGGCGCCGTCAATGCCTTCGAGTGTGATGAAGAACCCGTTCATGGGGTGACAGTATCCCGCTCGAACGGGGGGCGCAAACGACGAAACCGCCAATCTTTTGATCGCATGAGGTTGAGGAGGCGTGGAGCGGGGCGGGGGCCGCCGCACGCCGTTTTGCGATGCAAGGATCAGGCTAAATTTCGCCACCCTGCGAGGTTGTTCAAAAGACGGTGCTGAACGGTGAAGGGCACAGCGGCGGTGGTGCTCAGGGCCGGATTGTCGCGCGCCTGCCGGTCAACCACCCCGGACCAAGCGCCGTGGCACGCCCCGCACTCAAGATTAGGGGCGCGCGGATCAGGCCCCTTAAAGGGGAGAAGACTGCGCGGAGAATTGCTCCATCAACACCCGGGCGGCGGTGCGCAGGCGCGGCAGGAAGCCGCCCTTGGGCACGGCGCGTTCGGCCACCAGCGGCACTGTGATCGGGGCCATCTCGGGCAGGGTGAGGGTGAGGGTCGCCACCTCTTGCCCGGCCTCAAGCGGTGCGCGCAGGGGGCCTTGATAGGTGACCTCGGCCTTCACGTTGTTTTGCGCCAGCGCGGGCAGCAACACGCTGAGATCCTTGGCCAGCACAAGGCCTACCCGATCCTCGGTGCCCATCCAGACCGGCGCGTCGGCCAGCCGCTTGCCTTCCTCGGCGACGGTCTTTTGCACAAACTGGCGGAACGCCCAGTTGGTGATGTTGATCGCCTCTTGCTTGCGCGCCGCCTCGGATTGCAACCCGGTGATCACAAAGATGATCCGCCGATTGCCCTGCTTGGCTGAGCCAACAAGCCCATACCCCGCCTCAGAGGTGTGGCCGGTTTTTAGCCCGTCAGCGCCAATACCCAGCCCCAACAAGGGGTTACGGTTGTTGTGATTGGTCGGCACGCGGCCATCGAACTCAAACGTTTTCATCCCGAAATAGCCATAATACTCGGGGAATTCGCGGATGAAGCGCATCGCCAGAATGCCCAGATCGTGCATCGACATGCGCTGATTTGGATTGGGCCAGCCGCTGGAATTGGCAAAGGTGGAGTTTTCCATCCCCAAATCCTTTGCGCGCTCGTTCATCAGCCGCGCAAAGCCTTCTTCGGTGCCTGCCAGCCCTTCGGCCACCACAACGCAGGCATCGTTGCCCGATTGCACGACGATGCCCTGGATCAACTCTTCCACGGTGGGCCGGTCGGTTGTGTTGAGGAACATCGAACTGCCCTGCATCGCCTTGGCACGCTCGGAAACCGTGAAGGTGGTTTCCATCGTCACCCGCCCGTCGCGCAGCGCCTCAAACAGCATGTTCAGCGTCATCAGCTTTGACATGGAGGCCGGGGGCAGGGGGGTGGCGGCGTTTTTTGACAGTAGGAGGGTGTTGGTGGTTTCGTCCATCACCCAAGCGGCGCTGGCGCGGGTTTCAAAGGCGTGAGCGGCGGTGGTGGAGATGAGCGCCGCGAGCGCAAGGCCAAGCGGTGCGCGCAGAAAACGTGTGATCGGGCGAAACATGAAGGGGGCCGGTCCTTTGTGTTTTTCAGGCCCTTGCCCAGGGCCGGGGATGTGATGAAACAGGCGAGCGGCTGAAATGCGCCCGGCTTAGTTCGTCACAAAGTAAGCGTCCTGGAAGCCCATTGCCTTCACTTTCTTGAGAAGCACCTGGCGATCGGCGGAGGACTGCGCAGGGCCGATGACCACGCGCCAGAATTTCTTGCCACGGCTCTCCTGGGCATAGACCGTCGGAACGATCCCGGCCTTGCGCATGTTGGACGCTGTGCGGCTGGCATTTTCCTCAACTGAGAAGATACCGATCTGGATGTAGTTCTTGCCAGAGGGCTTTTGGGCTTTGGGTGTTGTGGCCGGCGCAGGGGCGGCGGCCTTGACCACCGGCATGGAGCTGGCGGCAGGCGCGATTTCGGGTGTGGCCATGGCCGACAGCGGCGCGGGAGCGTTGGCCGGTCCGGCGGCGGCGATCACCTCATCGGCCTCCTGGCGGCGCGATGGCTTGCTTTTCAAGCGGTTCCAGAAGCCCTTCTTGGCCTTTGTGTTGGTTTTGGCAGCGCCATCGGCGGCGGCAATCGTTGTGGCCTCACCGATTTTCACCGCGCCCTCGGTGCCGGTTTCTGCCGCGTCGATGGCAGCCGCAGCGGCGGTTAGCGGTGCGTCGAGCGATTTTTGCTCAATTGTTTCAGGTGCTTCAATCGTTTCGGCCATGACGGCTGCGGCGGGCGCGGCTTGCGGAACTTCTTCACGGACCAGCGCCACAACCGAAAGATTGGTGGGCGCGCCGGGCAAAAGCCCCAGCGCATTGGCCGCATCCGAGCTGACCTGAAGTTTGGGGCCAGGATTGTCGCGTTCGCGCTTGAAGAGGGCGCCGATCACCGATTTGCCGTTCTCGGGGTTGCGAACAAGCACCCGCTCGGGGTCTTTCACGCTGGGATGCGCCACCCAGACGCCGCCCAGCGAGGGGCGACCATCCCACAGGCCGGCTTCCTTGGCGGAAAATACATCGGGCGCTTCAACATCGCGCTCAACCAGCTTGGCCTGCGCCGGACGGCCGGCAGCCGCCGTGGCTGGCCCCTCGGCTCCGCGCCCGACGTTAAATCCAGTCCCGTCTTCACATCCGGCCACGGCCAGAACCGTTGCCGACAGAATACCCATGTGAAGGAGTTTGCCCTTGCCCATGCTTCGCCCCTTTGTACGCTTTCGCCGGGCTTTTTGCCTCGGTCGCGCTTGTTCCTCGCCGGTTTGCCCGGCTGATCTGCTCTGCGTCACCTTACACAGAGCGTGGAGTCTTGGGAAGCCTCTCGCGAATGGATGCGTAAATTTACGCATGGAGGGTGTTGCCTTTTTCCACAAGGTGAGGAAGGTAGCGCCCCAGACCCGCGCCGGAGGAGTGGCAGAGTGGTCGAATGCACCGGTCTTGAAAACCGGCGTGCGTGAAAGCGTACCGTGGGTTCGAATCCCACCTCCTCCGCCACTTGCCCTTGAGAAGTGTTCTCCCGATCCGGCTGCGGCCGGATTTTTCCGTTATATTCAAGGGTTATGCCGGAAGGGCTGAGCACCGGCCTCGGTGACGGGTGGCCTGGAAGCATTTTCTCGGGGCCGATATTCTCTGGACCTGATGACTGCGCCGTTTTGGTGCAGCGCCTGTAATGCGTTGACCATTAAAGGGTTTTCCTTGTGTCGAAATTGCACTTCGACGCCGGTCTCGTTCGGTCAGATGGACCTGAAATCGGAACTCGTCGCGGCAATAGCAACGGGGTGGCCCACTCGCCAAGATGGGATGGGCCCCCGCCTGCGTGCCGACATCGTGCCCACGCGCTGCCCGTTACTGTTCCCTGGCGATGTCCCAGAACAGCCGCTCGTCGATCTCTGAGCTACTCCCCAATCTTTGGACAGTTTCCGACACTTCCTAAGCTACTCTTTGCTCCTGCTGATCGGTTTGGTTTCCGTCTTTTCTC
>NZ_JARGND010000027.1 GCF_029212645.1 Vannielia sp. | reverse complement strand
AGCCAGCCTTTTCGTCGCATCATAGCCGCGACAAGATTTCCGCCCAATTTTCCACGCTTCTGCGTGAAAAATCAGTGCGCGGCCATTCATTTTTCCAGAAGCCCGGATCAGCCCCCGCCACACAGGCCAAAGCCACCCAACAAGCCATTGTTCGCAAAAGAAAACCCATGGCATCCTCCAAGGCCGAAGGCCCTCAGGATGCCATGGGTCAAACGCTCGGCATCGCCCGCTCACGCAGGCTTCACCCTTACTCTTCTATGGTGACGCTGCCCATGTAGTCAGGGTTGGCCACAGAGCCCGATTGCCCCACGCCCCGCTTGATTGCATCTACCACGTCCATGCCCTCAACCACTTGACCAACAACGGTATATTGCCCGTTCAAGTGGCTCGCCGGGGCGAACATGATGAAGAATTGCGAGTTGGCGCTATCGCGGTCCATCGAGCGCGCCATGCCCACGGTGCCCCGTTGAAACGGCTCATCGGTGAACTCGGCCTTCAGGTTGGGCCGTGAAGACCCCCCCGTGCCCGCAGGCCCGTTGGAGCCTTTCTTGCCAAACTGCACATCGCCGGTTTGCGCCATGAAGCCTTCGATCACGCGGTGGAAAGCCACGCCATCATAGGCCCCTTCCTTAGCGAGTTCGACCATTTGCGCCACGTGGTTCGGGGCCAGGTCAGACCGCAGATCAACCACGATTTTCCCTTTGCCTTCAACCGAGATCACCATGTTTGGCCCGGCGGTATCCTCTGCCGCCGAAGCCTTGGTGAGGGTGCCGTTGGAGAACAGGAAAAACGCCGCCAGAAACGCCAGCCCAACGGCAAAAATCCCGCCCGCAAAGACCTTGCTATCAGACATCCGCAGCCACCTTGACGCTCTTCATCACACCGGGGGTCGCAGGCGGCTCGCCGCGCGGGATCGCATCCACATGCTCCATCCCGTCAATCACGCGGCCATAGACCGTGTAGTTGCCATTTAGGAAGTGAACATCATCAAAACAAATGAAAAACTGGCTGTTCGCGCTATCCGGGCTTTGTGACCGGGCCGCGCCCAGAACGCCGCGATCAAACGGCAGGCTGTTAAACTCGGCGGGCACGTTGGGCAGGTCAGAGCCGCCGGTGCCAGCGCGGCGGGTGTCACCATCGCTCTTGCCGTGCTCCACGTCGCCAGTCTGCGCCATGAAGCCTTCGATCACGCGGTGGAACACCACGTTGTCATAGGCACCAGCGCGGGCCAGCTCCTTCATCCGCTCGGCGTGCTTGGGGGCCACATCGGCCAAAAGCTCAACCGTGACGGTTCCGCCGTCCAGTTCGATCAGGATCGTGTTTTCGGGGTCTTTGATATCGGCCATGCGAGCCTCCTCTTGAACAGGTCGCGCGCACCCTATGCGGCGGGGCACCAAAGGAAAAGGCCCGCGTTGACCCTCGCCCCCATTCAGGCGAAAACAGGCGGGACAATGCAGGAGGATGCAATGGGCTGGAAAACTCTCGACGACATGGACCTAAGCGGCAAGCGAGTGCTGGTGCGCGTCGATATCAACGTGCCCGTGCAAAACGGCAAGGTGACAGATACCACCCGGATCGACCGGATCGTTGAAACCGTGACCGATATCCTCAAGGCCGGCGGCAAGCCGATCCTGATGGCCCACTTCGGCCGCCCCAAGGGCAAGGTCGTGCCCGAGATGTCGCTTGAGGTCACCCTGCCTGCCCTCAAGGCGGCGCTCGGCGTGCCAGTGCGCTTTGCCGATGTCGGCTGGGATGCCGCCGTGGCGACCATGGGCGAAGGTGAAGTGCTGCTGCTGGAAAACATGCGCTTTCACCCCGGCGAGGAGGCCAATGACCCGGAATTTGCCAAGGAACTCGCCAGTTTAGGCGACATCTACGTGAATGACGCTTTCTCCGCCGCCCACCGCGCACATGCCTCGACAGAGGGTATCGCCCACCTGTTGCCCTCCTGTGTGGGCCGCAACATGCAGGAAGAGCTGGAGGCCCTCGAAGGTGCTTTGGGAGACCCGATCCGCCCGGTTTGTGCGGTGGTTGGCGGGGCCAAGGTGTCCACCAAGATCACCCTGCTTTCGAACCTGCTCGACAAGGTCGATCACCTGGTGATCGGCGGCGGCATGGCCAATACCTTCCTGCTGGCACAGGGCCATGAGATCGCCCAATCCCTCGCCGAGGCGGACCTGACAGACACCGCGCTGGAGATCATGGCAAAGGCCAAGGACTGCGGCTGCCAGATCCACCTGCCGATTGACGTCGTCGTCGCCGAGGAGTTCAAGGCCCGCGCGCCCCATGGCATCTACGCCGCCAATGAATGCCCGTCTGAGGGTATGATCCTTGATGCCGGGCCAAAGACCGTGGCGAACATTTGCGAGGTGTTCAAACAAAGCGAAACCCTCATCTGGAACGGCCCGCTTGGCGCCTTCGAGATCGAGCCTTTTGGCGCAGCCACCTTTGCCGCCGCCCGCCAGGCTGGCGCGCTGACCGACAAGGGAGAGCTGATCTCGGTCGCCGGTGGGGGGGATACGGTTTCGGCCCTCAATATGGCGCAGGCGATCCACCAGTTCACCTATATCTCCACCGCTGGCGGGGCCTTCCTTGAGTGGATGGAAGGCAAGGTGCTTCCGGGCATCGCCGCGCTCGAAAGTTAACAACTGGCGGCGCAACCGCGCAAGTTTCGCGCTAATGACCGCTGAGCAGGCACTCGTTAGCGCAACCACCTTTGCCTTCCCGGGCTGGCTCCATTACCCAATATGGAACCACTGAAAAACCGAGGGGGTGCAACATTATGGCCAATGCAGAGCAACACCAGAAGATCGCTGCCGGGCAAGGCTTTATCGCAGCGCTCGATCAATCGGGTGGCTCCACGCCCAAGGCTCTCAAGCTCTATGGCGTTAACGAGGATCAATACAGCTCCGAAGCGGAGATGTATGACCTGATCCATGCCATGCGCTCGCGCATCGCCCAATCTCCCGCTTTCACCGGCGACAAGGTGATCGGCGCGATCCTCTTTGAGATGACGATGGACCGCGATATTGGCGGCAAACCTGCGGCACAGTATCTTTGGGAAGAGCGCGGCATTGTCCCCTTCCTGAAAATCGACAAGGGCCTTGAGCCCGAGGCCGATGGCGTTCAACTGCTCAAGCCCATCCCCGGCCTTGGCGAAACCCTCGACCGCGCCCGCGCCCTGGGCATCTTTGGCACCAAGGAACGCTCGGTGATCAACGCCGCCAACGCCGTGGGCATTGCCGCCAACGTAGCGCAGCAGTTTGAGCTTGCCGCCGAGGTGATCGCCCATGATCTGATGCCGATCATCGAGCCGGAGGTAAACATCAACGCCCATGACAAGGACGAAGCCGAGGAACTGCTGCTGACCGAAATTCGCCATCACCTCAACACCCTCCCCAGCGGCAAACAGGTGATGCTGAAGCTCACGCTGCCCACCAAGCCCAACCTCTATAAACCGCTCGTCGATCATCCCGGTGTGCTGAAGGTTGTGGCCCTTTCCGGCGGCTACAGCCGCGCTGAGGCCTGTGAGCAACTCGCCCTCAATACCGGCGTTGTCGCCAGCTTTTCCCGCGCCCTCACCGAAGGGCTTTCGGCCCAGCAGACGGACGAAGAGTTTGATGCCCTGCTCGCCAAGGCGATCGACGGGATCCACAAGGCCTCGATCAGCGGCTGAGCGCCGCGTTGCACGCGCTGTTAACTTCTTGTCACGTCGGATCGATTAAATTCCTTTCCGTCGGGACGAAAAAGGATTCCCTTCTGCCGCGTTTCGTGATTCTATCGCTACAGGCCCAAGAAGAGGCCGCCCAGGCGAGGCAGATTGAGCAAAATGGCGATACCCCGCAAACGACCGGCCTTTGGAGTGGTGATTTATTTCGCCGTTACCCTGTCGCTCGGGCTCTATTTCACCTTTGCTGCCGTGCAGGGGGATTACGGGCTGTTCCGCCGGGTTGAGATCAACGCTGAAGCCGATGAACTTCGCGCTGAAAAGGCGCGGCTCATTGCCGAGGTGCATGAGTTGCGCAATAAAACCCACCGCATTTCTGATGACTACCTTGATCTCGACCTGCTCGATCAACAAGCCCGTGATGTGCTTGGCCTTGTGCGCGCCGATGAGGTCGTAATCCGCTGACCCTCCCTCTCGCGCGTTACCGCGCGAAACCTTGATCTTCTGAAAAAGTCGCAGGAACCCGCCGTTCCCGGTTGGCCTAAAATTTACGGGTGCATCCCCCGATGTGCTCTGATACCATATGGTTGAACGTTAAACTACTTTTCTGAATCGGGGAGGAACGGCCATCATGGCGGCCCGCAAGACCACCAGGAAATCATCCGCAAAATCCAACGTCTCCAAGGACGAGTTGCTGACCTATTACAAGGACATGCTGCTCATTCGTCGCTTCGAGGAGAAGGCTGGCCAGCTTTATGGCATGGGCCTGATCGGTGGCTTTTGTCACCTCTACATCGGCCAGGAAGCTGTTGTCGTTGGGCTCGAAGCCGCCGCCAAAGAGGGTGACAAACGCATTACCTCCTACCGGGATCACGGCCACATGCTCGCCTGCGGAATGGACCCGAAAGGCGTGATGGCCGAGCTTACCGGCCGCGAGGACGGCTATTCAAAGGGCAAGGGCGGCTCGATGCACATGTTCTCCAAGGAGAAGCATTTTTACGGTGGCCACGGCATTGTGGGCGCACAGGTGCCCCTTGGCGCGGGCCTCGCCTTTTCAGACAGGTACAGGGGCAATGACAATGTCACCTTCACCTACTTCGGTGATGGCGCCGCCAATCAGGGGCAGGTTTACGAGACCTTCAACATGGCCGCGCTTTGGAAGTTGCCGGTGGTTTTTGTCATCGAAAACAACCAATACGCCATGGGCACCGCGCAGGCGCGCTCCACCTCCACCGAAGACATCCACACCCGTGGCGTGCCCTTTGGCATCCCCGGCGAGATCGTTGACGGGATGGATGTGCTGGCCGTGAAAGCCGCCGGCGAAAAGGCCGTGGCGCACTGCCGCGCGGGCGAAGGCCCCTATATCCTTGAAGTGAAAACCTATCGCTATCGCGGCCACTCCATGTCGGACCCGGCCAAGTATCGCACCCGTGAAGAGGTGCAGAAAATGCGCGAGGAACGTGATCCCATTGAACGGGTTCGCACCATGCTGCTGGATGGCAAACACGCCACCGAAGACGACCTGAAGGCCGTCGACAAGGAGATCAAAGAGGTGGTCAACGCCAGCGCCGAATTCGCCAAGGAGAGCCCCGAGCCCGCGCTCGATGAACTCTGGACAGACATTTACGCCGAAACGGCGCCGCAAGAAGCCTGAGGGGGAGACAAGAACGATGGCAACAGAACTGCTCATGCCCGCCCTGTCCCCCACCATGGAGGAAGGCACGCTGGCCAAATGGCTGGTCAAAGAGGGTGATACCGTAAGCTCCGGTGATATTCTCGCCGAAATCGAAACCGACAAGGCCACGATGGAATTTGAGGCCGTGGATGAAGGCACCATCGGCAAGATCCTCGTGGATGAGGGCACCGAAGGGGTGAAGGTGAACACCCCCATCGCGGTGATCCTTGAAGAAGGCGAAGACGCCTCCGCCGCCGACAATGTTTCTTCGGAGAGCAGCCAAGCCGCTGAGGAACCAGAAGAAAAGCCTTCTGCCCCGGCCGCCGCCAAGCCCGAGGCCGAAGCGCCAACCGAGCTTATGGTTGATAGCTCGCCAGATTGGCCCGAAGGCACAGAGATGGTCAAATCGACCGTCCGCGAAGCCCTGCGTGATGCCATGGCCGAAGAGATGCGCAACGACGAAAACGTTTTTCTGATGGGCGAGGAAGTGGCCGAGTACCAAGGTGCTTACAAGGTGTCTCAAGGCCTGCTCGACGAGTTTGGCGACAAGCGCGTGATCGACACACCGATCACCGAGCACGGTTTTACCGGCATCGGCGTTGGCGCGGCCTTTGGCGGCTTGCGCCCGATTGTGGAGTTCATGACCTTCAACTTCGCCATGCAGGCGATTGACCAGATCATCAACTCCGCCGCCAAAACGCTCTATATGTCTGGCGGCCAGATGGGCGCTCCCATCGTGTTTCGCGGTGCCAACGGCGCGGCAGCACGGGTTGGCGCGCAGCACAGCCACGACTACGCCGCCTGGTATTCACAGGTTCCCGGCCTCAAGGTCGCCATGCCCTACTCGGCTGCCGATGCGAAGGGCCTGTTGAAAAGCGCCATCCGTGATCCAAATCCGGTGGTCTTTCTCGAAAACGAAATCCTTTATGGCCGCTCGTTTGAAGTACCCAAGCTTGATGATTTCACCGTGCCCTTTGGCAAGGCGAAAATCTGGCGCGAGGGCGAAGATGTGACCCTGGTCAGTTTTGGCATCGGCATGCAGTATGCCCTTGAAGCGGCGGAGAAACTTGCCGAGGACGGCATCAGCGCCGAAGTGGTTGATCTGCGCACCCTGCGCCCGATGGACACCGCAAGTGTGATCAAATCGGTGATGAAAACCAACCGCTGCGTGACTGTGGAAGAGGGCTTCCCGGTGTGCTCGATCGGCAGTTACATCTCTTCGGTCCTGATGCAGGAGGCCTTCGATTCCCTCGATGCTCCCGTCATCACCTGCACCGGTAAGGACGTGCCGATGCCCTATGCGGCCAACCTTGAAAAGCACGCTTTGATCACCACCGACGAGGTGATCGAGGCGGTCAAAAAAGTCACCTACCGGTAAGGAGCGTGAGCGATGCCCACTGAAGTATTGATGCCCGCCCTCTCGCCGACCATGGAGCAGGGAACCCTTGCAAAATGGCTGGTAAAAGAGGGGGATTCCGTCTCCTCCGGCGATCTGCTGGCCGAGATCGAGACCGACAAGGCGACGATGGAGTTTGAGGCCGTTGACGAAGGCGTGATCGGCAAGATCCTGGTAGAGGAGGGCTCCGAAGGGGTTGCCGTGAACACACCTATCGCGGTGCTGCTCGAAGAGGGTGAAAGTGCCGATGATATCAAGGCAGGCGGGGATTCTGCCCCTGCCCCCAAGGCTGAGGCTGAGGCTGAGGCTGAGGCTGAGGCTGAGGCTGAGGCTGAGGCTAAAGAGAGCGCACCAGCTGAAAAAGCCAAAAAGCCCGCAGAAGCCGCCCCTGCCGCGCCCGAAAAGGATGGAGAGCGCATTTTCGCCTCGCCACTGGCCCGCCGCATCGCCAAGGATAAAGGCATAGACCTAACCGCGCTAAAAGGCTCTGGCCCCAAGGGGCGGATCGTGAAGGCCGACGTGGAAAATGCCCAACCGAGCGCTGAACCGGCCAAGGAGAAGGAAGCAGCCAAATCCGCCGCCCCTGCCCCTGCCGCCGCGGCCTCAGCCCCCGCAGGCCTCTCCACGGATGCCGTGCTGAAAATGTACGAAGGCCGTGAGTTTGAAGAGGTCAAGCTTGACGGGATGCGTAAAACCATCGCCACCCGCCTGACCGAAGCCAAGCAAACGATCCCGCATTTCTACCTGCGCCGTGACATCAAGCTCGACGCGTTGCTGAAGTTTCGCTCGCAGTTGAACAAGCAGCTTGAGGGACGGGGGGTGAAGCTTTCTGTCAACGATTTCATCATCAAAGCCTCCGCGCTGGCGCTCCAGGCGGTGCCTGAGGCCAATGCTGTTTGGGCCGGTGACCGGGTGCTCAAGCTCAAACCGTCTGACGTGGCTGTAGCCGTGGCAATTGATGGTGGCCTGTTCACGCCGGTGTTGAAAGACGCCGATATGAAGTCCCTCTCTGTCCTCTCGGCCGAGATGAAAGATCTCGCCGCCCGCGCCCGTGATCGCAAGCTTGCGCCGCATGAATATCAAGGCGGCAGCTTTGCCGTTTCCAATCTCGGGATGTTTGGCGTTGACAACTTTGATGCCGTCATCAACCCGCCGCACGGTGCTATCCTGGCCGTTGGTGCCGGGGTGAAAAAGCCGATTGTCGGGGCAGATGGTGAACTGGCCGTGGCAACAGTGATGTCCGTTACGCTATCGGTCGACCACCGGGTTATTGACGGCGCACTTGGGGCCCAACTCATGCAGGCGCTGGTCGATAATCTCGAAAATCCGATGACGATGCTAGCCTAAACCTGCACTTGACCTGACGCAAAGCCGCAAGTGTGCGAAAAGTCCACGGTGCCCTAAAACACGCTATGGGGCACCGTGATGGGCTGGAAAACAGCTCCAATCGCAAATGCAAACCTGGGAGGTTTAGCGGGCGGTAGAGACCTGCACAGCGCCGGATTGTGCCGCGTTGCACAACTCTGCGACGGTGGAAAGGTATCTCCCCGCCACGGAGAAAAAGCGGATCGCCCTTGGTATCGGAATCGCCGCGCAGTGCATTGGGTGCGATGTTAAGAGCGGAGCAGCCGAAGGGGCATCCCGCGACGAGATCGCGGAAAGAAAATCGTTCAGCTGCTGCTGCCGGATAAGAGTTGGTTCATCGAAACAGAGGGCTGGCTGCACCCGGCCTCGCCAATAATCTTGGCAGGCACACCGGCAACGGTGGTGTCAGGGGGCACGTTATCAAGCACCACGGAACCCGCGGCAATGCGAGAACAGCACCCGATGGTGATATTGCCCAGCACCTTGGCTCCGGCACCGATCAGAACGCCATTGCCGATCTTTGGATGACGGTCTTCATCTTCCTTGCCAGTGCCACCCAGCGTCACCGAATGCAGGATCGACACATTATCCCCCACCACGGCCGTTTCGCCAAAAACGATCGAGTGCGCATGATCAAGGAATATTCCTTTTCCCACCCGGCAGGCAGGGTGAATATCCACTCCGAAAGTCTCTGAAATGCGCATCTGAAAGAAGTAGGCCATATCATGCCGGCCCTCGTTCCATAGCCAATGGCCAACCCGATAAGCTTGGATCGCCTGATAGCCCTTGAAGTACATCAAAGGCTGCAAGAACCGATGGCACGCAGGGTCACGCTCATAGACAGCCACCAAGTCGGCGCGAGCCGCAGCCGCGATGGTGTGATCAGACGCAAAGGCCTCATCCGCGATTTCGCGCACCAACTGCTCTGACATTTCTCCAGAGACCAGCTTCATGGCGATACGAAACGCCAAAGCCTGCTCCATTGTGCGGTGATGGAGAATGCAAGAGTGCATCAATCCGCCGAGCAACGGCTCGTGGCCGATCGCCTCTTCACCTTCCTGGATAATCCGGTCCCAAACAGGATCGATTTCACTTAGTTTGCTGTGGACGTTGGCCATGGTCATTTCCTCGCGCGTTACGACCCTTTTAGCCCAGATAGGACGCAGCCGCCAATTGCAAAGCGTTATGGATGAGGAAACTGGCTGTGATGGAGGTGGAGTGACAACAGCCCTTTCGGGCGCGCGTAGTGTCTTTGCTTTAAGAGTTGGCCAAGGCAGCGGCGCTTGGTGCAGTTGGAGCGAAGGTGGTGGTACAGCTTGATCAGCAGTCCATGGGGCGGCTGAGCCGGATGGATGCATTGCAGTCCGAAGCCATGGCGGAAGGCAAATCACCGAGTGCGCGTGGCGCAAAAGCAGCAGATAAGAGCGGCTTTGTCACATTCTGATAGAGGGGGAGTATAGGTTTTGCACTGATGGCGGCAAAATAGTCGCTGAGGCGCGGCTGGAGCATGACCCAGCCGCGCCTTTGTGGATTTCTTCGCCCCCGGGGTTTAAAGGCCCAGCCCAACACCTGTGCGATGGCGGATCACCGCGTCCAGCACCAAGGCCCAGCAACTTGCGTAATCGGGGTCATCCCAACCGCGCGCACGAGCCCTTGGCGACCTTGCGACCGCCGCAGCCAGGGTGCCGTCGCCCCATACCCGGTGAAGGCAGCCAGTGCGCTTGCGAAACCGGTCCGCCGCCTCCGCGAAGGCAATGAACCGGGCAATGGCGGCATGCCGCTCCTGTTTCGACAGCGGCAACAGCACCCGCACCGCCTCCGCGATGTCACTGTGGTGAAGCGGGCGCATGCTTTAAAGGTTCGGCAAGTCGATGGTGAAGTAATGTGCCGCAATCCGCACCGCTCCACCAGCAAAGTCCCCCCCGGTTGCGCTCAGCTTCAACCCGGTGGCGGAATACCAAGTGGTGGGCGAGCCTTGCATACCCGTGCAATACGAGCCGAGTGATAGCCCAAGCCCGGTGCCAAATTGCCCTTCACTGCCGTTGATCCCGAATGTCCATGTGGTCAAGGTGCCTGTAATTTCGGCGATCACACGCGCCGAAACCGCAAATACCATCGCATTGGCGGGCACTTGGATGCTGGTGATATCATTCGCCCCTGCTGCAATCGTGTGATCAAACTCAAGCACCTGCATTTTGGCTGCTGCGCCAGAAGGACTTGCCGCCATCCGAGGTGGCTGCCAATCGGAACCATCCCACAGCGCATCGGTCGCCGTATCAACGATCCAGGCGCGCCAGCCCACCATTGGCGCCAAAAATGACCAGCCACCATTGTCGCCAATCGCGATCTGGCCCCCCTGCCCGGCCCAGGCATTGGTTCCGCCGGTCGGCACAAACCATGCCTCCCCATCGACCACTGCAGCAGGCGGGGTCGTTGTGGTGGCGGATTGCAGGCGCAGTTGCGCCAACCCATCGAGCCGCATCAACGCGGCATTCACCGTTACATGCTTTTGCGCCTGACTGGCTTGCAGAAGAGGCAATTTAAGTTGCGTGGTCTCATCCATTGATTTCTACCTTTCCAAAGGGGCCGGGGCCGAACCTGTCGGAAACCTGCGCCACATGAATTTCGAAGGGCGCGGTTACACCGTCGCCCGCTTGAAGGGCTGCTACATAGGTCCACTCCGGCGTGGTAAGTGTTTGCTCACGCACCACCGCGCCGCCCTGAACGATCCGAAGCAGGTAAACCTCGCTATCCTCGCCCAAGGGCACCTCGGCGGATTGCCAGCTATCGCCATCAATCCGGGTCCGGCGGATCCAGCTCACCATCAAATCCCCAGCCGCATTTCGCCGTGTGTTCAGATGCACCGGGGCGTAGGGCCGCAGCCCGATGCCCGCAAAGGCCTCTTGGCGTTCCGTATAGGATGGGTCGTCATAAGCCCGCGCCGCAGCCCCGATCCGGTAGAAGCGCGACAGACCCCGCGCCGAACTGGCCAGCTCAATCTGTGGCAATGTGCTGGTAAGCAGCACCACTCGGCTGCCGATAGGCCAACTGTCAGGCATGATGCCATCAGTGCCAAGCTGGCCACGCAATCGGCCCGACAATTCCCAAACACCGCCGCTGATGAGTTGCACCTCAGCGAACTGGAAAATCTCCCAGTTGTCCGAACTGCCGTCACCAATTGCCATGGCGTTGGCACCGGCAAAAACCTGTGCTTCGCTCGCCGAAAAAAGCGTTCCCGCAGAGAGGCGCACACGAAGCGGAGCACCCTTGTCCCACGTGCTTGGGCGGGCGGCCTCCAGTGGCGACTCTGTGACGCCAATCGTTGCGCGCGAACTGATCAATGTGTTCAATTCGTAGTCCGAGCCGGTGGGCGATGCGTATACCGCCACACTCCCCGGCCATGGCCTCGCGGTTACGGCTAGGTGGGGGGCGTGTTCCGTTTCGTCGCCCGTCAAGAGCGGAAGATCCAGAAAGACCGGCAGCACCGGCAGCGGGGGAACAAAGGCACGGGGCGTCACCGTTTCTTCAACGGCGTCGCTTGGCGCGTAGACGCTATGTTCCACCCGCACCGCCTCAATGATCTGCGTTCCTGCGTGCTCAACCCGGTCCACGCGATAGTCAGCAGATCGCCCCTCAGTGGGCAGCGTCACCACATCGCCCGCACCAATCGGCAAACGTGACAGCGGCAAAGCAAAGCGGGCCGTATCTCGGGCCACACGCGACTCTGCCAACCAGCGTTCAACGATGCCCTGCGCTTCGGCACCCGTCAGCGCCAAGGGTAACTCAGATTGGGAAACCCCGTAGGTCACCTCGTCGGGGAAGATCGCCTCCGCCGCCCGCGCCTCATAATCGCCGTTACTCTCAATATAGTTCAGCCGAACCTTTCCCGCCGTTTCAGCAGAAGGTGCGCGGATCGTTTCGATATCAGCGCTCAGGTCCTCTGTCACGGCCAGCCGCTCTTGGTCGATCACCGCACAGGGCAGACCATTGCGGCTGGCAAAGCATAGCTTTCCATTGCGCTCCACCGCATCAAATCCATAAGCGAGCATCAGCGGTTGCAGAGCCGCCCGCGCGTCGGTCAATTGATCAATGCCATAGCCCCGCACAATCCCGTAGAGCCTGTCGAGGTCCAGCATATCAAGCGAAAGCCCCGATCGCAGGCACAGTTCGGCGACTACAGCCGGCAGGGCCTCCGCCGTCACCCGGCCATTCAGCCAATGGCCGCGCGGATAGTTCTCTCCATCCGACCAAAGCTCTGACAGTCCGGGGAAAAACGGGAAGGGTCGTGCATCCCAAGCCCAGACATGCGCCCGCGACATATCCACCATTGGTGCGTCATATTCGGTGGATACCGGGTTGTTCGTCTCCTCGCCAAAATACGCGTTGACAGCTCGGATGTATTGCTGCTGCACCAAATCATCGCGCGTTCCGTCAGAGTAGTAGGGCAGCCCACTTTCAGAGCTTTTTGCATCGAGGAACTTGTTTGGCTGGTTGGGGCCCTTGTCGATAGCCGCACAGCCATACTCAGTAAACCAGATCGGTTTTGACTGCGGCACCCAGTCCGTCGCATTCACCTGACGCACCCCACCGATCCGCTCATGATGCGGGTTTTGCCACCAAGACTTCAGGTCTTTGTTGCGGAAAACCCAATCTTCACCATGCGCCCCGTCCAGAATGGGCGAGCGTATCTGCGCCGCGCGGGCCTCATCATGAGCGTAGTACCAATCAAAGCCCTCGCCCCCGGCGACCTGGCTCTTGAGGTACTCCAGGTTGTAGATCGCCCCCGCTTCCGCATCGAGGTGATCTTCCCCATCGCGCCAGTCAGAGAGCGGCATGTAATTGTCGATCCCGATGAAATCGATGTTGCTGTCAGCCCAAAGCGGGTCGAGATGAAAGTACACATCCCCCGAACCATCCTGCGGGTGATAGCCAAAGTACTCGCTCCAATCGGCGGCATAGCCAATCTTGCACTCCGGCCCGAGAATAAGCCGCAACTCGGCCGCAAGCGCACCCATCTGATCTACCGCCGGAAAGCCCGCCGCCCCGCGAATTTGCGTCAACCCGCGCATCTCGGTGCCAAGGCAAAAGGCACTCACACCGCCTGCGGCCGCACAGAGATGGGCGTAATGCAGGATAAACCGGCGGAAAGACCATTCAGCCGGGCCAGCATAAGCAATGCCCGGATCTTCGCCCGAGCCGAGCACGGTAAAGTCTGCCGCCGCCGCCTCGCCGAAGAAGGTTTCAACCTGATCATCGGCTACGAAAGACCCATCCGGTGAGCTAGGCTGACCGGGCGCTTGTGACAGGGTAATGCGCCCCCGCCACGGCAGCTTTGGTTGGTCTGCCGCGCCGCTCCACGGATCGGTCAGCCCGTTGCCCTCCAATTGGTCCATCAGGATGAAGGGATAAAAAACCACATCCTTGCCTGCCGCATTCAGCGCCTGAATGGCTTCCACCACCGACCTGTCGGTCGGGGTGCCGCCGTAAACCGGACGGTTGTCCTCGTCACGCGGCAAAAGCGGCGCGGTTTCACGATGCAGGCTGCTCACGATCCACGGCATCGGCGTGCCGTCATAGTCGGCCTGCTCCACCTTGGGCTTGATCTTGCAGGTGTTGCAGCGCAGATCATCGCCAAACCAACTCACCACCAGTGAAACCGACCCGCAGCCCGGAAGCTCCTCTGTCAGCGTTTCCAGCGAACTGGCAAAATCAGTCTTGCCTGACGGGGTGTTCACGTTGGCCGAACTGCTTTCACCCAGCCCGTAATCATAGTGCACCGGTGTTGTGGCGAGGGCGTATTCCCCGGTGCCCGGCACAAGGGCCACCCCTTTGATCGCTCGCGCAAGGCTTTGCGCCTCGGGTGTGTCCACAGCCTCGCTCACAGGGCGGATCACCTCAAACGAAAGCTGCGGAACCCGGTTGCCATAAGCGCTCAGATCAAGATCTTCGATCACCACATAGGCAATGCCACGATAGGCCGGCACCAGCCCCTCGCCTTCAACGGCCTCCATCTTGGGATCAGGCAGCTGGTCTTCGCTGCCCAGATAAACCTGCATGTTCAGGCTGTCCGGCTCGATCTCGGTGCCATCGGCCCAGATACGCCCGATGCGGGTGATCTCCCCCTCACAAAGCGCCAACGCGAGGCTCACACAATAGGAGTATTCACGCACTTTCGGCTGCGTCGGCGCGCCCTTGCCCCCACCCGATGTGGTAACCTTTTCTTGGAACTGCGTCGCCCAGATCACCTGCCCTCCAAGCCGCATCCGGCCATAAAGCTGGCCAATCGCGCTGCCCTCGCTGGCCCCGGTCAGGCGAAAGCGCTCAACGCGCCCGCTCTCTACAACCTGGCTGCCCTGCCCCAGCAACCGCTGGTCAATCACCCGGCCCAGCGTTGCCCCCACGGCTCGCCCGATCACCGCGCCCGAAAGGCCCAGAAGCGTTCCGCCAAAGGCAGAGCCGGCAGCGGCACCCGCCGCCGAAAGTAAAATGGTTGCCATCAGTTCACCCCTTCCGGAAATTCAAATCGCGCCACCACCCGCCGCGCCCAGGGACGGGTGAAAGCACTCTCGACCACGCCGTGATTGGCGTAGGCGTGGATAAAGCTGGTCTTCGGACCGATCCGGCCCTGTATTCCCAGATGTTTGGCCACCGCGCCGCTGCGCATCCGAAACAGCAGCACATCCCCCGGCGCGGGCGGATCATCCCGGCCTTTGCTGCGCAAATGCCGCTCGGCGGCGCGCCACAACTGCTCATCGCGCTGCGGCTCTGACCAATCCCGCGTATAGGCTGGCACCACTTCGGGTTCTGCCCCGTGCACCTCGCGCCAGACCCCGCGCAACAGGCCAAGGCAGTCGCAGCCCGCGCCCTTGGTTGAGGCCTGGTGCAGATAAGGCGTGCCTATCCAGGCGCGCGCCAGTTGGGCCACGCGCTCAGTCATTGTTGAGCTGCTCGATGATGGTCGGATGGGTCGGCGTCGGCGTCAGGCTGCCGCCCTCGTTCTGCCCGCTACTCACCGGGTAGGACATCAGCCAATCTTCTCCCGGAATGCTCGGGAAACCGCGAAAGTTTTCAAGGTTGGCAAACTTCAGACGGCAGGTGGCGGCCCGCTTGTCACACCCCGCTTCAATGCGCACCATGTCACCTGTGGCAATCTCCGCCGGAAGCTGCTCCCATAGCTCAATCACCCGCTCGTCATTGCTCAACCGATCATTCTTGATCTGCCCAACAAGGCCCGCCGCCTCGCCTGTCAGCACCTCAAAACGACCCCGTTCAAACCAGCGCAAATCAAACTCATCCATCCCCGCAAACCGAAAGATGCGGCCATCCTCAACCTGCTCCACCGCCCGCTCGCTTTGGTAGCCGGGGTTTGAAAGATCGACCCCGCAAGACCCATCCCCCAGCACCGCGCTACAATGGGGCTGGTAAACCCGGCCCTGCGGTTGGTTCAACGCTTCGGTCAGCCCGCGCAGCTCCGCCTCAAAGGCCCCGCCACCGCGTGAAACTTCGCCCAGCGTACCGCGAAACAGCATCACCCGGCTCTCCGGCGCTTGCCAGTTGACCAACCACGCCGTCACCTCGGCCCCATCATACCGGCCTGCAAGGATGTCTTCTTCGGTGATCGCCTCGCTGCTCAGTGCGCCCATCGCTTCGGTGTTGTCCACCGACAGGCCGGTGGATTGCATCAGCGCTTTGGCTGTCAGGCCAGAGTTCGCACGAAAGGCAATTCCGTCAAACGCCAGCGGCACATCGTGGTCGGTAAAGCCCAGCACCTCGCCATCGCGTCGCGCCACTGTCCACGCCCGCGCGACCGAGGTGATCCCCCCGCGCAAATGCGCATGAAGCGCCGCGGCCCCGGCATCACTCGCCCCGTTCACAGCCGCAACTCCATGACCGGCACATTGGGCACATCGCCCGCCTTAAACGAGGCCACGCTCGTCTGGATGCGGTCGGTGTCAAACCGGACCGGCACGTCAAATTCAAAGCCTGCCGTAACGCGCAGGCCGATCGAGGGGGCGGATTCAAAGGTGATCAAGCCGGTCGTCACGTCGATCTCAAAGTTCTGCTGCTCGAAGTATTGCACCCCTTCCACCCCGGCCAGCACAGTCCCTTCGACCGGCTTTTGCACCGGACGCGTGTAGCTCGCCTCCCCCGAGGCATAGGTTTTGGAGAGCTGAAACGTCACCGTCTCGCCGTCGCCAATACCAATTTCCTGATCGCCGTAACCCGGCGCATCGCTGGCGGCACTGGACTTGAAATCGCTCCAATCTTTCCAGCGAAACCCGTAAAGCTGGCCGCGCCGCGCCTCGAAGAAGGCCAACAGCACCTCGACATCATCCAACGAGCGCATCCCCAGCCCCGCATCATATCTGCGGCGCGAGTGTGCCCAGGGCGTGTTTCGCTCCTCGAAACCATTGGCGAGCGTTACGATCTCGGTGCGCCGTTCAGGGCCACCAACCGAGCCAAAGCTCAGCGAGGCCGGAAAGCGTATCTCATGAAATCCCATGTCGTGGATCCTCCGTCTATCTTCACTGGCTCAACGGTTGCGTTGGCCCTGCGCGAGTGCGCGGTTCATCTGCGCGGCGATCTGGCTGCGGGAGCGCTGAAAGCTGCCTGCATCGGGCGTGGTGATATTCATCACCACGTTCACGGCCCCGCCGCCGCCCCTCGTCTTCACGCCAAGCGAGCCATCGGCTCCCCGCGCCAGCGGCATGATCGCCTCTGGCCCCGCTTCGCCCATCAGCCCGGTGCCGCCGCGCATCCCGAAGTAGGTCGGCTGGGTCACAACACCGCCGCGGGCAAAAGGCTGCACCCGGCCCTGGCTGAACGTGCCGCCCTTCTCAAAGGCCTGCGCCCCGGTGATGAAGCTCTCGACCCCCTGCCCGATCAGCCCGCCAAAATGGTTGGTGATGGGCTTGATCGTGGCATTGTAGGTGGCATCAATCATGGATTGCGCCACGGTTTTCAGCGCATCCGAAAGGCGCATCCCGTCAAACGCCAATCCATCAAAGGCATTGCGCAGCCCGCGGCCAATCTGGTTGGAAAGCTGGCCCACATTGGCCTGTGTCACCGTCAGGCTGGTTTGCATCCGCTGTAGCTCGGCATCAAAGGCCGCAGTCATCTGGGTTGCGCCGCCAAGCGCGTTTTCCAGCGCGTCAACCTGCGCCTCAAGGGCATCGGCCCCGTCAAAGTCCGCCATGATCCATCATCCTTTGCTCGTCGGGGAAAGCTGCGGCCAATTCGGCCAACCGCGCCCGCGTAAACGGTGCCTCGACGCCTTCCAGCCCGAGCATCACCAATAGTTCCACGGGCGTGAGCGCCCAGAATTGCGCGGGCGTGAGCTTTAGCTCGCACAGCCCCCGCCGCATCAGCCCCGCCCAATCCATCCCCTCAGGCCCCCCTGCCCTGCGGCAGCGCGAAGGCGCGCGCCAAAAGCTCGGCAGCGGCACGGGCCGCCTCTACCGGGCCGCCGGCAATTTCCACTGTCATCAAGTCAGCCGCCGCGCCCTGCCAACCGCCGCCCCGCAGGCCCGCAACCAAAAGCGTCAGCACATCGCGCGTGCTGAAGCGCCCTGCTTCAAAGCGCTCGACCAGCCCCATCAGCGTGTCTGCCTCCAGCGCCGCTTCCAGCTCAGCCAGTGCGCCCAGCGTCAGCTTGCAGCGGTGCGTCACGCCATCCAGCGTGACCACCACTTCCCCCGTCCATGGATTAGCCATTCCGCTGCCCCCCGGCTCAGATCGCGGTGAACGAAAGTTCGCCCGCTGAAGCGAGGCTCAGCTCATAGGTCGCCTCACCGTTGAGACTACCCGCATATTCAACGCTGGTGATCTGGAACGCCCCTTCCACCACGCCAAAATCGGGGATCACCACCTGAAAGTCTGGCGTCTCTCCGTCAAAGAAAATCTGGCGCGCCCGCTCATCGCTGCTCTCGTCGCGGAAAACGCCCGAGCCGCTGATCGTGGCCGATTTCACCCCCGCACCAGACAGCAACTCACGCCACCCGCCCTGGCTTTCCAACGAGGTCACATCAACGCTCTCGGCGTTGAAACTCACCCGTGTGGCGCGCAGCCCGGCCACGGTTTCAAACAGACCGCCGCCGGTCATGTCCATCTTGATCAAAAGGTCCTTGCCGTTCTGGGCACCCATCTCGGTTCTCCTGAAGTTTACCTGTAATTTCGGTGTGTTGCGTCAGTTCTCGACCCGCGCGGCAAAGCGCAGATCAATCCGTCGCTGATCGCCCGTGCCCACCCTTCGGGCGCGCGCGCGTTCAAAGTAGAGGCTCACCAACCGGCCCCGGCTGAGGTTAAGCGGCGCTTCGTGCAGCACGTCACTGATCGCCCCGCCAATCTCCTTGGCGCCAGCAAAGCCCGCCGCATCGGTGATGACACTGACGGTAAAGCGAAACAGCGCGCCGGTGCCGGTGCCGTCATTTCTGGCCAGCACCTCCTCACCCCCAAGGCTGATGTAGGTGCCGGGCGGCGTGCCCGGCGGGGCGGCATCGTAAATGTCACTGCCCACCAGCGCGGCAATCGCCGCATCGCTAGTAAGGGCCTGGTACACGGCCGCCTGAAGGGCCGCAGCTGCGCCATAGCTCATGCCGAAACCTCCTCGCGGGCAAAGCACGTCAGATAGCGGCCCTGCACATCCCGTTCGGCCACCGCCAAAATCAGGTAGGTGCGCGGCCCTTCGCGAAAACGTTGCTCAGCGCGTGGGCGGCTCTGGGCATCTGGCGGCGCGGCACGCACGGTGATCTTGTAAGGCACCGACGATACCGTCAGCAGCCCATCCGCCGTTTCGCGCCCCGAGCCAGCCTTCACCTCGGCCCAAAGCTGGCCCAACTCGGCCCATTGGGTGGTGTAGCCGCCCGCGCCATCGGCCAACCTTTCGGGGGCCTCCAGCACCAGCTTGCGGTTGAGAACAGGAGGCTTGCTCATGCCCGGCCTCCGCGATCTGCGCCAAAGCCCATGCGCACGCTGCGCCAACGTTCAATCAGCGCCGACACGCCATAGGGGATCACCCCATCTCCCTGGCGCGCCTCATGGCGGTATTCGTAGTAATGCCCGGCGAGCAGCAACACCGCCTGCGCCAGATCGGCGGGCACATCGGCCCAGACCGGGCCAAAGCCTGCGTCAAACTCGATCACCAGCTTGCCACCTTTTGGCACCTGCGGCAGGCTCCCACCCGAGGCCCTGATGTGTGGGCGATGGGTGTCTTCCTCCAGCCGGTATGCGCTGGTGGGAACAAAGTTTTCCCAGTCCAGCAGGTCTACCGTTTTTACGGCGGAGATCCGGCGCACCGGAGCCACTGGCAGCGCCATGGCATCCGCGCCGCGCCAGCCCGCCAGAACCCAGCGAAAATCCCGCTCCAGCAGCACCTTCCCGGTCCAGGCTTCCACCGCCGCAAGCGACGCCCGCAGCAAGGATTCCAGAAGCCCGTCCTCGGCCCCTTCATCGGCAAAGCCGGTGCCCATCCGCAGATGGGACTTGAATTCGGTCACCGGCAGCGCCGCTGCGGGCACCGAGGTCAACTCGGTCAAAATCATTTCTCGTCTCCCGAAAAGGGCCTTGATCTCCGCCCGGCTCTGCCTGCTGCCCTCGGTGGGCAAAGCGGCAGATGGTGACCACGGGTCGCAAGCCTCCCGCCCCACCCGGACGGAGGGGAGCAGCATTGGCAGCGCAGAAGGGTTCACCCTGCGCCCGTGGCTCCCCCCAGGCCGCACCTCCCTGCGGAGCCACGGCCTGAACGGATTCTCACCCCCTTACGAGGCCGAGAATTTCAGCAGCTTGATCGCCTCGAAGTCGCTGACATCGCCGCCCACGCGCTTGGTCGCGTAGAACAGAACATGCGGCTTGGCGCTGAAGGGATCGCGCAGCACCCGCAGGTCGGGGCGCTCGGCCACGGTGTAGCCCGCCGCGAAATCACCAAAGGCAATCGCAGTGGCATCGGTGGCAATGTCGGGCATGTCCTCGGCAATCAGCACCGGGTAGCCGAGCAGGCGCGCCGGCTCTCCCGCCGCCAGACCATCCGACCACATGAAGCGGCCATCGCTGTCTTTCAGCTTGCGCACCGTGCCCGCTGTTTTCGAGTTCATCACAAAGGTCGCGCCAGCACGGTATTCGGCAGGCAGCGCGTAAACCAGATCAATCAGGCCATCGCTGTCCCCCAGATCACCGTTCACGCCAGTGGCCACATAGCCAAGCTCACCCCAGGTGGCGAGATCATCGGCCACGATGGTGTGGGTCAACATACCCTTGGGCTTGTCGATGCCGTCCCCGTTGATGAAGGCCGCCGCTTCTGCACGGGAGAACTTCTTGGCGATCCGGTCAGCGAGCCAGCCGTCAATGTCAAAGGCGCTGTCGTCCAGTAGCCGCTGGCTTGCCTTGGGCAGCGCCGAAAGCTCGTGCAGCGGGATGGTGATGCGCTCGATCTGCGGCGTATCGGTCTCCACGCTGGAGGCCGTCTCGGTGGCCCAGCCAGAGCCCAGATCAGCGCGGTCGATCAGCACGTCAAACGAGGTCGCCTCAACCGTCACCACATTGGCAACAGCACGCAGGCTGGCGGTGCTGGCAAGCACGGTCTTGATGGTGTCAGCGGTCTGGCTGTCCACCAGATAGCCGCCGTCACCCGATACCGCCGTCGAGAGCGCCTTGCCCTCCAGCTCGAGGCCGCGCAGCCCATCGTCGTCGCCATTGCGCAGATAGGCCTCAAAGGCCTTCTGATGCGGCGCCTCGGCTTCGGCAGCGGCGGCAAGGGCTGGACGCCCGGAGGTCATGGTCTTGGTGTTGAGCATGGTCAGTCGCTCTTCCTGTTTCTGAAGTCGGTTGTGAAAGTTATCCTGGAAGGTCTTGAATTCACCCAGGAAAACGGTGAGGGCCGAAGCCACTTCGGCCACGGGTCCGGTGGTTTCGGGCAGGCTCCGCCCGCCCCCGGACCCAGTCTCGGGAGTGCTCATGGCAGCTTTCTCCTATTGCAGTTGGTCGCGGTCTGGCCCGAGGGCCGCGCCGCTGTCGAAACGGCCGGCGTCAGCCCGCCAAGGCCCGGCTTGCAGCGCGTAGCGCCTCCGCCAGTTCGTGCCAGCCGCCGTCATTGGGCCGCTCGGGCGCGACATCCGCCGCATCCCCCTTGGCCCCGGACAGCCGGGCAGTCGGCAGCATCGGGAAGGTCACAAGCGACACCTCCCAAAGCTCCAGATCGTGCAAGAGCCGCTGGCCCTGCGCATTCTTTTCGGCCCGCTTAGTGCGGTAGCCAATGGAGAGCCCGTCAATCGCTCCCGCCTCGATCAGTGCGGCGGCCTCACGGGCGCGGGTCACATCCGGCAACAGGCGACCTTTTACATAAAGGCCCCGGCGGTCCTCGCGCACCTCATCCCAAATGCCGATCGGCTCGCGCGGATCATGCTGCCAGAGCATCTTCACGCTCTTGCCGCTCGCGGTCATCGCCTTCAGCGAGCGGGCGTACGCCCCCGCCATCACCACATCATTACCCTGATCAGCCGCGCCAAAGAGCGAGGCGTAGCCTGCAATCTCCAGCCCGTCGCTCACCTTCAGCTTCGCCTCTGGCGCGCAAAATTTTAGCTCCAAATCCGGCCCGTAATCCATTGCCATCGCTTGCTTTTCTCCTCGGTTACTCATTGTCACCCGCCTCCAGAAGCGGCGGCAAACCCAGCATCGAGCGCTTTTCGGCAGGGCTCAGGAAATCGGCCTCCGCCACCCGCCGCCACTGCGCCTCACGCTCCGGGCCAAGCGCCGCCACCTGGTCGAGGTCGGGCTTCAGCCGCACCACCTCTCCACCAAGCGCCGAAAGCCAATCGGCCAGCGCGGTGGCGACCTTGCTCACCAGGGGCAGCACCGCGAGCCGGTAAAAGGCGCGGTTGGCCTCCTGGTAGTTCGCGTAGGTCGCATCCCCCGGAATACCCAGCAGCATCGGCGGCACTCCGAAGGCCGTGGCGATCTCGCGCGCGGCGGCCTCCTTGGTCTCCTGAAACTCCATATCGGAAGGCGAAAAGCCCATCGGCTTCCAGTCCAGCCCGCCTTCCAGCAGCATCGGTCGGCCCGCATTGGCCGCGCCCTGATGGTAGGTGCTCATCTCGTCCTGAAGCCGCGTGTATTGATCCGCCGTGAGCTGGCTCGCCCCATCCGCACCCCGGTAAACAATCGCCCCTGAAGGCCGCGCCGCATTGTCGAGCAAACCTTTTGACCATTTGCTCGCCGCGTTATGCACATCCACCGCCGTGGCCGCCGCCCGCAGCGGGGACAGGCCATAATGGTCGTCCTGCGGATGGAACGCCTTGATATGGCAGATCGGCATCGCCCCGCCCGAGGCATCAAACCGGTGCTTGCGGCCATCTACCTGATATTCATAGCCAATCGGCCAGCCATCGCTGCCGGGGATCACGCTCATCCGGTCCGAACGCAGCACATGCAGCTCCACCGGCATCGCCAGATCACCGCCCGCAACCGCCTCAACATAGCCATTGCCCGAGAGCAGCATCTGCCCGAACAGCGCCTCAAGCATTTCCGCCCGCCCCTGCGCCCCGTTGGGCCGCGCCAGCAGGTCGGCCACCGGATGGCTCTCATAGCGCCGCTCCCGGTCTTCGCACACCAACGGCACGGCGGCTGCGGCTTCAGCAATCATCTTCACCGCTCTAAAGCCCACCGGATTGCCGGTGAACCCGTGCTTGATCAGCGAAACCGTATCACGCGGGCTCCAGGCCACCCGGCCCGCGCCATGATAGGCGATCACCGGACCAGTGGCCGATGCCTTGGCTTCGGGCACAGGCCCGCCGCCCCGCTCCCGCTTGAGGAAGTCGAAGACCATCCGTCATCTCCTTTTGGTTAGTCGTCTTGCGCCGGGAAAGGCTCTGCGTCCCTCAGCGTTTCGGCTTGATAGAGTTATCGTTAAAATTCTTCTAAATTTCGTAACTACAGCGTACGCACCATCGGACGGCTGAATTTGGCTGCCGGAACGAGGATCAATTCGCTCAGCGCCCATACCAGCGCATCCACCCGGTCGGGCGAGCCGCTGCCCGCGTAGCCTTGCAGCGTCATCCGGCACATTTCGTCCTCAAGCGCGCCCAGCCCGGGCATATGGCGCACCCGCCCCTGCTCATAAAGCGCAGCCACCGGCTCGGCCCTTGCAACCTTCCCGCGTGAGGCTCTCACCGCGCGGAATGGCACCGTAGGGTCAAGCTGGCGCAGCAACGTTTCCACCAGATCGCCGCCCTGGTTCACCTCGGCGACAACCCTGTCAGCGCCGTGCCGCTCGGCGGCGCGCAGCGCTGCGCGCGCCCAGTGCAGCGGGCTGGCCGCCTCTACCGAGGCATCCTCCAGCACCACCGCGCGCCAGTCTTGCGGGCTCTCGGCCCCCGCCTCCAGCGCCACCACAACAATGCCGCAGGCGTCCGAATTTGCGTGCCCGGTTACCGGAGGGTCAACCGCCACCACCACCCGTTCAAGCGGTGGCGGGCTGGCAACCCGTGCCGCCTCCAGCCCCGTGTGCGACCACAGCGCGCCCTCGATTTCGTCGAGCAACACGCCGTCCAATTCCTGCCGCCCCAGCCGCGTGCCGGCATAACGCCGCTGCACTTCCTCAAGGAAAGCGGGGGCCAGATTGGCGCGGTTTGCCTCGGTGCTGGCCTTTGTCACCACCGTGCTGTCACGCTCCAATAGTTCTTTCAGCAGCGGCTGGTTTCGCGGCGTCGTGGTCACGCAAATGCGCGGATCATCCCCAAGCCTCAGCGCAAATTGCAGCATGTCCCAGGCATCTTGCGCCTTCTTCCATTTCGCCAATTCATCCACCCAGGCGCCATCAAACTGCGGCCCGCGCAGCGCCTCGGGATCATGCGCCGAGAACAGCTGCGCCACCGCACCATTGGGCCACATCAGCTGTTTGCGCCCGGCCTGCCATTCGGGCCGCCTGTCGGGCGGGGCGCAGGCAAGGATGCCGCTATCGCCAAACACCATCACCTCGCGCACCTGATCAATCGTTTCTCCCACCAGCGCGATGCGGCGGCACGGGCCGGGGTCCATCGGCCCCGACCCTTCCACTTGCGCGCGCACCCACTCCGCCCCGGCGCGGGTTTTGCCAGCCCCGCGCCCGCCAAGGATCACCCAGGTCCGCCAATCGCCCTCTGGCGGCAGTTGGTGTGGCATAGCCCAAACCTCGAAAAGCCAGGGCAAGGCCGCCAGCGCGTTTTCACTCAGCCCGTCAAGGAAGGCCGTCTGTTCCGCCTGCCCCACGGAGGCGAGCCAAACGGCGGCCGATTTCATCTCGTGCGGCGTCAAGGTCGAGGTGCCCGGCGCTTCCACTGGCCTCGGCGTTGCTGCCTCCACGTCCTGATCCAGGGCCACTTCGCCCCTGATGCTCTTGAACAAGATCACTCTCCTGATACGCGGCAAAGAGCGCCCGCCGCAAAGCCCTTAACCGGGCCAGCGCCGGGCCGGGAGGTTGCACCCCCTCCCACTCCGCCATGGCTTCCGAGAACGCCCCCACGCTCTCACTCACAAGCTGCTCCGCCGCAGAAAGCATGCCTTCTGCGGCCCCGTCCTCTCGGTCGGGTTCATTCGTCATACGATCTCTCACTTAGGTCCCACCTCGGAAAATCGGGCACAAAAAAACGGCCGCTCTCAAGTGAGAGGAGCCGCGCCCAACTGTTCCATCGTGCTTAAAGGTATAGGCTGGAGCGTTCGCAAAGTCAAGCAAAACCGCTGCCGCCGCGCCGTCTAACCGTTTGTTCCGTTAGGGTTTTCTTTACGTTTGCTGCGCAACTCCGGGTAAACCGCTGCGATCAAACGGAAAGGCCGGAGCGCTCAGTTTCCCGAGCGCTCCGCCTCGATTTCGCGCCAGCGGGCCACGTTTTCATTGTGCTCTTCCAGCGTGGTGGCAAAGGCATGTCCGCCCGTACCATCAGCCACAAAGAACACATAGTCGGTGCTGTCGGGGTTCAGCGCCGCTTCAATGCTGAGCCGCCCCGGATTGGCAATGGGCGTCGGCGGCAGCGCGTCGATCACATAGGTGTTGTAGGGGGTGCGGGCGCGCAACTCGCTCTGTCGGATACCCCGGCCCAAAACGCCCCGCCCCTCGGTGATCCCGTAAATCACCGTCGGGTCGGTTTGCAGCTTCATGCCCGCTTCAAGGCGGTTCACAAACACGCTAGCCACCTGACGGCGCTCCTCTGGCACCCCGGTTTCCTTTTCCACGATGGAGGCCATGATCAGCGCCTCCTCCGGCGTGTCATAGGGCAAGCCCTGCGCGCGGTTTTCCCAGGCTTCCGCCAGAATAACCTGCTGCGCGGCCTGCATTCGCGCCAGCAAGGGCTTGATCTCGGCCCCCTTGCGCACCTCATAGCTGTCCGGCGCCAGCGAGCCTTCCGGCGGCACCTCGGCCTCACCGGTCAAAAAGCCCGCGCGGCTCAGGCTGTCGACCACCTGCCATGAGGTCACGCCCTCGGCCAATGTCACCCGGTAGCGCACGTCCGATCCCTTGGTGCCGTCCAGGTATTCCGCCGGGGCTTCGGCCTCACCCGGATCAAACTTGACAACTTCCACGTATTCCTGCGTGGCCGGGTCCAACTCGCGCATCACCAGTTCGGCCTTGTTAATGCCCACCCGGTAAATCACCTCGGTGCCACAGGTTGAAGGGCCCGCCGTGGTGATCTGGCGGGTGATCTCCTCCATCGAGGCTCCCGGTTCCACCAGGAACGAGCCTGCCTTCAGCAGCGGCGTGCGCTCGGTGTAATCCGCGCCCATGCGGAACAGCATGTCAGAGCCAATCGCCCCGCGCTCTTCCAGCTCACGGCTAACAGCCCGCATGCTGGTGCCGGGTTTCACCTGCAAGCAAATCGCCTCGCTCAGCGGCCCCTCGGCCACATAGCGGTTCTGTGCCCAGCCTACGGCCACGGCAAGCGCGACCATTATCACGATTATGATCGTCAGCCCGTTCGAGGCCAGTGCCCGCCACATCAGTCGTTGACCTTGCCCAGAACGAGGCTCGCATTGGTGCCACCAAAGCCAAAGCTGTTGGAGATCGCCACGTTGATCTCACGTTCGCGCTTGGCGTTGGGTGCAAGATCAAGCTTGGGTGTCACGGCGGGGTTATCCAGGTTGATCGTCGGCGGTGCCACCTGATCGCGGATCGCCAGCACACAGAAAATCGCTTCCACAGCGCCCGCCGCGCCCAGCAGGTGGCCGATCGACGACTTGGTTGACGACATCGTCGCCTTGCTCGCCGCATCGCCCATCAGCCGCTCAACAGCGCCCAGCTCAATGGTGTCAGCCATGGTCGAGGTGCCATGGGCGTTGATGTAATCCACCGCATCCGGGGTCAGCTCAGCGCGTTTCAGCGCGGCCTCCATGGCGCGGTAGCCGCCATTGCCATCTTCGGCAGGCGCGGTGATGTGATAGGCATCGCCCGAAAGGCCATAGCCCAGCACTTCGGCGTAAATTTTGGCGCCGCGCGCCTTGGCGTGCTCGTATTCCTCCAGCACAACCACACCCGCGCCCTCACCCATGACAAAGCCGTCACGGTCTTCGTCATAAGGGCGGCTCGCGGTTTCAGGGGCGTCGCCCCGCTTGGTGCTGAGCGCCTTGCAGGCGTTGAAGCCGGCAATCCCGATTTCGCTGATCGGGCTTTCGGTACCCCCGGCAACCATCACCTCGGCATCGCCCCATTGGATGAGCCGCGCGGCATCGCCAATCGCATGCGCGCCGGTGGAACACGCGGTCACAACCGCATGGTTTGGCCCCTTGAAGCCATAGCGAATGCCCACCTGCCCGCTCACAAGGTTGATCAGCGCGCCGGGAATGAAGAACGGGCTCACCCGTCGCGGCCCACGTTCCTTGAGCGTCACCGCCGTTTCAGCGATGGAGTTCAGCCCGCCAATGCCCGAGCCAATCATCACGCCAGTGCGCAAGCGGCTCTCTTCATCTTCCGGGGTCCAGTTTGCATCTTTCAGCGCCTGATCCGCGGCGGCCATGCCATAAAGGATGAAATCATCAACCTTGCGGCGCTCTTTCGGGGCCATCCAGTCATCCGGGTTGAAAGTGCCATCGCTGCCATCGCCCATCGGCAACTCGCAGGCATAGGTGGTGGCCAGGTGGCTGGCGTCAAACCGGCTGATCGTCGCCGCCCCTGACTGACCGGCCAGCAAACGGCTCCAGGTCTCTTCCACGCCACAGGCGAGCGGAGACACCACACCCAATCCGGTAATCACGACACGACGCATTCTGCTCAACCCCCGTCTTTTTCTGTTATCCCTGATATACGCACTTCCCCCGGCGCGGCAAGATCACACCCGCCTCTCACCGCAGCTTTCCGCCCGCAAATACCGCCATGTTGGGGGTTATGGCCGATCCCGCAGCCTCACTCGCAAACTTCCGGCAAAACCACCGCCCAGATCGGGCAGTTCACCGGATCATACCACCAGCCTTCCGAGGAATTGATGCCATAATGCACCCCCACCCAAACCCGTCCGGACTTTTGCAGCAGCACTTCCATCGTTGGCCCGTTGCCGACCTGCGGATCAATCTCGCCCCTCCTCGCGGCGGGCGTGGTGTAAATATCAATCGGTTGCCCACCGGGGCGCTGCGCCCGCACGGTTACAAAGCCAACATCCACCGCAACCCGCATCTCCCCCACCACAAACTCAACCGGCGGCGCAAAGCTCCACTCAGCCTGCGGACGGATCGCATCCATGATATCCTGGCGAGTCTCGCTGCCCCTTTGCGGCTCGCTGTAGCCCTGCGCCACCGCGCCCTGCGCAAAGCCCCAGAGCGCAACAGCCAAAGCCAGTGCTTTGTAAGGGAAGGTCCACCGCATCACGTTCACCTCTCGGGCACCTCTCGGGTTGCCCCGCCAGCCTAGCGCACCCCCTGCCCTGTGGCGAGGCCCAGCGCATGGCTCCGCTCAACCGGCCAAAGCAAAACGGCGCCCCGAAGGACGCCGTTTCAAAATTCTCATGCGGTGCGCCGTGGCGCGAAAGCCTTAGCTGGCTTCCTTGATGAACTTAACCGCGTCACCAAAGGTCTGGATGGTCTCGGCGGCGTCATCGGGGATTTCGATGCCAAACTCTTCTTCGAAGGCCATGACCAGTTCAACCGTGTCGAGGCTGTCTGCACCCAGATCGTCGATGAACGACGCATTCTCGGTGACTTTGTCCTCTTCCACGCTGAGGTGTTCCACAACGATTTTCTTAACCCGATCAGCGATGTCGCTCATGATCCAATATCCTCGTCAGTTTCGCGGGATAGACCCGCCATATTCCTCGCCCAGAGGTGCAACAAGTGTACACATGCGCCGTTGCCTGCCGCCACCGAAATCGTCTCGGGACCGCTCGAAATGTGCGCCGCCTATAGCATGTTCTGATGGGGAGGCAAACGCTTTCGCGCCCCCCACCCCGGCGGCTCAGAGCATTGCCATGCCACCGTTTACATGCAGCGTGGTGCCCGTGGTGTAGCCTGCTTCGTCGCTCGCCAGATAGAGCGCCGCCGCAGCAATTTCGCCCGCATTCCCCATTCGTCCTGCCGGGATCTGGCCCATGATGGCCGTCTTTTGATCCTCGGTCAGCTTCTCGGTCATCGCCGTGGTGATGAAGCCCGGCGCAATGCAGTTCACCGTGATATTACGGCTGGCCACCTCATAGGCAAGGCTCTTTGACATGCCAACCAAACCCGCCTTGGAGGCGGCATAATTGGCCTGACCGGGGTTGCCGGTAGCGCCCACCACGGAGGACACGTTGATAATCCGCCCCCAGCGCGATTTCATCATGCCCCGCAGCACGCCCTTGCACAGCCGGAAGGCGGCGGTGAGGTTCACCTCGATCACCTGCGCCCACTCCTCCTCGCTCATCCGCATGAACAGGTTGTCACGGGTCACACCAGCGTTGTTCACCAGAATATCCAGCGCGCCCATCGCCTCGATCGCCTGCTTTGGCAGCGCGTTTACCGCCTCCGCATCGCCAAGGTTGCAGGGCAGCACATGCGCCCGCTCGCCCAGCTCATCGGCCAGCGCTTTCAGCGGCTCCTCTCGGGTGCCACTCAGCCCCACGGTCGCGCCCGCGCCATGCAGCGCCCGCGCGATCTCGCCGCCGATTCCCCCCGAAGCACCGGTGATCAGCGCACACTTCCCCGTCAGATCAAACATGCCCGTCACTCCTCAGCCAGCGCCGCCACAGCGGCCTTTACATCATCCGGCGTGCCAATGGCGCGCGTCGCAACCGTCTTGTCGATCCGGCGCACCATGCCCGAAAGGGCCTTGCCCGCGCCAATCTCCCACATCTCCGTCACGCCTTTTTCGGCCATCCACGCCACGCTCTCGCGCCAGCGCACCGCACCGGTGACCTGATCCACCAGCAACGCCCGAATGGCGGTGGGATCTTCCACATCATGCGCCAGCACATTGGCCACCAGTGGCACCTTGGGCTGTGCCATATCAACCTCGTCGAGCGCACGCGCCATCACTTCGGCGGCAGGCTGCATCAACGCCGAGTGGAAGGGCGCAGACACCGGCAACAGCATCGCCCGCTTGGCGCCCTGCGCCTTGGCCATGTCGCACGCCGCCATCACTTGCGTCTTTTCGCCCGAAATCACCACCTGCCCGGGATCGTTGTCATTTGCCGCTTGGCACACACCGCCCTCAGCGGCTTCTTCGGCAATCCTGGCCACCCCGGCAAAGTCGAGCCCAAGGATCGCCGCCATCGCGCCATCGCCCACCGGAACCGCCGCCTGCATCGCTTCCCCGCGTGTGCGCAGCAACCGCGCGGTATCAGCCAGGCTAAAGGTGCCCGCCGCGCAAAGGGCCGAATATTCCCCAAGCGAGTGCCCGGCCACGTAAGAGGCCGCCTCAAGGCTCACCCCTTCCGCGCCCAGCGCCGCCATCGCCGCCATCGACGTCGCCATCAGCGCGGGCTGCGCATTGGCTGTGAGCGTCAGCTCTTCCGCCTCGCCTTCCCAGATCAGCGTTGAAAGCTTTTCGCCCAGCGCCTCGTCGACCTCTTCAAAGACCGCCGCTGCCGCCGGATAGGCCTCGGCCAGCGCCCGGCCCATGCCGATCACCTGCGCGCCCTGTCCCGGAAAAATGAATGCCCTCATCGCCCCCTCCTTCTTCGTCTTCGTGGTTTTCCCCTCCCTAGCGCGTCCCACCCCGCCGGACAAGCGCCCCCCAATGGCGCACTCCCCCTGAGCGGCTGAATTTTCTCCGTGCACTATCGCACAGCAAACCCCCACACCGCAGGAATTGCGCGCGCCACCACAACCCCTAGGATCGCCCAAACTCTTGGAGACACCCATGCCCCTCGCCAATACCCCCGCCCGCTACGGCCCCCTTTCCCGCGCCTTTCACTGGATCACCGTCCTGCTGATCTTCACCCTCTTTCCGCTCGGCAAAGTGGCCGAAGGCTGGCCCTATGAAACCCAGAGCGAACTCACCACCAAGGCGCTGCTCTTCTCCACCCATAAAACGCTGGGCATCCTCGCGCTCGCCGTCGCGCTGGCCCGCATCCTCTGGACGCTGACGCAATCACAGCCCCACCCCCTCCACCCGGACCGCCGGCTTGAAAGTTTTGCCGCTGCCGCCACCCATTGGGCGCTCTACCTGCTGCTCATCCTCGTTCCCCTTTCGGGCTGGATCACCCATGCCGCCAGCACCGGATTCGCCCCCATCTGGTGGCCCCTCGGCCAGGGCCTGCCGCTGATCCCAAATTCCGAAAGCCTCGCCCACAATGCCGCCTCGCTGCACTGGGCGCTCACGACGCTGCTGCTGCTTTCGGTGCTGCTGCATATCGCCGGGGCGCTCAAGCACGCGCTGATAGATCACGACGATACCCTCGCCCGCATGGCCGGTACCCCCTCCATCACCCCGCCCCCCGCGCCGCACCACCACGCCCTGCCCGCCATGGCCGCCCTCGCCGCCGTCACGGTCGCCGCCTTCATCGCCCTGATGCCCGGCACCGCCCCCGCCACGGCCCCCACACCAGAGGGCCAATCCCTCGCGCCCGCCGCCTCCGCGCCTGCCACGCAAAACGCCTGGACTGTCACCGAAGGCACCATTGCCCTCACCATCACCCAGATGGGGGCCGAGGTGAGCGGCTCCTTCCCCGATTTCACCGCCGCCATCACCTATGATCCCAACGCCAGCGGCCCCACCAAGGGCGCGGCAACGGCGCAAATCGCTATCCCCAGCCTCCAGCTCAGCTCTGTCTCGGCGCAGGCCCAGGGGGCCGACTTCTTTGATAGCGCCACCTTCCCCACCGCCACCTACAGCGGCCCCATCACCGAGGCCCCCGATGGCAGCCTCACGCTTGATGGCACCCTCACCCTCAAAGGCAAACCGCCGCTGTCCCGCTGCCCTTCACCCTCACGATCACCGGCGATACCGCCACCGCAACCGGCACCACCACCGTGGATCGGCGCAACTTTGATATCGGCTCCAGCTATAGCGACGAAGGCACACTCGCCTTTCCCGTCACCCTCACCATCTCCCTCACCGCCACACGGGCCGACTAACGCCCAATCGCGCAACGCCCCCCGCCGGAGCGGCGCGAAAGGGGTGGGCGGGCGGGCTTTTGCGCCGCTCTGGCGGGGGGATCACCCCACACCACAAAAAAGGGCCGCCAGGGTTTCCCCCGGCGGCCCAATCCTTCTCCAATCAAAACGACAGGCTTACTCGGCCTTCATCGCCTCGATCGAAATTTCAACCGTCAGCTCGTCGCCTACCACCGGGGCAAAGCCGCCAAGGCCAAAGTCGCTGCGCAGCAGCTTGGTGGTCGCGCTGAACCCGGCCCAGGGCACGTTGGCCATCGGGTGGTTATCGGTCTGCCCGTTCAGCACCGCATCCAGCACAACCTCCTTGGTCACACCGTTCACCGTCAGATCGCCGGTGATCAGCCCGGTGCTTTCGCCGGTCTGCTCAATGCCGGTCGACACAAAGCTGATATCCGTCGCCTCGTTCGAGCCAAAGAAATCACCGCTCATCAGGTGCTGTGTGCGCTCATCCCAGCCGGTGATCAGGCTGTCTTCGGGGAAGCTCACCGTCACCGAACTGTCCTCCGGGTTGGCCTTGTCCCACTGGATTTCACCGTCAAAGCCCGAAAACATGCTGACCGTCCGCGAAAAGCCCATGTGATCGTAGCTAAAAACGATCTGGCTGTGGCTGGCATCCACCACATAGGTCTCCGGGTCGGCCAAAACGGGGGCGGCGGTCAGCGCAAGCGCACTGGCGAGAAAAAGGGTCTTCATCAGGTCATTTGTCCTCATTATGGCGTTCAGGTTGGTCTCAATTCTGACCCTCACATGAGGGATTTGCGGTCCAGAACACAATACGCACCAGCGCACAGAACATGCGCTACCACGCGCATACTGTGCACAAACAACCCCATAACCTGAAGCCTGTCATCAGAGTGTCAGCTTCGTTTCAGACGGTCTGGCGCGCGTCCAGCAAATCGCCCCCGATCCGGCAGGCCGCCGCCCTCAGCGCATCGGCATCGCCGCTCAAAAGTGCGCGCCGCTTGCCGCCCAGGTCCACCATCAGCGCCCCGTGGCCATGCTTCCTGTCCACGTCAAGGCCAAGCACCTCGTCAAAACCCCATTGCGCAACCAGATGCGCCCTGTCTTTTGAAACCACACGCCGCCTGCGCAACACCCCCCGCGCAATATCAACCTCCAACTCCATCCGCCCACCGGTGCCCGCGCGCACGGCCAATATCCCGCCCGCAATGAGCAGCCCCAGCACCACAAGGCCCTTCACCGTGAGGTCTCCGCCCATTGGCACCGCCAAAAGCACCAGCCCCGCCATGATAAAACTGACCCCCAAAAAGCGGCCCATCGCCCGTGCGGGCGCACGATCCCCGGTTTCGCTAATCACATAGCCGCCTGTCACCTCACGGGTGCGCAGCGGCGCTTCGGGCTGGTGTAGATTGTCCTGCGCGTCGATGGATACCATGGCGTATCTGGCCTCATTGCAAAGGGTTACTCTTGGCGGTCCCTGCCGCCATCATGGCCCAAACCGCCGCCGGGGTGCGCCAAATTTCCAAACCCGCGCCCGCATCACCGCCGCCGCGCAGCCTTTCGGCAACACCCGCCCGAATGCCGCTCTCCCCCCGGCACAGCCACCACTTTGGCCCAAAAGCCTTGCATCACCCGCCTGCCCGCGTATAAGGCCGCATCTCTTCGCCAAGTTGATTGAACAGCGGAACCACTCGTGCCGGGGCGGCGAAGAGCCTTATCGCCCCGGCTTTGAAGCCCGCTCGAAACAAAAGGAAGACGCACATGCCGCTCTACGAGCATGTCTTTATCTCGCGCCAGGACCTTTCCGGCGCACAGGCCGAAGGCCTGATCGAACACTTCGGCTCCATCCTCGGTGACAACGGCGGCAAGCTGGTTGACCACGAGTATTGGGGCGTGAAGACCATGGCCTACAAGATCAACAAAAACCGCAAGGGGCACTACGCCTACCTGCGCACCGACGCTCCCGCGACGGCCGTGCAGGAGATGGAACGCCTGATGCGCTTGCATGATGACGTGATGCGCGTTCTGACCATCAAGGTCAACGAGCACTCCGAGGGCCCCTCGGTGCAGATGCAAAAGCGTGATGAGCGCGACGACCGTCGCCGCGAACGTCGCTGATCCAGCCTTAAGAAAGGACCATAAGCCATGGCCGCAAAACCATTTTTCCGCCGTCGTAAGGTGTGCCCCTTCTCCGGGGACAACGCGCCAGCGATCGACTATAAAGACACCCGTCTTCTCCAGCGCTACATCTCTGAGCGTGGCAAGATCGTGCCTTCCCGTATCACCGCAGTCTCGGCCAAGAAGCAGCGTGAACTCGCTCGCGCCATCAAGCGCGCCCGCTTCCTCGCCCTCCTGCCCTACGCCGTAAAGTAAGGAGAGACCCTCATGGATATCATCCTTCTCGAACGCGTCGCAAAGCTGGGTCAGATGGGCGAAGTCGTCTCCGTCAAGGAAGGCTACGCTCGCAACTTTCTGCTGCCCCAGGGCAAAGCCCTGCGCGCAAATGACGTGAACATCGCCCGCTTCGAAACCGAGAAAGCTCAGCTCGAAGCCCGCAACCTTGAAACCAAGAAAGAGGCAGAATCCGCCGCAGGCTCGCTCGACGGCCAGCAGTTCATCGTGATTCGTTCCGCCTCCGACTCGGGCGCACTCTACGGCTCCGTCACCCCGCGTGACGCCGCCGATTGCGCCACCGAGGCCGGGTTCACCGTTGACAAGCGTCAGGTGGCGCTGGCCCGTCCGATCAAGGACCTCGGTCTGCACACCGTCCACATCGAGCTTCACCCGGAAGTGGCGGTTGAGGTCACTCTCAACGTTGCCCGCTCCCCCGAAGAAGCCGAGCTTCAGGCCTCCGGCAAATCCATCCAGGATCTCGCCGCCGAGGAAGAAGCCGCCGCCGAATTCGAAATCTCCGAGCTGTTTGACGATATCGGGTCTGCCGCTTCGGACGATGACGATCTGGCTGACGGCCCGGCAGAGAGCAACGCCTCCGCCGAGGAAGACGCCGCCGAGGACAAGGACGCCTGATAGCGCGCCCTTCTGCATGAAAAATCAAAAAGGCCGCGCCCCCAAAGCGCGGCCTTTTTCATGGCCCCAAACCTATCCGCACCGTCACCATGCTACACGGGCAAACCTCGCCACGCCCCGGCCTAAAACCCCACGCGTGCCAGCGCGTCACCCACCTGATCGGTGACAAGGTAATACGCAGCGACCACGCCCATCGGCATGGCGATACACACCGCCACCTGCCCCAGCCGTGAAAGCCACCAGCCACGCACCGCCACGCGCGCCCGCCGCGCCATCTCTGCCGCGCCTGCATCCACCGTGGCCGTGCCCAGGCGCTCTGCCGCGCAGCGTGCCTTGCCCGTCAACCCGTGCGCCGGGCGCAACGCAGGCCGCGCTGGCACCGCCTGCCCCGTGATCGGCTTGAACAGCTCTGCCGGGATCGCAAAAGCCGCTCGCCGCTCATCAAACCCATCGCGCCGATATTCCCGCACCGCCTGTTTGAAGGCACAGCGAAAGTAAAACGCCTCCCGCCAACTCACCTCCAGCGCCGACACGGTGTAAAACCCCGCCTCGATCCGCGCCGCCAGCCGCTGCATATCCGCCAGCCGCTCCCGGTTGTCCCGCGCTTTCACCCAGATTTCCGCGTCAAACAACGCCCAGAACAGCCGCACCGCATTGGCCCGGTCCATCTCGCGCCGCCCAATCATCCATGTCAGCACGTCATGCGGGGTTTCATCCTCGTCCAACCCCCGGATCACCTGTGCCCACACCGCTTGGCTCTGGCTTTTCAACCACTCCACAGCGCGCTCATCTGGCGCGCCATTTGTTGTAAAGGACTGCCCCATCCCAATGATCCTCGACTCGGTTTTATCCGATGCAGCCGCCGAAATGAGGCAAATGTTGGGCAAGCGCCGCTATGCTTCGGCAAAAATCCCCACTGTTACGCCGAAGCCCCCTCGCCAAGCGCTCAAACCTGCGCCACCCTGATACCATGACGACTCGCCGCCACTTCCTTGCCCTGCTCGCCACCCTCCCGCTGGCCGCGTGCGCCGGTGGGTCCAAGGCGCCCAAGTCCCGCCGCGATACCTTCAATCCGCCGCTCTACCCGCAAGAAACGCCCGAGTTGCGCGCGTTGATCAACAAATATGCCGCCATCCACCAGATCCCGCGAGAGCTGATCCACCGGGTCTGCATCCGCGAAAGCACCCATAATCCCCGCGCCCGCAACGGCCCCTATTGGGGGCTGATGCAGATATTGCCGCAAACCGCGCGCACTATGGGCCACCGTGGCCCGCCGTCCGAGCTGCTCGATGCCGAGACCAACCTCAAATACGCCGGGAAGTACCTGCGCGGCGCCTGGATGGTGTCTGGCGGGGATATGGACGAGGCCATCGGCTGGTATGCCCGTGGCTACTACTACGAGGCCAAGCGCCTTGGGCTGCTCCACGAAACCGGCCTGCGCAGCTGACATACGCGCGTTACACCGCTGGGCCAAACCAGTGAAAACGCACCACAAAAAGGACAGACCCATGCCATTTCAACTCACCCGCCGTGGCTTTCTGGCGTCAACAGCCGCCACCTCGCTCACCCTGTTGCACCCCTTCTCGGCGCGCGCGCAGGCTGGCCAGGCCCACCTGCGCCTGATGGAAACCACCGACCTGCACGTTCACGTCTACCCCTACGATTATTACAGCGACAAACCGGTCGATACCGTCGGCCTGTCGCGCACCGCGTCTATCATCAAGGACATCCGCGCCGAGGCGACCAACTCGCTCCTGCTCGACAATGGCGACTTTTTGCAAGGCAACCCGATGGGCGATTACATCGCCTATGAACGCGGCATGAAAGAGGGGGACGAGCACCCCGTCATCACCGCCATGAACACCGTCGGCATCGAGGCCTCGACCTTGGGCAACCACGAGTTCAACTATGGCCTCGATTTCCTGATGAAGTCGCTCGCCAAGGCAGGCTACCCGGTGGTTTGCGCCAATATCGCCAAAACCAAGGGCGCAACCCCCACCGAGGATGACACCCTGCTGCCGCCCTACACCATCCTCACCCGCACCATCACCGACGGCGCAGGCGAGGCCCACCCGATCAAGATCGGCATCATCGGCTTCGTGCCACCCCAGGTGATGAACTGGGACCGCAAGCACCTTGAAGGCAATGTCGAGGCGCGGGACATCGTTGAGGCCGCCCGCGCCTATGTGCCGGAAATGATGGAGAAAGGCACCGATATCATCATCGCCCTCTCGCACTCCGGCATTGGCTCTGCCAATGAAAGCGACATGATGGAAAACGCCTCGGTGCCGCTCGCCACCGTCGAGGGGATTGATTGCATCATGACCGGCCACAGCCACCTTGTGTTCCCGTCGTCGACCTACGCCGATTTCGCCGCCGTTGATGCCGAGGCGGGAACGATCCACGGCAAGCCCGCCGCCATGGCCGGCTTCTGGGGCAGCCACCTTGGCCTGATTGATCTGATGTTGGAGCGGGATGGCGCGGGATGGCGCGTCACCGGCCACTCCTCCGAGGCGCGCCCCATTTCCAAGCGCAACGAAGACCGCTCCATCACCGCGCTGGTCGAGGATGATCAAGCCGTGCTCGACAGCGTGCGCACGGAGCATGAAGACACCCTCGCCTACATCCGCCGCGCCGTTGGCAAAACCGCCACGCCGCTGCACAGCTACTTCGCCCTCGTGGCCGATGATCCTTCGGTGCAGGTCGTGTCCAACGCCCAAGTCTGGTATATCGAGCAAATGATGCAAGGCACCGAGTGGGAGGGGCTGCCCATTCTCTCTGCCGCCGCCCCTTTCAAGGCCGGTGGCCGTGGTGGGCCGGAGTATTACACCGATGTTCCGGTGGGCGATGTGGCCATCAAGAACGTGGCCGACCTTTACCTCTACCCCAACACCGTGCGCGCCGTGGTGATTGACGGCGCCACAGTAAAAGACTGGCTGGAGCGCTCCGCTGGCATGTTCAATCAGGTCGAGCCGGGCAGCACCGATGCCCTCCTGCTCAACCCCGATTTCCCCAGCTACAATTATGATATCATCGACGGCGTGACCTACCAGATCGACTTGTCTCAGCCCTCAAAGTTCGGCCCCAAGGGCGAGCCGCTCAACCCCGATGCCAGCCGCATCACCGACCTGAAGTTCAACGGCGAACCCATTGACCCCGCGCAAAAATTCGTGGTTGCAACCAACAACTACCGCGCCTCGGGCGGCGGCAGCTTCCCCGGTGCAGATGGCTCCACCGTGGTGTTTGAAGGCCCCGATACCAACCGCGATGTGATCGTGCGCTACATCGTCGAGAAAGGCACAATTACCCCCAAGGCCGATGCCAACTGGACCTTCGCGCCCATGCCCGGCACCTCGGTGTTGTTTGAAACCGGCCCAAAGGCGGCAGACTTCGCTTCAACCATCGAGGGCGTCACCATTGAACCCGCAGGCGACGGCCAGGACGGCTTCATGCTGTTCCGCATCACGCTCTAAGCCCGCCAAACGCACCCGCCGCCGCCTGATCCCAGCGCGGCGGCGGGATCGGGTTCAGCTCTTGCGGCTCAGGTCAGCTTAGGGGCGCAGCGCAGCCCCCGCCCTCACCGTTTGCGGCTGCCCTTGATCGTGCGCTTCACCATCTTGCCAAAGGCCCGGTCGCGCATGCGACGGTCTGTCAGGCTCTCGGTGTTAAACCGCTCTTCCGCCACCAGCTTTTTCCAGCGGGCCAGCCGTGCGGCATCAATCTCGCCGCGCTCAACCGCCGCCAGCACCGCGCAGCCCGGCTCGCTTTCATGGGCGCAATCGTTGAACTTGCACTCGGTGGCCAAGTCCCGCAGATCCGAGAACAAATCGCCAATCCCGGCTTCCGCATCGGCCAGTTGCAGCTCTCTCATCCCCGGTGTGTCAAGCACCGCGCAGCCGCCGGGCACAAAGTGCAACTGGCGGCGCGTGGTGGTGTGCCGCCCGCGCGCATCATCCTCGCGCACCTCTTGCGTGGCCACATCCGCTCCGGCGGCCAAGGCATTGGTCAATGTCGATTTTCCCACCCCGGACGAGCCGAGAAACGCCACCGTTTGCCCCGCACCGCACCACGCGGCCAGCGCCTCGCTCACACCGCCGCCCTTGGCGTTTACCACCACCACCGGCACCAGATCAGAGATGCTGCCCGCCTCCTCGGCGTAGCGATCTGCATCCTCGGCAAGGTCAGGCTTGGTGAGCACGATCACCGGCTGGGTTTCAGCCTCCAACGCCAGCGCGATATAGCGCTCCAGCCGCGCTAGGTTGAAATCATTGTTGCAGGAGGTCACGATGAAGGTCGTGTCGATATTGGCGGCGATGCTCTGCATCCGGCGCTCAAGCCCGGCCGAGCGGCGCTTGATGATGCTGATCCGCTCCAGCACCCGGCTGCGCGCCGGGGCATCGGTATCATACATCAGCCAATCGCCCACCGTGGCATCGGGGCCGGGGGGCACCAGCGCCTCGATCTCCTCGCCCAGCACGTATAGCCCGTTGCGATGCACCTGCGTCACCCGCACCGGCGGGGTGCGTTCCATTTCGTCAATGTCTGTCTGCTGCGCAAAGAACGCCCGCCAGCCCAGCCCGGCCAATCCGCCCTTTGCCTCAGTGTTTCGCGCCATTGCGTCCCCGCTCAAGGCTCATCTGCCCCGCCCCGGTGTAGCCCGCCCCGCGCCGCCGCGCCAGCTAAAGCCCGGCAATCATCTGCTCCACACCCGCATCCGGGCTTGCGTAGCTTACCACCGCCACCTCCAGACCCGCGTTTGCATAAAGCCGCAAAGCCCGGCTCATCGCGTCTAAGATCCACGCCCGCTCATTGCCAAAGGCGCCGCCTCCAAGCAGCGTCAGGAACACTGGCACCTTGAGCCGCGCCGCCACCCCCAGCGTCGCCTCATAGGCCTCTTCCAGCACCAGCCGGGCAAAAGGCTCCCACGGTCCAGCGCCGCCATAGGCCACCGGCAGCGCCGAGCAATAGATCTGGCTCACCCTGTGGCCCCCGCCCTCCAGCGTCACCTCACTGTCGCGTTGCAGGCCCAGCTCCAGCAAGCCGCGATAAGCGTCAACCCGCCCGTTGATCCGCTCCGCCACCGCCTCCAGCCCGCCGGGGCGGGGCAGCGCATAGCCATTCTGCATGTCCCAAAGATCGCCCTCATCATTGCCCAAGGCATCCCCGAGCGCGGCGAGCGTATCAATCTGGCGCTCACACTGGCCGCGCGCGCCGCCGTGCTGCACAAAGTAATTCCGCCAGATCGTGCCCGCCGCGCAAGCCATGGCACAGGCCGGGCCCTGGGTGCGATCGCTCTCATAACAGGTGATCCCCTGCGCCGGAGTGCGGTGCGGCCCGATCATCTCCAGCAGGTTGAACTGCGAGGCCACCTGAAAGAGCGCGCCGGGATGCGCCAAATGCAGCGCCGCCGCCTCGCCCACCACCTGGCGCACCACCGTTTTGCCCCGCTTTGGCCGCACGCCCATACCGCGCGTGGTGACCCGCTCCAAAACGCCCGGCTGCAACACCCTGCCATTCACCCGTGAGCGCAGCCCGCCGCCCTCTTCGGGCTGAAGCCCCTCATACACCGCCTCCGGCGACGTTTCGGCAAAGCCGCACAAGCGTTCGAAAAAATCCATCCCGTCTCCCATAGCAAAAGGGCCACCCAGCGGGCGGCCCTTTTTTAACCTGTCACCTGTGGACAGGTCACATCATTCGTCGTCTTCCAGCTTATCAACGGCTTCTTTCAGCTCGTCCTTGCTGACCTCTTTCTCGCTCACATCGGCAAGCTCAAAGATGTAATCAACGACCTTGTCTTCAAAGATCGGGGCGCGCATCTGCTGCTGCACCTGGGCGTTGGTCTTCACGAACTCAAAGAACTCGCGCTCCTGGCCCGGATACTGGCGCGCCTGGCCCATGATCGCCTGGGTCATCTCGGCGTCGGTCACCTCGATCTCGTTCTTCTGGCCAAGCTCAGCGAGCAGCAGGCCAAGGCGAACGCGCCGCGCTGCCAGTTCCTTGTGCTCATCGGAGGGGGTGATCTCGGGGTGGTCATGGCCCTCAACGTCGGGGTTTTCCTCGTGCCACAGCTGGTGGGCAATCTGGCCGGCTTCTGCGTCAAGCAGGGTCGGCGGCAGATCGAAGGTGACCAGCTTGTCCAGCTCGTCAAGCAGATGGCGCTTCATCACAGCCCGTGCCGCGCCGCCATACTCGGCCTCAAGACGCTCCCGGATCTGGCCCTTGAGGGCGTCCAGATCGTCAGCGCCAAACTGCTTGGCCAGCTCGTCGTTGATCTCGGCCGCGGCCGGGGCCTTCACGGCCTTGATGGTGCAATCAAAAATCGCAGCCTTACCGGCCAGATGCTCGGCCTGGTATTCCTCGGGGAAAGACACCTCAACGGCCTTCTCCTCACCGGCCTTCACGCCGGTCAGCTGCTCTTCAAAGCCGGGGATGAACTGGCCCGAGCCAAGCACCAGCGGGAAATCTTCCGCCGAGCCGCCTTCAAAGGCTTCGCCGTCAACCTTGCCGACGAAGTCCATCACAACCTGATCGCCGTCCTTGGCCTTTGAGCCGGCCTTGCGGTCTTCAAAGTTTTTCGCCTGATCGGCGAGGCCCTGAAGCGCTTCATCAACGGCCTCGTCATCGGGCTTCACAACCAACTTCTCAAGCTTCACAGCCTTCAGGTCGACCTCGGGGATCTCGGGCAGCGCTTCGTAGCTGAGCGCCACGGTCACGTCGTCGCCCTCTTTCCAGTCTTCGTTGACCATCTTGACGTCAGGCTGCATCGCAGGGCGGTCGCCGGACTCTTCAAAGTGCTTGGACATCGCGCCGTCTACAGCTTCCTGCATGGCTTCGCCCATCAAGCGCTGGCCAAACTGCTTTTTCAGCAGCGCCATCGGCACCTTGCCCTTGCGAAAGCCTTTCAGCTCAACATCGGGGCGAGCCTCTTCGAGCTTGCTGGTGACGGTGGCCTCAAGATCGCTCGCCGGAATGGTGATCTCGTAGCCGCGTTTCAGACCTTCGTTGAGGGTCTCGTTGACCTGCATGATGTGCGTCCTCTTTGAACGGGAAAGGCCGCCAAAGGGGCGGCCAGAATTCGATTTGGGCTTTACTAGTTTGGGTGCGGCGGGGGATCAACCCCGATTCTGGTGCGCAGGCAGGCCCATTTGCGCGCTTCATCGCCGCATCCCCAAGGCCGCCTATCGGTGATTTCCACTGGAAACCCACTCATCGGCCCGTCCCCGCGCCGGGTTTGCCGGGGCGCTTTGCTCTGGTGCGGGGTGGGGCCTTCGGCAGCTAACACGAAGGCCCCAATCGCTTTTCTTTGAAAATCGAGCGCCGCCAGCAACGTTCAAAAAGAGCTGCGGCAACTTTCACCAAAGATGCAAAACCTTCGCGCACGACAAGCAGGATACACCGGATTTCCTGAAATCCATCAGGCACCCGCATCAAACCACATTGACCAACCATAAAACCTTATCACCCCAGACCGGACCTTCATCGCGCCATGTGCCAAGGTGCGCAACGCGGACAAAGTGTTCATTCAGTCTCTAGTCGATACTTGAGAAATGTTGCCCCATCGTATTCGATTTCACCGATACGTCTTGCCCCAAGTCTTTCGAGAGCACCTAGGTTTTTGCGGGACGGCGGCAAAAGGAATGTCACGAAAGGAATACGTTCGTCGGCAACGGCGAACTCAATTGCCTTTTTCGAAATACGTGTACCAAGACCAAAGGCGTCAGGCCGTAGGACCAGACCGAAATCCCACTCGTCACCTTCCTTCTGAAAACCACCCCACCCGACATATTTATTGTTTGACTGTATGGCCCAATGCCCAAGTCCATCGCGGCTCCAGCGCTCCTCTTTAGTGGCGACAAATTTGGCCACGGCAACTTCATCCCATTTGAAAGTCAGAAGCGGCATGTGCTCTGCAACACGTGGATCGGACATGTGATCAATAATCTCGGTCGGCTCAATTTTGGACAATCGAGTGAAGATAATCGCGTATTTCAATTGGGTTTCCATCTGCATGTATTAGCGCGCTCCCATAGGTTAACGCCTGTTTCCAAACAACACCCCATAGCCCTCGTGACGCCGATATGATCCAAATATCAATGTCTTTTTTGGGCTCTTTTGAGCCGTTCGCCGCGGTTTGCACGAACGGCGGCAATGCCGCATTCTCGATCTGGGCTGGCTGATGAGGTGAAGGTCAAAACCGTCTGACACTTCACAGGAAGGAGCCAGTGGTGCGCCCGTTCGAACGCAGGTCGACCTCAAACAAGGTACCGACCGCGCCGTTCAAACTTGTGAGAATGGTGCGGGTGAAGGGACTCGAACCCCCACGCCTCGCGGCGCCAGAACCTAAATC
>NZ_JARGND010000091.1 GCF_029212645.1 Vannielia sp. | reverse complement strand
GCCTGGTCGCCGACCTCTTCACCGCCGTCCCCGAACTGCTCGAAAAACTCTGACAGGAGGGGGGGCAACCCGCCTCACTTAAGGGGGGTTCCCCACCCCACAACAAAAGGCCCCGGAGAATAACTCCGGGGCCTTAATCCATTGACAGTATCGACTTGAGTATCGCTTATTCTACGCAGGCACGGATCGTTTCGATATCCGGTCCGTTTGGTGTGCGGCCCAGGTTGAACGGGGCCGAGGCATCGCGCCATTTGGCGTAATCGGCGAGATACTCAAGCTGGCTGAGGTACACCTTGGCGGAATCGGGATTTTCGCAAGCGGTTTGCTCGATCACATCGTTCGCCATTTCCTGAACCTTGGCCAGCGTTTCATCATCATAGCGGGTGATTTCGACGCCCGCGTCCTTGAACTGCTGGTAGGCTTCAGTCGCGCGCTTTTCGGTGAAGGCGAGCGACCAGATCAGGTTGGCCTGAGCGGCGATTTTCAGGTTTTCCTGTGTCTCTTCGGACAGCGCATCCCAGGACGCCTTGTTGATCATCACACCAAAGGCAGACGCGGATTGGTGCCAACCGGGGGTCGCCCAGTGCGTCGTCACCTGATGGAAGCCACCCGAGAAATCGACGTTCGGCGTTGAAAATTCTGCGCCGTCGATCACGCCGCGTTCCAGCGACTGGTAGATTTCACCACCGGCCATGGACACCTGACTGCCGCCCAGGTTCTCAAGAAGACGCCCTTGCTCAAGCCCCGAAAGGCGCAAACGCATGCCCTGAAGGTCTTCCAGGGTTTCGATCTTCTTGTTGGTGCGGAAGCCGGATTCGTTGTTGGTCACGCCGTAAGGCAGATAAACCATGCCGAATTTGCCGTAGATCTCGTTGTAAAGATCGAAACCGCCCCACTGTTCGATCCAGTTGACGTAGTCAACCGCGTTGAACAGGCTGGCGGTGGTTGCGAGGGGCGAAAACGCAGAGTTGCGCCCGGCCCAATATCCCGGCCAGTCGCCACCGGCCTGAATGGTGCCGGATTCAACCGCACCAAACACTTCGCCCGCGGGCACGAGTGCGCCGCCTTCGAAGAATTCGATGGTGAGCTCATCGCCTGTCAGCTTGTTGGCCAGCTCAACGAAGTGCTTGTCGATCTCGATCAGTTCAAGGGATGTGGGCCAGGTGCTGGTCATGGTCCAGCTTTCCTGCGCAATCGCTGGCGTCGACAGAGTTGCCGCGAATGCAACGCCTGCGAAAATTGTTGATTTCAACGTCATCAGAATACCTCCTCAGGTTACTTGGTATAGAGAGTTTCAGGTAGCCATGTGATCAGTTGCGGGAACAGCGCCACGGCCATGCACATCATCAGGATCAGGCCGATGAATGGCAAAACCCCTACGATGATATGTGTCGTTTTCACTGTCGCCGGTGCGATCGCACGTAAGTAGAAAAGCGCATATCCAAAGGGCGGCGTCAGGAAGGACGTTTGCAGAACCACAGACATCAGAACCACGAACCACAGCAGGTTCACGTCCATTTCCTGCACGATCGGAAGGAAGATCGGGAAGGACAGAAGCACGATGCCCGTCCAGTCCAGAAACGCCCCCAGAATGAACACGATGAACATCATGATCGTGATCAGCAACCATGGCTCCATTTCGAGCCCACGGATGATATCCTGTGTGGCGCGCAACCCGCCGGTGATGTTGAATACGCCGGTAAAGGCCGTGGCCCCAACGACAATGAACAGGACCATCGCCGAGGTGCGGCCGGTTTCCAGCATCGCACCGTAAAAGCTTTTCCAGTTGAACTTGCCGCGCAGGATCACGATCCCTAAAGCAAGTGCCGCGCCAATGGCCGAAGCTTCGGTCGCGGTGGCGATGCCAGCGAGCAGCGAGCCCAGAATGCCGAGGATCAGAACCAGCGGCGGAACCGCCTCGATCACCAGCATACGGGCCAGTGCGGGCTTGCTGATTTTCTCGTCCGGTTCAACGGCGGGGGCCATGCTGGGGCGCACGATTGCCACGACAACCACCCAAACGGCATAGAGCAGCCCAAGCAGGATGCCCGGCACCATTGCCCCGGCAAACAGCTCTCCCACGGAAAGCGGCGAGTAGCTGGCCATCAGGATCAGCATGATCGACGGCGGAATGAGAATGCCAAGGCAACCGGACGCCGCGATCACGCCCGTCGTCAGTGTCGGGCTATAGCCATATTGCAGCATCGGGCGCAGGGCCATGACCCCCATCACCGTGATGGACGCGCCGATAATGCCCGTCGTGGCGGCCAGCAGGATCGAGATAAAAACCACGGCGAGCGCAAGTCCGCCCCGCACGTTCGACATCAGCAACCGGAGCGACTCGAACATCTTGTCGGTCACCCCGCTGTCTGACAGGAATCTTGCCATCAATATGAATAGCGGAATGGCGATCAGGGTGAAATTGCTCAGAACGTCGCCAAAGATGCGGTTGATGACGATGCCCAGCACCATCGGCTTGCCCGCGATCAGCGTGCCCAGAACGGCGGTGCCGCCCAACACAAAGGCGAGCGGGTGCCCCATGAACAGGCCCAGCAACAAAAGGCCGAACATGCAAAGCGCGATTATTTCAGGTGCCACTTGGCCGCTCCTCTCGGTGGTCAACAATTAGCTTCAAGACTTCGGAAATCCCTTGCAGCATCAAGAGCGCAGCCGCGACAGCCATCGCCATTTTCAACGGGTAGACCGGCAGTTGGACCGAGCCATAGGTGGTTTCACCCTGCGTGTAGGACCGCATGGCGAACTCGTAAGATCGCGTCATGAACACCCACGCAAAGGGAAAGAAGAAGATAAGGTAGCCAAGCACCTCAACGATGCGGCGGGTCTTGGGCGCCAGGACTTCGGTGACGAGATCAACCCGAACATGCGCCTGATGGCGCAGCGCATACCCGCCCAGAAGCACGAAGTAGAAGCCATAGAGCATCTTGGTAACATCAAAGGCCCAGCGTGTGGGCTCGTTCATGACGTAGCGCATGAACACGTCGTAAATTATGATTGCTGCAAACAGGACGGCCACAACGGAAATGATCCGGCCGACCAGCTCGTTCAGCGAGTCGATGAAACGAAATAGCATCGCAGAGGCCTCCTTTGTGCGCGGGATACTATCGGCAGGGCCTTGGGATACAAGCAGAAAAAGCGGGTTGCCTTCGCCACCTCCGGGGCGATAGAACCCTCGCCCTTGCGCCTTTGGGAAACGTGCCTTTCGCACCGAAAAGGATGCGATAATCCCTTATTTTACAGAGGCCTACAGCCACTTCCTTAACGTCACTTGCCGTCTGCGCCGCCCTGCCCGGCGGGCCAGGTTTTTGATGTCATTAAGGGTCAACGGTTCGCCGCCTGAGGCGTCCCGGAAGATCGGACGAGTGGCTAAGATGGGGGCAGGCTTGGGCGCGGCGATGTCACCACCATCGCCGATCCCGCCACAGAGGACGGCATCTGCAACCGCCATGTCAGCTTCGTGATGCGGTTGGCATGGCTTGTCCCACCGCGGCTGGTCTTGCGGCGTGAGCCCATGGTTCTGCCAATCTTTTTCCTCTGTGGCCTGGCCGAGATGCCGTGGGCCCAGCAGCCTGAAAAAGGTGTTTGACTGACGCTCAGTGAAAGCTGGCCTGAAAGCTCGTGGCGGTCAGCGACACGTGGGCGTCCAGCGGCGGGCGCAGCTCAAACGCCTTCGGCTCGCGTGCAAAGTGATAGAGCCGCATGAGGCACCAGTCTGCCCGCCGTTCATCGGCAACAGCCAGTTCATTGCGCGAAATATGGAAGGGCGTGCGTTCCCAGCCGTTGGTCGTTTTCACTTCGATCAATCGGGGCCGGCCATCCGGCGCATAGCTAGCAATATCATACCCCGCGCCATCGCCATCCTCCTCCGAGACCCAACGCACCTTTGACGCAAGATCAGAGCGCCCGGAACCAGCCAGCACCGCTTTCTCATGCGCCAGCGCGCGTTCCTCCCCCGCCCGGCCAAGCGCGCGGTTGCGCTCATCACGTTCGGCGACGTTAAACTTGCGGGCGGTGGCGATGGTTTGCTCAAGCTCAGGAGGGGGCGGCTGGTTGCTGAGCGTCGGGGGCGGTCCAACCCAAAGTTGAGCTGCGTCGCGCAGGCCCATCGCGGGCCGATCCAGAATGCGGGACAGCCAGCCAGGGTTGAGTTCCAGCCAACGCGCCACCGCGTCTTCTAGTGTGCCTTGGTAGTTTTGCGCGGGCTTGTAGCCGGGGATCCAGTCCTCTCCGAGTGCCCGGAGAACCGCGCTAATGTTCTGGTGCTTGAACTCAATCGAACTGCGGTTGCGGTCGATCTGGACCTGAAGATCGCGATTGTGCGCAGCCTTGTTATAGGACTGGCCAGCGAAGTCCGCAGCCAGCATCGCGAAGTAATCCGCGACGATCAGGTCATTCTCTGCGTCAGTCCAAGGCCGGTTCGACATGCGGCCAGGCTAGACGCGGGAAAATCATTTGTCATCAGCGGTTTCGTCAAGGGATGGGATGCAAACAAACCCGCGAAATCCACCTGCCTAAGCTGGCACCCCGAGCAACGCGCCTACCGCGTGTTCTGGCCATTTGGATCGATCACTTTTCTACCCAATCGGTCGCGCATGTTTTGCGGTTCGCAGTGCTTGTATAACCACTGCTCTCGTGTCTTCGGACGATGGACTATTGCAGATGGCAATTTTTAAGCGGCGGTGGTGGTCCTCCGTGACACCGCCACGCTTTGGTCTTCAAATACAACGCCGTGGAAGCCGAACTTGAGGCGTTTCAGAAAAGCGGTGCCTGCCCCGAGAGCATCGCTATGACGGAATACGGTATAAGGGTCTGGTGCGGAGGGTGGAAACATTCGTCGCGCCAATCACCCGAAGGTTGAACTCTCGACCAAACAAGGTCATCATCCAGCTATTGGTTAACCGTGTTTCGCCGCCATATTGGCGGCATCTGTTTGGTATCGGAACGATTAGGGAATGGACGGAATTTATACCCAGG
>NZ_JARGND010000090.1 GCF_029212645.1 Vannielia sp. | reverse complement strand
CCGTTGCCGCCAAGGGTGAGGCTGGCGTTGCCAAGCTCTGCCGCATTGGAAAAAGCAAGCTCTGCCGTGCCGCTGATCTTCAGCTTTTGTGGCTTTGGCGAAAGGTTGAACACGCAGGTCAGCGCCTCTTCTTTGGCGCTGCGGGTGAAGGCGAGGATCGGCTCGGGCAGGGAGATGAAGGTGGTTGTGCCATGGCTGAGGGCCGGGCTGGCCTTTCGGCGGGCGATGGCGGCCTTGTAGAAGGCGAGGATGCTGTTGCCCCCCTGTTGATCAACCGCTTTTGCCGCCTGCGGGGCCTTCACCGGAAGCCATGGGGTGCCGGTGGAAAAGCCTGCGTTGGGGGCGTTTTTCTCCCAAACCATCGGGGTGCGGCAGCCATCACGCCCCTTCACGGCGGGCCAGAAGCGGATGGCGGGCGGGTCTGTCAGCTCTTCGAATGTGAGCTCGGTTTCGGTTTGGCCCAGCTCCTCGCCCTGGTAGATGCCGATTGTCCCCTCGAATGACATGAGCATCGCGCAGGCCAGCCGAGCCATGGCATCCTCTGACACCGCAAATTCCGCCCAGCGGCTCACCTGGCGGGGCACGTCATGGTTGCTGAACGACCAATAGGGGTGCCCATCGGGCGCGCCTAGCTGAAAACCTTCGATACAGTTGCGAAAGTGCTCGGCGGTGAAATCAGGCCCAAGCATCGCAAAGGAGTAGGCCATGTGAAGGCGATGGGTGCCTTCGGTGTATTCGCCCATGATCTCGATCGAGCGGTGGCCCATTTCGCCCACCTCGCCAACCATCATGATCTCTGGGTACCGATCGGTGAGGGCGCGCAGCCGTTCCAGAAAGCCAAGGTTCTCTGGCCGGGTCTTGTTGTAGATGTTGTTTTGCATCCCGTAGAGATCTGTTGCCATGACCTGCGGTTTGGCCTGCGCGGGTGGGTTTGAGCGCAGCTTCCGGTCGTGGAAATAGTAGTTCACCGTGTCGAGGCGAAAGCCATCGAGGCCCCGGTCGAGCCAGAATTTGCAGGTGTCGAGGATGGCATCCACCACATCGGGGTTATGGAAGTTCAGGTCAGGCTGGGAGGCGAGGAAATTGTGCAGGTAATACTGCCCGCGCTGGGGATCAAACTCCCACGCGGGGCCGCCAAAATGGCTGTGCCAATTGGTGGGCGGCGAGCCATCTGGCAGGGGATCGGCCCAAACATACCAATCGGCCTTGTCATTAGTGCGATCAAGCCGGGACTGGGCAAACCATGCATGCCTTTCCGAGGTATGTGAGAGCACCTGATCGACGATCACCTTGAGGCCGCGCGCATGGGCGGCTGCGATTAGCGCATCAAAATCGGCCATGTCTCCGAACAGCGGATCGACCGCCAGATAATCGGATACATCATACCCCATATCGGCCTGCGGGGAGGCGAAGATCGGCGACAGCCAGATGCAATCGGCCCCAAGATCGGCGATGTGATCGAGGCGGCGGGTGATGCCTTTCAGATCGCCGACACCATCGCCATTGTCGTCTTGGTAAGACCGGGGATAGACCTGATAGACAACGGCGCTGCGCCACCATTCCTGCATGAGCGGACTCCTGTGCTGCAGGTTACAGTAGCAGCGGGCGGGGGGATTGGAAGGGTCCGATACCGCGGCGGGCTTTGGTGCGGGCAAGAGGGGCCGCTGGATGCGTCCTTGCAGCACGATATTCATCTGAGCCTTCCCTGAAATGCTGAAGGTGCCAAATTCCGACACCAAACAAGATGGGGCGACGGGAGCACGACCGTTACTTCGAGCGTAATTGCGTGCAAAGCCTTGGCCGGATCGGGGCTGGGCAAACTGCGCGGCGTCACGAAAACGGTGAGCGGTAGGTCGAAACACGGCGGCGGCTTGATGCTTGCCTTCGCGAAGGCTTTTCGGGCGGTCTGGGGGCTTGATCTATGCCGGAGACTTGACCTAACTTCGCCGGGATACTGATTTTTCATCAAGTCATTCGAGGACCAAATGCGTAATTTTCCACGCTTTTCCGCGCAAAACTCAAGACTGCGTTTTGTACTGGGTTGGATTGGGTTTGCGACCGTGATTGCAATGGCGATGCCGTTGCACGCGGGCGTGAATATGAAAAACGGTAATTTCTACATTACTTACACTGATGTTGTGTTTTCAAATTCCGAATTTGAAATAAGTCGAACGTATAATTCGAAGAGCTCGAAAAGCCTCAGCTTTGGCGTGGGCTGGGGCACGCGGTATGAAACGTCGCTCTCGGTGACGGGTGTTGGATCGGTGTCTTTGATAGAACACGGGTCTGGTGCCCAACGGAGTTATCATCCGTCTGAGTTAAGTGCGGATGATGTTGAAAAACTCACCGAAGAGGTGCTTGCCGCAATGGAAGGCGAAGGCTGGCTCAAATCGGACGATGAAGCGCAAAGGCTTCGCAGCAGGTTTGGGGGCGATGTTGACCTGCTGACCAGCGTATATAAGAACCTTGTTGATAGTGGTCTTTTGCCGCCGAAAGATATTGCGATCGGCCAGCGGCTGACCTCGACCCAGACGGTGAATGCCGAAGTGATCCGGGAGCCTGTTGGGTTTTACCGGCGTGGGGAATCAGGCCACGAGCGGTTTTCTCTAGATGGCAGAATTGTTGAGAAATTTGATCGCTACGGGGTCGGGTATCGGCTCAAGCGGAATGTGGATGGGCATTTTCGCGAAATTCTCTTTTCGGATGGAAATAGCCTATTGGTGGAAACCAACGCGAGCGGGTGGATCACCCGCCTGAAAATGGAGGGCGGCGAGGCGGTCTATACCTATGATGCCGAGGGAAACCTGGTGCAGGCGATCAATATGGCGGGGGGCACCTATGGCTACGAGTATGACGAAAATCACAATATGCGATTTATTCGCTATGCGGACGGGAGTTCTTTTGAGATCGGATACCACGAAGGCACCCAGTTTGTTGCCTATACGGTTGCGCGGGACGGCACGTATGTGACCTATGATTATGGGGATTATGAGATAACGGAACCGGGGATCGAATCTCATTATTATACGACGAAAATGGAATATCGGTCTGTCGGGTCAGAGACGCCCCTGAGCGAGGAAACCGTCAGCTATAAGGAGGGTATCAACAAATACGGTGGTAAATATACCGCCGGATATACGCGGACTATTGATGGAGTCACCACTGAAACGCGCTATCACCCCTGTGGAATGCCCACGTTGAAGCGGCGTGGCAATATGGCATCGGAATTTGACTACGATGATCAATGCCGGCTGATACGCAAGAAAACAGCGAACGAAGAAGTTCATCTGGAATATGATCCGCGCAGCCAAAAGATATCTCGGATCAGGGATATGGATTTGCGCCGGAAGCAAGAGCTAGTTAGTGATTTCCAATATGACATCAAGGGCAATCTCATTTTTGCGCAGAACTCCAAAGGGGGTTCGGCGAGCTTGAGCTACAATGCCGAGGGCCAGATCATCCGCCTGACCGACCAGCACGACCGGGTGCTGACCTTTACCTACGGTGAGATCGGAAAACCAACAAGGATAGAGATTGAAGGCGTCGGCGCGATAGATGTTTCTTATGGCGCAAACGGTGAAATCGACAATGTTAACAGTGCACAAGGGCATGAAGCTGCATTGCGCGTGACGCAGAGCTTTCAGTCGTTGCTTGCCTTGGTCAAGCCTGCGGGCGTTGATTTCAACCTTTGATAGAAAGACACTATGGCTGACATTGACGAGACTGCGGGCCGCCCCGAGATCAAGATTTTTCTGTCGTCGCCTGGCGATGTGAACGAAGAACGCATTCTGGCCGACCGGGTCATGAAGCGGCTGGCGGAACGGTACGCATCGGTGGCGCATTTGGTGCCGATCGTGTGGGAACATGAGCCGCTTTTGGCGACGGCCACATTTCAGGACCAAATTGAAAAGCCCTCGACCACCGATATTGTGATCTGCATTTTGTGGTCACGATTGGGCACCCGTTTGCCCGCGCATATCCAGCGAGACGACGGCAGCCGATATGACAGCGGCACCGAATTTGAATTTGAAGACGCATGGGATGCTATCCAACGCACGGGTCGCCCGGACCTGTTGGTTTATCGCAAAATGGCGGAACCCTATATCAGCCTCGCGAATGACCACGACGCCGAAGAGCGGCTTCACCAGAAACGCGCTTTGGATGGATTTATCCAGAAATGGTTTCACGATCAGGATGGCTCGCTATTGGCGGCGTTCCATGGCTTTTCTGATTCTGCCGAGTTTGAAGAGGCTTTCGAGATTCATCTCGACAAACTGATTGCGCGCCGTCTCGATGAACTGGGCGTGGTATTTACCAACCATAGCGGCGCTGTCGAGACGTCTGGCGGCCCCCGTTGGGAGGGCTCTCCCTTTCGCGGTTTGGAGAGCTTCGAGTTTGCCCATGCTCCTATCTTTTATGGGCGCACCCAGGCAATTTCCAAGGTTCTGAAGGCGCTTCGCGGGCAAGCGGCATCGGGACAGAGTTTTGTGATGGTGCTTGGGCGCTCGGGTGGCGGGAAATCCAGCCTCGTGCGCGCGGGTGTGCTGCCCTTGTTGGTGGAGCCGGGGGTTGTTGAAGGCGTGGGCCTGTGGCGCCGGGCGGTGTTCAGGCCCAGCGATGCCAGCGGCAATCTGGTGGAGGCCTTCGCCAAAGCCCTGACCAACGAAACCGCCTTACCGGAGTTGCTGAGCGACGGAACCACTGTGGCTGAGTTGGCTGATCTTTTGAGCACCACGCCGCAAGGGGCGGACCTTTTGCTGAAAGGGGCTTTGTCGGAGGCGGCGCAAAAGGCGGCTTTTGATCTGGCTGAAGAGGCTGAGGCTTTGGCGCGAAAAAGCCATGTGTCCGAGGCAGAACGCGCCAAGAGGAAGCAGGATGTACTGGGCAATCCACCGCAGGCCAAACTGGCGCTATTGGTGGACCAACTCGAAGAGCTTTTCACCGATGAGCACTTGGCGGCGGCAGAACGGCAGGCCTTTTTGCAGGCGATTGCCG
>NZ_JARGND010000026.1 GCF_029212645.1 Vannielia sp. | reverse complement strand
TCATCGACACCGCCACCGAAGGCCTGTCCCCCGGCGATATCGTCACCGTCGAGGTTGACGAAGCCTCCGAATACGATCTCTGGGGCCAGCGGGTTTAACCCCGCCCACCGCGCGCTGCGTTAGGTTAACCAAGCACGTAAAAAACCGATGTGCATGGGTTGTGCATGAAACGTGCATCCCTTGTGGCTGTGATCTTTTTGCGATTAACGGCAAAAAAAGCCGCACGAACCGGGCAATAAAAGAGGGCTGGAGAGGTTCAATCTCCGGCCCTCGCCTTGCTGTCCTCAGGGGCTGTCCTCTGGGGGGCTGCCCTGCTCAACGCCCGGTCAGCAAACTGTGTAACCCTTTGTTATCAACGGCTTCATGCTGGCCTTTGTCTTGCGCAGCCATTCGGCGGGGCAGGGCACTGTGGCGGTAATAGCGTGACGGGAATAATGGGTGCATTTCCCCAAAACTACCGTTCTCTTTCAGCGGGTTAGCTCTGGATGGCTAAGCGGTAGCAGCCTTGCCAACCTCTTGGCGCAGCGCATTAAATCGGTGTTGGTTCACACAGGTCGGCGGGCAATCCGCCCCCTCTTCCATATGCGCATGAAGCCACCCTTCGCAGCATTCCGCCCAGGCACACCCCCGGCACCGATCCACCATATCCGCCCACTCGGAATTGTCTAAAACCCCTTGTTCCATAGCGTTTACAAGGTCCGTGCGGGTTGTTTTGGCCATCCCCATAGCTAGCCAGTAGTGCCACATTTCGGGGCCCAGCGTCTGCATAACGATTCCCTAACTTTTGCTGTGCCACACTTGGATGACACAAGGTAAGGATGCGCGCCTTGAGGTAAATCAATGTCCGCCAGTCCACTTTTTGCGGGTTCGGCAATGATCACCTCACCATGATGGGGGGTGCGATCGGGGTTTATCCTCTGCGCCTGATCGGTGCCGGATATTGGCGCAACGGATGGCAGACGCCGAAAGAGCAGGGCGATGAAGGCGGTACTTGATCGCTAAACATGGTTAATGCTTTGTTACCGCCCACGCATCCGGCCCCCTGTCATCCCCTCGCGTAAAGCCCGATGAACGCCATCAGCCAGACCACGCCAATCGCCAGAGAAGTCAGGGCAACCGCGGCAGAGGCAGTGTCCTTGGCCTGTTTCGCCAGCGGGTGACGCTCTAGCGAAATGTAATCAATGGCGCGCTCGATGGCTGTGTTAAGGCATTCAAATGCAAGCACAAATAGCCCGCCACCCACAATCATCGCCCGCTCGCCGGGGTCAATCGGCAGCAGGATCGCGGCAATGGCCGAGATCACATAAGCGATGATCCACTGTTTGAGCGAGGGCTCGGTTTGCCACACATGCACAACCCCCTCCCACGACCATTTGGTTCGCACCCAAATCCGTTTTACCAGTTGTTTCAGCATTCTACATTCACCCGCAAGCGGCGCCTTCCTGAGCCCAGATATATGCGCGGCTGTGGCAATTGAATGGTAAAACAGCGGCTTCACGCTGTTGATCCGGCCCTTGCCACGGAGCGTTTACAGTGCGGCAGCGGTCACTCGCACCACTTCCATCCGCGAGGCATTGGGCGGATGCGTACCCAGAAAAGCATCGCCCGGATCGGGAATGCGAGAAAAATACTTGGCCCCGCGCACCGGATCGTATCCGGCCCGAAACGCAATAACGGTGCCCAACTGGTCGGCCTCCAGCTCATACTCTTTAGAAAACCGCCGCGCCCCCAACCCGGCCCCGATCCGCACAGCCGTGTCCACCGCCGCATCATTCCCCCCCGAGACAGTGGCAAGCGTGCCAAGAACCAGCGCCCCAATGGTCGCATCCTGCTGGCTGCGGGGGATATGTGCGGCAATATGATGCGCCGCCTCATGGCCCAGAATGAAGGCCAGTTCGTCTTGATTGCGGGCATCCGCGATAAGCGCCAGGGTGAAGGCAATCACCGGGCGGCCCCGCTCATCCAACGTTTGATAGGCATTGGGAGGCTGGCCGCGCCGATCATCCACAACGATCAGAAAGTCGCAATTTGCCTGGGGCTGGCGCGACCGGCATACACGTTCGGCCACAGGCTCCACCCGGTTGATAACGGTCACAAAATTCTTGGCAGCGGTGTCCGCGTCAAAGCCACCAGGCGCGGCGCCGTCACTAGAACCGGTTGGTTGCATGCATCCCGCAAGCACCAGAACGGCGCCGAGTAGTAACGCGTTGATCACTTTGCGCATATGGCCCTCGCCCGAAAAACTAGGCTGACTATATCAGTGCCACCGCCCAGCCCAAGCCCAAACGGCGAAACCTCGCGCGCTTGTGGCTTTCACGGCTGACAGCGCGCAACGCAGGCGTTACTCTTTAGCTATGTTTACGATCGAACACGATTTTGATGCCACGGTTGTGACCCTCATGGATGAGGGGACGCCGCATTTACAAGAAGACGTGACCATTCAAGCCTTTGAGGATTGCGTGACCGTCGAACAATTGGATACTCGGCAGGATGTGGTGCAAAAGATCACCCTCTCGATCGCCCAGATCCGCGATCTTGCCGCCGCGCTGGACCTTCCCGAAGGCGTCTACCAGCTCCGCCCTGCTCCCCGGGCCTGACCGAAGAGCCTGATCCTTTTAACGCGAGCAAAACGCTCGCGTCAGGTTAGCAATTCGAAGATGTTGGAAGAGCTTACGCCGCTCAGGATCGTGAGCGCGGCATTGTTGCTGTTGAAGCTGGTATTGTCACCGTCCAGTTGTGACATCACCAGGAAGCGCCGGGTCAGTTCTTCCATTTTGTCAGGATCGGTAAACTGGCTTACCGACGTGTCGCCGAACAGGCTCCCGGCCCTGTCTTTGAAGGTTTCCAACTGCTTGTCGATATCAATCGCAGCAAACTCAGGCGGCAGGTTGAGCGCCTTTTCGAACACGGCTCGCAGGGGTTCATTGCCCATCACCCGAAACCAGAGGGTATCTTCCTCGGCATCGTCCGCCGCAATTTCAGGCAACTCGCGCTGGATATTCATGGCAAGTTGCAGGTCGGTATCCTGCTCGCCCACGGCCGTTTCAAACGCACGGGTGGTATAGGCGTCGATGATCCTGTCTGGAAAGTCCGAGAGCACGGTGTTGGGCGTATCGAAGTCGCCAAAACCGAAGGCTTTCGAGAGGTCTTCATAGCGGTTATCCGAGAGGCGGTTGGCGAAGGCCGCCGGGTCAAGCGTGCCCTCCTCCAGTACCTTTTGGATAAAATAGCGATTGGCAATGTCATCCGACAGGCCAAATGCCCCCAGCGCCACGTTCAGCAAGCGATAGTCGCCAACCAAGTCCTCGGCGGATTTTACCTCGGAAATACGTTCCCGGAAGTCGGCAGAATTTCGCTGTACTTCAGCAGAGGAGGAAAACGCCTCCATCTGCTTGTCCTGGGTGCGCTGCAAAAGTTGCCATCCGGCAATGCCGCTCAAAGGGATGACGGGCGCGTACATCAGTTTGGCTTTTCATAGACGGCTTGTGCCGCGATCAACCTGTCCTCGCGGGGCAGCAGGGTGCGCAGGGCTTTGAGTGCCTGATAATGCTGGCCCAGACCGACCGCACGGGTTGCGGCATCAAGCTGGCTGCGACTGTCTGCATCGGTGAACACCTGGCTCAAACCCTCAATCCCGCGCAAGAGTTGCAACTCGGCTTCAGCCGCGCCGGTATCTCCTGACAGAATAAGCTGGGCGATGTAGCACACCCGTTTGACCGGGGTTACGGCTTCTTCCGGGTGGATCGCATCCCGCAACCGCAGAATATTTGCACCCGGCGTCACGATTGAGAGCCGCGAGCGCCGATCACCGTTTTCGATGACGGCACCATTGATAAGCACGCGCTCTTTGGGGCTGAGTTTCAGAACAAGACCGCTCATTTCGGGGCTCCCGTCTTGCCGCCAAGTCCACGCATGACGGCCATGTTGATTTCGATGAGCGGTTTCACTCCAACCTTGCGGCGCAGAACCTGGCCGGAGTGATGCTGGGTGAACTTGGCGAGGTAAAAAATCCGGGCCCGCAAATCATTGGGCAGATCATTGTCGCCATCGGCCACGTCGGCGGCCAGGGCCGTCCAGAGACGGCGATTTTCGTGAAGCGCTTCGACCAGTGCGGGAAACGTGCGGCAACTCTTCAGCCGATGTGTCACCTGAGAAAAGGCGGCGTATTCTGTGCCGCGGTTGGTACGGAGCGGGGCTTGCCCGCCAGAGGAGTAGGCGCTTCGCGCCATTTGCAGGGAATTCACGGCTATGTCCTTCCGGAACGCTCGAGTTCTGTCTTCGCGTGGGAGAGTGGGCGGGGCGCGCTGGGGCCGTTTTGACCCTGTATTTGTGCGCCCCGCCCGATATCAGATCAGGTCTCTTACCCGAACAGAGACAGGATGCTCTGGGGCGACTGGTTGGCGATTGAGAGCGACTGGACACCCAGCTGCTGCTGCACCTGAAGCGCCTGCAGGCGGGCCGAAGTCGCCTCCATATCCGCATCGACCAGCGTGCCGATACCAGCGGTGAGGCTGTCAGTCAGGTTCGAGATGAACTCGGACTGGGTCTCGATCCGGCCTTCCGCTGAACCGAAGGATGCCGCCGCGTCAATGGCGGTGTCGATATAGGTTTCGATATTGGCCAGAGCCGCCTCGACACCAAGATCGGTCATCACATCCAGCGAATCGACGCCCGAGAGGCCACCCGTCGCGGTGCCGCCACCCATACCTGCATCTGTGAGGGTCATGTCGGTGCCGTCATTGTCGATCTGTAGCACCCACTCGTTGCTGTCGTTGCGGACAACATTGGTGGTGATGTTCTCAACGCTGGCACCGTCGATGACGGTTTTCAGGCCGCGTGCCACGTCTTCCATTGATTCGCCCGGACCGGCCACATAGTCGTAGTTCACGCCGCCAAGAGCGACACGGTAGCCATCGCCATCCTGAACGGCTGCGGTGGCCGAGAAGGCAACGGTGGAAGCCCGTGCGCCGATTTCCTCGCCGGTAAAGCCAGCACCGGCAGCGCCAGCACCACCGCCGTTAACATTGGCCGTCGCGGTGGAATCGGTGGTCGAGAAGTTCACTTCCACATCGTCAAACTTGGAGGTGGATGTGATGGTGATCGTGCCAGTCGCAGCAGTCGCTACAATATCCTCGATCCCGGCCTCGTTGAGGGCTGCGATGATCCCGTCAGCCACCGTGGTTGGGGAATTGCCCGAGGCGTCAGACGTGTAGCTCACCGTCGTCCCGGCCACCTGCATATTGTAGGTATTGGAGGCCCCCGCAGTGACAGCCGCCAGCGCAATTGTCATCGTGTTCCCCTTGTTGGAGAACTCGTTGCCAGCCACGCCCGCAAGGCTATTGGCCCCATCTGCGGCCGTGATGTTGGCGCTGAGGTCGGTGCCGGTGCCGTAAACGCCCGCATCGAAGCTGAGGTCCTGGCGCGAGATCGCAATGTCAGACGCTGCCACTGTGCCATCCGAAGAACGATCGAGCGACGAAAGCACGTTCACGTCATCGGTGCCAGACAGCAGGTTGAGACCGTTGAACTGCGCCGCGCCGGTGACCGATTTTATCTGGTCGGAAAGCGCTGTGATGTCGGCTTGCAGCTTGGAGCGGTCAACGTTTTCTTCCTGCGCGCCGACGATCTTTTCTTTCATCTGCACGAGCAGGTCGGTCACCGTTTCGGCGCCGTTTCGGGCCACAGCCACGGTGCTCTCGCCAAGCGACAGGCTCTCGGAGATTGCCTTGAAGCCCTTCACGTCGGATTCCATCACTTTCGAGATGGCCCAGATCGAGGCGTTATCGCGTGCAGAGCCAACCGACTTGCCGGTGGAAATCTCGTTTTGGGTCTGCTGCAACTGCGAGTTCACACCGCGCAAAGTTTGCAGGGCGACCATGGAGCTGGTGTTTGTCAGAATGCTGGACATGGTTCGTATGGTCCTTTCAGAAGGGCGCTTTACGCCCAATTCACGTGCCGCAGGTGCGGCGGTTTCTGTCTGGTTTCACCAAGATACGGACCGCAAGCAGACGTTCCGTGCCACCCTCGAAGGTGCATGCGTCAAACTGAGGGAGCAGGATTAAGGGAGTGCTAAGGCGCTCGTTTTGTAAGCCGAGCATTTTAAGCGATATTGAGGCGGCTTCTTCGGTTTCCACAGCCACAGGCGCGAATGCCCTTATACGACAGCAAAAAAGGCGCGCGGTGAATGGCCGCTACGCCTTTTCTCTTTCCTGGCCAATGAGTTGTTAACCAGGGATGCGCAATCAGGCGCGCTTTTCGAAACTGGGTTTTACCGGTCCCAGGTCTTCCCGCTTGCCCGATTCTGTATAGGTGTCGAGGTGCTCGGCGGCGCGGTGAGTCTCGCTTAGGCGGCGGGCAACCGCGCGAAGGCCGCGTTGAGCCGCACCAAGCAGCTTGTCATTGGCTCTCGATTCGCGGGCCATCCGCTCAAGCTGTTCGCGGCTCAACGTATCTCTGCGCGCCGCGATCCGCTCAAGCAGTTCCTGCTTTTGCTCGTAAAGCGTTTCAAGGCGGGCAAAGTCTGCGCCTTTGAGCGCCTCCTTCTCTCCGGCAAGCAGGGCCATTGCATCTTTATAGAAATCGAGGGAATCGTTGGTGTTGGTGTCAGTCATGGGTGCGTGCCTTCAAGCTTTCAAAGATGTGTTCCGCCAAGCCAAAGCCGCCCGCCTGGGCCATCGCCATCGCCTGCTCCTGTCGCAGTAAAGAAGCAAATCCTTCTTCCCCGGCGCCGCCGCCAAAACTTTCACGCGGTTCGCCAAAGCCCGCTGATTTCAGCATTTCCGCAAGGAAGGACGCCTCCAGTTCAAGCGAAGCTTGTCGGAGTCGTTCTTCACGGGTTGCGGACGGTTGCGCGGTTGCGCGCGGTCCGGGCGCGGGCAGGGCGGATGGCTCTGTGGCCATAGGCAGAATCGGCATGACCGGGCCTTTCAAATTGTGGCTACTTTGAGGCATTTGGTCAGAAACCGGTAAAGGATTGGTAACTATCGTCCGGCATTCTGCAAGTGTTTCCAGAAGGATTGAACGAATGCAGAACGCTACGATCCCGGACTTTGCCATTGCTGGCGGGCATTCCGCTGCCGCGCGGGCGAGTGAGGGTGCGCCTCATCCCAAGGGCGGCGCAAACCCGGCAGATAAAGCTGCACCCGGTGAATGGGCCAGCGTCTTCGCCGCGCTCGGACAGGCTGAAAAAGACGTGGCACATGCAGCTTTCGCGGTCGCGCAGGACCAGCCAAAGCTCGCGGCGACCTTAGGTGAGGCCGTAGCAAAGCCCGGAACGGAGGATGAAGCAGACGCTTCCATCGCTCCTTTCCTGGCTGCTCCATCAGATAAGGCGCAATTGATTGAGCGGCCCGTTGCCAGTTTGAGCGATGGCACAGGTGATCTGTCCCCTCACGCCGCGCCAATAGCGCCAAGTGGCTCCCGCACCGCGCGCAGTATTTCACAGGTGGAACGCCCGTCACCTACTGGAACCTCATCTACTGTGATTGGGCCGGGGATCGGCGCGCCAATTCCAAAGGGTGAAAGTGCGGCGATTTCGCCTGCCGAGACAAACCCCGTCTGGCCACCCATGACGGCACATGAAACGGCCTCCAGCGCCGCGCCATACTCACCGCTGGATGGCCCCCGGAACGCCCCTCCCATGGCTGTGCCGGAACCGGAAAATGCAGCTGAAAATACCCCAAAATGGCATGCTCTCCCGGCGTCGATGGTCCACGGCGCACAGAGCGATCCATCGGCGGACAGCTTCCTGTCTGATCCCCCTGTGCCGCAAACCCCGGACAACATCATAGCGACGGGTCAGGCCGTTTTGGTCGAGAGCATTCGCGCGCAAGGCCATGTGCCGGATGGGCGCCCGGACCCTGTGGGCCCTCGCAGCGCACCTATGGACGGGCGGCCTGTGCCAGTGGGCCCTCGCAGCGCGCCGATGAATGGCCGGCCTGACATGGTTGATACACGCGCCGCGCCCGGTGATGGCCGGCCGAATCCTGCAAATCTGGACACCGTTGCAGGAGGTCACAAGCTATCGTCGGCCGAATCGGTAACCGCTGCCACGATGCGTAACGATGCCGTGGCAGCGCCGTCGACCGACAGTGAAGCCGAACCAACGGAAATGCGGGGCGCAAGCCGCGATGAGCCGCGTGCACCCTCCCCTGCCGCCTCTTCATCAACAGGTGCGAGTGAATTAAATTCCTTCATCGCGTCTACGACATCGGTCGCCACTCCAGCCGCAGCGCCCTTGCCTAACGGTGCGCCCATGGAGCCGGTGACCCCCGTTGAAATTGGCGGGATTACTGCGATGTCCGATGTGCGCGGCAGTATCCATGCGCCGCCCACCGGAAACCTCCTCGCCGGGACGCAGCCAGCCCTGGCGCAACAGGTTGCCGCTCAGGTGGCGGAGGTTTCGCGCCCGCTTCCGGATGGCCCATTGGAGTTGACGCTAAAGCCCGAAGAACTGGGCCGCCTCAAGCTGTCATTTTCCGGAACTGAGGCCGGGATTTTGGTGACCGTAAGCGCCGAACGCCCGGAAACCCTTGATCTGATGCGCCGCAACATCGAAATGCTGGCCACCGAGATGAAACGCCTCGGCCAGGAGGCGGCGCAGTTCGAGTTTTCCAATAGTGGCTATGAACAGTCGAGCGAGGGTGGCGGTTCTCAGGGGGACCCGCACAGAACCATTGCTCTGGAGGGCGACCCAGCCCCGGCCATACCCCTTTCTACAAACTCCCGTGAGGCAGCCCTGCGGCTTGGCCAAGCCGGGCTTGACCTGCGCCTATAGGAGAAACCCATGGAAACAACTGCCCTGAACGCCGCCACTACATCGGCGACCTCAACACCTGCCGCCTCCGCCAATTCGGAGAAGCTCATCAGCTCGGATTTCGAGACTTTCCTGAAAATGATGACGACCCAGTTGCAAAACCAAGACCCTCTCAACCCGATTGAGAACTCGGATTTTGCCGTCCAACTGGCAACCTTCTCTAACGTTGAACAACAAGTTCAAACCAATCAACTGCTTGAAGCACTTGCAACCAATCTGGGCGGTTCGGGCATCAGTGATCTGGCAAATTTCGTCGGCATGGAAGCTCGGGTTCTTGCTCCGGCCTACTATTCTGGTGCGCCGATCGAGATGACGCTGGATGTGTCGGCGGGCGCTGACAGTGGCGTAATGGTGGTGCGAGATGCGGCGGGCGATGAAGTCCAACGTCTGCCGATTGACACCACGGCTCCGTTCCATGTGTGGCAGGGGGTGGATGACTCGGGCGCGCCTTTACCTGCCGGAAACTACACCTTTCAGGTTGAAAGCTACGCGGGCGAGAGCTTGATCAACACGGCTCAGGCGCCGGTCTATACCGTGGTCGAAGAAGCCCGGCTCGAAGATGGGCAAACCATGCTGCTGCTTGCCAGCGGGGAGATTGTGCCCTCTACCAGCGTCACCGCGCTCCGCTTCCCTGTCGTCTACGCGACGAATGAAGATCCAGATGCCGCGTCATCCGGCGATGGTGCCTGACCTGTTGTTCACAATATTCCTGCCAGTTATGGCGCGGCCGGTCAGCAGGCAACGGCATAGCGTTGGTCACTCCATTGATAGAGCGAGAGCGCTGATCCCGAACCACTAGAACCGGTCGAGCAAAGCGATCACGGCAACGGCAGCCACTGCTCCAAGGGCAAGCCAGCCCAGCCGGGCCAAATAGCGCGAGCGGCGGTCGTCAACCGGCGGCAGCGGCTCGGATTGCGCAATCAGCGCTTTTTCGAGCAGCGCCGGGAGACGGGGGCCAAAGCGCGCGGCCACCTGTGTTGCCTTGGCAAGGTCGCGCAGAACTGCGGCAGGGCCAATACTGCGTTTGACATAATCTTCAACCACGGGTTGGGCGGTTTCCCATATGTTGGTGTTTGGATTGAGGGACCGTGCCACGCCTTCAACCACAACCATGGTTCGCTGCAGCAAAATGAGTTCAGTACGTGTTTCCATGCCAAAGCGCTCGGTGACCTCAAAGAGGTAGGCCAAAAGCCGCGCCATTGAAATGTGGCTCGCATCCATGCCAAAAATGGGCTCGCCAACGGCTCTGAGTGCGCGGGCAAACTCATCAACATCCCGGTCGGCAGGCACATAGCCCGCTTCAAAATGCACCTCGGCCACGCGCTGATAGTCTTTGCGAATGAAGCCCATCAGGATCTCGGCATAGACACGGCGGGTGTATTCATCGAGCCGCCCCATGATACCGAAGTCCAATGCAATGATATCGCCAGACGGGCTGACCTTGAGGTTGCCGTGATGCATGTCGGCGTGGAAGTAGCCATCGCGCAGGGCGTGCTTCAAAAACAGCCGAAGCACCCGCTCTGCAAGTGCGGCGCGGTCATGGCCTGCCGCATCAATCGCGGCGAGATCGTTCATAGAAACGCCCTCGGCCCAGCCCAGCGTCATCACCCGCCGCGCCGAAAGCCTCCAGTCAACGCGGGGTACGGTGAAGCCCTCGTCATCAACCGTATTGTCATGAAATTCCGATGCGGCGGAGGTTTCAAGGCGCATGTCGAGCTCGCCTCGCACCACACCCTCGAAGTGTTCGATCACGTCACGCGGACGCAAGCGGCGAGAGGCGGGTGACAGCAATTCGATCATGTTCGCGGCAAAATAAAAGGCGTCTATATCCTTGGAGAAGGCCCGCTCGATACCGGGGCGCAGCACCTTTACGGCCACTTCCATACCGTCGGCGGCGCGCACCGCGTGGTGCACCTGTGCAATCGACGCCGCGGCGACCGGTTCGGAAAATTCAGTGAAAAGGGTTTCAACAGGCTGGCCAAGCTCCGCTGCAACAACCCGCATGGCCTCGGCGCGCGCGAAGGGCGGGAGCTTGTCTTGCAGCACCATCAACTGCTGCGCCAGTTCGGGGCCCACAACATCGGGCCGGGTTGAAAGGATTTGGCCGAATTTGATGTAAGCTGGCCCCAGCGCCGTGAGCGCGCGGGTGATCGGGGGGAGCGCGGGATCGCCGCGCAGCCCGAGCCACTTGAAGGGCCAGCCAAGCACCCGCGCGATGATCCGCAACGAGCGCGGGGCTTCCATGGCTTCGAGAGCCACGCCCATCGCGCCGGTGCGCTCAAAGGTGGCGCCGGTGCGGATCAACCGCCAGATGTTGTGAGGTCCGCGCATCGGGGCCTAGAGCTTCCAGCCGGAGTGCAAAGCCGCAACACCCATTGTGAGATTGCGGTATTTCACCTGCTCAAACCCGGCGGCGCGGATCATCCCGGCAAACTCGTCCTGCGGCGGGAATTTACGGATCGATTCAATGAGATACTGGTAGCTGTCGCGATCCCCCGTTACCAGTTTGCCAAGGCCCGGGATCACGGCGAAGGAGTAGGCATCGTAGGCCTTTTGCATCGCCGCATTCGGCAGTTGCGAAAACTCCAGCACCATCAGCCGCCCGCCCGGGCGCAGCACGCGATAGGCCTCCGAGAGAGCATCGGCGATGCGGGTCACGTTACGGATGCCAAAGGAAATAGTGTAAACGTCGAAGCTGTTGCTTTCAAACGGCAGGGCCATCGCATCGCCGACCACCCAATCGAGCTGTGCCGCCATATCGGTTGCTTCTGCTCGGCGGCGCCCCTCAACAAGCATGGCTTCGGTCATGTCACAAACCACGGCACTGGCACCGTCGCCCGCGCGTTTCAGGAACCGGAAGGAGATATCTCCGGTGCCGCCAGCCACATCCAGCAGGCGCTGGCCCGGTCGCGGCGCGAGCCAGTCCATCATCGCATCCTTCCAGACACGGTGGATTCCGGCGCTCATCAGATCATTCATCAGGTCGTATTTGGACGCCACCGAGGAAAAAACCTCATGCACCATCCCGGCCTTCTGATCTTCGGGCACTGTGGTGTTGCCGAAGTGGGTGGTTTTCCCTGTGTCAGTCATGGCTTCGCCTCAGTTTTGCCCGCTCACCGGATATAGCCTTTCCCAAAGAGATACAAACGCGCCAGATCGGCGCAGGCGAGGAGGGCGGCGTGAACGGGCAAGAGCCGAGTTGGACGCAAATACTGGCGCTGGCGGGCATAGACCCGACCGAGGCGGTTGCATTGCTGGGGGCCGTTGTTTTCCTGGCAATCATGTTGATCCTGCTGCTTGTCGCCAGCTACATCATCCTGGTCTTCATCCTTCCCTACTGGCTGGGGCGCAAGGTGCTGGGCAAGCTTGAGAAGGTGAGCGCACCGAGAGATGGCAGCGGACGGCGGGTAGAGCCCACGGCGACGGCGAAGTTCATGAACGGCGGGGATGTGAATGTCCTGGCCAATTACGGCACGGCCAAGCCAGCCCGGGAAACGCTTGGCAGCCGCGTAATGCGCCCCACGTTGTTTGCAAAACTCGGCACCGTTATTGTTGCGCTTCTCGGCGTGGCCGTGGCGTTCCTGACCGATTTTGACATGCCCGACATGATGATCTGGCTGCGCCCCTTGATGGCTGGGTTGGCAATTTTCGCGGTCAGCCACATCCTCAGCTATGAGGTGCGGTATGACCGGGAGGTGATGATTGCGGAGAGCGTGTTGATGCCTCGGCGCGAACGCAATTGGCGCGACCTGACCGAGATAAAGGATGAGGGGCAGGGGGTTTACAGGATGCGGTTCAGGACGGGGGGCAAGCTGCGGATGCAAAAATACCTTGTCGGCATGCGTGACTTCCTTACCTTGGCGCACCAACACATAGACGCGAACATCGCGAGGGGCTGATGCCCGAATTACCTGAGGTAGAGACCGTGCGCCGCGGCCTTCTGCCAGCCATGGAAAACCAGATCATCGCCGAGGCCCGCGTGAACCGTGAGGGCCTTCGCTGGCCGTTCCCGCCCGGAATGGCAGAGCGGCTCACCGGAGCACGGGTGCTGGGGCTGCGGCGGCGATCAAAGTACATTCTGGCGGATCTCGATCGCGGTGAGAGCCTGCTGATTCATCTTGGCATGAGCGGGCGGATGCGGGTTTCGGGCGAGGGGCTGGGGCTGTTTCTCCATGAGCACCCGGCGCCGGAGAAACATGATCATGTTGTGCTGGAAATGGCCAACGGCGCCCGCGTGGTCCTCAACGATGCGCGCCGCTTCGGGGTGATGGACCTTGTGGCGACAGCAAAGGCCGATTCACACCGCCTGCTGGCCGGGCTTGGGCCTGAACCCTTGGGTAACGCCTTTGACGGGGTGTATCTGGCGGCGGCGTTGAAGGGCCGCATGACCCCGGTGAAATCAGCCCTGCTGGATCAAAAGATCATTGCGGGCCTTGGGAATATCTATGTGTGCGAGGTGCTGCACCGCACCGGGATTTCACCGACTCGCAAAGCTGGAAACCTGTCATCGCCGCGCGTGGCCAGCCTTGTGCCCGCCATCCGCGAGGTCTTGAACGAGGCGATCGAGGCGGGAGGCTCCACCCTGCGCGATCACCGGCAAGCCTCTGGCGAGCTTGGATATTTTCAGCATCGCTTTGCCGTTTATGGCCGTGAGGGTGAGCCATGTTCAGCCCCCGGTTGCGACGGGACCATCCGTCGCATCGTGCAATCCGGCCGCTCCACGTTCTATTGTCCAATATGTCAAAGATAACTTGCAGCACCTTTTATCCCTGCTAACAAAGGGCACCGCCTGCAACACCGAAAGGGATCTGCGCTCCATGGCTTACGAAACGATCATTGTCGAAACCAACGACCATGTTTGCACCATCCGCCTCAACCGCCCCGAAGCGCTGAATGCGTTGAATTCTCAGCTCATCGGGGAACTGGCCACGGCGATCAGCGATGCTGATGGCAACAAGGCCGTGCGTTGCATCATCCTGACCGGCTCGGAGAAGGCCTTTGCCGCCGGGGCGGACATCTCGGAAATGGCCAAGCTGGATTTTGTCGATGCCTACGTCGGAAACCTCTTTGGCCGCGATGTCGAGCGGATCCTGGCCTGCCGCAAACCAATCATCGCCGCCGTCGCAGGCTATGCGCTTGGCGGCGGGTGCGAGCTGGCAATGATGTGTGATTTCATCCTTGCCGCAGACACCGCCAAGTTCGGGCAACCGGAGATCAACCTTGGCGTCATCGCGGGGATTGGCGGCACGCAGCGGCTCACGCACTTTGTGGGCAAGTCCAAGGCGATGGAAATGCACCTGACCGGCCGCTTCATGGATGCCGAGGAGGCCGAGCGCTCGGGGCTGGTCAGCCGCGTGGTGCCTGCCAAGAAGTTGCTGGAAGAAGCCGAAGCTGCGGCCCAGAAGATCGCCGAAAAGTCGATGCTCTCGGTCACGGCAGCCAAGGAGGCGGTGAACCGGTCCTACGAGGTGCCGCTGCGCGAAGGCCTGCTGTTTGAGCGGCGTCTTTTCCAGAGCCTGTTTGCCACGGAAGACCAGACCGAGGGCATGAAAGCCTTCGTCGAAAAACGCGAGCCACAGTTCCGCGACAAATAGGGCCATGGCGGCTGTGGTGCCGGGGAATCGGTCGATTTCCCTTTGCTTCTGGCGCAAGCGACTGTATAGGCTCGCTCCTACATGCGTGTGAGGCCCGCTCTGGCCAGAATCGCCCGGTTTTGAACCCGGGGTCGGGACTTCCCGCGCTCAATAGTTTTTGAACCGCTCGACCCGACGAAAGAGAGACACACCATGGCCAATTCGCCCCAAGCCAAAAAACGCGCCCGCCAGAACGAGCGCCGTTTTGCCGTAAACAAAGCCCGCCGTTCGCGCATCCGCACCTACCTCCGCAAAGTCGAGGAGGCTATCGAGTCGGGTGACAAGGACGCATCGGCCACCGCATTGCGCGCCGCTCAGCCTGAGCTGATGCGCGGCGTTACCAAAGGCATCATGCACAAGAATACCGCAGCGCGCAAAATGTCGCGTCTGAGCGCTCGGGTGAAGGCTCTCTGAGCTACCCTGTTGATCGCATGAGAAAACTAGGGGCGCTGCTTGCCGGGCAGCGCCCTTTTTCGTGCCAGAGTGGCGCAAAGGCCATAAAATATGGGGTTTCAGGGGGGTGGATGGATTCGTTCACGAAAAGCAATGTGTCAAGGCCAAAGGTCAGTTGCCGATCCGCGCCGTAGCTTGCTAAACCATTTCTTGCGATTCACGTCGCCCAGGGGGGACATGTTCGGATCGGGGATTTGTCTGGTGCGTCTTTAGACGCTGCTGAAGCCAGACGCTGCCACCTCGTGAAGGCGTGCTGTCTGAAAGAGTTTTTACGAAGGCGGTTTGCTGGCCGCCGATGTAAGACACACTGCTGCTGACACACATGTCCGATGATGATGCTAGGGGTCTTTGCGATCGGGGTAAACTCGGCCAGACCTGCGTTGAGGTTTTTCGACGCGCTTTTGTTGTGCGAATTCGCGCAGCAATGGCCTTTTTCGTTCCTCCTGTGATTGTTCGCAGGGTGACCTGCGTGTTGTGTGCTGGGTCTACCCTCGTGTGTGACGAGGATAAAAAGAGGGACGGGACGTTCGAATGCCAGAGCAAAAATGGGGACAGGTCAGCCAATCGCTGAAATCGGAAGTTGGCACCAACAATTTCAAGTCCTGGATCGAACCGCTCAAACTCAACAGCCTTGAAGACGGAATTGCCTGTTTTGAAGTGCCGACCAATTTCTTTGGCAATTGGGTGAACCGCAATTTCTCTGACCAGATCAAGAAGCATATGGTGCGTGATGGCCTTGAGGTGAAGCGCCTCGTGTTCCGGACCCGCAGCGCCGATGCGCCGGTTGCCGAAATCCAAGTATCCGGCCCGGCCAATGGCCAGGCGGCAGATGTGGCCGCCGCCCCGAAAGCTGCCGCCAAACCTGCCGCTGCCCGCGTTGCCGCGCTCAGCGATGAGCTGCCCGGCGCCGATCTGGATGAGCGATTTACCTTTGATCGTTTTGTCGTTGGCAAGCCCAACCAGCTTGCCTATTCGGCCGCCCGCCGGGTTGCCGAAGCCGGCCCGATCACCTTTAACCCGCTGTTTCTTTATAGCGGCTCCGGCCTTGGCAAAACCCACCTGATGCATGCCATCGCCTGGGAGATACGGCAAAACCGGCCCGATCTGCGGGTGGTTTACCTGTCGTCGGATCAGTTCATGTATCGCTTTGTGCGCGCTCTGCGCGAAGATGGGATGCACGAGTTCAAGGAAATGTTCCGCTCGGTCGATGTGCTGATGGTCGATGATGTGCAGTTCTTCGCTGGCAAGAACTCAACGCAGGAAGAATTCTTCCATACCTTCAATGCTTTGGTGGAACAGAACAAGCAAATCGTGATCTCGGCAGACCGCCCGCCGCAAGACATCAAGAAAATCGAAGACCGCATTGCCTCGCGCCTTGCCTCCGGCCTTGTGGTTGATCTGCATCCCACCGATTACGAGCTGCGGCTCGGCATCCTGCAAGGCAAGGCAGAGTTCTATCGCGGCCAATATGGGGACCTTGAGTTTGCCCCCGGCGTGCTGGAGTTTCTGGCCCACCGGATCACCGGCAACGTGCGCACGCTCGAAGGCGCGTTGACCCGGCTCTTTGCCTTTGGCGCCCTTGTTGGCCGTGAGTTGACGATGGATCTGGCACAGGATTGCCTTGCGGATATCCTGCGGGCTTCGGAGCGCAAGCTCACGGTGGAGGAAATTCAGCGTCAGGTTTGCGATCACTACAACGTGCGCATGTCTGATATGATCGGCCCCAAGCGGCACCGCTCCATCGCCCGCCCGCGCCAGACGGCGATGTATCTGGCCAAGCAACTCACCTCACGCTCCTTGCCCGACATTGGCCGCCGGTTTGGCAATCGCGATCATACGACGGTGCTTTATGCGGTGCGCAAGATTGATGAGTTGAAGGCCACCGACAGCGGATTGGCCGACGATATCGAGATGCTGCGCCGGATGCTGGAAGCCTGAGCGCAGCGTGCCGATGCGGGGGTGCCCTTGACGCCCCTTCCAATCCTCACGAAACTGCGAGAAACAACTTGCCAGCGGGGGGGATTTGAATAGTCTGCGCTTCCCGGCACCAGAAGGGACAGAGCAATGAAATTCTCGATCGAGCGGGCCGTTCTGCTCAAGGCTATCGCGCAGGCACAATCCGTTGTCGAACGCCGCAACACAATTCCGATCCTGGCCAATGTGCTGATCGAAGCAGAGGGCGATGGCGTGCAGTTCCGCGCGACTGACCTTGATATCGAGGTGGTCGACCGCGCCCCAGCCATGGTTGAGAAGGCGGGGGCGACAACCGTTTCAGCCGTGACCCTGCATGAGATTGTGCGCAAGCTCCCCGATGGCGCGATGGTGCAGCTTTCCGATGACAGTGCCGCGGGCCGCCTGACGGTTGAGGCCGGCCGCTCAAACTTTTCGCTGGCCACCCTGCCGCGTGAAGATTTCCCGGTGATGACGTCCAGCGAATACGAGGCCAACTTCTCGGCCAATGCGCCCACCCTGCGCCGCCTGTTCGACAAATCCAAATTCGCGATTTCCACTGAGGAAACCCGTTACTACCTCAACGGCGTCTATATGCACGTCGCCACGGGCGACGATGGCCAGGCGCTGCGCTGCGTGGCAACCGACGGCCACCGCCTTGCCCGCGTCGACGCGCCGCTGCCTGCCGGGGCCGAAACAATGCCGGGCGTGATCGTGCCGCGCAAAACCGTGGGTGAACTGCGCAAGCTGCTGGATGATGACGATATGCAAATCGCCGTCTCGGTAAGCGAAACCAAGGTGCGCTTTGCCACGCCGGATATCACCCTCACCTCCAAGGTGATCGACGGCACGTTCCCCGATTACACCCGCGTCATTCCAACCGGGAACACCAAGCGCCTTGAGGTGGATGCCACCGAATTTTCCCGCGCGGTGGACCGGGTGGCAACTGTGAGTTCCGAGCGGTCCCGCGCGGTGAAGCTTTCGCTGGACGAAGACCGCCTGATACTGTCGGTGAATGCCCCCGACAGCGGCGCCGCCGAGGAAGAACTGGCCGTGGCCTATGCCGATGAGCCGCTCGATATTGGCTTTAACGCCAAATACTTGCTGGAAATCGCCAGCCAGGTTGATCGAGAGAACGCTGTGTTCCTCTTCAACTCTGCGGGGGATCCAACGCTGATGCGCGAAGGCTCTGACACATCGGCGCTCTACGTTGTTATGCCGATGCGGGTTTAGGGTGGGGAAACCCGGCCAAATTACCAGCGAGGGCGGCTGCGCCAGCGGCCTGTGAGCCGCCATGCCCGCCCTCGCGCTTAACTCCCTCAGCCTTTCGCATTTCCGCTCGCATCGCCGTGCCGAGCTAGAGCTTGATGGCCGCCCCGTCGCCCTTTGGGGGCCAAACGGCGCGGGGAAAACCAATATCCTCGAGGCTGTTTCGCTGCTGTCGCCCGGTCGTGGGATCCGCCGCGCTGCCGCTGATGAGCTTGCGCGCATGCCGGAAGCGGTTGGGTGGAAGGTGCGCGCCGAAATCGCCTCGCTCGGCCATGCGCATGACATCGAAACATGGGCCGAACCGGGGGCCACGGGCCGCAATGTAAGGATTGATGGCAAAGCGGCGGCGCAGGTGGCGCTGGGGCGGCTCGCCCGTGTGGTCTGGCTGGTGCCGGCGATGGACCGGCTCTGGATTGAAGGTGCCGAGGGGCGGCGGCGGTTTCTGGATCGTATCGTTTTGAGCTTTGAGCCGTCGCATGGTGAGGCGGTGCTTGCCTATGAAAAGGCCATGCGAGAGCGCAACCGCCTGCTCAAGGACATGGTACGCGATCCTCATTGGTATAGCGCGCTGGAGGCCCGCATGGGCGAGGAGGGCGCGCGGATTCATCGCAACCGTGAAGATGCGCTGATCCGTCTGGCGGCCGCACAGGAGCGGGCGAACGAGGCATTTCCCGCGGCGGCCCTCACCCTAATCAACCCGTCCCCCGCCTGTGATGCGCCCGGCGAGGCAGAGGCCCTCACCCAGGCGCTGGCGATGGGGCGTGCCCGCGATCTTGCCGCCACCCGCACCCTCACAGGGCCGCATCGCGCCGATCTGGCGGCGACCTACATCGCCAAGAACACGCCCGCGCGGCTTTGCTCGACCGGCGAGCAAAAGGCGCTGCTCCTGTCGCTCATCCTCGCCAACGCCCGCGCCTTGGCAGATGACTTTGGGTCACCGCCACTGCTGCTGCTGGATGAGGTGGCGGCCCACCTTGATGCGCACCGCCGCAAAGCGCTTTATGATGAAATCCTGCGGCTCGGCGCACAGGCCTGGATGTCGGGCACCGGCGCAGAGCTTTTTGGCGAATTGGGCACGCGGGCGGCGCATTATGAGGTGACGGAGGAGGGCGGCCTGTCCAGCCTGCGCGAGGTGACCCCGTGATCTACGCCACACGCCCTTGCTCCATGGCTGTGAACCCTCTGGGACATGCCACACCATGACGATTTCTCCCGCTGAACTGGCGCTCACCGCGCGGGCGCTTTCGGGTGATCTTGGTCTACATGAGGGTGTTGCCGGGGTGCTTTGATTTGAGAGAGGTCACTTGCCCGGATATCGCGGCGCTTTCAGCCACGGGTCCGCTCATTGGCACCCTGATTTTGGCCTGCTGATTGATCGCACATGGCGGCTTTTGGCCTCCCCTGCCACGCTGCGGCGGACCAATATTGTCGCCGGTCTTCTGCTCATCCTTGTCGGCCTGGTGATCGCAATGGTGCAGTAGATCTCCACACCTCTGGCGGGGAGATTTCCCGAGGCATCGGGAGGGGCGGGCAGACCCCAATATCTTGTGTCATTCGCGTGACAATCCCGGCCAGAACCCCTATAAATTCCCCTAGGAAAACAGAGGATAACGGCATGGCCGACGACGCGCAGGCACCTGAAGAGTATGGTGCCGATTCTATCAAGGTTCTCAAAGGCTTGGAGGCAGTCCGCAAACGTCCCGGTATGTATATCGGTGACACGGATGACGGTTCGGGCCTGCACCACATGGTTTACGAGGTCGTCGACAACGGGATCGACGAAGCGCTTGCCGGCCATGCAGACCGCGTGACGGTGACCTTGCATGCCGACAACTCGGTTTCTGTGAGCGATAACGGGCGCGGCATCCCGGTGGATATGCACCATGAAGAGGGCGTTTCGGCAGCCGAGGTCATCATGACCCAGCTGCACGCTGGCGGTAAGTTTGACCAGAACTCCTACAAGGTGTCCGGCGGTTTGCATGGGGTTGGCGTTTCGGTGGTGAACGCGCTGAGCGATTGGCTGGAGCTGCGCATCTGGCGCAATGGCAAGGAGCATATTGCACGCTTCGAAGGGGGCTTTACCGCCGATTCCCTCAAGGTTGTTGGTGATGCGAATGGCCGCAAAGGCACCGAAGTGCGCTTCCTGGCCTCGCTCGATACCTTCTCGAACCTTGAGTATAACTTCAAAACGCTTGAAAACCGGCTGCGCGAGCTGGCTTTCCTCAACTCGGGCGTGCGCATTCTGCTGCGTGACGAGCGCCCTGCGGAGCCGTTGGAAAGCGAGCTTTATTACGAGGGCGGCGTGCGCGAGTTCGTCAAATACCTTGATCGCCACAAGGCGGCGGTGATGGAAGAGCCGATCTTCATGGTCGGTGAAAAGGACGGCATCGGCGTTGAAGTCGCCATGTGGTGGAACGACAGTTACCACGAGTCCGTGCTGCCCTTTACCAACAATATCCCGCAGCGCGATGGTGGCACGCATTTGGCGGGCTTTCGCGGGGCGCTGACCCGCACGATCAACCTTTACGCCTCATCCTCCGGCATCGCCAAGAAGGAGAAGATCAACTTCACCGGCGACGATGCCCGCGAGGGGCTGACATGCGTGCTTTCGGTCAAGGTGCCTGATCCCAAGTTCAGCTCCCAAACCAAAGACAAGCTGGTAAGCTCCGAGGTGCGCCCCGCTGTTGAGAGCCTCGTGAACGAAAAGCTGCAAGAGTGGTTCGAGGAGCACCCGCAGGAGGCACGCCAGATCGTTGGCAAGATCGTTGAGGCCGCGCTGGCCCGCGAGGCCGCCCGCAAGGCCCGCGAGTTGACCCGCCGCAAAACGGCGATGGATGTCGCCTCGCTGCCCGGTAAACTGGCCGATTGCCAGGAAAAAGATCCCAGCAAGTCCGAGGTTTTCATCGTCGAGGGTGACTCGGCTGGCGGCTCGGCAAAGCAGGGCCGGGCACGGAGCAATCAGGCGGTGCTGCCGCTGCGGGGTAAAATCCTCAACGTGGAGCGGGCCCGGTTTGACCGGATGCTTGGCTCACAGGAGATCGGCACGCTCATCACCGCGCTGGGCACCGGCATCGGGCGCGATGAGTTCAACATCGACAAGCTGCGCTACCACAAAATCGTCATCATGACTGACGCCGACGTGGACGGCGCGCACATCCGCACCCTACTGCTCACCTTCTTCTTCCGGCAAATGCCTGAAATCATTGAGGGCGGGTATCTCTATATTGCCCAACCGCCGCTCTATAAGGTGGCGCGTGGCAAGTCTGAGGTTTACCTCAAGGATGTGCCCGCGCTTGAGGACTACCTGATCGCGCAGGGTGTTGAAGGTGCGGTGCTTCGCTTGCCCACCGGCGAAGAGATTGCCGGGCAGGATCTGGCCCGCGTGGCCGAGGCGGCGCGCAGTTTTCGCCGCATCCTGCAAGCTTTTCCCACGCATTACCCGCAGCGCATCCTTGAGCAGGCGGCAATTGCCGGGGCGTTTGATCCCGGTCGTGTGGACAGTGATTTGCAGGCGGTGGCAGATGCGATTGCGGCACGTCTCGATCAGGTCGCGGTGGAGTATGAACGTGGCTGGCAGGGCCGGATCACCCAGGACCACGGCATCCGGCTGGCCCGTGTGTTGCGCGGTGTCGAGGAAATCCGCACGCTTGATGGCGCTGTGTTGCGCTCGCGCGAAGCCCGCCGTCTGGCGCAGGTCGCCAACGAGGAACGCAGCACCTATCGTGAGAATGGCGTGCTGTCGCGCAAGGACCGCGAAACACCAATCCACGGCCCGCTCGATTTGCTGAACGCGATCCTGACCGAGGGCGAAAAGGGCCTGACCCTTCAGCGTTACAAGGGTTTGGGGGAGATGAACCCGGATCAGCTGTGGGAGACAACGCTCGATCCGGAGGCGCGCACGCTTTTGCAGGTGAAGGTTGAAGATGTTGCCGAGGCCGATGATCTGTTCACCAAGTTGATGGGCGATGTGGTTGAGCCGCGTCGTGACTTCATCCAGCAAAACGCCCTGAACGTGGAGAACCTCGACTTCTGATGCCGTAACTCGGGCTATGAGACGAGCGCTTTGGTGAGGCAGGGCCGGTCAGCGGAGAGCGCTATGGATATGCCGAAAAACGCCTTCAAGGCCGCCATCAAGGCAGGCCAGCGCCAGCTGGGGGTTTGGTGCACCATCCCCGATAGCACCAGCGTCGAGCTGCTCGCCGGCACCGGCTATGACTGGCTGCTGCTCGACAGTGAGCACACGCCGGTTTCAATCCCCGGTCTGATGCCGCTGATGCAGGCCGCAGCCCCCTATCCGGTAAGCACAATCTGTCGCCCCGGCTGGAATGACATGATTGAAATCAAGCGCTTGCTGGATCAGGGGGCGCAAACGCTGCTCATCCCCTTTGTGCAAAACGCCGAAGAGGCCGAGCTGGCCGTGCGTCACACCCGCTATCCGCCACATGGGGTGCGTGGGGTGGGTGGCATCAGCCGCGCCAGCCGCTATGGGGCCGTGGCGAACTATACCCAAACGGCCGAGGAGGAGGTTTGCCTGCTGGTGCAGATCGAAACCGCCGAGGCCATGGAGCGCGCCGAGGAAATTGCTGCGGTGGACGGTGTTGACGGCATTTTCATAGGTCCGTCGGATCTTGCCGCCTCGATGGGGCATGCGGACAATCCGATGCACCCCGAGGTCACATCGCTGATCCTTGATGGCATCCGCCGGATCAAGGCCGCAGGTGTGGCGCCGGGCATTCTCACCCTTGATCCGGGTTTTCAGCAAGAGGTGGCCGGGGCGGGGGCCGTGTTCATCGCGCTCGATCTGGATACCACGCTGCTGCGGCGTGGGGCGATCTCGGTGCGCGAGCGGTTTGAAGCGGGCTAAACCCCCGGCACAGCACGCAGCAGCCGAATAAACACCGTAACGCGCCCGCCAAACCAGGCCGCCGAAGGCTGGCTACTTCCCGGATCCCGCGCGCTTGCGGGCCAGCGCAAGCTGCCTTTGCCGCTCGCGGAAACGCTCTCGATCCGCTTCTGAATACGCCCCCTCGCAAGCCGCACATTGCACGCCTTCTTCATAGGCGGGGTGCTGCCGTCCCTCCGGGCTCACCGGCTTGCCGCAGGCATGGCACAGGGCATACTCCCCCGGTTCCAACCCGTGCCCAACCGAAACGCGCCCGTCAAAAACGTAGCATTCCCCCTGCCAAAGGCTCTCCTCGGCGGGCACCTCCTCAAGGTATTTCAAGATCCCGCCGCGCAGGTGAAAAACCTCATCAATGCCTTGCGATTTCAAGTAGTTGGTGGACTTTTCACACCGAATCCCGCCGGTGCAGAACATCGCGATCCGCTTGTTGTGAAACCGCTCGCGATTTGCCGCCCACCAGGCGGGAAACTGGCCAAAACTCTCGGTTTGCGGGTCAACCGCGCCTTCGAAGGTGCCAATCTCAACCTCATAGTCATTGCGGGTGTCGATCACGGCCACATCCGGCGCGGCGATCAACTCGTTCCACTCGGCGGGCTCCACATAGGTGCCAACGGCAGCGCGCGGATCAATCCCCTCAACGCCCATGGTCACGATCTCCCGCTTCAGCCGCACTTTCATCCGGCGAAACGGCGGCCCCTCGCTGTGGCTCTCTTTCCAGACCAGATCGGAAAATCCGGGCAGGGCGCGAATATGGGTCAGCACCGCATCAATCGCGGCGCGTGATCCGGCAATGGTGCCGTTAATGCCCTCGGGCGCCAGCAGCAGGCTGCCGCACACGCCGCGATCTTCGCAAAGCGATTTGAGCGGCCCTTGCACGGCGGCAGGGTCGGGGAGGGGGGTGAAGTGGTAGAGGGCGGCGATCACATACATGGCCAGCGCCTTAGCGCCAACGCCGCGTCAGGGCAACTCTGCAAGCTTCCCTGTGAACGCGGCAAACCCTTCGGCCCAGCCGCGCAGGAAATCGCGCGCGCCTTCCGGCGCGATCACGCCATCGCCGGTGAAAAACCCCTCCGGCACGCTAAGATAAACCTCCGGATGGGACAGCACATGCATCCCCAGCGCCACCGCCCGCGCCCGCATATGCTGCGCCGCGACGGCACCGCCAATCGCGCCGGGCGAGGCGGAAAGCACCGCCGCGGGCTTGCCCTGCCAGCTGCTTTCGCCCACCGGCCTTGAGCCCCAATCAAGCGCGTTGCAAAGCACACCGGGCACATTTCGGTTATATTCCGGCGTCACGAACAAAACGCCATCGGCATCCTTCACCTGCTGTTTCATTTTCAAAACGGCCTCGGGCGGGTCCCTCCAGAGGTCTTCGTTGTAATGCGGCAATGCACCGATATCGACGAACGTCATTTCCATCAGGTCATCCGCCAAAGCGGCGGTCGCATGGGCGAGTTTGCGGTTGATCGAGCCTTCGCGCAGGCTTCCAACAAGGGTGGCGATCCGAACCATGGGGTCCTCGTTTTTTCTGAATACCAGCAGCATGTAGGCCGTGACACAGCGGCATCAAGATTGACGCCGCCCGCCGCCCTGCTACCTTCCCCCCCCGACCAATCAAAGGGAGACGCCCCAATGCCCGATAGCGCCCTCATCGTGATCGACGTGCAAAATGATTTCTGCCCCGGCGGCGCGCTCGCCGTTGATGGCGGCGACCAGATCGTTGAGGGGATCAATGGGCTGATGCGCGATTTTCCGGCCGTAATCCTGACCCAGGATTGGCACCCGGAAGGCCACTCATCCTTTGCCGGCACGCAGGCCGGTGCCGCGCCCTATTCGATGACAGAAATGCCTTATGGGCCGCAGGTTTTATGGCCCGATCACTGCGTTCAGGGCAGCGAAGGGGCGAGGTTCCACCCTTCGTTGAACACGACCTTGGCGGATATGATCCTTCGCAAAGGCTACAACCCGCGGATTGACAGCTATTCGGCGTTTTTCGAGAATGACCACAGCACCCCCACCGGCCTTGAGGGCTATTTGCGCACGCGTGGCATTGAAAAGCTCACAATGGTTGGGCTGGCAACGGATTATTGCGTAAACTTTTCTGCCGTTGACGCTGCCAATCTGGGGTTTTCGGTTACCGTTCGCACTGATCTTTGCCGCGCGATTGATCTTGATGGATCGCTCAAGGCCGCGATGGCCGGTATGCGCGCCGCAGGCGTGGTGATCGAATAGGAAACCCGCTTTAAAGGCAGGCTCACGGCCCATGCCACGGCGAGCCTGCGCTCTGCGCGGCACCCGGCCCCTGCGCCAAAACCAAAATCAACAGTCTCGGAACAGATATGACAGACACGCCCCAGCTCGACGATGCCAGCTTCGAGGTTCCCGATCCGGCCCGGCTCATTGCGCAAGAGCACAGCACCCACCCGCCGCGCATCCTGCTGCTCTATGGCTCGCTGCGCGAAACCTCCTATTCGCGGGGCATGGCGGAAGAGGCCGCGCGGGTGCTTGAAAAACTTGGTTGCGAGGCGCGTATCTACAACCCGTCCGGCCTGCCGCTCCCCGATGATGCGCCGGTTGAGCACCCAAAGGTGGTGGAGCTGCGTGATCTGGTGATGTGGTGCGAAGGCATGGTCTGGTCTTCGCCCGAACGCCACGGCGCGTTGACGGCCATCATGAAGGCCCAGGTCGACTGGATTCCGCTTGCCCCCATCGGCGGGGTGCGCCCGACCCAGGGCAAAACGCTCGCGGTAATGCAGGTGTCTGGCGGCAGCCAAAGTTTCAACACGGTGAACCAACTGCGCACGCTGGGCCGCTGGATGCGCTTGCTGACCATCCCCAACCAAAGTTCGGTGCCCCGCGCCTGGGACGAGTTCGAGAATGGCCGCATGAAGCCCTCGCCCTATTACAACCGCATGGTTGACGTTATGGAGGAGCTGACGCGCTTCACCCTGCTCACCCGCGACATCAAGGATCATCTGGTAGATCGCTACTCCGAGCGCGTGGAAAGCCGCGAAGAGCTTTCGAGGCGCGTGAACATGTCGAAGGCGACGTGAGTCTTTAGCACCCCATGACCAAGCACCGCCACAACGCCCCGGCTGGACACCCGTCCACGCGCTTGCTTTAACATCGCGGTGCCCAACGGGAGGAACCCATGGTCGATATCGCCAGTCGCGTCTACAATCACAAATGGAAGATCGACCCGATCGTTCGGTCCTTGATCGACACTGATTTTTACAAGCTGCTGATGTGCCAGTCGGTGTTTCGCAACCGGCCCGAGACGCAGGTGACGTTTTCCTTGATCAACCGCACCCAATCGGTGCCGCTCGCCAAGCTGATCGACGAGGGCGAATTGCGCGAGCAGCTTGACCACATTCGCTCGCTCTCGCTGACCCGCGGTGAAAGCACCTGGCTGCGCGGCAACACCTTTTACGGCAAGCGGCAAATGTTCCGCCCGGATTTCATGGAATGGTTCGAAAAGCTGCGCCTGCCCGCCTACCACCTTGAACGCGTGGGCGATCAATATGAGCTGACGTTTGAAGGCTCGTGGCCCGAAGTCATGCTCTGGGAGATCCCGGCCCTGGCGGTGCTGATGGAACTGCGTGGCCGCGCGGTTCTCAACCAGATGGCACGCTTTGAGCTACAGGTTCTCTATGCCCGCGCGATGACCCGCGTTTGGGAAAAGGTTGAGCGTTTGCGCGAGGTTGATGGCCTTCGTCTGGCCGACTTTGGCACCAGACGGCGGCACAGTTTCCTTTGGCAGGACTGGTGCGTGCGGGCCATGGTGGAAGGTTTGGGCGAAAAGTTCACCGGCACGTCCAACTGCCTGATCGCCAAGAACCGAGACCTGGAGGCGATCGGCACCAACGCCCATGAATTGCCCATGGTCTATGCCGCCCTCGCCGAAACCGATGAAGCCCTGGCCCGCGCCCCCTATGATGTGCTCTCGGACTGGCATGAGGAGCATGATGGCAACCTGCGCGTCATCCTGCCCGATACCTATGGCACCCAGGGGTTCCTCGATAACGCCCCTGATTGGCTGGCCGGCTGGACCGGCATCCGGATCGATTCCGGCGATCCGGCAAGCGGCGCGGAAACCGCGATCAAATGGTGGAAAAGCCGCGGCGAGGACCCCACCAAAAAGCTGGTGATCTTCTCCGATGGGCTGGATGTTGCAAAAATCGAGGAGCTATCCGCCCAGTTTCAAGGCCGGGTGCGCGTGTCTTTCGGCTGGGGCACCCTGCTCACAAATGATTTCCGTGGCCTGACGCCGGGCGATGCCCTCGCGCCTTTCAGCATTGTTTGCAAGGCTGTGGCGGCGAATGGCAGGCCAACCGTCAAGCTCTCGGACAATCCCAAAAAGGCGATGGGCCCGGCCGCAGAGATCGCCCGCTACAAGCGCGTTTTCGGGGTTGGGGAACAGCAGGCGATAGAGGTGGTGGTCTAGTGGGCGACAGCTATTCGACCGGCCTGCTCGTTTCGCTCGTGCTTGGCCTCGTCGCCACCGGGGCTGTCGCCGGTGTGCTGGCCGGGTTGCTGGGGGTAGGCGGCGGCATTGTCATCGTGCCGGTGCTGTTCATCTTGCTTGATGTGCTTAATGTGCCCGAGGCGATTGCGATGCACCTCGCGGTGGCAACCTCGCTCACCACAATCATCCCAACCTCGATCAGCTCGGCCCGCAGCCACCACAAGCGCGGCGCGATTGATCTTGCGCTGTTTCGCAGCTGGGCGCCGGTGATCTTTGCTGGCGCGCTCATTGGTGGCTTGCTTTCAAAGGTGATCGCCTCCAACGGCCTCACTATGATCTTTGGCTTTGTGGCGCTGCTCGTGTCGATCAACATGGCGGTGCCGAAAAACATCGTGATCGCTGAAAAAATGCCAAACGGAGCCGTCACCCGTGGCCTTGTGCCGGGCTTCATCGGCTTGTTCTCGGCCCTCATGGGGATCGGTGGCGGCACGCTTTCCGTGCCCACGCTCACAGCCTTTTCGGTGCCGGTCCACCGTGCCGTTGGCACAGCGTCTGCCTTTGGGCTGGTGATCGCGGTGCCTGCGGTGCTGGGGTTTATCTGGTCGGGCCTTGGTGTGCCTGATCGCCCGCCGCTGTCGCTTGGCTATGTGTCAATCCCTGCGGCTGTGCTGATCTTTTCAGCCTCGGTCTTCACGGCACCGCTTGGCACGCGCATCGCTCACAGCCTCAATCCCGCGCGCCTGAAACTCGCTTTCGCGGCGTTCCTGTTCCTGTCGAGTATCAAGATGCTCTGGTCGGCCTTCGGCGGCTAGCGTGTTTGCGTTCATTCGCATTCACACGGCACGATCTACCTTATTGGTGCCGCATGTTCGAGAAGCTCAAAACCGGTCCCCACGTTTAAGCATCATGCCCTAATGTGCGGGCGCGCCAACCGGATCAAGCAGCGAGCGGCCGCCATCCATTGTGATGACCTGCCCGGTGATAAAGCCCGCACCCTGCGACGCTAAAAACTGCACCACGTCGGCAACTTCGCTGGGCTGGGCAATGCGGCCAATGGGCGTGTGGCTGGTGATTTGCTCCCGGTAGTCTTCGTTATCCTGCAGCGCCTGGTTGAGCGAGGACGACAACACCGATGCAAAGCTCACCGCGTTGACCCGAATGTGCTCCGGCGCCAGCGCGACGGCCAGGGCGCGGGTCATCTGCTCCAGAGCGGCGGTTGATACAGAATACCCCAGCAGCCGCGGGTTGGCGCGCCGGGAGGCGATGGACGAAAGGTTGACGATCGCGCCCTTATCGCCCTCGCTCTCCACGCCTTCGGCCTGTTTTATAAACCGCTTGGCCACCAATTGCGACATTCTGAGCGAGGTCAGGAGGTTCTGCTCAAGCAGGTCCTCAACAGCGTCTTCATCGGGGTTGAGCGGCGAGGATGTGGCCACCATGCGAGCGGCATTCACCAGCACATCAACCCGGTCAAAGGCATCCAGCGTTGCCGAAAGCAGGTTGGCCTGAGTGAGGCGCTGGCGCAGGTCTCCGGCAAAGTAGCGGATGGTCGAGCTATCCGAATCGTGCTCCTCACCGAACTCTTCGACAAGCGCCTTGTCGTCCATATCGGCGGCCATCACATTTGCGCCCTGGTCTGCAAAATGCCGGGCAATCGCGCGGCCAATGCCGTGGCTGGCGCCGGTTACGATGCAGGTCTTGCCCTTGATCGAAAAACTCATTGGATATCCTTCGTTCGCCTGCGGCACGCGGGCGAGGTTAGCCTTTGCTCTTGCCCTTGGCGAGCGGCTTTGCGGCACGAAACAGCTTGAAGCGCGTATCGCCGCCGATCTCCTGAACCTCGCGAAACACTTCGCGAAGCGCGCCTTCATAGGGCAGGTGGCGGTTGGCCACCATCCACAGCGTCCCGGCAGGGGTCAGCGAGGCGGCAGCGCCCGTGATGAAACTTGCCCCCAGCGCAGGGTCCGCCGCGCGCGAGGGGTGGAACGGTGGGTTCATCACCACATGATCCACCGGTTCCTTGAGCGGGCGTGTCGCATCCCCCCATGTGAAGCTCACACGCGGGTCGTTCAGGTTGCGTTTGGCAGCCTCCAATGCGGCGTGCTCGGCCTCGATAAGCTCCAGCGCCGCGACCCCTTCACGCTTCAGCACCGCCGCCGAAAGGTAGCCCCAGCCAGCGCCAAAATCCGCCACCCGGCCTTTCAGCTTTGCGGGCAAGGCCGCTGCGAGCAGCTCTGATCCTGCATCCGGCCCGTCGGCCGAAAACACGCCGGGCGCGGTTTTCCAGCCGCCCTCGGCCTCGCTGACCTTTGGCAACACCCAATCGGAAAAGTCGCCCCCCGTCACCATGAAGGTTTTGCCATGGGCCTTGGCAAAGGCCGATGAAACCTCGCCTTGCTTGCGGGCGGCTTTCCAAAGGCTGTCAACGCCGTCCGTTTTCACGCCGTCCACCACAACCGGGCCACCCAGCGCCATTGCACGCGCCAGCATGTCTCGGGCAAGCGCCTTGGCGCGGGGCACAAACACCAGCGCACCGGCAAAATCTCCCTCCGGGGCGAGCGCCACTTCAAAACCACGGCCCCGCCATATCTCGGCTTCGGGGTAAAACCCGGTGATCGCCACCGCCCCCTCGGGCAGCCAAAGCTCGCTTACCGGCGGGCGAAACGCCGCAATCCGGCCAGCGGGCAGCTCAACAGCGCCGTTTTCCAGCGCGAGGGTCAATCTTGATGTCATCCGGGTGTCCTCGGGTGCAGGCCTCCGGGCCTACTCCTTTTCCATCGTGCATTGCAGCGGGTGCTGGTGGCGGCGGGCAAAATCCATCACCTGCGCCACTTTGGTTTCGGCCACCTCGTGGCTGAACACGCCAACAACGGCAAGCCCCTTCTTGTGAACCGTCAACATGATCTCGAAGGCCTCGGCATGAGTCATCTTGAAAAACCGCTCCAGCACATGCACGACAAATTCCATTGGCGTGTAGTCGTCATTCAGAAGCATCACCTTGTAGAGAGGCGGCTTCTTGGTTTTTGGCTTCACCTTGAACGCAAGGCCGGGATCGCCGCCAACGGCGTCGTCATCGTCCTGATCGTCAGAAAGAGTGAAGGGCTTGAGCCTGGTCATGATCGCGCGCTGCGTTCCATCGTGCATGCGGTTTCGGATGTAGATGGGGTTATATATACCGGGAACTCGGTCTGAAAAGGGTTAGCAGGGGTGGAAACCGAATAAATGGCGCAGAATCTCACAACAATCGGCTTTGATGCCGACGATACGCTCTGGCAGAACGAACGCTTCTACAAGATGACGCAAGACAGATTCGCCTCCCTGCTGGCGGATTATGCCGAGGCCAACCACCTTGATGAACGCCTCCTCGCCGCCGAAAGGCGCAATATCGGGCACTACGGGTTTGGTATCAAAGGCTTCATGCTCTCGATGATCGAAACCGCGGTCGAGGTCACAGATGGCGCCGTGCCGGGGCGCATCATTGCGGAAATTCTCGAAGCGGGCCAAGAGATGCTGTCACATCCGATTGAGCTGCTCCCGCATGTTCGCGAAACGGTTACCGAACTCGCCGTCGATTACCGGATCGTGCTGATCACCAAGGGCGACCTGCTGGATCAAGAGCGCAAGCTGGCGCAATCGGGGCTGGGCGAGCTGTTTGATGCCGTGGAGATCGTTTCTGACAAGAAACGCGACACCTACGCCCGCATCTTCAATGGCCACCCGCCGGGGGCTGCGATGATGGTCGGAAACTCGATGAAATCTGATGTTCTGCCAGCGTTGGAGGCGGGGGCCTGGGGCGTATTCGTGCCACAGAATCTCGGCTGGGCCCTGGAGCATGCCGAACCGCCTGAAGGCGAAATGCGGTTTCGCGAATTGGCTGATCTGGGGGCGCTGCCTCAACTGGTGGCCGACATCGGCCAAGGTATCTAGCGGCCCCGGCCAAAACCCCCACCACATCTTGCGATGTTGCTGCGATGCAACCTTGCAAAGCCATTAAAATGCCCTGTTTTCGCAACAAAATTCCTGTGCTAGCGTGCAACCAATCAACAAGAATAGCTGACCGAGAAAACTCGGCGGCAATGAGGCAGTAAAAGGCAGGCGCGCAATGACGACGCTGGGGCAGAAGGGCCGGTTTGGCCTTCTAATCGGTTTATTGATTCTAATGCTGTTCGGCATCTCGCTGCGGGCAGGGGCTGCACCCTACGCCGCAATGGTGATTGATGCGCGATCGGGCGAAGTGCTGCATTCACGCAATGCCGACACGCGGTTGCATCCGGCATCCCTCACCAAGATGATGACACTCTACATCGCCTTTCAGGCGGTGGAGCATGGCGAGGTCACGCTTGATACAAAGTTCCTGATCTCCAAGAAAGCCGCCGCCGAACCGCCCTCGAAAATCGGTCTTCGGGCAGGGCAACGGGTCGCTTTGCGCTACCTTATCCGCGCGGCTTCGGTCAAATCGGCCAACGATGCCGCCACCGCGATCGGGGAAGGGCTGGAAGGCTCCGAAGCTGCTTTCGCCCGCCGGATGACCCGCACCGCAGAAGCCCTGGGCATGAGCCGCACAACCTTCAAAAACGCCCATGGCCTCACCGAGAATGGCCACATGTCCACCGCCCGTGACATGACAACACTCGGGCGCCACCTGTTTTATGACTACCCCGAGTATTACAACCTGTTCTCGCGGATGAGCACCTCCACCATGGGCAAAACGGTTTACAACACAAACCGCCGCTTCCTTGGTTCCTACAAAGGGGCCGACGGGATCAAAACCGGGTATACCCGCGCGGCGGGCTTCAATCTGGTGTCTTCCGCCCAGCGGGGCGAGGAGCGGGTGATCGCCACGGTGTTCGGCGGGCGCAGTTCTGCCGCGCGCAACGCCAAGATCGCTGAGCTGCTTGACCTTGGCTTTCGCCGTGCGCCCACACGCGTCGCCGTGCGCAAACCGCGCAAGCCTGCTTATGTGAAGGGCGGCGGCAACGCCCCGGTGGCCATGGCAACGCTTGAAAGCCCCTCGAAGGCGCCGCAAAGCGGCGATGGCATCTACAAGGGCAAAACGATTCGTCTGCAACGCGCCGTGCTCAAATCCATCCGGCCCATGCGCCGTCCGGGAGCCGATGAGCCTGCCGTGTCAGAAGAGCTGTTGCTAGCGCTGTCAGTCGAGATTGATGACGTGGTGAAGACCGAGGCGGCCAAAGCGGCTGAAACCAAGGCCGTGGAACAAGTGGTCCTCGCCTCCGTCCAGCCTCTCGCCCGTCCGCAGGACGAAGAGCAAACCATCCCCGGAAGCGCTGGCGATCTTGAAATGGCGATTCGCGAAGAAAGCGGCGGCTTCACTGCAACGGGTGGCCCCGCGCTGGCCCGAGTGCTGGTTCCCAAGCGGCGCCCGCAGCGGTCTGAGCCGGTGCTTGCTTCCGCGAAACCGATCAAGGAAGTGTCTGCCGCGCCAGTTCAATTCGCTGCCGCCCATGCCGCCACGGCACCGATGCCCAGAACGACCATCGAACCGGCGCCAGAGCAGCCGCGTGTGATCACCCGCGTCTCAACTTCGGGCGGCAAGCACTGGGGCATCAGCCTTGGAAAATACACCTCGCGCTACAAGGCCGAGCGTGTGCTCCTGAAGACCGCTTTGAAAGAGATGGAAACGCTGGATGGAAGCCTGCGCAAGGTGGCCAATCGCAAAGGCGGCTTCGAGGCGACCTTCCTCGGCCTCTCCGCTGAACAGGCCCAAAACGCCTGCGCGCGCCTCTCCGCCCGTGGCACAGAGTGCCGCACCATGGAGCCGGGGAACGGCTAAGCGCCTGCACCGCACCACCAGCTAGCGCCCGCAGGGTCCACGCAAAACACCCCGGTGGCGACGGCCTGATCGCCACCGCTCCCGGCGCCAAATCCGGCGTTACCTTCCTTCCGCAAGTCGTGGGTCTTCCTGCTGCTGATCCTAGTGCGCCACCCGGCGGCCTACATGCCGAAATTGCCCCGCCTGATGGCCGGGGAGGAGCCTGAAACGCTTGGCCAGATTCTGTCGGTGGTGGGCGATCAATCATCGCCTGCCCCGCAGGAGTGAAGGTGTAAGCGGTGTGATCTGCATCGGCCTCTCGGTCCGGCACAAGCTTTGACATCAAACGCGGGTTCAACCGGCCGGGCACCGCAGCCCGGCTCCAAACACGCTCGGGCAAGCGCCGATCATTGCCGCCGCCCGCCCGGTTAACCTATGCCCGACACGTCAAATGACGTGTGCATGGGTTGTGCATCGGTTGTGTATCGCTTGTGCAAGCTGTCTTTTTACGCTTAACGCCGCTCGCCCCCGCAAAGCAGCCTAAGGCGCAAAATGGCCCCTGTCAGAGCGTCAGCAAAGGCTCTCCGCCGCGCATCGCACTGACAGTAAAGCCTTTTTCGGTTTCTTCCAGCTTGAAGCCATAGCCCAGCAGCCGATGCTTCAACTCACGGTTCGAAACCGAGTGCTGTTTTTCGCGTCTGACCAGTTCCCTAACGTCGTCCATTTAGCCATTCCCCTTGAAATATCAATACCTTACGGGTGAATGCTTCACCCCCACATGATGCAGAATGCTAAGGGTGTTTGTCAGGACTTCAGCAACAACGCAGCATTTTTGGGGCAATTGTCCCCGGATCGTGCAGCTAGTTGAAATTCTTGCGGTAAGGCGTGGCATCAAGGTGTTGCCTGCGGCGGAGTTTGGCGCGCTTTTCGGCCATAACCTCTTCTCTGGGGCGCCATGCATAGTCCGGGTCTGCCCTGGTCGGCGTCCAGGTCAGCTTCCCCCCCTCGCGCCAAGGGTCCACCACCATCCCGGAAAACATGTCATCCCCCTTGGCGCTGATGATCGCTGTGGAGTGTTCCAGCCTTAGCGGGTTGGCGGGCGTGGCGATTGCACGATGGATTTCAAGGGTTTGGAAGTTCTCGGCCTTCAGACGCTTTTCCATGTCCTCGGCCCAATGGCGGCAAAGCCCGCGCGGCTTTAGCCCCATGTTTACCTTCGTGTTGTGAACTATCGGAGGGTCGGTGATCTCATAGGCCTGCGCCAGTTCAGCGGTATGACGGTACGAAATCGCCGCCGCCCGCGCTGCCTCATCTTTACGCACATTGGGGTTCATCTGCATGAGCGCCTCGGTCATAGCCTCAACCCCATCCCGCCCCACCTCCGGCGCCCCGCCACAAGCGGTCAACAACAGGAGACCAATCACGGCAGTCAAGCTCTTGATATTAAACATTTAAAATTAGCCTTCGCGCTCCGTCCTCCCTTGAGCTAACGCATCAAGTGGCCCCTTGTCGAGATGGTGGCTGCCAACCTTTTTGTGACTGGGGCGCAGAGGCTGCATCAGGGCACAACGGGTGGCTAGGAAAGCACAACGCAAGCGAGCGAACGCATCATCCTTGATGTTGAGAAAAGGTGGCCGTTTCCGGGCTGGATGGCGCTGTGGCGCGAATGCGTTTCGATATGCCGATTATGGGGTGGCATCGTCGAAGTTTATGGGCGCACTATCACCACTTCTGTAGCCAATTGAGAGTTTGCCGGATGAGGTTTGGTCGAACCAGACATGCAGAATTAACCATCATCGGAACCGCGCCCGCATGTGTGAGTAGCCCAAAATTCCCTACCGTCCGCATTTGCCAAATCGCTGCTGAAAGCAGCAACCGTTTGGCGGTGTTTTCAAGGCGAGCCTAATTAAATGGGCCGATGGTGGTTGAGAGTGGTCATTCGAACACGTCAAATCGCTCGTCTTGGGCTTCTTTAAGCACCCGTTCGGCAAGCCAGCGGTGAGAGTGGCCGGGAAAGGCCTGGCCAAAACGGCGGATGAGCCGCGCATAGCCGTAGCCCATCTCCGATGCCTTGCAGAGGCGTTCGCCCTGTTCGGTCTCATGCAGGGCCAGGCCACCGCCTGCCGGCACAAGCTCGTATCCCTGTTTCCGCAAGCGGCGGTTCAGGTCTCCCCAGCTTTGGGCCGCCGCGAAGGCCGGGGCGAGGAGCGCGCTGAGGCGTGCGACGAGCTGCTCATCCGCCCTTCGAGGCGTCTTCGCAGGCGGATGGCGGCGGCGCAACTCGCGTTTAACGGCATCGCGCAAGAGCTGCCCGACCGAAACGTCATCCTTTTGCGCTTCGGACATCAGGCCCGAAATCGCTGCTTCCGACAGTTTGAATGAAATACGCTGCATGCGATTGAGCCTGCGGCGATTCGCGTTAACGGACCCTTAAAGCCCGGCCTCCGAGGCAATCTGCGCGCGGCTTTTGCGCTCTCGCTCCGTGTCGGACTTCAGCTGCCCGCAGGCCGCCATGATATCCTCACCGCGCGGTGTGCGGATGGGCGAGGCATAGCCCGCTTTGTAGACGATATCGGCGAAAGCCTCGATCCGCTGCCAGCTCGAGCGTTGATAGGGCGCGCCGGGCCATTCGTTGAACGGAATGAGGTTGATCTTGGCGGGGATGCCGGAGATCAGCTTTACCAGCCGCCGGGCGTCCTCGTCGCTATCATTGACCCCGTCGAGCATCACATATTCGAAGGTGATGCGCTCCGAGTTTGACAGCTTCGGATAGGCCTTGAGTGCCGCCAGAAGGGCGTCGATATTCCATTTCCTGTTGATCGGCACGAGGGTGTTGCGCACCTCATCGGTGGTGGCGTGAAAGCTCACCGCCATCAGGCAGCCGATCTCCTCGGCGCAGCGGGCAATCTCGGGGACCACACCGGAGGTCGACAGGGTGATCCGGCGGCGCGACAGGGATATGCCCTCACCGTCCATGGTGATTTTCATCGCATCGCGCACGGCGTCAAAATTATAAAGCGGCTCGCCCATGCCCATCAGCACCACATTGCTCAGCAGGCGCGGGCCGTTTGCATCGGAACCCTGGCCCGGTTCCGGCCATTCCTCAAGGTCGTCGCGGGCCAACATGATCTGCCCCACGATCTCGCCCGCTGTCAGGTTGCGCACCAACTTTTGTGTGCCAGTGTGGCAAAACGAGCAGGTGAGGGTGCAGCCAACCTGGCTGGAAATACAAAGCGTGCCGCGATCCTCTTCGGGGATATAGACCGTTTCAACCTCATGGCCACCGGCGATCCGCACCAGGTATTTGCGCGTGCCATCGGTCGAAAGCTCGCGCTTCACCACCTCGGGCACCTCGATCACAAAAGCCTCGGCCAGCTCGGCACGATAGCTCTTTGAGAGGTTCGTCATCGTATCAAAATCGCGAACGCCCCATTGGTATATCCATTGCCAGACTTGGTTGACCCGCATCCGCAACTGCTTCTCTGGCGTGCCGATTGCGCGCAGGGCGTCTGTCAGGCCATCACGGGTGAGGCCGACCAGATTGGTTTTGCCGCCTTCGGGCAGCTTGCGCGGAATGGTTGCCACGTCTTGCGTGATCGGGGCGGAGGCCTTGGTCATGGCGCTCGGGCTCCTGAATAAGGGGTCAGATTTGGGCTGTTGGTGCGCACATAGGGCCGCGCGGCCCATATTGCAAAGAGAATCTTACAGCTGGAAGCGCCGTGCCATCTCTTCCAGCGCCTCTCTCTGCCTTGGGCCAATGCTGCCGCTATCGGCGCTCGCGGCCATGTTCAGCACGCCCATCAACGGCTCAACAGCGGCCGTGCCGTCCAGCCGTTTCAGTTTCTTAACGATACGGCTGATCGCGGGATCGGGGCCCTGGCACTGGGCCACCAGCCAGCGGCCAAGGATTGCAGCCTCTTTGGCTTCGCCCAGATCAACACGGTAGTTCTTTTGCAGCCCTTGCAGGATGGCGACTCGCTGGCCCCTGGTGGGCAGATCATCGAGGGAAACAAAGGCCTCGGCGATGCCGGCGGCGGCCACCACCGCATTTTCGATGCCATCTACCGGATGCTCGCGTTTGCGCAGCTTATAGCCAAACCGTCGGGCGGCGGAGCGCACATCTCCGGCCACGCCCATCAAATCGCCCGCCATATCGGCGGCGCCCTTCATGCGGGAATACCAGACATAGGCCGCCGTCAGCAGCGCGAGGGCGCCAAGAATAAATGGCATGAGGCGGCAATGCTCCTGAAGAGAATACTGCCGCCAGATTACCGCTATTGGGGTTCAGATCAACCGCCGCAGCGCTTTTCGGCTTCCTCCAGTGCGGCGGTGAAGCCCAGAAGCGAGAAGGTGTCTTTGGTTTGCGTGCCGCGCCCGGACCGTGCTGTGAGCGTGGCCGTTGAGCCTCGCTTCATCGCGGTGATGATTTTGGCATCGTCCTGCGGGCTGGCTGACCAGGCCCACTCACCCTCGGTGAAGAGCTCAAACTGAGTGCCGCCGATATCAAGGTTCACCGTTGAGCCGCCCGCAAAGGGATAGCCCCCGGTGAAGGAGACCTCGCCACCACCGCCACCGGGGCGATAGGTGACAAACAACAGGATGTCGCTTCGACGCACCGCCACAACGTTGCCGCCGCGGGTGTTCACGGTTTCCTTTGGTGCCGAGACGCCCCAGCATTCCTTGGGGCTGTCCTCTACGAAGACCGACCAATCTGTTTTGGCGGCCACGCGGTTGTCGCTTTCCTGCGCGATGCCTGTGCCCGCCGACAATGCGATGCCTGCCGCCATGATTGCGGCGATAACCCGGTTTTTCATGTGTCCCACAGCCTCCAGCTGCCTCTGCCTCAAGCCCTTCGCCTGCCTGCCGTTTTGAGCATGGTGGCGAATGTCATTTCAATGTGCTCTTGCGCAATGTAACGTAATTCCGCCGGATGGGGAAAGCCCTCTTGGCAGAATTTCGCTGACAAGTAAGAGAGGTGTGGCGTGAGCGCTGAGCTATTGGTCGAGGTGACGCGGGGCGATCGCGTGGAGTCGGTTCATATGGGCCATATTGCCGTGGTCAACGCGGCAGGTGAGCTTGTGGAGGGATGGGGTGACCCATCAGCGCTGGCCTACCCGCGCTCCTCCTGCAAAATGGTGCAGGCCTTGCCGCTTTTGCGCACGGGTGCTGCGGATGATCGTAGCCTTGGCACCGAGCAGCTTGCCCTGTCTTGCGCCTCTCACAACGGGGCGTTGATCCACACGCGCCCGGTGGCCCGCTGGTTGGCCGCGCTGGATTTGAGCGAACCGGCGCTGCGCTGCGGGCCTCAAGCCCCCGGCGACAGGCCCGCGCGTGAGGCGCTGATCCGCGCCGGTGATATCCCCAACCAAACCCACAATAACTGTTCGGGCAAACATTGCGGCTTTCTCACTCTGGCCAGCCATCTTGGCGCGGGGCCGGAATACCATGAGGTTGACCATCCGGTGCAGCTTGCGGGCCGCGCTGCGCTTGAGGAGATGTGCGAAGAGCACAGCCCGGCCCACGGCATTGACGGCTGCTCGGCTCCCAACTGGATGGTTTCGGTACGCGGTATGGCCCATGCGATGGCCAAGTTCGCCAATGCGCCCGAAGGCAGCGCCGAAGCGCGGCTCACCCAGGCGATGATGATGCATCCCGAGTTGGTGGCGGGGGAGGGGCGGGCCTGCACCGAGCTGATGCGCGCCGCCGGTGGCCGCGCCGCCGTGAAAACCGGGGCCGAGGGCTATTTCAATGCGATTCTGCCAGAGCTTGGGCTTGGCATCGCGCTGAAAATATCAGACGGCGCAACCCGCGCGGCAGAATGCGCGATGGCCGCGCTTCTGGTGCGCTTTGGCGTGTTGCAGGCCGATGATCCGGCGGTGCTCAAACGCTCAAACGCAACGCTGACCAATTGGCGCGGCCTTGAGGTTGGCACGGTGCGCCCCGCCTTCTGAAGGGCCGACAGGTGGCGCGGGTTACACCGTGAAATCGGTCTTCGCGTAGCCTTGCAGGTAGAGCAGCGCCGTCAGATCACCGTGGTTGATCCGCAAACTACATTCAGCGGCAACCACGGGTTTGGCGTGCAGAGCCACGCCCGCCCCGGCCCGCCCCAGCATCCCCAGATCATTGGCGCCATCGCCCACCGCCATCACATCGCCTTCGCCAATGCCCAGCCGTGCGGTGATATCTGCAAGCGCCTGCACCTTGGCTTCACGCCCAAGGATCGGGGTGGCAACCTCCCCGGTGAGCTTGCCGCCTTCAACGATAAGGGTGTTGGCGCGGTTTTCGTCAAACCCAAGCTGCCGCGCCACCGCGCTGGTAAACGCCGTGAAACCGCCCGAAACCAATGCGCAATAGGCCCCGCTGGCCTTCATCGTGGCGAGCAATTCACGGCCGCCGGGCATCAGCGTGATCCGCTTGTCCAGCACCTCGCCGATCACCGTTTCCGGCAGGCCCTTCAGCAAGCCGACCCGCTCACGCAACGCACCGTCAAAATCCAGCTCGCCGTTCATCGCGCGGGCGGTGATCTCCTTCACCCGCTCGCCAACGCCTGCTTCCTCGGCCAGTTCGTCAATGCACTCCTGCTGGATCATCGTGCTATCCATATCCGCCAGCAGCATCTTCTTGCGGCGCGCCTTGGCGGGCTGCATGGCCAGATCAATCCCCATGGCCTGCATGTCTTCCCACACCTGCCACAGGTTGGCGGGTGCCACCTCAAGCGTAAATTCCGCCGCCTCATCAGGCGCAAGCCACTGTAGATCGCCCCCGCCCCAAGCATTGCGCAGGGCTTCGGCGGCGGCAGGATCCAGCGCGGGGGCGGCGGGATTGCTCAACAGGGTGGCGACAAACATGGCATCAGTCCTCGAAATGGCGATTCGCGCGCCATAGAACAGCCGACAGGGGGGGAGGGCCAGCCGGTTTTGATCCAACGCATTTTCATTTTCGCCCGGCGCGGGCACCATCGGGCAAGTGCCACCAGCAAGGAGCGCCACCATGAAAATCGGAATCGTCGGGGCCGGCATGGTTGGGAGCTCGGCCGCATATGCGACCGCGATGCTGGGAAAAGCCCGCCATATCGTGCTGGTTGATCTTGATCCCGCGCTCGCCCGTGCGCAGGCCGAAGACATTGCCCACGCCATGCCCTTCGCGGCGAATTGCGCCGTTGAAAGCGGGGAGTATGCCGCTCTGTCAGGGGTAGATGTTGTTATCATTGCCGCCGGGGTGAGCCAAAAGCCCAGTGAAACCCGGCTTGATCTGCTGGCCCGCAATGCGGCTGTGTTTCGCACCGTTGTCGGCGAGATCGAGCGCCATGCCCCTGCGGCCCTGCTGCTGATCGCCTCCAACCCGGTGGACATCATGACCGGGATCGCCACGCGGCTCTCGGGCAAGCCCGCAGGGCAGGTGATTGGCTCGGGCACCATCCTTGATACCGCCCGTTTTCGTCATCTGCTGGGCGAGGCGCTGGGCGTCGATCCGCGGTCTGTTCATGCCTATGTGCTGGGGGAACATGGCGACAGCGAGGTGCTGGCATGGTCTTCCGCCCGCGTTGGGGCGCTGTCATTGGCCGAGGTCGCCGCGCAGGTAAATCGCCCGTTGGATGCGGCCATTAGGGCGCGGATCGACACTGGCGTGCGCCGCGCCGCCTACACGATTATCAAAGGAAAAGGGGCCACTTACTATGGCATCGGCGCCGGGTTGACGCGGCTGATCGGCGCTATCGGCAATGATGAGGCCTCGGTCCACTCCGTCTCGATCCTCACCCCCGAGGTCGCCGGGATCTCCCAGGTGCCGCTTTCATTGCCCCGCCTGATCGGCGCTGCTGGCGTTCTGGCTGATCTGCCGCCGGAATTGTCCGCCGAAGAGACCGCCGCATTGAGACGAAGTGCCAAAATGCTGAAAGACACGCTGGACGCATTGCCGCTTGCCTAAGACTCCTCGGTGATTGACCCGCCGCACAACGCCGGATCGGCTAATTCATCCGTCGAATCCGATGAATCCCTCCTGAAAACAATCACAACCCCGGGTTTTTGCGCTCTTTCGCCTTGATTTGTGCCAAGCATCGGCGCATCTACTGCCATGCCTGCCAAAAATGAGGCAGGAGCGCAACAATGGAGTGATCATGGCCAAGGAAGAACTGCTCGAATTTCCCGGTGTCGTGAAGGAGCTCCTGCCAAACGCGACGTTTCGGGTCGAGCTGGAAAACGGCCACGAGATCATTGCGCATACGGCAGGAAAACTTCGCAAAAACCGCATCCGGGTTCTGACCGGAGACAAGGTTCAGGTGGAGATGACCCCCTATGACCTGACCAAGGGCCGCATCAACTACCGCTTCCGGTAAGATGCGCCTGATTCTGGGATCTGGCTCGCCGCGCAGGCGGGAGCTGCTCGCCCAGCTTGGCGTGGTCCCGTCCGAGGTCCGTGCCGCCGACATTGATGAAACCCCCGCCAAGGGTGAGCTGCCCCGCCCCTATTGCGCCCGTATGGCGCGCGAAAAGGCCGAGGCGTTGCCCCCCGAAGCGGGTGAAATCGTGCTCACAGCCGATACCACCGTTGCGCTTGGCCGCCGCATCCTTGGCAAGCCCGAAGACATGGCCGAGGCCGAGGCTTTTTTGTGCGCGCTCATGGGCCGCCGCCACCGGGTAATCACCGCCGTTGCGGTACGCACTGCCACCGGGTTCTGGGAGCGTGACGTGGTGACAGCGGTGCGCATGAAGCGCCTGTCGGACGATGAAATCACTGCCTACCTCGCGTCTGGCGATTGGGAGGGCAAGGCCGGTGGCTACGCCATCCAAGGCCCGGCTGGCGCGTTTATCCCTTGGATTTCGGGAAGTTACTCTGCCGTCATGGGGCTCCCCGTGGCCGAAACGGCCCAGCTTTTGGTGGCCGCAGGCTATCCGCTATACCGAGGTGACGCATGAAGGGCCGCCAGATCATCCTGGACCATTTGGGCGATGTTGAAGCCGCCGCGCTGATGGTTGACGGCAAGCTCGACGATCTGCTGATCGACCGCCCCGGCGCGCCCCGCCCCGGTGCCATCTATCTTGCGCGCACCGAGCGGCAGGCGAAAGGGCAGGGGGGCATCTTCCTTGCTGCGGGTGATGAGCGGTTTTGGCTGCGCCAATCCAAGGGCCTCAGCCCCGGCGAGGATCTTTTGGTGCAGGTTTCTGGCCACGCCGAGCCGGGCAAGGCCCCTCCCGTTACCCCCAGCCTCACCTTCAAATCGCGCTATGTGATCGTCACGCCCCATGCACCGGGCGTCAATATCGCCCGCCGTCTGCGGGATGAGGATGAGCGTGACCGCCTCAAGCTCGTGGCGTTGGAGGCACTGGCTGGCCGTGACTGGGGCGTGATCCTGCGCTCCTCTTGTGAAGGGAGCGACGCTGACGAGATCGCCGATGACATCGCCCAGATGGTTGATCTTGCAGCGCAAACCCTCGATTATAAAGGCCTACCCGCGCTTGTGCATGAGGGCGATGGCCCGCATTTGACCGCTTGGCGCGAGTGGACCGCCCCCGCCGAGGTGGTGACTGAACCGGGCGGCTTTGAGCACCATGGCGTGCTCGATGCGCTTGCAGGCCTGTCGCGCCCGATGATGCGCGCCGAAAGCGCCACGCTCTACATCGAGCCAACCCGTGCCCTTGTGGCGGTGGATGTGAACACCGGCGCCGATATGTCCCCCGCCGCCGCGCTCAAGGCCAATCTCGCCGCCGCCAAGGCCCTGCCGCGCGGGTTGCGCCTGCGTGGCCTCGGGGGCCGCGTGGTGGTTGATTTCGCCCCCATGCCCAAAGGCCAGCGCCGCCAGTTGGAACAAGCGCTTAAAGCCGCCTTCCGGACCGATCCAATCGAGACGGTCCTCGCCGGATGGACGCCGCTCGGCCAATATGAAATGCAACGAAAACGCGAGCGCCTGCCGCTTGCCGAAACGCTACCCAAGGATCTGAAATGAGCTGTCCGATCTGCGCCAAGCAGACAGATAAAGCCTACCGCCCCTTCTGCTCACGCCGCTGCGCCGATCTTGATCTCGGCAAGTGGCTAACGGGCGCCTACGCCGTGCCATCGCAAGACCCCGATGACATCGAAGAAGCCGCCCGCCTTGGCACCGAAGACACGCCGCCAAAGCCCCACTGAAATTTTCGCCAAGGCCCCTTGCCAAGCCCCCACACGGGCCGTAGAAACGCGCGACCCCAAGAAGGTGCCCTGCACCTTTCCCGTGCCCGGGTAGCTCAGGGGTAGAGCAGTGGATTGAAAATCCTCGTG
>NZ_JARGND010000089.1 GCF_029212645.1 Vannielia sp. | reverse complement strand
ACATGCCACTGCAGCCCGCGCCAAGTACGGTGAGCGCCATAAGCCCGCTTGCGAAGCTCGGGGCCGAACTTGCGCACCCAGCGATGGATCGTCGAGGCATCGGCGGTCACGCCACGCTCAGCCAGCATGTCACGCACATCCCTGCACGAAAGCGAGTAGCGACAGTACCAGCGCACTGCCATCAGGATAATCTCACAAGGAAACCGATGCCGTTTGAACGGGTTCTTGCGCTGTGCCATCGACCGCTCCGCCATCACAAACAAGCGGAGCCAGCGACTTCCGCTGAGTTCATGCAACGGACCCGTCACAGCACACTTGCAGAAAGCGTTGTGCCGACGGTGTAGATCAAGCCTAAATGGCCATCAGACAGCGTGAAAGCTACCATCATCTTGCCTGCAAAGAACGCGATGAAATAGGCTTGCCCTTAGGGGGAGGTAAAGCAAAAGGATCATTGGCCGCCAGGAATGGGGGCTTGCTACTTTGAAACCGCAAAGCCGCCCTTGGCGGAACTATTGCGCGATCAAGACTGGATTATAACAGCCTAGTTTCCCGCAAGAGCCGTCACGGGTGACAAGATGATCGAGGTGGCGTTTTGCACTGTGAGCACTGTTCCCGGCAGCAGGCCCGTTTTATTGGAGGCGTCGGTGTTGAGCGCAGCTTGGACGGAGCCGAGTTTGCCTAGGATTTTTAACAAGGCGGGGGAATTTGCCGGCGTGAAGTGATCGAGTGCGTCACCATTGAAGTCAGTCACATCAACCACAGTCACATCCAGATCAGACAGCGGAGAAACATCGGGGATATTACCAAGGCGAGCAGGTTCACCAGTAAGGCGGGCCGCCAGGAGCAGGGCCTTGTCACGCCGGGATGTAAAGATGATGAAGGGTTGCGGCAGCGTGCCGATGCGCTTGGCTTGGCTGCGAAACAGATCAACATCAAGATCCGGTGACATCAAAATCACGCCATTGAGTTTGGGCAGCACTTTGCGATCATCCCGGATCGCCATTTGGCGCAGTGTTTCCATGACGATGAGCGAACCCATGGAATGGCCAAGAAGAGTGATTGATCTGGTGCCGGAATCTGCGATCTCGGTGAGATACTTTTCCAGCCCGTCACGGCTATAGAGCGCACTGTCGCGATCATAGCCATAGGCCAGCGGGTTCACTCGCGACGGCCAGGTGTAGCTGAGGGGAATATCGTCGATTTCAAGGTCATTTGTGAGCTGGGTCAGACGAAAAACCGCATCTCCAACAGATGTGTTGTATCCGTGGACAAACACCACAGCCCCACGGTTGGCCTTGGGAAATTTACGGTACGCAGCCGCAAGATCGTTTCGAAACTGGGCTTCTGTTTTAAACGTGCGCGCACCGGTCGCCAAAAATTGGGTGTTGGGATCAGGCTCACCCCGAGTAAAATATTCAACCGTTCCGGGCTCACGATTGGGGGGAACAGAAACGTCAAAAGCCTGAAAGCTGAGCGGCCCTCGCAATGTGTACAACTGATTCTTATCCGCAGGATCCAGTTCGCGGGTTGATCCAACGCGAATTGTGTAGGGCTTGCCGACGCCGGTATCTGGCGTAACCACAAGGGTCGCTCGCGGGGTGCAAGCGGCCAGAAGCAGAACAATTCCAAAGATTCGCAGCGCGGCAGTCATGGGCGCAGCTTTACCTGCTTATTCAGCCAGCGCAATTCTCATAATACATAGCGAGAGAGGTCGGTGGACTTTGCCAACTCGCCAAGGTTTTTCTCAACATAGGTTTCATTGACTTCGACCGCTTCGCCAACCCTGTCAGGCGCAACGAAAGAAAGCTCTTCAAACACACGCTCGATAACCGTGTAGAGCCGCCGTGCTCCAATGTTTTCAACGCTTTGGTTGACCTCGGCGGCGATGCGGGCCAGCGCAGCGATCCCGCTATCGGTGAAACTCACTTCAACCCCTTCGGTCTTCATCAAAGCGGTGTACTGCCGGGTGAGGGCGTTGTCCGTTTCAGTGAGGATGCGCACAAAATCTTCCTCAGTCAGCGCCCGTAGCTCAACCCGGATGGGCAAACGCCCCTGGAGTTCTGGCAGCAGGTCAGACGGCTTGGCAATGTGGAAGGCCCCTGAAGCGATGAAGAGGATGTGATCGGTTTTCACCGGGCCATACTTTGTGCTCACCGTCGTGCCTTCGATCAATGGCAGCAAATCGCGCTGCACACCTTCGCGCGAAACATCCCCACCACGGGCCTCGGCGCGAGCGCAGACCTTGTCGATCTCATCCAGGAAAACGATGCCGTTCTCTTGCACCGATTCAAGCGCAATTTCTTTAACGGCCTCATCATCGAGGAGCTTGTCAGCCTCTTCGCCGATGAGTACCTCGTAGCTTTCGGCAACAGTCATCTTGCGGCACTGCGTGCGCCCGCCAAAGGCCTTTCCGAACAGGTCTTGCAGATTGCCCATGCCTTGCATTCCGCCCGGCTGGCCGGGGATTTCAAAGGCGGGCATCGACGGGGCAGGCTCTGCAACATCCAGTTCAATCTCGGTCTCATCAAGCTCGCCGCTGCGCAGTTTTTCACGGAACATGTCGAGGGTTTTACCGCGGGCATCTTCTCCGGCGATGGCACGCAGCACGCGCTCTTCGGCAGCTTCACGGGCCTTTGCATTTACATCGTCACGCATGAACTCGCGCGTTTGGGTGATAGCGCTATCCATCAGATCACGCACGATCTGCTCAACGTCGCGGCCCACATAACCGACCTCGGTGAACTTTGTTGCCTCAACTTTGATGAATGGCGCGCGGGCGAGTTTGGCCAGCCGTCGGCTGATCTCGGTTTTGCCAACACCGGTGGGGCCGATCATGAGGATATTCTTGGGATAGACCTCTTCACGGATGTCATCAGACAGTTGCCGGCGCCGCCACCGGTTGCGTAAGGCGACGGCGACAGCGCGCTTGGCGTCTTTCTGGCCAATGATAAAACGGTCCAGCTCGGATACGATTTCGCGTGGGGTAAGATCGGTCATATAATGAACTCTTTCGATCGGGTCCAAGGCGGAAGGCGGTCCTTGCTTGGAAAGGTGGGTAGGGCGGCCATGAGACCACCGCGAATGTGCTCCCAGAAGGCTCCGAGGAACACGAGGAATGCGCCGAGGAAAAGGATCAGCAGCCAAGTGTTACCCTGCGCCACGGTGGCCGCGAGGGCGACCATGTAGCCGATGCCGGAGATCAGGAAGGAGCGGCGATCAATCGCGATTGCAAACAAGGCCATGACGATGAGGAAGACGATGAGAACAAGGTAAGCGATATAGCCACCTTGGGTAAAAAGCGTGAGGGCGAGGGTATTTACGATGGCTGGAGCCGAGATGATGTGCAGCCAGAAGCCCTGTGCTGAGCGGCGGGTCACGCGGTGTGGATCGGAGATATCAAACCGTAGTGCGATCACCAAGCCAACGAGGCCAAGACCAAGGGTGATCCAGGGGAATGCCGAGTTTGCCGAGAGCAGGAAGGCCTCTCGAAGGTCGCTCAATTCACTTCCGGTCATAGCGGTGAGGCCAAAGGCAAAGGTGTAAACGCTGAGCGCCACCAAAAGCAGCGCGAACGGCACGCGAAAGATGGCCCAATAGACAAGCAACGCGAGTGTTGTCCAACCGGCAGCGGCTGGGAGCGCGCCGATGTTATCACCACTCAGCCATGCGCCAAGGACCATCCCTGCCTGGCTAGCCGATATGGAAAACATGACAGCGAGCGCGATAGAGGGCGCAACCATCCGGCGGATGCGGGTGAAGTAGATGGCGAGGGCCATACAGGTGGCCATGCCGATGAGCGAGAAGACGAAGAGTGAAACCTGAAACTCTTGGGATACAACGGATGACAGCCCCGCGATGCCCGACCAGCCCGCGTAGAGAATAACCAAACCAATCACGATGAAGATCTCGTTGAAGCCCTTGAACAGCTCAAACGGCTCGTCCAGACCTTCAAGATTTTCACGCGCACCGCGTCGAGCGTCAGAAAGCGCAACAATGGCGTTGGCCTGAGCCTCGCTGATCTTCCCGGCACCGACGGCGGCGCGGATATCATCTCGGGTGATGGTCATCCGCTGATCTTTTCGATGGTCAGGTTGCCGTTGGTGTAAACGCAGATATCGGCGGCAATGGCCATGGCGCGGCGGGCGATTTCCTCGGCTTCGATCTCTTGATCAATCATCCCGCGGGCAGCGGCGAGGGCGTAGTTTCCGCCCGATCCAATGGCCGCGATGCCGTGCTCTGGCTCCAGCACATCCCCTGCACCGGTAATGACCAGCAGCTCCTTACCATCGGTCACGATCAGCATTGCCTCAAGTTTTTGCAGGTACTTGTCGGTCCGCCAGTCCTTCGCCAGCTCAACGCTGGCGCGGGCAAGCTGGCCCGGAGTGGCTTCGAGCTTGGCTTCCAGCCGCTCCAACAGGGTGAAGGCATCTGCCGTTGACCCGGCAAAGCCGCAGACCACATCATGCCCGCCCGGAGCGATCCGGCGCACCTTACGCGCTGATCCTTTGATCACGGTTTGGCCCAGGCTCACCTGCCCGTCACCCGCAACTACCACCTCGTCACCCTTGCGGACGCCAATGATCGTGGTGCCATGCCAGCCGGGAAATTCATCTTGAGCCATTGTGCCCTCCATTTCCCATCCGAGATATTCACCGCTCTCCAATGGTGCAACCCTTGCTGTCACGAGAGACGAGCCATAGCGTGCCGCCATGGAAGCAAAGCAGCTTGATATTTGCCTTGATGCGCCAAGCCTTGAGCGGGTCATGCAAGGGCGGTTCCCATTTTTTTGTCGCACAAAAGAGGCCTTTGAGGCTGAAGGCTGGGATGTGCGTTTGCGGCGCAATGGGCTAACGCAGCGGCTGGCGGTTGGTGGCCGGGGCGGTCGGGCGCTGTTTCATATGGAGGCCCCAAGCCACGCGGGGGCTTTGGTGTGCCGCCGTATCTACCTTGGTGCATTCTGGCGCATCGAGAAACAGGCCGAACGGTGGGAATGGCCTGTTGCCAGGGCCAAGTTTGATCCGCGTGCGGTGGACCGAACAGCGGCGGCGAAATTCTTTTCTGACTGGCGCAAGTGGAAGTTCAAGAACGGCGCCGGGGTTGCCGACGATGGTTTCAC
>NZ_JARGND010000025.1 GCF_029212645.1 Vannielia sp. | reverse complement strand
TTTTCAAGGTTTTCGGCACGCTGGCCTTCATGGATCGTCGCGCCCAGGCTTTCGAGCCGCTCGGTGATCTTGCTTTTCTTCAGGTCAGAGCCCTGCACCTGGTAGCCGAAATTCAGCAGCACTTCGGCAATCCCCGACATGCCAATCCCGCCGATGCCCACAAAGTGGATTGCGCCCAACTGTGTGGGGAGTTTGGTTACACCCTGCATGATATTGCTTCCGTCCATCTCACTTGCCCCAATTTCTTATCGTTACCACTGCACGCCAAGGTTGTCCCCGGTCGGTTTCGTCTCCGCCTGCTTCGTCGCCGCCTATTCCGCCTAACCCGTCGTCGTATCCTGCGTGATCGCCTCCGCCCCCGATAGCTCCAGTACCAGCGCCACCAGCCGCTCGGTTGCATCGGGCTTGCCGGTCCTGAGCGCGGCCATCGCCATTTGCGCCGCCCCGCCCGGATTTTCGAGAATGGCCTGCACTTGCTCTGCAAGGGATGCCGGGTCAAGCCGTTTTTCGGGGATCAACACGGCGGCACCTGCGTCAACCAGCCCACGGGCATTGGCGCTTTGGTGGTCCCCGGTGGCGGCGGCATAGGGGATCAGCACCGACGGGCGGCCAATCACCGAAAGATCGGCCACCGAAGAGGCCCCGGCGCGGCTGATCACAAGCTGCGCCTCGGCCATGCGCTCTGGCACATCATGGAAGAACGGCTGCACATCGGCCTCCATCCCGGCTTCTGCGTAATGCTGGGTAACGCGCTCAGCGTCTTCGGCGCGCGCCTGATGCGAGATGCGCAACTGGTGGCGATGCGGCTCGGGCAGGCTGGTCAGCGCTTCCGGCACCACATCCGAAAGGATGCGCGCGCCCTGGCTGCCGCCCATCACGAGGATCGACATCGGGTAATCGCCGGGCGGAATATAAGGTGCCCCGGCCCGCTCAAAGATCGCGCCGCGCACCGGGTTGCCAATGTCACGGCCCTCTACGCCCTCGGGCAACGCGGAGGGCCATGTGCCGCAAGCCACCGCCTGCACCCGCTTGGCAAAGAGCTCGTTCACCCGGCCAAGCACGCCGTTTTGCTCATGGATCGCGCGGGGGAGGCCCAGCAAGGTGGCCGCCGCCAGCGCCGGGATCGAGGGATAGCCGCCAAAGCCCACCACCACGGCGGGCTTGTCTGATACCATCTGCGCCGCGGCCGCCAGCGTGCCCCCGGCAATCCGGAACGGCACCGCCAGCTTGGCCAGCACGCCGCCACGGGCGAAGGTGGCCGAGCCGACCTTCTCGATCTGCACCGCCTCGGGGAAGGCGCCGGTATAGCGCGCGCCGCGCTCATCGGTCGAAAGTTTTACCCGCCAGCCCAGCTCCAGCATCGCCTCGGCCAGCGCCTGCGCCGGGAACATATGCCCGCCGGTGCCGCCTGCCGCGATGATCAAAAGGGGAGCCTTGCCTGCCATGCCGCTACCGCCGCCTCAATAGGATGTCACCGATCTGGCCCTGCGGCCTTGTGCGGGTAAAGGCCAGCAGCATCCCCACAAGGATGCCCCCTGCAATCATCGAGGAACCGCCGTAAGACACAAACGGCAGCGTCATCCCCTTGGCGGGCAGCAGGCGCACCGCCACCCCCATGTTGATCATCGCCTGCACCCCAAAAATGCACGCCAGCCCCGTTCCCGCCAGCCGGATGAACGGATCGCGCTCACGCATCAGCCGCAGCAGCGAGCGCACCACGATGGTCGCGTAAAGCGCTATGATGCAGGCCACCAGCACCAGCCCATATTCCTCAGCCGCCACCGCGATGATGAAATCGGTATGCGCATCGGGGAGTGACCATTTCACCTGCCCCTCGCCCACACCCACACCAAAAAAGCCGCCCTCGCGGATCGCATTGGTCGCATAGCCAAGCTGGGTGCGCGGATCGAGATCGGGAGAAAGAAAGCCATCAATCCGGCGCGCAAAGTGCTCAGAGCCTTCATAGGCCATAAAGCCGCCCAGCACGACCATCCCGGCCACGCCCACCAGCAGGGTGATCGGCGCCCCGGCCACAAAATACATCACCGCCCAGGCAAACAGGATCAGCGAGGCTTGGCCAAAGTCAGGTTGAAACACCAGAAGGCCAACGATGATCACCGCCAACAGGAAGGAAAACATCTTGCCCGGCGGCCCCCCAACATCCTGGCTGGAGGCCATAAGCCACGCCGAAAACACCACGAATCCGGGCTTCAAAAACTCCGAAGGCTGCACCGAGGCAAAGCCCAGCGAATACCACCGCACCGCGCCCTTGCCAAAATCTGTGCCAAGGAAAGGCAGCAGCAACAGCGCCACGAAAGCCCCCAAAAAGCCAAGCACCGCCAAACGGCGCACCATCAGCGGGCTCATCAACGACACGGCAAACATCACCGCCAGCGACACCCCGCCAAAAAACGCCTGCCGCTGCACATAGTAAAACGGGTCCAGCCCGTTGCGCGCGGCCAGAGGCGGCGAGGCCGCAAGGCCCAAAAGCAGGCCAATGCCAAAGAGAATAAGGATCGACGACATCGACCACCGGTCGATCGTGCGCCACCATCGGGGAAGCACCGGATCGCCCGTGCGGACGGGAGCCGTGCCAAATACCATTTCTGTCATCAGACTGCCTGACCTGCCGTTGCGCCCGGTTTTCCGGGTCTGTTGGCAGCGTAACAGAAGGTGATTCGCATGGGAAGGGATAAGCGAATCACTTTTCACCCATCCGGCGGCTCCCCGCTCCGCGCTACCCCGATGACCCCAGATATCGGAACCATTGCACACTGTGGAACAAATCTGCGGCCCAAGTCTGTGGCACAAATCTGCGGCACCAACCTGTCATGCTTCATGCGCGCCCGCAGTTTGCATGCGCCCCCTGCCTCGCCTAAAGTCTTCCCCAAACAGGAGAGCGCCATGACCCCGATCAGCCTTGCCTGCGATTGCGGCAATGTCGTGCTGCACATTGCCCCCCGGCCCGCGCCGCCGCAGGGCAACCGCATCATCTGCCACTGCAACTCCTGCCGCGCTTTCGCCCGTTTGCTTGGCCGCACCGATGTGCTGGACAGCGCCGATGGCAGCGACATCCTGCAAATCCGCTGTGACCGCCTCTCCATCGCCAAGGGAGCCGAGGATATCGCCGCGCTCAAGCTTTCTCCCAAGGGCCTTTCGCGCTGGTATGCCGCCTGCTGCAACACCCCGCTGGGCAACACCACCGGCGGCCCCGGCTTTCCTTTCTTTGGGGCGCTGGTGCATGGCATCGTCGCGAAAGACACCCTTGGCCCGGTGCTGGCCCGCGTGAACATCCCCAAAGAGCGCCCGCTGCCCCAAGGCCTGCCAGCGACCGAAGGGCGCACCACCGCCGCCTTTGCCGGGGTCTTCACCATCATGCTCAGCGGATGGCTGGCGCGGGCGCAAAAGCGCAATCCGCTCTTTCCCAATGGCAAGCCGCTTGCCCCCCCGCGCCTTGTTTCCCTGGCCGAAAAAGAAACCGCCTATGCCTAGGCGCCTGCTCGCCCTCGCCCTGCTGCTCGCCGCCAATGGCGCAAGTGCCGCCGATGATCTGCCGCTTCCCGCCCCGCTACGTGATGCAGATTTCATGGCCGTCAGCGCGGCCGAGGCCAAGCTGGGCCACTTGCTGTTTTATGACCCGATCCTCTCGGGCAATCGCAATATCGCCTGCGCCACCTGCCACCACCCCACGCTTGGCACCTCGGATGGGCTGGCGCTTGGCATGGGCGAAGGCGGGCTTGGCCTTGGCCCGGCGCGCGTGGTTGATCCCGCCAACCCGCCAGAAGAGTTCATCCCCCGCAACGCGCCCGCGCTGTTCAACCTTGGGGCCCATGAGATCACCGCGCTGTTCCACGATGGCCGGATTGAGAAAGACCCCAGCCGCCCGCACGGCTTTCGCACCCCGATGGGCGCGGATATGGAGACGGGCTTTTCCGGCGTGCTCTCGGCGCAAACCATGTTCCCGGTGCTCTCCCCTTCAGAAATGGCCGGCCACGTGCACGAGAACGACATCGCCAAAGCGGTGCGCTCAGGGCGCATCACCGGCCCCGGCGGCGCGTGGGATCTCATCGCCCGCCGCGTGGCCGAAACCAAGGGCTACCCCGCCCTCTTTGCCGCCGCCTACCCCGATATCCGGCAGGGGCGCGCGATCCACTTCACTGATATCTCCAACGCCATCGCGGGCTTCATGGCCGCGGAGTGGCGGGCCGATAACGCGCCGTTCGATGCCTATCTGCGCGGCGATAAAACCGCGCTTTCCGCCGAGGCCCTCGCCGGAATGCAGCTCTTTTACGGCGAACTTGGCTGCGCCTCATGCCACTCCGGTGCGCTGCTCACCGATCACAGCTTTCACGCGATGGGCGTGCCCCAGCTTGGCCCCGGCAAACACGCCGATTTTGAAAACCACCGCCGCGATCTGGGCCGAATGCGCGTTACCGGACAGGCCTCGGATGCCTACGCCTTCCGCACGCCCTCGCTGCGCAACGTCACCGCCACCGCGCCCTACGGCCACACCGGGGCCTACGCCGAGTTGCGCAGCTTTCTGCAAGCCCACAGCGCGCCGCGCGCCGCGCTTCAAGCCTTCACCGGCGACGGCGTCAAACTCGCCGCACTCACCGATCACCTTGAAGATGCCCTCTACCCGCTGACCATTAAAGAAGACCGCGCCGCCCTCCTCGCCGCCATCGAGGTTGAAGACCGCCCGCTGAGCGAAAGTGACCTCACCGCGCTCATGGCCTTCCTCGAAAGCCTCACCGACAGCGGCGCAATCACCGGCACGCTCGGCATCCCCGTTGCCGTGCCCTCCGGCCTGCCGCTCGACAAATAGCCTAAAGCGCCCGCCAGCCGATATCGCGGCGGTAAAACCCCTCGGGCCACTCCACCGCCTCGGCCAGCGCATAGGCGCGGTCGCGGGCCTCTTGCAGGGTTGCCCCCCGCGCGGTGGCGTTCAGCACCCGCCCGCCATTGGCCAGCACCTTGCCGCCATCTGCCATGGTGCCCGCGTGGAACATCATGTTCATGCTGTCCTCCGGCAAGCCCTCCAGCCCGCCAATCACCGAGCCTTTCTCGTAGCTGCCCGGATAGCCCCTGGCGGCCAGAACCACCGTCATCGCGTGGTCCTCGGCCCATGTCACCTGCATCTCTTCGAGGCGTCCGTCAGCAGCGGCCAGCAGCAAATCCAGCGCCTGCGCGCCGAGCCGCAGCATCAACACCTGGCACTCCGGATCGCCAAACCGCGCGTTGTATTCCACCAGCCTCGGCTGGCCGTCCTTGATCATGAAGCCCGCGTAAAGCACCCCCTGGTAGGGCGTGCCGCGCCTGGCGATCTCGGCCACCGTGGGCTTCACGATCTCCTCCAGCGCCTTTTGCGTCACCGCCTCATCCATGATCGGCGCGGGAGAATAGGCCCCCATGCCGCCGGTGTTGGGGCCGGTATCGCCCTCGCCCACCCGCTTGTGGTCTTGCGCGGTGCCCATCGGCAGCACGTTCTCACCGTCACACAGGATGAAAAAGCTCGCCTCTTCCCCCTCCATGAACTCCTCGATCACCACCTCGGCCCCGGCCCCGCCAAAGGCCCCGCCAAACATGTCATCAACCGCCGCCAGCGCTTCGGCCTCGTCCATCGCCACGATCACGCCCTTGCCCGCGGCCAGCCCATCGGCCTTCACCACAATCGGCGCGCCTTGCTGGCGGATATAGTCCTTCGCCGCGCCCGCTTCGCTAAACCGCGCATAACCCGCCGTTGGCGCGCCGCAAGCATCGCATATCTCCTTGGTGAAGCCCTTCGAGGCCTCCAGCCGCGCCGCCGCCGCCGAAGGCCCAAAGCACAAAACTCCCCCCTCGCGCAGCCGGTCCGCCACGCCCGCCGCCAGCGGGGCCTCGGGGCCGATCACCACGAAATCCACGGCGTTTTCCTCGCAAAACCCCATGACAGCACCGCCATTCTCGATATCCAGCGAGGCGCATTCCGCGATCAGCGCAATGCCCGCATTGCCCGGCGCCACGATCAGCCGGTCACACTTAGGGTTTTGCTGCACCGCCCAGGCCAGCGCATGCTCGCGCCCGCCGCCGCCGAGAATGAGAATGTTCATCGCTTGCTCCCTTGGCCTTTGTTACCGGGCGTTCTAAGCTCACCGCCAAAGCAGCACAAGGCAGGCGCATGGACCTGATCGACGATCCTTCCCCCGGCGAAAACACGCCTGAGTTTTCGGTCAGCGAACTCTCCGGCGCGGTCAAACGCGTGGTCGAGGGCGAGTTTGGCTTCGTGCGCGTCAAGGGCGAGGTCGGCCGCGTGGTGCGGGCGCGCTCCGGCCACCTTTACTTTGACCTCAAGGATGATCGCTCGGTGCTCGCCTGCACCACCTGGAAAGGGCAGGTCTCAAACCTTTCGGTGATCCCCGAAGAGGGCATGGAAGTGGTTGCCCAGGGCAAGCTCACCACCTTCCCCAGCCAGTCAAAATACCAGATGAACGCGGTCGAGGTTTCGGTCGCCGGGGTCGGCGCGCTGATGGCGATGCTTGAAAAGCGCCGCGTCGCGCTGGCCGCCGAAGGGTTGTTTGACCCCTCGCGCAAGCGCCCACTGCCATTCCTGCCAGAGGTCATTGGCGTCATCACATCGCCCCAGGGCGCGGTGATCCGCGATATCCTGCACCGCCTGCGGGATCGGTTTCCGCGCAAGGTGCTGGTCTGGCCGGTGGCGGTGCAGGGCAAGGACTGTGCGCCGCAGGTTGCCCGCGCGATCCGGGGCTTTAACGCCATGAAAGCGGGCGGCAAGCTGCCCCGGCCTGATCTGCTGATCGTCGCGCGGGGCGGTGGCTCGATCGAAGACCTTTGGGGCTTCAACGAAGAAGAGGTCGTGCGCGCCGCCGCCGAAAGCGCCATCCCGCTGATCTCTGCGGTCGGCCACGAAACCGACACCACCCTGATCGACCACGCCGCAGATCGGCGCGCCCCCACCCCCACCGCCGCCGCCGAAATCGCCGTGCCGGTGCGCTTGGAACTGATGGCCACCGTCGATCAATCCGGCGCCCGCCTCAAGCGCGGCGTGAACGAGGCAATCACCCGCCGCCGCCAGCGCCTTCAGGACCTCTCCCGCGCCCTGCCCCGCCCCGAGGCGCTCATCGCGCAGGCCCAGCAACGGCTCGATCATCTCACCGCCCGCCTCGCCCCGGCGCTACGTGCAGGCCTGTTGAAGCGGCGCAGCGAGCTGGCCACCACCGCCGCCGGCCTGCGCCCGCAGTCGATCCACGCCAGCCTTGGCCGCCGCCGCGAAGCGCTTGATGCCCGCGCCGCCCGCCTTGCCCCGGCGCTCATGCGCCGCACCAATCGCGAGCGCGAACGCCTCGCCCAGCGCACCGCCATGCTGCGCCCTCAGCTCATTACCGCCCGCACGCGCCACCAGTCAGAGCGGCTCACCGCCCTCACCTCCCGGCTCGCCACCAACCAGCGCAGCCAGGCCGAGGCCCGCACCAAACGTCTGCAAAGCCTCGCCCGCCTGCTCGGCTCATTGGGCTATGAAGAAACCCTGAAGCGCGGCTTCGCCGTGGTCCGCGAGGGCGAAGCCGTCATCACCACCGCCGCCCGCGCCGCCAAGGCCACCTCGCCGCTGGAGATCGAGTTCCAGGATGGGCGCCACAGCCTTGGCCGGAGCGCCACCAAGAAGCCCCCCAAACCCAAGGCCCCGCCCCCCGAACAGGGCGACCTGTTCTAAGCCAAGAACCCCGGGTTTTCGTTGATCCACCTCCGGGTGGTGATCGCCGCAGCCAAAGGTGCGCAGCCAGATGTTCCGCACGGTCAATCCACGCCAAGCAATCGCCCCGCACCTCCTGCGCCGGGCCCAACATGGCCGGCAGGCCCGCGGAAACCCGCCCTGAAACCCTCCAGCTAAAAACCTGCCTGCTCAAAAGCTCGCTCCAAAGCCTCCAATCAAGCACAACCCCATCAGGCGCCGAGCCCCGCGAGGCGACCGGAGGCCAAGGCCAAACACAGCGAGGTCACCGGAAGAAAACCCCGAGCGTAGCGAGGCCACCGGCAGCAAATCCCGAGCACCGCGAGGGGCGCAAACGCGTTACAACCCCTTGGCGCGGTAGCTGGAGGCCACCCGGTCAATCGCGACCAGATAGGCTGCGGTGCGCAAATCGCTAACGTCCGAGCGCCCGTGCCAAACCTCGCGCATGGATTGGTAGGCAATGCGCATCGTGTCATCCAGGCCAGAGCGCACAAGCTCCAGCTCATCGGCCCCGCGCAAGTACTTCTGCTTGAAATTCGGCGTCATCGACCAAGCATCGCCCAGATGCCGGTCAAGCCGCTCCAGCTCTCTCACGATCAGCTCGTGGCGGGCCTCTTCCTGGCGGCGCTGCATCCGGCCAAAGCGGATATGGCTCAGGTTTTTCACCCACTCAAAGTAGCTCACTGTCACACCGCCAGCGTTGGCATACATATCCGGAATGATCACCGTGCCCTTCGCGTTCAGCACCTCATCGGCCCCCGCCGTGATCGGGCCGTTGGCCGCTTCGATGATCAGCGGAGCCTTGATCCGCTCGGCGTTTTCAAGGTTGATCACCCCCTCCAGCGCGGCGGGGATCAGGATATCGCAATCATGCTCCAGCACCTTGGCGCCCTCGGCGGTGTGGCTGGCATCGGGGTAATCCTTCACCCCGCCATGCCCCAGAATCCACGCCCGCACCGCCTCTACATCAAGGCCGGTGTCACTATAGAGTGCGCCGTCATGCTCAATGATGCCGGTGATCAACGCACCATCGTCCTCCGAAAGGAACTTGGCCGCATGGTAGCCCACGTTGCCAAGGCCCTGCACGATCACCCGCTTGCCATCCAGCGAGCCTTTCATACCGGCGGCCTCCATATCGGCGGACTCGCGGAAGAACTCGCGTAGCGCATACTGCACCCCACGGCCCGTTGCCTCCACCCGGCCGTGAATGCCCCCGTTGTTCAGCGGCTTGCCGGTTACGCAGGCGCGCCCGTTGATATCGGTGGTGTTCATCCGCTGATACTGGTCGGCAATCCACGCCATTTCGCGCTCGCCGGTGCCCATATCGGGGGCGGGCACGTTTTGCGCCGGGTGGATCAGGTCTCGCTTGATCAGCTCATAGGCGAAGCGGCGGGTGATCAGCTCCATCTCGTGATCGTCATAGTCCCGCGGGTTCACGCACAGCCCGCCCTTGGAGCCGCCAAACGGCGCTTCAACCAGGGCGCATTTATAGGTCATCAGCGCGGCCAGCGCCTCAACCTCATCCTGGTTCACCGAAAGAGCAAAGCGGATACCACCCTTGACCGGCTCCATATGCTCGGAATGGACAGAGCGGTAGCCGGTGAAGGTTTCGATCTTGCCACGCAGGCGCACCCCAAAGCGCACTGTATAGGTGGCGTTGCACACGCGGATCTTCTGTTCGAGGCCCGGCGGCAGGTCCATCAGCGCGACCGCGCGGTTGAACATCACATCTACAGATTGGCGGAATGTCGGTTCGTTTACGGGCTGCTGCATGGCGGCTCCTCCCCTGTTCGCTGGCCGCACCTTCTGGCACGGGATTCGCCCCCTGACCCTAGCCGGGGTGCGGCAGCATGACACATGATTTCTTGCAAGACCCAGAGCGCCCCGCCACTTTCTCACGCCTTCGTAACGCAAGAGTGGTTAACGGGCGTGTAACGGCCACCGGGCCACTGGTGGAGAGCGCAAGACCTACAGCCAAAGCCGCATGAAGGACGAACCAAGCAGCAGCGCGTAGCCCAGCGCAAGGCAGGCCTGGTCAAGGCGGCGCCAGTCCTCGACATTGCGCTGATGGCGGGTGATCAAAAGCTGGCGCGCGCGCGTGCGAAAATCGCCATCATCCGCCCCGGCGGCGCGGTCCGCATCGCGCAGGGCTTGCAGGCGCTTGCGGCGAAAGTTGAGCGACCACACCGGCACCGAAAGCACCGCGACCCCGCAAAAGGCCGCAAAGTTGAGCCACCACAGCAAGTCAGGCAGCGGCATCGGGCAGGCTGATCTCCTGCGCCGAAATCACCAGCGCCATATGCCCCTCACAGGCGGCCACATAACGCTCGATCGAGGCCATGGTCGGCACCGGCCCGGTCAGCGCTTCAAGGCGCGATACGGTCGATTGCTTCAGGCCCGAGGCGCGGGCCACATCGGCCTGCGTCAGGCCACGCGCATCACGCAAATCGCGCAACTGGTTGGCAATGGCGCGCTTGGTGGCATGCGCTTGCTGGCGCTCCGCCACATCGGGGCGGGCCTCACGCATCCGCTCATGAAAGGTGGTCTTGCTGCTGTGCTTGGTCATCTTGCAGGCTCCCATGTGGGGTTGATCAGGCCGAGCTGGCTGCGCGCTAGATCACGCGCGCGGGTGGCAAGCTCGGGGGCGATGGCCAGCGTGCCATGCACCACCCTTGGGCGGGGCGTGGCGCGGGCATCAATGCTCACCACCAGCGCCCGGCGCGGGCAGTCCGGCAGCGTGATCGCATATAGCTCATGGCGGTCGGCCATAAGGCCGCAACGATCCCGCAGCGATGGCTCGCGCTCGCCCAGACGTTCGATCATGGTGTGCAAGCCGTCGGCGCAGGGCAGCGACAGGCCTTCATACTCTTTCAGGATCACATCTATATAGTCTGGCAAGGGGGCCACCTCATACTGGGCCATCTCTTCTGTTCCTCAATATAGCACTTATGCGATAATTTTCAAGTCCGGCGCCAAAGCGGCCCTTACCCCACCGTGCGCGCACCCTGCCCCGCCGCCTTTGGGCTGGCAAGACTTGAGCGGACACGCCGCGCTGCCAATTCCAAGCACCGCTCAATTCACCTAGCTTATCCCAATATTAACCTTGTCACATTCTGCCCCCAATTCCCCCCTCGCCGCCGCGCCAGCGCCGCAGTTGGCGAAAGTGCCGCTGGGTCAGCGCGCCCAAATGGCCAGAAAAACCGCCGCATCGAAGCGATTTCGGTCCGAATTGAAGCCAATTCAGGTGAAATTGCGGCAGCGCGATTCGGGGCATTACCTAACGGCCCAAGCAACAGTTCATACCCCGCCAAGCCACTGTTTCCGGGGTAGATTTAATCCCCCCTCCAATTGTGACGGTTTCGCCTTAATTGAGGCAGTTTTTGCTGAAAATCGGCCCTTTTCCCGCCTGACCTCTTAAATTTAGGCAAAAGATAGGTCATATTCGTTTCAAGTTCATCGGTGGGGGCACCTGAGAGAACTGGTGCGACCCATGACCGTGACTGCAAACACCCCCGACAAGCGTCCTAACCGCCTTGCCGCTTTTGCGCGGAATGACGAAGGGGGCCTGGTCGTCCTTTCGCTCTTTCTCTTCATTTGCATGATGCTGGCCGTCGGCCTCGCGATTGATGTGATGCGCACCGAGATGGCGCGCACCCGCCTGCAAAACACCGTCGACAGCGCCGTGCTGGCCGCCGCCTCCATGGAGCAGACCATGGACCCCACAGTGGTGGTTGAGGACTACTTCGAAAAAGCGGGCCTTTCGAACCAGCTTGAAGGTGTGCAGGTTGTTCAGGGTGTGAACCACAAGACAGTTACCGCGCACACCAACACCAAGATGCCAATGTACTTCTTGGGCATGGTTGGCATTGACGAGATGGAAGCCAAGTCCACCGGCACCGCCACCTCGGGCTTTACCGACGTCGAAATCTCGCTGGTTCTCGATATCTCCGGCTCAATGCGCGAGCAGGCCTCGTCTGGCGGCCAGACCAAGATCGAGCACCTGCGCACCGCCGCCAGCTCTTTCGTTGACATCGTGATCAACACCGAACAGCCCGGCACCGTCTCCGTGTCGCTGGTGCCCTACACCGCCCAGGTGAACGCCAGCGCCGGCATCATGGATCGCCTTAACGTGTCGCGCGAGCACAGCTTCTCGTCCTGCGTTGATTTCGAGCAGTCCGACTTTGACGAAACCGGCATTTCGATGAGCACTAGCTACGACCACATGGAACACTTCCAGGCCTACTATTCCTCGACCAACCCGATCGACAACCCCGGCTGCCCCAACCGCTCATTCGAAGAGATCATCCCCTTCTCTGAAAACATCACCGAGCTGAAGGCCGCGATCAACCAGTACCAGCCGCGCGCCAACACCGCGATCCACCTCGGCATGAAGTGGGGCGTGGGCCTGCTCGACCCGCAGTTCAAGCCGCTGATCGCCGACATGGCCCTCTCGGGCGAGGTGGACCCCGCCTTCGCTGGCCGCCCCTACGCTTATGGGCGCGACAACACCACCAAGGTGATCGTGCTGATGACCGACGGCAAGAACGTGAACACCACGCGCCTGAAGCCGCAATACTACGACACCGCCGAAGAGATCGCGCGCTGGAACGAGTACTCGCTCTCCCAATGGGCCAGCGCACACGGGACCAACTGGTCCAACTACGCCGTCACCAAATACACCGCGTCACAAGCCGACAGCATGCTCGACAACATCTGCACAGCCGCCAAGGCCGCCAAGATCACGATCTACACCATCGGCGTGGAAGTCTCGTCACACTCGGCAGGCGTCATGAAAAGCTGCGCCACCTCGCCGTCGCACTACTTCGACATTGAAGGCGAAGAGATGACCGACACCTTCGCTTCGATCGCCCGCCAAATCTCGACCCTGCGCCTCACCAACTAAGGGGAGGAGCGACGGGCCGGCGCGGTGCCACAGGCATTCCCGGCCCCGGCGGACAGCTCACTGGATGGGGGCACCCTGGGGGCATGGCGGCTGGCTGGATGGATTGGGAAAGCCCGTCCCCAGCCGCCATTTCCAACCCTGAAAGCCACCGGATCTACGTGAAATGACCCATCTTCCACCAACCCTTTGCCCCAATTTAGCCACCGTCACACCGCCATATCAGCGCTTAATGCGTCTGCCACGACTCCGGCCTGACATCAGGTAGAGACCGCGGGCACAGGGAATGGAAAGGGCGGACAAAATGGCCGACACCAAGACCAAACAGATCGCGGGGGCGATGACACCGGAGGCCAATGAGGCAACCGCCCCTCCCGGCCTGCGCCATCGCCTTGCCGACTTCGTTGAAGATCAACGAGGCTCCCTGGTGGTCTTTTCGCTGTTTCTCATCGTTTGCATGGCGCTCGCGGTTGGCATCGCCGTCGATGTGATGCGCTATGAGGTGACCCGCACCAAACTGCAAAACACCCTTGACCGCGCGGTGCTGGCCGCCGCCGACCTCGACCAAACCCTTGAACCAACCGAGGTGGTGGAAGACTACTTCCAGAAAGCCGGGCTTTCGAACTTCCTCGTCGACGTTGAAGTGAAGCAGGGCCTGAACTACCGCACCGTCTCGGCCACCACCGAGGCCGAAGTCCAAACCCTCCTTCTGGGCCTGGCGGGCATAAGCGAATTTAGCGCCCCCGCCGTCGGCACCGCCGAAGAGCGGGTTTCGAACGTGGAAATCTCGCTGGTGCTCGATATCTCCGGCTCCATGGGCTCGAACGGCAAGATCGGGCACCTGCGCGACGCCGCCAAGGACTTTGTCGATACCGTGTTGCGCGACGAAAGCCAGGACCTGATCTCGCTGTCGCTGATCCCCTACACCGCGCAGGTCAATGCAGGGCCGGAGATCTTCAACCAGCTCAACACATCGTCGCAGCCCTCGCACAACTACTCGCACTGCATCGACTTTGATGAGGAGGACTTTGAAGAAACCTCGATCAGCATGACCAAGTCCTACACCCAGATGCAGCACTTCGAGTGGTCTTCAAGCAGCTATCGCCCCATCCGGAACCCGGGCTGCCCGATGCAAACCTATGAGCGCATCGTGCCGCTCTCGCAAAACCGGGACGCGCTGAAGACCACGATTGATAACTACAGCGCCCGCGCCAACACGGCGATCCACCTTGGCATGAAATGGGGCACCGCCCTGCTTGATCCCTCGACCCGCCCGATCGTTTCGCAACTGGCCGCAGGCGGCACGGTAGACAACGTGTTTTCCGCCCGCCCCGCCGCTTACTCCGATGAGGAAACCCTCAAGGTTGTGGTGCTGATGACCGACGGTGAAAACGTGGATACCTACCGCATCCAAAACTGGGCCTATAACTCCACGTCCGAGTATAACCACTGGAACCGCTACACCCTGTGGGATTACCTCTACCGCTATGTGAACCGCTCGAACCGCGGCAACTATTACTACCGCAAATACTCCGCCTCACAGGCTGACGGGATGCTCGATAACATCTGCACCGCCGCCAAAGACGCAGGCATCCTGGTGTTCACCATCGGCTTTGAGGTCACCAACTACTCCGCCGGGGTGATGAAAAGCTGCGCCACCTCGCCCTCGCACTTCTTCCGCGTGGAAGGCACCGAGATCTCCGACGCGTTCAACGCCATCGCGCGGCAAATCAACATGCTTCGGCTGCTGCTGTAAATGGGGAAGACAATGCCAAAATTTGATCCATCAAGCACAAGGCTGGGCGCAGTTGCCGCCCGCCTTCGTCGCTTTCGAAAAGCCGATAACGGCAGCTCCACGATCGAATTCGTGATCCTGTTTCCAATCTTCATCATTATCTTCATGTCCTGCTTCGAAGCGGGTATGCTGATGACGCGCCAGGTGATGCTGGAGCGCGCGGTTGACCTTTCGGTGCGCGACCTGCGCCTCGGCCACTGGACACCGCCCACCCACGACGAGATCAAGAAAACCATCTGCAACCGCGCGGGCATCATCCCCGATTGCATGAACGCCCTGCTGGTCGAGCTTCAGCCGGTGTCCAAATCCACCTGGACCCCACTGCCGCCGCAGGTCACCTGTCAGGACAAGTCAAACCCGATCACCCCCGCCTTCGCTGGCGGCGCCGAGAACGAAATGATGATCGTGCGCGCCTGCGCCATCACGAAGCCCTGGTTCTACGCAACCGGCCTTGGCCTCAAGCTGCCGCTGGTGGATGGCGAGCACTACGCCATTGTCTCCTCCTCGGCCTTCGTCAACGAACCCGGCGCAGGAGGATAACACCATGCTGACCTCGATCAATCTGCTCACGGCACGCCTCAAGAGCTTCCGCGAAGATGCCACCGGCACTCTCTCGGTGGAAGCAGCGCTGATCCTGCCATTGCTCTGCTGGTTCTACGTTGCCAGCTTCGTCTGGTTTGATGCCTTCAAAACCCAAAACGTCAACCTCAAGGCAAGCTATACGCTGGCCGACATGCTGAGCCGTGAAACCGAAACCGTGACCGACACCTACCTGACCGGTCTCAACGGGGTTTATGACTACCTCACCAACACGCGCCACCCCACCTATATCCGGGTGACGACGGTGAAATGCATGTCAGACTGCACGAACGCCGCCCGCCACCTGCATGTTGACTGGTCCTATGCCACCGAAGGCCGCGCCCCGATCGACCATGCCGGCATTCAAACCTACAAGGACAAGATCCCCTTCATGCCACAGGGCGACACGGTGATCCTGCTCGAAACCTTCATGGCTTATGAACCGCTGTTCAACGCCGGCATCCCGGCGTCCAGCTTCGAAAACTACATCGTCACCCGCCCCCGTTTTTCGTCGAAAGTGGATTACGGCGGCGCTGGCAGCTAATCCTGAACGGGACTCTCACCGGCAATCATCGCCTCGCCGCCCGATCACAGGGCAGCGGGGCGGTTTTCGTTTTGCGGCCGGGGCGGTTCTGCGCTCCGCTCGCGCCGTGGCGCCGGGCGGGCTGATGTGGTGTCCAAAGGGGGCATTTGCTGGCGGGGTGAAGGCCCTTCGCCGTGCCAACCGCGCGGCGGGTTAACCCGTCGCCGCTATGTCAAATGACATGTGCATCACTTGTGCATGGGACGTGTATCGGTTGTGGCCCCTTGCTTTTCAGGGTTAATCGGCCTCGTCCGCCTGACGCAACGCCAGCATCTCGGCCTCGATGAGCTGCGCCATCGCCTTGCCCATCGCCGGGTGCGTCACGCCGCCCACGGCCACCGTTTTCCCCAAGCTCCACCACAGGCCGGGCGCCCATCCACGAGGCCCTTTTTCCTTTAGTTTCAAGGTGAAACCACCCACAGGCTTGATCGACATCGCGCCTTTTTCGACGCGCAAAACCTGGTCCACCCGCGCCAAAAGCCGCCCGTTAGAGGTGCGCAACTCGCCGTCCTCCAGCACAATCGTGGCTTCCGTCGCGCTCCAAAGCCAAACGCCCATCACCATTACGGCGGTTCCAGCCAATGTGAGAACAATCCGAACCCAAGCCGGCCCACCCCCATCAAAGCCCTGTTTATACAGGAAAAAAGCAAGCATCGCGAACATCGCGGCGGCAAAAAAGCGGCGCGGCAAGGAGGCGTGCAGGCGGATATCAGGCTCTTGTCTCATAGCCCCTCATAGCAGCCCCACCTCAGGGCGCAACGCCTGTGCGCTATCGCAGGCCTCCGGGCTATATTTGGCAGCCTTGTGCGCATTGTCACCCAACCCCTGCGCCCCTACCTATTGAGCATCCTGCAACAAGGAGGCTCAGCAAAATGTCTATTCGCCCCGTCGCCGAACTTCGCCCCGCCACCCCCACGGTTGAGGGCGCTGGCGTCAAGCTACACCGTGCCTTTGGGTTCCATAACCCTAAGGAACTAGACCCTTTTTTGCTGTTCGATGACTTTCGCAACGAGCGCCCGGAAGACTTTGAAAAGGGGTTTCCCTGGCATCCCCATCGCGGCATCGAAACCATCACATATGTGCTCTCCGGAACCGTCACCCACGCAGACTCTCTGGGCAATACCGGCACCCTTGGCGCAGGCTCGGTGCAATGGATGACAGCGGGCAGCGGGATCATGCACCAGGAAATGCCCGAGGGGAACGCTTCGGGCCAGATGCACGGCTTCCAGCTATGGGGCAACCTGCCCGCCTCGCTCAAGATGACAGCGCCGCGCTACCAGGACATGGAAGGCAGCGAACTGCCTGAAATCATTGACGATGACGGCACTCGCGTGAAGGTGATCATCGGTGAATTCTGGGGCCGTAAAAGCCCGGTTGATGGCATCGCCGCCGACCCGCAGTATCTTGATATCCAGGTGCCTGCGGGGGTCAAGAAAACCTTCAGGATCGACACTTATCGCCGCGCCTTCGCCTATGTGTTTGACGGGTCCGGTCGCTTTGCCGATGCCTCTCAACCCGCCGGTGTGTTGCTGGAAAAAGAGGTGCGCGGCGAGGAGGTTAACATCCGCGATATGTCAGGGGACCGCACCCTTGTGCGCTTTGGCACCGGCGACGAGGTGACAGTGCAAGCGGGGCCGGAAGGCCTGCGTTTCCTGCTGATTTCGGGCGCTCCGATCAAGGAACCGGTCGCCTGGCACGGCCCCATCGTGATGAACCGCCCCGAAGAACTGCGCCAGGCCATGGCAGACCTGCGCAACGGCACCTTCGTGAAACCTGCCCACTAGCCACGCGCAACGCCCCGGAAACCCGCCGTTAACCCCGGCGGGTTAACTTCCCGTCACGGCGCGGCGCACCATGTTCCAGTGAATCTGCTCCACGCGTTCCAGGCTCAACCGCCCGCTTTCGCGATACCAGGTGTTCACACCGTTCAGCATGGCGATCACGGCCATCGTGGCAAGCCGCGTGTCGGGAATTTGAAAGAGTCCGCGCTCCTGACCGGCAATCAAAATGGCCTCTACCGCGTCTTCATACACCCCACGCAAACGGGAAATTTCTAAATGATTCTCTTCACTTAGGTTGCGTAACTCCATGTAGTTGATGAAGACACCATCCTTGTGGCTCAAATTGTAGGAAATGTGATAGCGCACCATCCACTCAAGCTGCTCAACCGGGCCGCCCTCTGGCAGGTCTTCAAGGCCCGAAAGCACCTTTTGCATGTGGTCGCGCATCAAGTCGAACAACAGCGCCTGCTTGTCGGGCGTGTAGGTGTAAAGCGCGCCCGCCTGAAGGCCCACATGCTTGGCGATCTGGCGCATCGACACGGCGGCATAGCCATATTGCGCGAACAGCCGCAACGCCTCCTCGCGAACCTTGGGGCCTGTGATCTCTGCGTGGGAACCTGCTTTGCGGGCCATCCCGTCACTTTCTACTGAACGAGCGTTCAATTCAACCGAAATGATAGCGCAACCCCCGCCCGCCTTGCCCTCCCCCGTGCAGCCCCGCTAAGGTCTCTCCAGCCTCAACCGGAGCCATAATGCGCCGCTTTGCCCTTCTTGCTGCCTGCCTTGCCTGCTTTGGCTGCGCCCAGTTCCCCGAGTTGGACGCAGCCGTAAGTGCCTCGGCAAATGATGCGGGCTTTCCAACACTTGTGCCGCTGGATAGCCTTCTGACCCGCGCCGATGCGCCCATGGCTGATCCCGTCGCCGTTGCCGGAAGCCTCGCCGCGCGCACCGCCGCCCTGCGCGCCCGCGCCGCCCGCCTCAAGCGCCCGGTGGTTGATCCGCCAACCCGGGCGCGCATGGCCGCTGCGGTGCGCCGCCACGCCTCCTGAGCCCGCCGCGCGTTGCACCCCGGCGTGATCCCGGCTAAAGCCCAGCGCAACAGTTGATCCCAGCGCCCGGAGGCCCCCCATGAGTGACCCGCTTCGCCTAGGAATTGCAGGTCTTGGCACCGTTGGTGTTGGGGTGGTGAAGATCATCCGCCGCCACGCCGCGCTGATCGAAGCCCGCTGCGGCCGCCCGGTCGAGATCACCGCCGTCTCGGCCCGCTCCAAGAGCAAGGACCGTGGCGTGCCGCTCTCCACCTACGCCTGGGAGGATGACCCCGTTGCGCTGGCCACCCGCGCGGATGTGGATGTGTTCGTTGAGCTGATGGGCGGCGAAGACGGCCCCGCCAAGGATGCCACCGAGGCCGCGTTGGCGGCGGGCAAGCATGTGATCACCGCCAACAAGGCGATGCTGGCCATCCACGGGCATGCTTTGGCCGAACTTGCGGAAGATGCAGGCAGATCAATCCGTTACGAGGCTGCCGTGGCCGGAGGCATCCCGGTGATAAAATGCCTTGCCGAGGGTCTTGCAGGCAATGAGATCACCCGTGTGATGGGTGTGATGAACGGCACCTGCAACTATATCCTCACCCGGATGGAAAGCACCGCGCAGGGCTATAACGCGCTCTTTGTCGAGGCCGCCGAGCTTGGCTACCTGGAGGCCGATCCCAACCTTGATGTTGGCGGGATTGATGCGGCCCACAAGCTGGCGATCCTGTCGTCGCTGGCCTTTGGCACGCAGGTCAACTTTGACGGCATCGAGATTGAGGGCATCCAGAGGATCACCCTCGAAGATATCCGCCACGCCGCCGATATGGGCTTTAGAATCAAGCTCTTGGGCGTTGCCCAGATGACAGGCCGCGGGCTGGAGCAATCCATGAAACCCTGCCTCGTGCCATCGGAATCGCCCATCGCCCAGCTTGAAGGCGGCACCAATATGGTGGTGATCGAGGGCGACGCGGTCGAGCAGATCGTGCTGAGCGGGCCGGGCGCTGGCGAGGGGCCCACCGCCTCTGCCGTGCTCTCCGATATCTGCGATCTTGCACGCGGCTCCTTCCTGCCGGTCTTTGGCAAACCCTCGAAAACGCTTGAAAAAGCCCCCGCCGCCATGTCCGCCTCCGCCGCGCCCTACTACCTGCGGATGGACCTGAAGGACCGCCCCGGCGCCATGGCCAAGGTTGCCGCAGCCCTTGGTGAGGCCGGAGTTTCGATTGACCGGATGCGCCAATACGGCCACGTCGATGAGGCGGCACCGGTGCTGTTTGTCACCCATAAAACCACCTCGCAGTCCCTCGCCGCCGCGCTGGAAGGTGTTGCTGGCACGGGCGTTGTGCTGGGAGAGCCGGTTGCGCTGCGGATTGAGCACATCTAGGCGCTAACGCTGGCGCTAACAGGGCTTTGCAGGGTGGCTGCGGGGTTGCGCCGCCACGGGGGGAAGGCTACCCAAGCAGCAACAAATTCACACCGAGGGCCCCCCAGATGACCGATAAACCCGAATTTTATGACCGTATGCTCTCGCTGGGCCTTGCCCGCGTTTCCGAAGCTGCGGCACTGGCCTCGGCCAACCTGATCGGGCGCGGTGATGAAAAGGCCGCCGACCAAGCCGCCGTCAACGCGATGCGCGAGCAATTGAACGCGCTGGACATCAAAGGCGTGGTGGTGATCGGCGAAGGCGAGCGTGATGAAGCGCCGATGCTTTACATCGGCGAAGAGGTTGGCACCGGCGAAGGCCCCGCCGTGGATATCGCGCTTGATCCGCTGGAGGGCACCACGCTCACCGCCAAGGACATGCCCAACGCGCTCACCGTGATCGCCATGGCCCCGCGCGGCTCGATGCTGCATGCCCCCGATGTCTATATGGACAAGCTCGCCATCGGCCCCGGCTATCCCAAAGGCATTGTTAGCCTTGATCAAACCCCCTCTGAGCGGGTGCGCCTGCTGGCCGCCGCCCGCCAGGCCTCCACGGCGGATATAACCGTGTGCATCCTGGAGCGCCCGCGCCACGCTGATCTGATCGCCGAAGTCCGCGCCACCGGGGCCGCCATTCGCCTGATCACCGATGGTGATGTCGCCGGGGTGATGCACTGCGCCGAGCCGGAAAAAACCGGGATCGACATGTACATGGGCTCCGGCGGTGCGCCCGAAGGCGTGCTCGCGGCCGCGGCGCTGAAGTGCATGGGCGGGCAAATGTGGGGCCGGCTCACCTTCCGCAATGATGATGAGCGCGGCCGTGCCAAGAAGGCCGGGATCAAGGATCTCGACAAGATTTACAGCCGCGATGAGATGGTGCGGGCCGACGTGATCTTTGCCGCCACCGGCGTGACCGATGGTTCGCTGGTCGCCGGGATCAAGCGCGAGGTGGGCTATCTCACCGCCGAAACGATCCTGATGCGCTCCAAAACCGGCTCGGTGCGTCACATGATCTACCGCAACCCCACCTCCGCGATGTGATGGCTGCCGCCTACCTCGGCGTTGAACACTCCCTCACAGGCCGCCGCTGGGTCGGCCCCAGCGCCGATGAGGACCGGCTGGCGGAGGCCATGGCGCAAGGCACCGGGCTGCCCGGCCCGCTGGCGCGGATGCTGGTCAAACGCGGCGTTCCCCCGGAAGAGGCAGAGCCATTCCTGGCCCCCAGCCTGCGCGATCTGTTGCCAGATCCGCGCAGACTGAAAGACATGCAAAAAGCCGCCGCCCGGATAAACGCTGCGGTAGAAGCCTCTGAACATGTTGCCGTTTTTGCCGATTACGATGTGGATGGAGGCAGCTCTGCGGCGCTGCTGATCCGCTGGTTTCGCCATTTCGGCATGGCCGCGACCCTCTATGTCCCCGACCGGATCGAAGAAGGCTATGGCCCCAACGCCCCCGCGATTGGTGAGCTGGCGGCGCGTCACAGCCTGATCATTTGCGTCGATTGCGGCACCCTGTCTCACGAGGCCCTCGCAGCGGCTGAGGGGCGCGCCGATGTGCTGGTGCTTGACCATCACCTCGGCGGTGAAACCCTGCCGCCCGCCCTCGCTGTGGTAAACCCCAATCGACAGGACGAAAGCGGCGAATTGGGGCATCTCTGCGCGGCGGCGGTGGTGTTTTTGGCGCTGGTCGAGGCCAATCGCCAGATGCGCGGCATCGGTCGCGCGCCCCTGCCCGACCTGATGACACTTCTGGATCTTGTGGCCTTGGCAACGGTTGCGGATGTCGCCCCGCTGATTGGCGTTAACCGCGCCTTGGTGCGCCAAGGGCTGAGGGTGATGGCCCACCGCGCCCATCCGGGCCTTGCCGCGCTTGCCGATGTGGCCGGAATGGACCGCGCGCCAACGTCCTATCACCTTGGATATTTGCTCGGGCCGCGGATCAACGCAGGCGGACGGGTGGGAAAGGCCGATCTAGGCGCCCGCCTGCTTGCGACAGATGACACCGCCGAGGCGCAGGCGCTGGCCGAACGGCTTGATGCGCTCAACCATGAGCGGCGCGAAATTGAAGCGCAGGTGCAGGAAGGTGCCATGGCGCAGGCAGAGGCGCGTGGCGTTGAGGCCCCGCTTGTTTGGGCCGCAGGCGAGGGCTGGCACCCCGGCGTGGTGGGCATCGTCGCCTCGCGCCTGAAGGAGGCCACCAACCGCCCCGCCGTCGTGATCGGGCTGGAAGGCGGGCTTGGCAAGGGCTCGGGGCGGTCTGTGGCCGGGGTTGATCTTGGCGCTGCGGTTCACCGATTGCAGGCCGAGGGGCTGATCGAGCGCGGCGGCGGGCACAAAATGGCGGCTGGCCTGTCGCTTTCCGAGGCGCAGCTTGAGCCTGCGATGGAGCGCCTGAGTGACCTGCTGGCCCGCCAGGGCGCGGGCGCCAGCGGCCCGCGCGATCTGCGGCTGGACGGGATGCTACTGCCCACCGCCGCCACCGTTGACCTGATTGAACAGCTGGAACAGGCAGGACCATTTGGTGCCTCCGCCCCCGCCCCCCGCTTCGCGCTGCCCGAGGTTGCCATCGCCGATGCCCGCGTGGTGGGCGACGGCCACCTGAAGCTCTCGATCCGCACCGCGATGGGCCATCGCTTGGATGCCATCGGCTTTCGCCTCGCCGATGGTCCGCTTGGCAAGGCCCTGCTAGAGCATCGCGGCGGCGCATTTCACCTTGCGGGACGGCTTGAAGTGAACAGTTGGCAGGGCCGCCAGCGCCCGCAACTCCGGCTTGAAGACGCCTCACCCGTTTGACCGGGCGTTAGGGTTGCCCGAAGTTTGCAAAACCCGGATCACACCTTCCGCAACGGGTTGATACAACCCCAGATTGCCCCCTGAAGAGCCACCGAAACGGCCTCTCTGACCGGCTATCCTGGACTTGAGGCCAGGCTTTCAACCCCGTCACCTCCACCACCCGGCAATCCCCAGTCATGTTGAGGGACAAGGTGGGAAAGGCCACGCGAAAAATAACGCAAGAGCGGGATAAAAACCTCTTGCGCCGCCCCGCTGCTTTGCCTACACAGCGCCCCACGGCTGGACCCTGCCCCGTTCGTCTATCGGTTAGGACGCCAGGTTTTCAACCTGGAAAGAGGGGTTCGATTCCCCTACGGGGTACCAGCCGTTTTACCTCCCCTGAGCCGACAGTGCTTCACGCAGTTGCACGCCGAATGGGTGCCTCTGTAGGTGCTGAACCTGCACAGCCAGTTGATCAGTCCCGGCATTTTCCGGAGCGGATTTAGGATGAACCGATCCGACCCCGAGTTCCAGATAGATACTCTGGGTATAAGGTTATGGAGGGATCCGGCTTTGCGGGCGAAATCTGAAATCGCTGTTTTCCAGATCTGGCGGTTTGGGAGCCCTCTCGGCAGATCAGCTGCGCAAATCGCCTGCCGGAAAATGTTTAGGGCGCTGCCGCGACGAACCTGCCCCATAGGGCAGTCTTTTGATGGTCATATATCAATAAACCACCACATGTTGGGGCTGAACACCTAGCCAGCTGGTGCCATGCCATCCAACTCAGGCGTGTAAACCGTGACCCGCCCGCGCCCTCCCCGTTTGGACGCATAAAGAGCGGCATCAGCGTGCTGCATCATTTGCTCGACGGAGGGCACCGTATAAAAATCCGAAACCGTAAGGCCAACGCTCCCCGATATCCGGCAAACTTCACCCTCAAAGGGAATCGGCTCTTCAAGGCTCGCGATGATCCGGCGCCCCAGATCGCAAAGCTGGTCGAGGTTTGATGTGCCCACGAAGATCAGCACAAACTCATCCCCTCCCGCCCGCACGATCAAATCGTTTTCGCGGGTCTGGGCACGCAGCACCTCTGCAACCACTCGCAACACATGATCCCCGGCGGCATGCCCAAGGGTGTCGTTGACGGATTTAAAAAAGTCGAGATCGAGGTTCATCAACCCAAACCGGCTTGCGGATGTGGTAAGCCGTTCAAGCACCTCATCCATGGCGCGGCGATTGGAGAGGCCGGTGAGGATATCGGTATAGGCCTGCTCCTCAGCGGCGAGCTTGGCCCCGTGAAGCCGCTGGTTGAGCGCTCTGGATTCGCTCATCGCCGCAGTTTTGGCCTCAACCAGATAGAGCATTTCAACCGCCAGATCGGTGGCCGCGAAATCCGCCCCGGTAAGGGCATAGTCCTGCACGGCTTCGATCACGTTGAACCCGAAAGAAAGGTTGACGATCAGCCCGGCGTCCCCCGGCAGCTTGGAGACCAGCCCAACAAAACCGGTCCGGGGACACGAGCGAAAAGTGAGCCGCAGTCGCCCCCCTTCAGCGCGAAGCAAGTCGCTAACCCGCGTTGCTCCGGCAGGGCGTTTCAACTCAAAGACCTCAAGAAACCGCGCGCCTGCAAGCTGTTGATCTGGCCTCAGTTTTTGCAGGCTTGGCCCGGCGCGGGTGATATGGCCTGCCTGGTTGAGCAAAAGGTGCATTGGCATCAGCCGATCAAGCGCCTCGGGCATGATCGGCAGGCCTTGGGCTTCGCCATCGCCCCCATGTAGTTCCTGGCCGGGATTCATGCTCACGCCGCACCTTCCTGGCTGAAAGAGGCCAGCCCGCTCCCGAGCGTAAAGCTGTTGCCTTCGGCAAAATCGGCGTCGAGCAATTCGATCGCCAGCAGCTCTTCGTGCGGATGCTCCCCTGTGAGTTCGAGCAACGCCAAGGTGCCATAGTCATCTGCCAAAGCGCGCAGAATCCCTACCAAGACCGCGCCAAACCCGATGTGGTGAGAGCTTGCATGCAGGATGTAGCGCCCCGGCTCCAATTCACTCAGGCGCAGTTGCGGCAGGTCAAGCTCCGGCACCGCAAGGCGGGCCCGATCGGGCAAATCATCCAGCGAATAGAGAAACTCCAGAAAGGTCTCACCACCAAAGCGAAGCAGTCGCCGAATGGCACGGGTGTTTTCATGGGTAACGAGATAGGTGCCCAGATCCTCCAGAATATCCGAGGCGGGCCGCCCGCGCAGCCGTGCCAGATCGGAGACCAGTTGCTCCGTTACCTTGTCTTCATAGACCAGCATTGCCTCGAAACCCTCGATACCCACACCAACCGAAGCGGCCAGTTCTGCCCAGGCCTGCGGCCCGTAGATATCGCGCACGAAGCACTGCACCGCCCGATTGATCAGCCCATGCATGCAATCACCACAGTTAACTCGTTGGCCAGACTAGGAGATACGCGTTAACAAAGCGCGAAGATGCGACAGAAGAGTTAGATTTGCGCCAGCCATGCGGGCAGATGGCCGATATCAGGAAAAACAGCATCGGCGTGCGGCGCGAGGGTTTTTGCATCCGCAACGCCGGTAAGGACGGCAACACAGCGCATCCCGGCAGCGCGCCCGGCGATGAGATCATGCAGGCTGTCGCCAACCATTACGCAGCTCTCTGGCGGCAGGGCGACGGCCTTTGTAAAGGCGTTGCATTGACCGGGTTCTGGCTTGGCACCAAAGCCGCTATCATAACCGGCGATAAACTCAAAATATTCCTCTATTCCAGCGGCTTGAAGGTGGGCCTTCGCGCTATTCTCAGCGTCATTTGTGGCAATCCCAAGCGGGTGGCCCGCGCTTGCAAGAGCGGTGAAAAGCCGCTGCAGAGGAACGGCCTCAACTTGCGGCACCTGCGCAGCTTCAGTGTTGATCAAATCCGTCAGCGACGCGGCCGTCCAACCGGGCAGGTGGGGCAGAGCCGCAATCACAGCCGCATCAGGTGTGCCCGCGATGATTGGGCTGTCGGGCAAGAAGCGGCCTGTATCCGGCGCGATCCCAAGGGCAACACCCAGCCTGGCGCTAACCATGCCATCCCCCTCTGCCAAGCGATCAATGAGCCGAAGCGTGAAGCGCGCCCAGCTCTTCTGGAAGTCAAAAAGCGTGCCGTCTTTATCAAACAGCAAACCTGCGGCGCGCCTCACCGGCTCAGGTCCAGTTTGGCAGGTCGCCGCCGGGCAAATAGGTCCGCGCCTGCATGGGTGTGGTGTAGTCCAAGCCTTCCGATTGGCAGAACTCGGTCACCCATTGGTCATCCATCGTCAGGAAATCCAGCACAGAGGCAAGAAACTCCGGCTCACTTGCCCGCGCCCGCAAATCGGCCTCCGAAACGCCAGTGGAACCAAGGAAAACGGGCAATAGATCATCATTTCCGGCCAGCCAGCCCAAGGCCTTGAGCGCTATTGTTTCGGCCACATCCCGCTTCATTTTCCACCTCGTTGACGCTTGGAAAGGTTTTCTTAACCAATCTGCATACAGAGTAGGCGGAATAGGGAAAAGGTCGCGGATATCCACGGAAGGAAATAAGCGATGCCGGGAAGTATCCTGATCGTGGACGATGTGGCGACCAACCGCATTGTGCTCAAGGTCAAGCTGTCGACAGCCTGTTACGACGTTTGTGCGCGTGACAGTGCAACCAACGTGCTGACCGAGGTGCGCCGGGTGCGGCCGCGCCTGGTGATTCTCGACTATACTGGCCGTGAGTGCACGGCACTTGACAGCGTCCGGGCGCTTCGCAACAACCGTGAAACCGCCGCTTTGCCGGTGATTGTAACCGGCACCCCCAACGCTGAGATGACTGCGCAAAGCATGGCGCGCGATGCGCTTTCTGCCGGTGCCGATGCTTTTCACCCCAAGCCGCTGAACGAAGCCTTGTTGCTCGCGCGCATTCGTAACCTGCTGCGAACACGCGAAATTTCTGATGAATTGCGGCTGCGCGGCACGACAAGCCAAGCCTTGGGGCTGGCCGAGGCCGGTAGCAGCTTTACCCGGCCTGCACGGATTGGCTTGGTGGCGAGGGATCCTGCGGAAGCGCTGCGTTGGAAGCATGCTTTGGCACCTCACCTATCACATCGCATTACCGTTCTCAGCCGCGCCTCCGCCCTGAAAGACAGCAACCCCAATGTGCAGGACCTTTACGTCATCGCCGCCACCCTCGATGAGCCGGGCGACGGGCTGCAATTGATGAGTGAGCTGCGGGCGCGGCGATGGTCTCGCCATTCTGCCGCCGTAGTACTCCTGCCACAGTCCGACCCCGCCATGGCGGCAATGGCACTGGATCTCGGGGCCGCCGATGTGGCTGAGCTGCCGCTGGAAGGGGAGGGATTTGCCCTGAGGGTCGCGCAGCAACTCATCAGGAAGCACGAGGCCGATCAGTTGCGCCGCCGGGTGCGTGATGGGCTTAAACTGGCGTTGACTGACCCGTTGACCGGCCTCTTCAACCGCCGTTACGCTCTGCCCCACCTGGCCCGGATGCGTGAATCAGCCCTGCTGAAAAACCAACCCTTCGCGGTGATGGTCCTTGATCTCGATCACTTCAAACGGGTCAACGATACTTGGGGCCATGCCTCGGGCGATGCGGTCTTGTGCACCGTGGCAGGGCGGATCGCGCGCAATATGCGCAGCGTTGATCTGGTGGCAAGGATTGGCGGCGAGGAGTTTCTCATCGCCATGCCCAATACCACCTCCGAGGAGGCCAAGGCAGCGGCATTGCGCCTGTGCAGATTGATCGAAGCGGAACCAATTCGCCTACCCGATAACAATGAGCTTCACCAAACCGTTTCAATCGGGGTGGCTATCGGCGGCACGGCACCGGATGCAACCGATGCCCCTGACCTGCCGACAGAGGTCCTTTTGGACGCGCTGATTGACCGGGCGGATCAGGCGCTGATGTCATCCAAAGCGCAGGGACGCAATACCGTGACCCTTGGGAAATCTGCCGCATGACCGGCTGAGTAGCGGGGTGCCGCGGCGCTCAACGAGCCTTTGAATGTGCTCAGGACGTGAGCCTTGGGGCGAGCCGATCCAGCATTGCAAGACATTGGGACAACTGCGAAATTTCCAAGTATTCATCCGGTTTGTGAGCCTGTTCTATATGGCCGGGGCCACAGATAACCACATCCATCCCGAGGTTCTGGAAAATCCCGGCCTCGGTATTGAAAGGCACCAGCCCGCCGCCGTTGGCTCCGGTCAGAGCACGCACTAAAGCTGCGGCAGCGCCGTCGTCCATGGGTTCGAGGCCGCCGACCTCGCCCACCACCTCCGTGGTTATCGCTGCTTCGGGGGCCACCTCGCGCATGAGAGGCAGCAAAACCTCTTCAGCGTAGCGGCGCATCTCTCCCCTTACAAATTGGGCGTCAGCCTCAATGACCGGGCGCATCTCCCACAACACCTCAGCTTGGGACGGGATAACGTTGTGGACGCTACCACCCTGTAATCCCCCGGTATTTACCGTGGTCCAAGGTGGATCGAACCGACTTTCGGGTGGCGCACGGCCCTTTAACGCCTCCTTAATTTCCATCAGACGCGCCACATAGCGCACCGCGTATTCCACCGCATTCACCCCCGCCGCCGGATCAGAGCCATGGCCCGCGCGGCCCTCAAAGCGGGTGGTGTACTCACAGCACCCCTTGTGCCCCTCGACCAGCTGCATCCCCGTTGGCTCTCCGATCACGGCGATGGTGGGGAGGGTTTGTTTGGTGGCCAGAATTTCGGCGAGGGCCTTGGCGCCGAGGCATCCAACTTCCTCGTCATGAGTAAAGGCGAAGTGAAGCGGGCGGGCGGTGCAGTGCGGGGCGAGGCGCGGGGCCATGGTGACGGCGGCGGCGATGAAGCCCTTCATGTCACAGGTGCCCCGCCCATAAAGGCGCCCCTCACGGGCCTCCATGCGGAACGGATCCGACGACCAGTCTTGCCCGGCAACAGGCACGACATCAGAGTGGCCCGAGAGCAACACGCCGCCCGGCTCATCAGGGCCTAAGGTTGCGTAAAGGTTTGCTTTTTTCCCGCTGTCATCGACCATGACCTCCACCCGCGCACCAGCACTTTCGAGCCGGTCTGCGAGCAGGTGAATGATCGCAAGATTGCTTTCGGACGACACGGTGGGAAAGGCCACCAGATCGGCCAGAAGATCGAGGGTGTTTTGCAAGGCATCCATGGTCGCAGGGTAGCCGCGCAGAGGGCCGGGTGAAAGCCCCGTTCACGCAGCGCACGCAGGGCAAAGTGCGGTGAATGGCGGCGCGTTAATTGCAAAAAGACCACAGCCACAAGGGATGCACATGTGATGCACAACCGATACGCATGAGATTTCGCGCCGTTAAGCCGGATTAACCAGTTAATCCACCGGGGTGCTCGCCCCTTCTGCCATGGGGCGCTCGCCTGCCAGAAGCGGCGCGTTACGGGCAAAGAGCGCGGCCAAACGGCGGCTTAGCTCGCGCAGTTCAGGGCGGTGCCTGTCATCATTGTGGGTGATGAGGTGCTGGCGCTCGGTCAGCGTATCAATCAGCGGGCCGGCACGGGTGAGCGAGGGATCAGCGTCACCCAGCAGGCAGGGCATCACGCCGATGCCTGCGCCGCCGCGCACCAGCTCATGCACCGTTGCCACCGATGTGGCCCAGGCCGAAACCGGAAGTTCCTGCGCCAGCACCCAAAGAGCGGCGGGGTGGCGGGCGTGAGCGGCCTCTACCGCAACCCATCCTGCGGGCGGCGCGGCGTGGCGGTTGCGAAACGGGGCGAAGCGGAGAGTTTGCAACGGGCGCGAGGCCAGATTGCCGCTTTCAGGCGGGCTGTTGCGAATGCCGATGTCGATCTCGCGGTGCGCAATGTCGAGCCGCGCCTCGGTGGTGACGAAAGCGATCTGGAAGGCATCATCAGGGTGCCAAAGCTCAGAAAACCGGTCGGCCAGAAAGGCAGCGGTGGCGGTGCCAGCAGAAATTCGCAGCACCGGGCGGCTGGCCTTTGCGCTGCGCCAACTATCGAGCGCACGGGCGGCGGCGAGCATCGGGCGGCTACGCTCCAGCACCGCACCGCCAGCTTTGGTGAGCGCGTAGCCCCGCGCCGAACGGGTGAAGAGCGTGACGCCCAGCGCCGCTTCGAGGGCGAGAATGCGGCGGCCCACGGTGGCCGGGCTGACCCCGCCTTGACGGGCGGCGCCAGACAGGCCGCCTGCCTCGGCCACATGGAGAAAGAGGCGCAGATCATCCCAGTTGATTCTTTTCATAGGTGAAAAGGATGCTGCGGTATTGGCCAATTATCAAGCCATTTCTTGGTGCTATCTTTTCACTACAGCAATGAAAGGGGTGCGGCCGTGACACCGGTTTTGATTGTTATCCGCAGGGTTCGGCGCAACACGCCAGCCAGTGAACGGGAGATACAAGCCTTTTACGAGGCGCATTCTGGTGGTTGGTGGGCGCGGCTGTTTACCCGCCGATGGGGCTGAGGACCAGATCAACGGGGCCAGAGTGCTGGGTGGTTTGCGGCTGCGCTTTTGGGGCTGTGGTGCGCCTTGGGCATGTGGCGGGATGGGATATTTTCAGCAAGAAAATGCGGGCGCGCGGGCGCCCCCCAACTTTGGTCGCATGGTTTGGCGTGGCGGGGCGCGGCACATTCGGCCTTGGGAGGAAGAACATGCGACACGCGCTTGGGGTTGTGATGGCCGCGCTCGCCCTGATGTGGTGCGGGGCGGTTGCGGCTGATCCGATGACCGCAGAAGAGGCCGCCGCCCGCGTGGTGCCGCCTTACAGCCTTGGCGATGTGGTGAACGAAAAGGGCGTTTGGCAGGTTCTGAACTCTGGCGGGGCACCGGCGGGATATGCCTTTGAAACCGGCCAGCTTGCCCCCCTGCCCGGTTTTTCCGGCCAGCCGATCCAGCTTTTTGTGATGATGGATCTGGAAGGCAAGTTCATTGACGTTCAACTGGTGAACCACAATGAGCCGATCTTTGTGAGCGGGCTTGGGCAAGCGCCGTTTCATGCGTTTTTCGAGCAGTATCCGGGCCTTTCGATTTCGCAACCCATGGTGGTGGGCTCACCCTATGGGAGCGAGGCGGCAGGGGCGGGGCCGGTGTATCTGGACGGGGTGACAAAGGCGACGGCCTCGGTGCGGATTGCCCATGAGAGCCTGCTTGCGGCCTCGCTCGCGGTGGCGCGCGAAAAGATGCAAGGCCTGTCGCTGGAGCCACCGGCGCGGCCTGACCCGGCGCATGACGAGGCCCTGGATTGGGCCGCGATGCTGGCAGATGGGATTGTGGGCCATTTGCGGGTGAGCAACGCCGAGATCAACGCGGAATTTGAGGGCACGATCTGGGCCGAGGATGACCCGGAGGCGGCGGCGGACCCGGAGGGCGTGTATCTGGACCTGTATGTTGCGGATATTGGTCCGAACTCGGTGGCACGGGCACTTTTGAGTGCCGAAAGCCTGGCCGAGCTTGGCCGCTTCATGGAAATCTCGCCCGATGATGAGCCGATGCTTGTGATCGAGGCCGGGCGGCATGGGTTGGTGACGGAGGCTTTTGTGCGCAACACCACGCCCCGGTTGGTGAGCGTGGTGCAGGGCGGGCTGCCGGTGGCCATAAGGGACGCCGATATTTTTACCGAGCTTGGGGAGGGTGTGCCCGAGGCGCTGCGTGACGGGGTGGCGATGATCCTGCGCACCGACCGGCGGCTGGGGTTTGACCCTGCCGCGCCCTGGGAAATCACCGTGCAGGCCGAGCGCGCCCATGGCAGCTTTCAGCCGCAGATAGGCGATGTGGCGTTAGCACTGGAACAGGCAACGCCGGAGCGGTTTTTCATGCGCCCCGAGGTGGTGAAGCCCGCGCCGCCCTGGCTGGAGGCGCTGCGTGGGCGGGCGCTGGATGTGGGCCTTTTGGCCGGGCTGTTGGTGGGGTTGATGCTGGCGCTTGGGCCTGGGCAGCACTGGCTGGCGGGGCATCGGTATTATAGTGCGATCCGGTTTGGCTATCTGGCGGTGATGACGGGCTTTGTGGGCTGGTGGGGGCAAGGGCAGCTTTCCATCGTGACCCCGCTGGCGGCACTGCGGGCGGGGCTGGATGGCGGCAGCTTTGCGTTTTTGCTGTATGATCCGTTTTCGCTGTTGATTTGGGGTGCGGTGATCTTGTCTTTCGTGCTGTGGGGGCGCGGGCTGTTTTGCGGTTGGCTCTGCCCGTTTGGTGCGTTGCAGGAATTTGCCGACAAGCTCGGGCGGCTGTTGCGCCTGCCGCAGGTAGAGCCAACCGCCGCGTGGGACAGGCGGCTGAAATGGTTGAAATACCTTGTGCTAGCGGGGTTGGTGGGGGTGATCGTGTTGCGGCCCGGTGCGGTGGACAAGGCCGCCGAGGTGGAGCCGTTCAAGACCGCGATCACCACCTTTTTCATGCGCGAATGGTATTATGTGGCCTATGCGGTGGGCTGGTTGCTCGCCGGGATGGTGCTGTTCAAGGGGTTTTGCCGCTATGTTTGCCCGCTGGGCGCGTTGATGGCGATTGGCGGAATGCTGAGGGGGCGCGACTGGATTGAGCGGCGGGCGGAGTGTGGCAGCCCTTGCCAGCTTTGCCGGGTCAAATGCCCCTATGGGGCCATCGAAAAGAGCGGCAAGATCTCCTATGATGAGTGTTTCGCCTGCCTTGATTGCGTGACGATCCATGATGACCCGGCCCAATGCGTGCCGCTTGTTCTGGCCGAAAAGCGGAGGCGGGCGGCATGAGCGGGATAACAAGACGGCGCGCGCTCACGGTGCTGGCGGCGGGTGTCGCCGCCCCTGCGGTGGGCGGCCCTGCCCCGGCGCGGTGGCACGGGCGGGCGTTTGGGGCGGAGGCACAGATCACCCTGCACGGGATGGGCCAGGCGGCGCTGGCGCGGGTGCCTGAGTTGCTGGACCAGATCGAAGCCGCGTTCAGCCTTTATCGTGAGAGCGAGTTGGTGCGGCTCAACCGGGAGGGGCGGCTTGCGGCGTCGCCACGCTTTGCCGCCTTGCTTGGGCCATCAGAGCAGGTGTGGCAGGCCACGGGCGGGCGGTTTGACCCGACAGTGCAGCCGGTGTGGCGGGCGTTGGCGCTTGGGGAGCGGGTGGACCGGCAAGGGATTGGCTGGGAGAAGTTGCGGATTGATCGGCAACTTGTGCGCCTCGCGCCGGGCCAGGCGCTCACCTTCAACGGCATTGCGCAGGGCTGGGCGGCGGATGTGGTGACAGCCCATTTGCGGGCAAATGGTGCCCGCCGGGTGTTGGTGGATATGGGCGAACCTCTTGCCACTGGAGGGCCGTTCCGCATTGGGCTGTTGGACCCTGAGCTTGGCCTGCACGGTTGGCGCAGCCTGAGTGATGGCGCTTTGGCAACCTCATCTCCGGCGGCTATGTCGCTTGGGACGGAGGCGCATATCCTCGACCCGCGCGCAGAGCGCCGCCCGCTTTGGTCATCGGTGACGGTAGAGGCGGAGACCGGCTGGCAGGCCGATGGGTTCTCCACCGGGTTCATCCATATGACCGAGGCTGAAATTGCCGCCGTGCTGCACGGGGTTGGCGGGCTGCGGCGGGTGGTTCTGGTGACGCTGGCGGGTGAAGTGAAAACCTTGGCCAGTTGAGGGGGTGGTATAAGATCGGTCGTGTTGCGCTCCTCGCGTGGGCCAAAGAGATTTAGGGCCTCCGGCGGGGATATTTCTGGAGCATTGACAGAGGCCGGATGAGGCATTTTCTTGCTCTAAATATCCAAATCCTGCGGGGGATGTGTGAGCAGGTTTTTGGGGCAAGGCGCTGGCCTGGTGGCCTGGAGCAGACAAGGAATGGAATGCGCCGCAGGCGCGCTGTTTTCTAGCGGTAGGGGGCGGGTTCGAAGGTGAGGCCGTGGGCGGCGAAGATTTCGGGGATGCGGCCATCGGTGAGGGCGGCGGCGATCGCGTCATCCACGGCGTAGCTTAGGCCGCGGTAGGAGAAATGGGTTGCCACGCCCACCACCCAACTGCCAACGGCGAAGCCGGGCAGCGGTGGTTCGTGGACGGCGAGGCCATCGTTCAACCCCGCTTCAAGCTGGGCGCGGGGGGCCATCACCGCCATGACCTCGCCCTTGGCGAGGCCTTCCATCGCGGCGGCGGTGCTGGGGTAGCGGCGCATGTTTTTGTTGAGTTGTCCGCCGGGGAAGGCGGTAAGGTAGAAATCGGCGATGCTGTCGTTTTCCACGCCCACGGTATCGTAGCGGAAGTAGGCGGGCACCGGCTTTTCATCCGGGTAGGCGGCTTTGCTATAGGCGATGGCCACGCGTTCGGTGGCGTATTGGCCGGTAAACACCACCTGCTCGACCCGGCAGGCGAAATCGCTGTCATAGGGGACGTGCATCATCAGGTTGCCGACGCGCCCGCCCACCACCGGGCCTTTCCAGACCCAATTGCGCAGGTCTGCCTGAAGGTTTTCGCCCGCTGCCACGAGGCGGAAGCGGGGCTTTACGCCCAGCGCTTCGGCCACCAGAGCGCCAATGTCCACATCGACGCCTGCGGGCTTGCCGGCCTTTTCGTAGCTCCACGGGGGAAAATCTTCATAGAGCACGATGTCGATCCAGCCGCGCTCGACGATGGTATCGAGGTCGGCACCAACGATATCGCGCCCGGTGTTTTGCGGCTTTGGCTGGGGGATGTAATCGGCGCAGCGCGATTGCGCATGCGCCGAGAGGCCAGCCGTTGCCACGGCCAGCCCCAGAAGCCCTGCGCAGAGGGCGCGGCGCATCCTTTGGCGCGCCACCTCAGTTGACCGAGAGGCCAATGGTCAGCGTTTCCGCCGCTTTGGAAAAGGCCGTTGGGTCTGCCTTGAGTTGCTCGGAGGCGCGATGGGCGACGCTGTCGGCCAGGTCGGCGCCCGAGAGCGTATCCACCTTGGCGGCGATTTCGGCCAAGCGGGTTTGCACCGCGCTCACTTCGCCTGCGGCCTCACCGGCCTCGCCCCAGGCTTTCAAGTCATCGCGGATCTTGTGAAGCTCATCGCCGAACTCATCCAGCATGTCCTGATCGGGGCGGGTTTCGATATAGGTGCGGATCGCCCAACCTGCCTTTTGGCCCAGCACCTCCTCAAAGGCGGGCATCTTGGTGGTGCCGTTCTGGGTATAGCCGAGGCGGAAGCGCTCCATGTACCATTCGTCGCCATATTCTTCGGCCTCAAGGTAGCGCAAATCAGGGGCAAGCCCACCCGAGATCACCTCAAGCCCGTGGCAGCGTGCGCAGTTCTGGTTGTAGCCGGAGCTGCCGATCTCGATCGCCTTGGCGTAGGTTTCCGCCCCGGCGGCGCGGTAGGGGTTTTCGATCAGCCATTCCTCACCCACGTCCGGCAGGGCATCGGTGTTGACAGGTTGCGGGGCGACATCGCCATGCGCGGCGGCCCAGCCTGCGGGCAGCATCAGGAGCGCCGCGATGGCAGCAAGCTTGGTTGTGGTCATGGATTTGGTTCCTCCCTGGTCCCATCTCGCGTTAGCTACAGTCCTAGAGGTTGCCGGGTGCGGCGCAAATGCGACTTTGGTTCAAACCGGCGGCGCTGCCCCTAGGACCAAGGTCGGATTGGCCAGCCCCCGAGACCCATGCCAGCGTAGCAGCGAGGAGGAGCTTCATGACCATGCGTCACTGCATTGCGGCGGTAGCAGCCGGCTGGCTGGCCGGTAGTGCGGCCATGGCGGATGATCTGAGCGTGACAGCCACGTGGCTGCACGTTGATCTGCCCCCCGCGCCGACCCTTTCCAACCTTGATCCCGTGCCGGAAGACCTTGGCCGCGCGGGCGCTGAACTTGCGATCAAGGACAACCAGACCACCGGCAGCTTTTTGGGCCACAGTTATGAGCTGCAAACGATTTCCGCCCCGCCCGAAGAGGCGCTGGAGGCTGCGAAGGCCGCGCTTCAAGGCGCGACGTTTCTGGTTACGGATGCGCGCGCGCCGCTGTTGCAGGCCATTGCCGATATGCCCGAGGCCGAGGGCGCGCTGATCTTCAACGTGGCCGATCCTGCCATGGCGCTCAGGGGCGAGGGCTGCCGGGCCAATCTGTTCCACACCGGGATCAGCCGCGCCATGTGGGCCGATGCGCTGGCGCAGTTTCTGGTGCAGCGGCGCTGGAGCAAGGCCGCGTTGATCGCAGGCCCGCGCGAGAATGACCGCGCCTTGGCCACAGCGATTGAGCGCAGCCTCACCAAATTTGGCCTCAAGCCCCCTGCCCGCAAGGACTGGCAGGTTGATACCGATCTGCGCCGTTCGGCCAGTGCCGAAGTGCCGCTGTTTACCCAAGGTCTCGGCGATTACGATCTGCTGATCCTTGCCGACGAGGCCAATGATTACGCCCGCTACATCGCCTATAACACCGTCCTCCCTCGCCCTGTTGGCGGTGCGGAGGGGCTGCGCCCCGTGGGCTGGGACCGGGTGGTTGAGCAATGGGGCGCGGCGCAGTTGCAATCGCGCTTCGGCGATCTGGCCGGGCGCGACATGCAGAATGAGGATTACGCCGCCTGGGCCGCTCTCAGGGCGGTTGGCGAGGCGGTGACGCGGGTGAACAGCGATGATCCCGCCGCCTTGCGCGCCTTCATGCTGTCGGATGCGTTTGAGCTGGCCGGGTTCAAGGGGCGCCCGCTGTCGTTTCGCCGCTGGAACGGCCAGTTGCGCCAGCCGGTGCCGCTGGTACATGGCGGCGCGGTGGTGGCGCAGGCCCCGCTGGAAGGTTTTTTGCATCAGCGCAATGAGTTGGACACATTGGGCCTCGACAAGCCAGAGAGCGCTTGTGCGGCCTATGAGGAGTAAAACCATGAGCAAACGAAGCCCGATCATGCGCCATGGCGCGCCCGTGGCCCTGGCGATGCTGCTGGCCACCCCCGCCGTGGCCGATGAGATATGGATAACCAATGAGGCGGATGACACGATCAGCGTGATTGACCTCACCTCACTAGAGGTCAGCCGCACGATCCCGGTGGGTGAGCGGCCCCGTGGCATCACCTTTGCGACCGATTATTCGGTGGCCTATGTCTGCGCCTCCGACAGTGACACGGTGCAGGTGATTGATCCGGCCACCGGCAAGGTGCTGCATGAGTTGCCCTCGGGCGAAGACCCCGAGCAATTTGTCCTCGCGCCAGACAACCGCCATCTTTACATCGCCAATGAGGACGACGCGGTGACAACGGTGGTGGATGTGCAAAGCCGGGGCGTGGTGGCGCAGATCAACGTGGGGATCGAGCCAGAGGGCATGGCCGTAAGCCCCGATGGCAAGGTGGTGATCACCACCTCCGAAACCACCAACATGGCCCATTGGATCAACACCGAAACGCAGGAGATCTTTGCCAACACGCTGGTCGATTCCCGCCCGCGCCACGCCGAATTTGCCAAGGGCGGCGCCGAGCTTTGGGTCTCCTCCGAGATTGGCGGCACGGTCACCGTGTTTGACACCGAAAGCCAGGCCGAGCTGGGCAAGATCCGCTTCGATCTGCCCGGCATCCACCCCGATAAGGTGCAGCCCGTCGGCTTTGAATTTGACGGCGATGAAGGCCTGGCCTTCGTGGCGCTGGGGCCGGCCAACCACGTGGCCGTGGTCAACGCCGAAACCTACGAGGTAGAGGATTACATCCTTGTCGGGCGGCGCGTGTGGCATATGGCGTTCAACCGCGACCACTCCTTGCTGGTGACCACCAACGGGGTGTCGGGCGATGTGACGGTGGTGGATGTGGCGGCGCGCAAAGCAGTGAAATCCATCAAGGTGGGACGCTTCCCATGGGGGGCCGCCTACCGCCCGGTGGACTGACCCGCGCCTCTACGACCATAAGCCTGCCGACAAAAGGCGCGTTGTTTGGTAGGATGCCGCCAGGAGGAGACCCCATGCACCCTGCCCTTGGCCCAGCCATCATCCTTGCCGCAAGCCTTGCCGCAGCCGCCGCGTGGGCGGGCGAATACGGCACCACCAACCCCGAGGAAATGACCCTTGATCGCGCCCTTTCGGACGTGCAGCGCGGCAAGACCAACATGATGAACTGCGCCATTGGCTATGCTTTCACCAAGAAGGGCGATCACGGCGCGGCGCGTGAAATCTTCACCCCCTGCGCCGATGCGGGCTACACTGGCGCAATGAACTGGATGAGCGCTCTGGCCGACAATGGCCTTGGCGCGGCAGAAAACCCCGATGAAGCCGCCGAATGGTCGCGCCGCTCCGCCGAGGCGGGCGACTCGGTGGGGATGTTCAACTACGGGCTGCACCTGATGCGCGGGCGGGGCGTGGCGCGCGACGAGGCGGCAGGCAGGGCAATGGTCGATAGCGCCGCCGCGCAAGGGCTACCCATCGCCCGCCGGTTGCAAGGGGCCGATTATGACCTTGATGAAGTCACCCCCGATGCCGACAACTGGAAATACGCGCCCTCTTTCTAAACCCTCCCGGCCCAGCGCAAAGGGGGCCAACGGCGCACAGATCCACGCATTTTCTTGCTCTAAATATCCAAATCCCCTGCCCCTCCACCCCCGCAGGCTGGCAGAGTTGCGCGTTAGAGCATGTTGCTCAAAAGTGGGAACCGGTTTTGAGCTTCTCGAACATGCGAAATCAATAAGTTAGAGCGTGTCGCGTGAATTCGAATGAACGCGACACGCTCTAACGCCCGCGGCCTGGCCCAATCAAATATGGAATGCGCCGCAGGCGCGCGATTGGATGGCTCAGGCGGCGTCTTCGCGTTGCTGGCGCGCCCAGAGGTCGGCGTAGCGGCCGCCTTTGGCGAGCAGGTCATCGTGGCGTCCGCGTTCCACCACCTCGCCTGCATCAAGCACGATGATCTCATCGGCAGCGGCCACGGTTGAGAGGCGGTGGGCGATGATAATCACCGTGCGCCCTTCGGCGGCGCGGGCCAGTGCGCCCTGGATTTGCTGCTCGGTCTCGGTGTCGAGCGCCGATGTCGCCTCATCCAGCAGCAGGATCGGCGGGTTCTTCAGGATGGTGCGGGCAATGCCGACGCGCTGTTTCTCGCCGCCCGAAAGCTTGAGGCCGCGTTCGCCGACCATCGTATCATACCCTTCCGGCAGGCTTTGGATGAAGTCGTGAATGCGGGCCGCGCGGGCCACCTCTTCAATCTCTTCGCGGGTGGCATCGGGGCGGCCATAGGCGATGTTATAGAGGATCGTGTCATTGAACAGCACGGTATCCTGCGGCACCACGCCGATGGCCTTGTGCAGGCTTTCCTGGGTCACATCCCGCAGGTCTTGCCCATCAATGGTGATCGCCCCGGCGGTCACATCATAAAACCGAAAGAGCAGCCGCCCGATGGTGCTTTTGCCCGCGCCGGAGGAGCCGACAATCGCCAGTGACGATCCGGCGGGCACCGCAAAATCCACGCCCTTGAGGATGCCGCGCTCGCTGTCATAGCCAAACTTCACGCCCTCAAAGCGCACCTCGGCCCCGTTCACCTGCAAGGGCGCAGCACCCGGCTTGTCATTCACCTCGGTGGGCTGGCCCAGCAGGCCAAACATCTGGCCCATATCAACCAGCGCCTGGCGGATTTCACGGTAAACCGAGCCAAGGAAATTGAGCGGCATGGTGATCTGGATCATATAGGCGTTGACCATCACGAAATCGCCCACCGTCAGCCTGCCCTCCTGCACCCCCAGCGCCGCCATGACCATAACGATCACCAATCCGGTGGTGATGAGCAGCGATTGGCCAAAGTTGAGAAACGCCAGCGAATAGGCGGTCTTGATCGCCGCCTTCTGGTAGCCCGCCATGGCGGTATCATAGCGGTCGGCCTCCCAGCGCTCGGCGGCAAAATACTTCACGGTTTCAAAGTTGAGCAGGCTGTCGATCGCCTTTTGGGTGGCGTCGTTATCCTGTTCGTTCATCTCGCGGCGGATCTGCACCCGCCATTCGGTGACCTTGAAGGTAAACCAGACATAAAGCGCGATGGTCACCACCAGCACGGCGAGGTAGCGCATGTCGAAGACAAAGGCGAGGATGCCGGCCACCAGCAGCAGCTCCAGCACCAGCGGACCGATGGAAAACAGCAGGAAGCGCAGCAGAAACTCCACGCCTTTGACCCCGCGCTCGATGATCCGGCTCAGCCCGCCGGTGCGCCGGGTGATGTGGTAGCGCATGCTCATTGCGTGGATATGCTCGAAGGTTTCCAGCGCCAGTTGCCGCAGCGCCCGCTGCCCGACCCGCGCAAAGAGCGCATCGCGCAACTGCTGAAAGCCCACATTCGCCGCCCGTGCCACCCCGTAGGCCACCGTCAGCGCCACCGCCGTGAGGCCAACCAGCAGGCCGGTCGAGGGGGCTTCGCCTGCCAGCCCATCGACCGCCGCCTTGTAAAAGAACGGGGTGATCACCGAGATCACCTTTGACAAAATCAGCGCCGCCATGGACAGCACCACGCGGGCTTTAAGGTCTGTCCGGCCTTCGGGCCACAGGTAGGGCATGACACGGCGGATAATGCTCCAGCCGCTGTCGGGCGTGGTGGTTTCTGGCTGGGCCATGGGCCGGGCTATCCTTGGGGATTGGTCTAGGGTTCTGCGCATCTAGCCCGTGTGGCTCATTCCGGCAAGTCAAAGACCTGTCCGGGGTAGATCAGATCGGGGTCACGGATCAGTCCGGCGTTGGCTTCCAGCACCTTGTGATAGGCCAGCCCGTCGCCGTAGCGATCCGAGGCAATGGCCCAAAGCGTATAGCCCGGCTGCACCGTGATGACCGAAACGCTGAGCCCCTCGGCATCGGTCTGGCTGGCGGCCTGGCGGGCAAGGCTTTCTTCGCTCTCGCGCAGGAAAGCGGTTTCAAACCGGCGGGTGACCTTGCCGCCCGCGCCGATCTGGTCAACCCGCAGCTGATAGGTGCCGGGCGCAACGCCCTCAAGCTGCGCATCCCAGGTGCCATCGTCGGCCAGCGGGGCGGTGGCGATGGGGGCGTTGTCAAGATAGATGCGCAGGTTTTCGGCGGGGCCGATGCCGCGCCCCGAAAGGCGCACGCCGCCTTCGGCGTAGCCGATGGTTTCCACCCGCAGCGGCGCGGATGTGTCAGCGTTCTCATCCGGTTGCAGCACGCGCAGGCTGTCCTTTGTGGCGACGAGCAGTTTTGGGCGAAGGGAGTTCGCCGCGCCTGCGGGGCCAGTGGCGGTGCTCCCAGTGGCGGTGCTCTCCGTGTCTGCGGTGCTTCCTGTGTCTGGTGTGATTGAGGGGGCGGGTCTGGCGGTGGTTTCGGCGGGCGGCGTGGCCTCTGCGGTGGCATCGGGCGCGCCGCCGCCTTGCGGCTCCGAGGGGCGGATCGGCTCAACGATCACCACCTGTTCAGAACGCCGCTCACCCTCCGGGCCACGGGCGACCATCGTCAGCAGGCGGCGGTCCTCGCCGGGGGGGATGGTGGTGAGGGCGGCAAAGTTGCCATCAGCCTCAGCCGAGGTTTCAACCAGCGGCTGCCCATCAAGCAAAAGCACCACCTGATCGCCCGGCGCGGAATGGCCCCCCAGCACGGTGGAGCCATCGCGCTCAACGCGCAGGGTATCAAGGCTGGGCAGCGTTGGATCAGCCTCAGGGGGCGCGGCCGTGGCCTCAGCAGCAGGTGTGGTGGTGCCGGGGCTTTCCGCACCCGTCACCGCCTCTGGCTTCCCCGGTTTTTCAGGCGGCGAGAGCCAGACCCAGCCAACAACGCCCAGCGCCGCCAGCACCAGCGCAACGGCGGCACCGGCGACGGCTCCGGGTTTTCCATTTTCAGCAGACATCGCCCATTTCCAATCGTGCCTTTCCCCGCGCACCGTGGCGCGGGTTGAGGCAGCATAGCTTCCCGGCTATCACGGGTCAAAACACCTTTGATTTCCCAAGTTGAAAAAGGAACGGTCATGGCCCCCTCTCCCCTGTCGGTTTGCGTTTACTGTGGCTCGCGTGATGGGGCGCGGCCTGCCTATGCCGAGGCCGCCGAAGCGCTTGGCGCCGAGATCGCGCAGCACGGCTGGCGGCTGGTTTATGGCGCGGGAGATGTGGGGATGATGGGGCGCGTTGCCCGCAGCGCGCAGGCTGCCGGGGGAGAGACCTTCGGGGTGATCCCGGAGCATCTTCGCGCGGCTGAGAAGGGCAAGACCGACCTGACCAACTTTATCGTCACCGAAACGATGCATGAGCGCAAAAAGGTGATGATCATGAACGCGCAGGCGGTGGTGGTGCTCCCCGGTGGCGCGGGCTCGCTTGATGAGCTGTTCGAAGCGCTGACATGGCGGCAGATCCGCCTGCACAGCAAGCCGGTTTTCATTTTGAATACAGAAGGTTACTGGGACAAGCTCATCGAACTGATCCACCATCTGGTGAGCGAAGGGTTCGCGGGCGACGATCTGCTGGGCTACTTCACGGTGGCTGAAACCGTGCCAGAACTCATCACCGCGCTGGAAGACTGTGCCGGGTAGCCGCTGGCAACGCGGCACGGCAATGCACCGCCGTTGCGCGCCGAAAACCCTGCCGGTGTTGCAAGATTAACGACCGGGAAGCTGGCAGGCATGAAAAAAGCCGCCCCCGGACCCTTGCGTCGCGCCTGAAGATTTCTGATCAGAAATGCGCGGTAGCGCACTATATGGCAACGGTCGGCCTTTCAGGCGCGAGGCTAATCTTTGATAAATATGCTGTGTTCTCAACTCACTGGCCAAGGCCCACCGTCGCATAGGTAAGCGCCCGGACCAAACAGAGTCGTTCAAGGTTCAGTCTTCCGCTTCCTTGGGGAACCAGTGCTGCGTGCGGTTGGCGAAGGCCACGAGGGACAGCATCACCGGCACCTCCACCAGCACGCCCACCACCGTAGCCAGCGCCGCGCCGGAGCCTAGCCCAAACAGGCTGATCGCCACCGCCACCGCCAGTTCAAAAAAGTTGGAGGTGCCTATCAGCGCACAGGGTGCGGCCACGTTGAAGGGGATGCGCCAGGCCCGCGCCGCGCCGTAAGCCACAAAGAAAATCCCGTAGGTTTGCAGCAGCAACGGCACCGCAATGAGCCCGATCACCAGAGGGCGTTCCAGGATCACCTCGCCCTGGAAGCCAAACAGCAGCACCACCGTCACCAGCAGCCCGATGATCGAAAATGGCTGCACCTGCGCCTTGAACGCCGCCACCGCCGCCTCTCCGCCCCGGGCCACAAGGCGGCGGCGCGTGAGGTATCCCGCCAGCAGCGGCAGCATCACATATAGCGCAACCGACAGCAGCAGCGTGTCCCACGGCACCACGATATCGGTCACCCCCAGCAGGAAGGCGACGATCGGCGCAAAGGCAAACACCATCACCACATCGTTCAGGCTGACCTGCACCAGCGTATAGGTCGCGTCGCCCCGGGTGAGATTTGACCACACGAACACCATCGCCGTGCAGGGCGCCGCGCCCAGCAGGATCACCCCGGCCAGATAGGCCTGCGCATCGTCGGGCGGGATCAACCCGGCGAAGACATGCTCAAAGAACAGCACGCCGAGGGCGGCCATCGTGAAAGGTTTGATCAACCAGTTGACCACCAGCGTCACCACAAGCCCCTTTGGCTTGTCACCCACCTGCCGCAATGCGCCAAAATCCACGCCCACCATCATCGGGTACACCATCGCCCAGATCAGCACCGCCACCGGCAGGTTGACCTTGGCAATTTCGAGCCCCGCCAGCATGGAAAACAGCGCCGGAAACAGATTGCCCAGCACCAGCCCCGCGCCAATCGCCAGCGCCACCCAAAGCGAAAGCCAGCGCTCAAAACGGCCCAGGCCTGCCGCAGCCGATGGGGAAGGTGTGTCGCTCATATTTGCCTCTTTGGGTGTATCGGTGGGCATGGGGCGCGGTCGCTTTCGCTTTCGTCGCGGCCGCAGGCGAGGTTTTGAATGATCGGCTGGCACAGTTCCGGGTGGCCGCCGCAGCAGTCTTCCATCAGGAAGGCGAGCAGCCCGCGCACCCCCTCCATTTGCGCCTGGTAGCGCACGCTGCGCCCCTCGCGGGTGTTGCGCACAAGGCCAGAGCGGGCCAAAACGCCCAGGTTGGCCGACATGGTGTTCTGGCGCACGCCGAGCCTGTCACTGATCTCTCCCGCCAGCATCCCCGCCTCACCCGCCTTGATCAGCAGGCGAAACACATCCAGCCGCGTGGGCTGGCTGAGGGCGGCGAATGCATCAAGGGCTTGCTTCATATCCATATATCCTGAAATATCGGTATATACGCGCCCGTCAAGGCCGCTTCTGCGGTGGTCTGCGACACAACCCCACCTTGCAATAGGCCCGATGCGGACCTACCCTTAAAAGGTAGCCAAAGGAGGATTCCGCATGGACGACAAAACCAAGGCTCAAGACCTCAAGCACATGATCGACGCTGCCAAACGCGGTGGCCCGGAAGGGTCTCACCCCGCAACCAAGGCCGCATTGCGCCACCCGCTGGCCCCCGATGCGGCCCGCGCGGGCCAATACGCCCGCATCGAGCGCGGCCACAAAGCCTGATTCTGCGTTGACCCAGCCCGTAGGGCGACCCCGCGCCGCCCTGCCCATTCCTTCGCCTATGCGTCCGGTCAGGCCCGGCGAAGGTGCCCTGAGCGCCCGTCATATTCGGCTAGGGGTTTGGCGTGTTTTTTGGAAAGCACAGCACCCTCACGGGCCTTCATTGCCACCTGAAATACCGTATCACCCAGCACTTGCGGCCCGGCTTTCGGATACCTCCGGCGAGCCCGTTTATGGCCCCTGCCAGTGCGTCAACCTATGCCAACCTCATCACAGCGCCCATGCGAAGCGCCCCCAAGGGCCTTGCTTGGCTCTCAGGAGGGGCGCGATATCATGTTATGCTTGAAAAACAGCGCCCTCAGGGGGTGTTTTGGGGGCGCTCGTTCGCACCCTGTTCGAACTCAGGTCAAAGTCCGGACACGCCGTTCGACCTTGTGAGTATGGTGCGGTCGAGAAGACTCGAACTTCCACGGGTGTTACCCCACAGCGACCTCA
>NZ_JARGND010000088.1:2054-5297 GCF_029212645.1 Vannielia sp. | reverse complement strand
GAAATGCAGGGCGGCACCTTCACCATCTCCAACGGCGGCGTCTACGGCTCGCTCATGTCCTCGCCCATCCTCAACCCGCCGCAGTCGGGCATTCTCGGGATGCACAAAATCCAGGACCGGCCCATGGTTGTGGGCGGTGAAATCGTCATCCGCCCGATGATGTACCTCGCCCTCTCCTACGATCACCGCATCGTCGACGGCAAAGGCGCCGTGACCTTCCTCGTGCGGGTCAAGGAAGCCCTCGAAGACCCCCGCCGGTTGCTGATGGACCTCTAAAGGATGTTAGGCGTCACCCACTCTGCGGCACGTCTCGTAGGGTGGGTGAACCCCACCAACCCAATCCCATGGCCTGGCTCACCCCCCAATCCCTCACCTGCCCTGCCTGCGGCTTTTCCGGCGAGGTGCAATACCTCAACGAGCGGCGGCCTTCCGGTGAAAAGCGGCGGCGGTTCTTCAAACCCGGCCCGTGGCGCAAGGGAGGCACGGCGCTGCCTTGCCCCACCTGCGACGCACCCGTGATGGAGCCTATCCAATGACCGATTTCGCCGCCCTCGAAAGCGCCATCTGGTCCGCCGCCTCAGCCTATGACCGCGCCGCGATCGAACGCCTGCTGGCACCCGATTTCTTCGAGCTGTCCCGCTCTGGCCGCCGCTACACCCGCGAGGAGCTGCTCACCGACACGTCTGAGGGCCGCCCCTCCGCCCATCGCCTTCACGATCTGCAAAGCCAGCCCATCGCCCCCGGCATCACCCTCGTCACCTATCGCTCCGAAACCACCACCCCGGACGAGGTCCAATGGGCCGCCCGCTCGACCCTCTGGGCCGAAACACCCGCCGGCTGGCAGGCCCGCTTCCACCAGGGCACCCCGCTTCCCGAGGCCCCCCGCCCATGACAATCGCGCGGTGCCTTCACGCTTTTCCCCCGAAATCGGCATGTGTCAAACGACATGTGCATGGGTTGTGCATCGGTTGTGTATCGAAAGTGCATCCCCCAAAATCTTGGTAAAGGAGACCCCATGTCCTCTTATGACGTCATCATCATCGGCTCCGGCCCCGGCGGCTATGTTTGCGCCATCCGCTGCGCCCAGCTTGGTCTGAAAACCGCCGTTGTCGAGGGCCGTGAAACCCTCGGCGGCACCTGTCTCAACGTGGGCTGCATCCCCTCCAAGGCGATGCTCCACGCCACGCATATGCTGCATGAGGCAGAGCATAATTTCGCCGAGATGGGCCTCAAGGGAAAGTCCCCCTCGGTCGATTGGAAACAGATGCTTGCCTATAAGGACAAGACCATCAGCCAAAACACCGGCGGCATCGAATTTCTGTTCAAAAAGAACAAGATAGACTGGCTCAAAGGCTGGGGCTCCATCCCCGAGGTGGGCAAGGTGAAGGTGGGTGACGAGACCCATGAGGCCAAGCACATCATCATCGCGTCCGGCTCCGAGGCAGCCTCCATTCCCGGCGCCGAAGTGGAGATCGACGAGAAGATCGTCGTCACCTCCACCGGCGCGCTGGAGCTGGGCAAAGTCCCCGGCGAGATGATTGTGGTCGGCGGTGGTGTGATCGGGCTGGAACTTGGCTCTGTCTATTCGCGCCTCGGCACCAAGGTCACGGTTGTTGAGTATCTCGATGCGGTGACACCGGGGGCCGATGGCGAAGTTGCCAAACAGTTCCAGAAACTCCTTAAAAAGCAAGGGCTTGACTTTGTGATGGGTGCTGCCGTCAACAAGGTGGAAACCAATGGAAACAAGGCCACCGTCTCCTACAAACTGCGCAAGGATGACAGTGACCACGAGCTGAAAGCCGATGTGGTTCTCGTCGCCACGGGCCGCAAACCCTACGTCGAAGGCCTCGGCCTTGAGGCGCTTGGGATCGAGATGACAAAGCGCGGCCAGATCGCCGTGAAAGACGGCTTTGAAACCTCGGTCAAAGGCATCTACGCCATCGGTGACGTGATCGAAGGCCCCATGCTCGCCCACAAGGCCGAGGATGAGGGAACGGCCATTGCCGAGATGCTTGCAGGCCAGAAACCCCACATCAATTACGGCCTCATTCCGGGCGTGATCTACACCGCCCCCGAGGTCGCAAGTGTCGGAGAAACCGAAGAAACTCTCAAGGAAAAGGGCCACGCCTACAAGGTTGGCAAGTTCCCCTTCATGGGCAATGCGCGGGCCAAGGCGGTGTTTCAGGGCGAGGGCTTTGTGAAGATGCTCGCCGATAAGGAAACCGACCGGATCCTCGGCTGCCACATCATCGGCCCCGGTGCCGGGGACCTCATCCACGAAATTTGCGTGGCCATGGAGTTTGGCGCCGCCGCAGAGGATGTCGCCCGCACCTGTCACGCCCACCCAACCTACTCGGAGGCCGTGCGCGAGGCGGCTCTGGCCTGTGGCGATGGCGCCATTCACGTTTGATTAAACAATGACGCGTAAAACCGGCTGCGGATGAAAGTCCGCAGCCTTTTTCCTGCGCAAGTTGTGCCCCAGCCCCGCCCCATTCGCCGGTTAACAATTCGTTAACCAGGTGCCAGATCGGCCCTTGGGAATGTGACGAGCAAGAGGGGAACGCCCATGCGTAAGTTCGGGCAGATCGCAGTCGCGGCCCTTGCGATGACCTTGTTTGCCAGCGCGGCCGAAGCCCGCCGCGGCGGCGCTGTCTGGATGGACAGCCAGCAATTGCACTTTGTGGCCAACACCACCGTATCCAACGGCACCGGCGGCACTTTGGCGCTGTGCCACATGTCCACCAAGAGCCACATCTTCCAGGTTGGTCTGTGGCGCACAATGGAAAGCTATGCGCTGTCTTTTAACGGTTGCAAGGGCGACAGTTACACACCCGTCACGGCCTCCCGAATGGAGCGTATGCTGGCGGCTGGAGACGTGCCCGCAGGCTTGCCGGTCGGCCCCAAAATGACCCGCGCCGAGGCGATCAGCGGCTTTTCGGGGCTTGCCCTGGCCGGGGCAGTAATTGCCATCTTGGGGCTGTTCAAACTGCTCAAGCTGATGGGCCGCAGCCGTCGCCAGAGTGCGATACGCGGGGCAACGGGCTTTGGCAAACGGGTGCTCGATGTGATGTGCCACGCCGCCAAGGCCGACGGCCACGTTGACCCTGAAGAGGTGAGCCTCATCGCTTTCGCCAGCCAGCGGCTGACCGGGTCTGCCTATCCTGCCGAGCAGATCGAAAAGCTGATCGGCATGGCCGGATCGCGCCTTTCAGATGATGATTTTCGCGCCTTTGGCACCGGCCT
>NZ_JARGND010000088.1:0-1954 GCF_029212645.1 Vannielia sp. | reverse complement strand
GCCCTGAGCGCCGCCACGATCAGGCGATGATGGCGCGGCACCTCGGTGCGCTGGAGCCGGTCGTAAAGCAGCCGCATGGTTGGCCCGAGTTGCAGCCAAACCGTCTCGGCCAGCGCCAGCATCGCCGGGGCCTGGGCGCGCAGGTAGAGCGTGCGGTGAAAGTCGAGGTTGGCACGAATATAGCCTGCCGCATCGCCACGCGCCGTTACCTCCATGATCGTCGTGTTCACCGCTTCAAGCCGTTCGATCAGCGCATTATGCGCCCGCGGCAGCGCACGGGTGGCCAGTTCCGGCTCCAACAACGCGCGAATCGCCGCCAATTCCTCAATCCGATCGTTGGAAAGCACCGGGGTCGACACCCGCCCAGAGGCTGAAAGCGTGAGCGCCCCTTCCGCTGCCAACCGGCGCACAGCCTCCCGCGCAGGCGTCATCGAAACGCCAAATTCCTTGCCCACCCCGCGCAGCGTAAGAGCCACACCCGGCAGCATTTCTCCGTGCATGATGCGGGTGCGCAAGGCGCGGTACACCCGCTCATGCGCAGCACCCGGCGTGGCAGCAACAGGCCCGGCGGGGCGTCCGGGGGCGGCATCGGAGGGAGGGGGTTGGATCAACATAGACCAAACGTGATCACGTTTTGCGCTGCCGTCAATGGGCAGTTGTCAGGCACGAAATCGGTAGCGGTGCAGCGTTGATCCATTTTTGCGCAGCCACCGGCGCGGGGCCTCATAGCCGGGGCACAAATCGCCCACATGCGCCCAGAACCGCGACGAGTGGTTCATCTCCGCCAGATGCGCCACCTCATGGGCGGCCACATAATCCAGCACCTCCGCCGGGGCGAGGATGAGCCGCCACGAATACATCAACCGCCCGTCATGGCTGCACGACCCCCAGCGTGAACGGGTGTCGCGCAGGGTGATCGTGCCATGCGGGTGCCCGAGCGCGGCGGCATAGCGGGCGGAGGCGGCAACCAGATCAGCCCGCGCCAGTTCCTTCAGGTAAGCACCAATCCGGGCGGGCTGGTTGCGTGCCGTCGCAGGCACCAGAAGCGATTGATCTTCCAGCTCCATTCGCTTCACGCTCGCGGCCTCTACCCGCCGCTCCACGCCCCGCACCGGGATAACCGCGCCAGGGATGGCCAGCATCGAAGGGGCCTGCTCCGCCAGCCGCGCCCTGATCCATCCGGCCTTTTCGCGGGCAAAATCCTGTGCCTCGCGCTCGCGCGCATATTGCGGCATCGTCAGCGTTACCCGGCCATCCACGCCCGACACCCGTAGTGACAATCGCCGCGCCCGCGACGAGCGTTTCAGCGCCACCTCCACCGGTGGCTCGCCCTCCAGGATGATCTGCCCCATGCCTGCCTCACCTTGTGCCAATTCAGCCTATCGCCCGCCCACAGGCCGCGAAAGCTGCTATACCCCCTTTACACCAAAGCCCGTCCATGGCATTGCGCCCGCTCGAACCCCCGGAGCATGTGAGGAAACCGATGCCTAAGGAAGAATGGGGCGTCAAGCGCGTTTGCCCGACCACCGGAAAGCGGTTTTACGATATGGGTCGTAATCCGATTGTCAGCCCTTACACGGGCGAGGTTGTGGTGATCGACGAGGGCAACAAGTCCCGCGCCGCGCTGAAAGGCGACAAGCCCGACAAGAAGAAAGAAGAAGAAGCCGTTGAAGAGGACGCCGATCTCGACGTGCTTGACGACGATGATGATTCCGATGTGGATCTGGGCGACGATGTGCTCGAGGATGACGACGACGACAATGTCTCGCTCGACGAAATCGCCGATGTCGCATCGGATAAAGACGACAGCTAAAGCGGCTTGAAGGAAAAGACCGGGAGGGGCGATTTTTTCGCTTGAACTCCTCCCGCCACTTCCCTATCTGTCCGCCGCACGGGGCCTTAGCTCAGCTGGGAGAGCGCCTGCATGGCATGCAGGAGGTCAGCGGTTCGATCC
>NZ_JARGND010000024.1:44266-48242 GCF_029212645.1 Vannielia sp. | reverse complement strand
GCCTGATGGACCACCCGCTGATTGATCTCATCAATGCCCGCATCGCCAAGGCCGAGGCCGAGGGCGCCTTTGAGGGGCTTGAAGGCGCGGGCAAGCCCTTGCCGCAGGTTGACGACCCCGAAAATGCCACGATGACCCGCATCCTCAAGGAAAACGGCGCGGTGCCCGAGTTCGTGAGCCTCTCGCGTGAGCTGGCTCGCCTGCGCGAGGCGCTGCGCGAAACTGGAGATCGCACCCGCCGCACCGAGATCCTGCGCGAGATGTCTCTGATGGAGGCGAAGATCGAACTCGCCCGGCGGCGCTAGGCGATGTGCGGCCGCTTTTCCATCACCCTGCCCACCGAGGCCATGGCCCGCCTGTTTAACGCCACGCCCGCCAATGATCTGCCCCCGGTGCCCAATTTCAATGTGTGCCCCACCACGCAAATCGCCACCGTCACCGCCGGTGAGGGCACGCGGCATTTGCGCCCCATGCGCTGGGGCCTGATCCCGCATTGGTATAAATCGCCCGCCGATGGACCCTTGCTGATCAATGCCCGCGCCGAAACCATCGCCGAAAAGCCCGCCTTCCGCGCCGCCTGCCGCGAACGCCGCTGCCTTGTGCCCGCTTCCGGGTTTTATGAATGGACAAAAGACGCCGAGGGCAATCGCCTGCCGTGGTATATCAGCCGCTTCGATGGCGCGCCGCTGGCCTTTGCGGCGATCTGGCAGGACTGGTCCCGCGAGGGCGAGGCATTTGAGGGCGCGACCTGCGCCATTGTCACCTGTGCCGCCACCCACGAAATGGCCGAAATTCACCACCGCACCCCGGTGATCCTTTCGCCCGAGGATTGGCCCCTGTGGCTGGGCGAGTCCGGCAAAGGCGCCGCGCCCCTCATGGCACCCCCGCCCAAAGGTAGCCTGCAAATGTGGCGCGTTGACCGGGCCGTCAATTCCAACCGTGCCAGCGGGCCTGCGCTGATCGAGCCGCTCGGCGCTTGATCACCCCCCAAGAAAAAGGCCGCCCCCATCGCCGGGAGCGGCCCTTTAAAAACCTTCGTTTCGGGCGCAGCTATCAGCCGTCTTCACCGTCAACGATCACGATAGTTTCTTCCTCTGTGGAGTCTGCCTGAGCGGACTCAAAGTAGATTTCGCCCTCATCAAGCTCGCCGTTGTTGTTGGTGTCCGAAATGTCGAGGCCAGTTTCCTGCACGCCTTCAATCTCGTCCTGCCAGTTGTCGGCCGAGTAATCGAGGAAGTAAGCCTCGTCGAGCTTGTATTCCAGGCTCATGGTCTCGGTTACGGTGAACTCGACCCCGATCCCTGAGTCGATATAACCCGTTGTCCAGCTGTCGTCGGTCGACCACACCACATGCGTGCCAAGATCGTCATTGATGAAACGCACCCGATCACCCGGCTGGGCATAAACGACGGGCGGCATGAGGTCGTTATCAAAGATCGTCACTTCATGAGTTTCCGCCATGGCGGCACCGGCGGAAAGCGCCAGGCCGAGGGCGGCGTAGGTCACAGTATTGCGCAGCATCGGAGCCTCCTTTTCTGCGTTCGGGCCCCAACCCGAGAGGTATCGCGACTGGTTATGCCTCCAAATCCGGGCCGAACCGTGGCGGAGGTTGGGCAGATCTGGTTTATTTTATGCTTTTTTAGTGGTGTTTACGGCCTGCTCCCTGTGCCGGTGCCTCACCGGCAGGCCCCCACCGCCGGGCGCGACGTGGCCGGAATTACGTGGGTTTGGCCCTCATCGCGCCCCGCACGCCAAAGGGTGCAAGCGGCACCAAGAGCCGCTAGGCTCGCGCAATGACCGCCGTTCCCTCTCCCCTCCCTCCCGGCTGCTTTTGCCGCAGCGCCGAAGGGGCCAAAACCGCCCCCGTCACCGTGCCGGTTGAAGCCGCCCGCATCCGCGCCTTTTGCGCCGCGATCGGTGAAACCGCCCCGGTGCACACCGATGAGGCCGCCGCCCGCGCGGCTGGCCACCCCGGCCTGCTCGCCCCGCCGACATTTGCCCAAACGCTCGAAAACCTCGCCGAAACCGCGCTTGCCGCCCAAGGCTCTCCGGGCCTGCTGGCCCTGCTCAAAGCAGATTTCGCCCGCATCCTGCACGGGCAGGAGAGCTACAGCCTGCACGCGCCGATCCATGCAGGCGATGCGATCACCGTGCAGCATGAGATCACCGGCTTTCGCTATACCCCCCGCGCCCGGATCGACACTGCCCATTCGGTGACCCGCTTCACATCGCACCGTGGCCTATGCACCAAAGTCACCCGCACCCTCATCCACAGGCTTCCCGCATGACCGCGCCCGCGCCCCGCAGCTTTGGCCCGATCACCCGTGCGCAGCTGCGCGCCTTCGCCGAGGCCTCGGGCGACAGGAACCCCCTGCACCTTGATCCCGCCTTCGCGCAGGCCGCTGGCTATAAGGATGTGCTGGCCCACGGGATGCTCGCCATGGGCGCGCTCACCCGCCTTGTCACCGATCACGCCGCCGCTTCGGGCCTTACGCTCAAAGAGATCAATTGCCGCTTTGCCGACCCCATGCCGCTGGGCTGCACCCTCACGCTCAAGGCCGAACCCGCCGAAGATCACCTCACCCTGACAGCCACCACCGAGGCGGGCAGCGTGGTGCTGAGAGGCCGCGCACGGCTTGGGGCGCCTTAATCCGCCACCCCGGAACACCGCCAGATAGAGCGCCGGGATAAAGGCCCCCGTGATAGAACAGCCGCATATCTGCGTTGAAGGCATCAACCCGGTCGCACAGCGCAGTCACCATGGTGCGGCCGTCACCGTGATCGGCGAACCGCCGGCGTTTTGCCTGAAGCAGACCATGAAGGCCGCAGGGCGGCCAACCCCCGCTGCTTGCTGCGGGGCAGGGGTTACTCGCTGCGCTCCAGCCACCACTTGGCGGTGCGCGCCAAGCCTTCACCAAGCGAAACCTGCGGCTCCCAGCCCAGCGTTTCCCTGGCGCGGGTAATATCCAGCACATTGCGGGCCACATCCACATGCCGCCCCGGCGCATAGGTCACATCAATCTTGCGCCCCACCGCTGCCTCAACCTGCTCCAGCACCTCGCGCAGCGAAACGGCGCGCCCCGAGCCGATGTTCACCACCTCCGGCGGATCCTCGGCCAGTGCCGCAGCGACAAAGGCTTCCACCAAATCGGAGATGTGCAAAAAGTCCCGCTGAACAGAGCCATCCCCCCAGATCGAAAGCTGCGTGCCCTCAACCGCATGTTGCATCGCGGCGGCAATAAACCCCTGGCTGCGCAGCGCCCGTTGCCCCCTGCCATAGGGGTTGGAAATGCGCAGCGGCAGGGTGATCAGCCCGCGCTCCCGGCGCAGCAGGCTCAGGTAATGCTCGATCGAAAGCTTGGACGCCCCATAGGCATTGCGGGGGCGTGTCGGGCTGTCTTCCTTCAGCGGGGCCTCTGAGGACGCGCCATAAACCGTGCCGCCGGACGAGGCAAAAAGGAAGCGTTTCACCCCCTTTTGCGCGCATATCTCGGCGGCCTTCACCGTGACGGCCACATGCGCTGTCACCTCTCCCGAAAGGTCATCGCTGGCGGAGCCGGGCAGCGAGGAATTGGCGAGGTAAACCACCAGATCAACCCCATCGACCGCAGAGGCCAACAGTTCGGTGTCAGCCACCGAGCCGGTCGCCTGCTCCAACTGGCTGAACTCTTCCGTTGCCGGCGAGATATCCATGATTCTCACCGCCGCGCCCTCGGCGAGCAGCCTGCGCACAACGTGGCGGCCGATAAAGCCATTGGCGCCAATCACCAGCGCATGTTGATCCAAAAGCCGGGGCGTGCCCATTTACAAATCCATCCTAAACAAACCTCACAGCAAGGTCCTCAAAATGTACCGACTTCTCTTCACCTCTAAAGCCCCCAACCGCGAGAGGGGCGCCTGGTGGCCAAATCTTGCTCACCAATGCAGGTTTCTGGTAAATAATACGTTAAAGACTGATCCAGATCAGTTACGCCGC
>NZ_JARGND010000024.1:0-44166 GCF_029212645.1 Vannielia sp. | reverse complement strand
GGAAACAAGGCAGGCGTCATGCGGCTGACAAGGCGAACAAATCTGGCCATGCGGGTGCTGATGTATTGCGCCGTCAACGACGATGGGCCGCATCGCTCGGCGGATATCGCGGTGGCTTGCAATGTGTCGGGCAACCACATGATGCAGGTGGTGCCGGTGCTGCACCGCAATGGCATGGTGCTGGCGTCTCGGGGCCGTTTCGGCGGCGTCAGCCTTGGCCGCGCCGCCGATCAAATCGCTGTCGGGCAGGTGTTTCGCCTGTTTGAAAGCGGCCTGCCCTTTGCCGAATGTTTTGAGGCCAAGCGCAATACCTGCCCGCTCGTGGCCCACTGCCGCCTCAGGGTGGCACTGAAGGCGGCGCTTGAGGCCTTTTATACCTCGCTTGATGAGATCACCGTGGCCGACCTTGTCGAGGACAATAGCGGGCTTGAGGCGCTATTGGCCTTTCAGCCCAGCACCCCGCCCGCCTGCGCCAGCCCCACCGCGCATTAATCCGCGCCGCTGCGCCCCTTTGGCAATACCGGCGCCGTTGTCTCCAGCGCCAAATCAGCATCCGAAAAGCGCCACGGCCCGCGCAGCCCCGGCACGCCCTCCGGTGCAATCTGCATCCCGCGTGCCTTTACCTGCGGGTCTTCCAGCGCCTCGGCGATCGAGTTGATCGGCCCGGCCGGCACCGTCGCCTTTTCCAGCGCCGCCAGCAAATCTGCCGCGCCCCAGCCCCTTGTTTTGCCCTCTATCAGCGTGATCAGCGCCTCGCGGTTCGCTATCCGGTCGCTGTTGATCGTAAAGCGGCTGTCCGTAAGCAGCTCTTCCAGCCCCAGCACCCCGCAGAGCCGCACAAACTGCCCGTCATTGCCAGTGGCGATGATGATATGGCCGTCTGCCACCTCGAACACCTGATAGGGCACCAGATTGGGGTGCCAATTGCCTGTCCGCACCGGGCTTTCGCCGGTGGCAAAGTAGTTCATCGCCTGATTGGCCAGCAAAGCGGTTGCGCAATCCAGCAGCGACATATCCACATGCTGGCCGCGCCCGGTGCTGTGGCGTTGCTCCACGGCGGCCAAAACGCCGATGGCGCCGTAAAGCCCGGTCACGATATCTGTCACCGCGACGCCCACCCTTTGTGGCGTGCCCTCCGGCTCCCCGGTGATCGACATCAGCCCAGCCATGCCCTGGATCAAATAGTCATAGCCCGCCCGCCCGGCATAGGGGCCATCCTGGCCAAACCCGGTCACCGAGCAGTAGATCAGCCGGGGGTTCAGCGCCCCAAGAGCGGCGTAATCCAGCCCGTATTTCGCCAGCCCGCCCACCTTGAAATTCTCGATCAGAATATCCGCATCCGCCGCCAGCTCGCGCACCCGCGCCTGCCCCTCCGGCGTGCGAAAATCGACCACCTCACACCCCTTGCCCCGGTTTGCCGCGTAGTAATAGGCCGCCGTGCGATCTCCCTCGCGCTCAATGAAGGGAGGGCCCCATTGCCGCGTGTCATCCCCTTGCGGAGACTCCACCTTCAACACCTCGGCCCCCAGATCGGCCAGCGCCTGGCCAATCCACGGCCCGGCCAGAATCCTCGCCAGTTCAACAACCTTCAATCCTTCGAGCGGCTTCATCCGCACCTCCCTTGTTTTGCGCCAGCGTGCCCGCCTGCGCCTGTTGCGGAAACACTGCGTTTCCTCTTCGCGCGCCTCCAACCCCTTGGGCGACTCACCCAACCCGGCCTATGCCATGGCGCAACAGGACTTACCGGTAACGCGCCATGAAATTTGCTGCCCTCGCTCTGGCGCTTGCCGCCGGGTTTATATCTGCCGCCCCCGCCGCCGCAACCGAGCGTGATCTGCTCGATTGGGGCCGCTTTTTCACCAATGACGTGCTGGGGGATGGCTATGACCGTTGGCGCACCGGGGCCTATACCGTCTCCATCGCCTATGGTCCATCAAACCACCTTGATGAACTGACAGACCGCTGGGGCGAGATGCTGGAGTTTCGCATCCGCTCCGAAATCATCGCCCCTGCCAGCTTGCAATCGCCCTCCGCCAGCGACCGCCCCTTCGCGGGCACCGTCAGCTTTGGCGTGCACAGCCACTCGATGCTGGGGCAGGCGCAGCTTCGCACCGGGTTTGATCTGGTGTTCGTCGGGCCTCAAACCGGCATGGGAGAGTTTCAAAACGCCCTGCACACCACCTTAGGGCTGAGCGAAACCAAAATCCTCGACGATCAGCTTTCCGATGCGGTCTACCCCACGCTCTCGGGGGAGCTTTCGCGTGATTTCACCATTGGCCGGGCCCGCCTGCGCCCCTTTGCCGAGGTGCAGGCCGGGGTCGAAAGCTTTGCCCGCATCGGTGCCGATCTGACCCTGGGCAGCTTCGGGCAGGGGGCCCTGCTCACCCGTGATGCCACCACCGGCCACCTCTACCAGGTGATCCGCTCTCGCAGCGACCGTGGCTTCTCCTTCGTGCTCGGCGGCGATATCGCCCGCGTCTGGTCGTCCGAGTTTCTGCCCGAGGATATGGGCTATGCGGTGAAAGACACCCGCAGCCGCTTGCGCGCCGGGGTGAACTACCAGGGGGATCGCTACGGTGCCTACTACGGCCTCACATGGCTCACCGAAGAGTTCGAGGCCCAGCCCGAAGGCCAGCTTGTCGGCGCACTCCAGCTTCGCCTCTTCTTCTGATTGTATTGCGCGCCCTGCCGCAGTTTTTTCTTGGTCCGGTGATTCGCGTCGTGTTAACGTTTTGGCAATAAAACGATAAAAACACGAAACGGCAGGCATACAGGCAATGAAAACGGGCTTTCTCGGCACGTTTGTCATCCCCTGGTCGCAGACGGAAACAGATGGGCACGCCGGAGCACCGGTAAAAAGCCTGCTTCCGGGCGCGACCTGGCGCTGGAGCGGGCGCTCTCTTCGGGTCGATGGGCCCAATGAGATCGCAACGCTCGCAGAGGCTGAGGGTGTGGCAGACCTCCACAAACGCGCGGCACGCAAGGTGCGCCGCTTGATCGTCAACCAACGCGCCGCCCTGGCCGAGATGGCCGCTTCTCCGCAAGAGGCGCAGCGCCAGGTGCTTCGGCAAGAGGCCCGCAACGAAGCACTGGCCAAAGATGGGCTGATGGTGGAACAAAGCTTCGCCGTGACCGATGGCACACGCGCCTGGATGGGCACCTGGGTTGAAACCGCGCCCGATGCGCCGGTGCTGTTGATGTTTGTCGGCGAGGTGCCGCCCGAGGGGCGTGATCTGTGGGTGAGCCGCGCCGCAAGCTTTGCCGCCGGGCACCTCCCGTTTGGTGAAACGCCGCAGGGCGGGGTGATCTGCTTCACCGCTGGCACCCGGATCGCCACCCCCGATGGCCCCCGCGCGGTTGAAAGCCTGCGTGCCGGTGACCTTGTGACCACCGCCGATGACGGCGCCCAGCCGATCACATGGCGCGGTGCGCGCCGGATGACAGGCGCCCGCTTCTTTGCCCTGCCAAAGCTCCGCCCGATCCGCCTTGCCGCGGGCGTTCTGGGGCCAGACGTGCCCGAGGGAGACCTGCTGGTTTCGCCCAATCACCGGATGATCATCCGCGGCGCGGCCGCGCGCGCCCTGTTCAATGAGGCCGAAGTGCTGGTCCGCGCCCGTGACCTTGAGGGGCTTCCCGGCATCCGGATCGATACCCAACTGCTGGAGGCAACCTATGTGCACCTGCTGCTGGAGCGCCACCAGATCCTCTTTGCCAACGGCGTGGCGACCGAAAGCTTCCACCCCTCCGAGGCCGATATGGGCACCCTCGATCCCGGTGATCGCGCCCGCCTGATAGGTATGATGCCCGGCGTCGATACCCGCCCCGATGGCTATGGCCAACCCGCCCGGCGCGGCCTCACCGGGGCCGAAGCGGCCATCCTCAAACACGGCCTCAACACAAGCGGCCCGCTCGCCGCTTGACAGGGCAGGGCAGGGCTGTATAAGCCGCCCATTCGCCGGGGTTCATGCCCCGGTGTCTTCATTGGTGTTGGCGGCCCCCGCAAGGGGATGCCCTGTCGCTCCGGCAAGATCCGGGGAGAGGACAACGCCCTTCCTGTCCACGGCCCGAAAAGTGGGAACCGGTTTTCGGACCAAGCCGTGGAAGCAAAGTGAGAAGGAGATCAGCCGTGACCAAACGCACGTCTGCCAAGTACAAACTCGATCGCCGCATGGGCGAAAACATTTGGGGCCGCCCCAAATCCCCCGTCAACCGTCGTGAATATGGCCCCGGCCAGCACGGTCAGCGCCGCAAGGGCAAACTGTCCGACTTCGGCCTCCAGCTGCGCGCCAAGCAAAAGCTGAAGGGCCACTACGGCGACCTGACCGAAAAGCAATTCCGCCGAATCTTCTCCGAAGCCGAACGCCTGCGTGGTGATACCGGCGAGCAGCTGATCGGCCTGCTGGAGCGCCGCCTTGATGCGGTCGTCTACCGCGCCAAGTTCGTGGCCACCGTCTTTGCCGCCCGCCAGTTCGTAAACCACGGCCACGTCACCGTGAACGGCAAGCGCGTCAACATCCCCTCCTACCGCGTGAAAGAGGGTGATGTGATCCAGGTTCGTGAAAAGTCGCGCCAGATGGCCGTGCTGCTTGAAGCCACCCAACTGCCCGAGCGCGACGTGCCCGAGTATATCGAGGCCGACCACTCCAAGATGAGCGCCACCTTCGTGCGCACCCCCGGCCTTTCGGACGTGCCCTACGCGGTGCAGATGGAACCCAACCTCGTCATCGAATTCTACGCCCAGAACTAAGGGCTCAGGGTGGGTTGCACCCACCCTACGGACATTTTTAAAGGGCCGCGCCGGGCAACTGGCGCGGCCCTCTTTGTTTCTGCCCCATGGCAAAACACCCCAACCCCATCAAAAGGCCCCGGTGCAAGGCCATTTCAGCGCCCATTCCGCGCGCCCCGCCTTGGACAATCGCGCAACACAGGCTACCCTCGCCCGGTAACATCGCGCAGGAGCCTCCCCCATGACCTACCCCGTCTACCACCGCATCGACGGCCCCATCGTGATGATCGGCTTTGGCTCCATCGGCAAAGGCACATGGCCGCTGATCGAGCGCCATTTCGAGTATGATCCAAGCCAGTTTCTGGTGATCGAGCCTGATGCCCGCCAGCACGGCTTCCTGCGGGAGCATGGCATCCGCTTCATCGACACCGCGCTCACCCCCGCGAACTACCAGCAAACCCTCTCCGCCCTCTTCCCCGAGGGCAAAGGCTTTTGCGTCAACCTCAGCGTCGATACCTCCTCACTCGATCTCCTCAAGCACTGCCGCAAAATGGGCGTGCTTTATATTGATACCGTGGCCGAGCCTTGGGAGGGCTTCTATTTCAACACCCAAAACAACGCCGAGCGCACCAATTACGCGCTGCGACAGGCGGTCCGTGATGAGGCGGCGGCCAATCCGGGCGGCACAACGGCGGTCAACTGCTGCGGCGCCAATCCCGGCATGGTTTCATGGTTCGTCAAGGAGGCGCTGCTCACCCTGGCCCGCGACACCGGACATGAGGCCACCGCCCCCACCAGCCGCGAAGGCTGGGCGCGGCTCATGCAATCGCTCGGGGTGCAGGGCGTCCACATTGCCGAGCGTGATACCCAGGCCCGCCTCAAGCCCCGCCCGCGCGGCACCTTCGTCAACACATGGTCGGTTGAAGGGTTCATCTCTGAAGGGTTCCAACCGGCCGAGCTTGGCTGGGGCACCCATGAGCCGTGGTTCCCGCCCAACGGCCACCGCCACGAAACCGGCTGCCAGGCTGGTATCTGGCTCGATCGCCCCGGTGCCGTCACCCGCGTGCACACATGGTGCCCCACGCCGGGGCCGCAGTTTGGCTTCCTCGTCACCCATAACGAGGCGATCTCGATTGCCGACTATTTCACCGTGGGGCAGGGGGCCGAGCCTGAGTATCGCCCAACCTGCCACTACGCCTATCACCCGGCGGATGACGCGGTGCTGTCCCTGCACGAGATGTTCGGCTCCGGCGAGCAGCAGGCCACCCATCACATCCTCACCGAAGACGAGATCGTTGAAGGGGTCGATGAGCTTGGCGTCCTGCTCTACGGCCACGAGAAAAACGCGCTCTGGTTCGGCTCGCGCCTCTCCAACGATGAAACCCGCGATCTGGCGCCTTACCAAAACGCCACCGGCCTTCAGGTCACCTCTGCGGTGCTCGCGGGCATGGTCTGGGCGCTCGATAACCCCAATGCCGGGATCGTCGAGACCGACGAGATGGACCACGCCCGCTGCCTTGAGGTCCAGCGCCCCTACCTTGGCCCGGTCGAGGCGCATTACACCGATTGGACCCCGCTGCAAAACCGCTGGGAGCACTTCCCCGAAGGCCTCGATGAAACCGTGCCTTGGGCCTTCCGCAACGTGCTTGCCACCTGAGCCGCCGGGCGGGTTCGTGGGCTTGCGGGCCTGCCTTGCGTAAATCCCTGTGCGTGGCGCATTAACCTGTCGTCGTTTTGCAAATTTGCATATGTATGGGTTGTGCATTGGGTGTGCATGGGGTGTGGCCCTTCCAAATTCGCGGTTAACGGCCAAAATCCCGCCCCGCCTTGCAGAAATCCCCGTACCCGTTAGAACCCCGTGAACGGAGATCAGTATGACAGCCCCCACACCCCAACCCGGCATTCTTGATATCGCCTTGTATCAAAGCGGAAAATCCGCGTTTGAAGGGGTGGAGAATCCGGTCAAGCTATCGGCCAACGAGAACCCCTGGGGCGCCAGCCCCAAGGCGGTTGAGGCGATCAAGGCCGCGCTGCCCTCGCTGCACCGCTACCCCGGCACCGACCACCAGATATTGCGGGACGCCATCGCCGAACACCACGATCTGCCCGCCTCGCAGGTGATCTGCGGCGTCGGCTCCGATGAAATCCTCCACCTGATCGCTCAGGCCTACGCCGCGCCGGGCGATGAGGTCGTCTATACCGAGCACGGGTTTTCGGTCTATCCCATCGTCGCCAAAGCCGCCGGCGCCACCCCGGTTGTGGCCGCTGAAAAGGACCGCGTGGCCGATGTGGACTCGATCCTAAGCGCCTGTAACGACAACACAAAAATCGTCTACATCGCCAACCCCAACAACCCCACCGGCACCATGATCGGCGGCAATGAAATGTCCCGTTTGGCCGCCGGATTGCCCGCTGGCTGCCTTCTGGTGATCGACGGGGCCTATGCCGAGTTTGCCGATGGCTATGACGGCGGCGCATCCATGGTTGAAACCCATGATAACGTGTTGATGACACGCACTTTTTCCAAGCTCTACGGGCTCGGCGGGCTGCGCGTTGGCTGGGGCTATGGCCCGCAAGACATCATTGATGTACTCAACCGCATCCGTGGCCCGTTCAACCTGTCCAACATGCAGATCCAAGGGGCCATCGCCGCCCTGGAAGACGTTGAATTTACGCAACAATGCCTGCGTGACACTCTGCGCCTGCGCGCCCGCCTCGCCGCAGATCTCGCCGCAATCGGTATCCCTTCCGATCCGTCCAACGCCAATTTCGTCCTCGCCCGCTTCGCCGATGAGGCCGAAGCCGAAGCCGCCTTTAATTTCGTTGGAAAACAAGGCTTTATCCTGCGCCAGGTTGGTGGATACGGCCTACCGGATTGCCTGCGCATCACCGTGGGCGACGAGGCCTCTTGCGCAGGCGTCACCCAGGCCCTGCGCGCCTTCAAGGAGGCCCAAGCATGAGCACCCAAATCTACAACCGCGTTGCCCTGATCGGCCTTGGCCTCATCGCATCTTCCATGGCCCACGCCACCCGCCGCGCGGGCCTGGCGGGCGAGATTGTCGGCACTTCGCGCTCCGCTGAAACCCGTGAAATCGCTCAGGAAATCGGCCTCTGTGATCGCATCGTCGATACCGCCGCCGAGGCCGTTGAGGGCGCAGATCTGGTCATCCTTTGCGTGCCGGTCGGGGCCATGGAAGCTGTCGCCAAGGAGATCGCGCCGCACTTGGCCGAGGGGGCCACGGTCTCTGATGTCGGCTCGGTCAAAAAGGCCGTCATCGCCGCCATCGCCCCGCATCTGCCGCCCCACGCCCAGTTCATCCCCGGCCACCCCCTCGCCGGGACCGAGCATTCCGGCCCGCGGTCGGGCTTTGCCGAGCTGTTTGACAACCGGTGGACAATCCTCACCCCGGTTGAAGGTGCTGACCCCCAAGCAACTGAAAAGCTGCGAAGTTACTGGGAAGGCCTCGGCGCAAATGTTGATGAGATGGAGCCCGATCACCACGATCTGGTGCTCGCGGTCACCTCCCACTGCCCGCACCTCATTGCCTATACGATGGTCGGCGTGGCCGATGATCTGCGCCGCGTTACCGATAGCGAAGTCATCAAGTATTCCGCCGCCGGGTTTCGCGATTTCACCCGCATCGCCGCCTCTGATCCAACGATGTGGCGCGATGTTTTCCTTAATAACAAGGAAGCCACGCTCGAAATTCTGGGCCGCTTCACCGAAGAGCTTTTCGCCCTCCAACGCGCCATTCGCACCGGCGATGGCGACGAGTTGTTTGATTATTTCACCCGCACCCGCGCCATCCGTCGCGGCATTATCGAGGCCGGGCAGGATACCGACGCGCCCAATTTTGGCCGGATGAGCAAAAAGTGATCCGCGCCGCGCTGGTCCTGCTGCTCACCGCCGCGCCAGCCCTCGCCAAAGGGCCGGATGCCTCGCTGCGGCCTCTGCCGCGCCCGGTTGAAACGCCTGATACCAAAGAGAAAACCGTAATCTCCAGCAGCGGCGGCAGCACCATTGCGCCGCTTACCGCCACTGGCCTTGTGCGTGGCCCCGACCTGCCGCCAACCCGGCCACCGGCCCGCCCCGCGCAGCCCAAAGCGCCCGTCACCCCGGATGATGCCGCGCGCGTGCCGGTCTTCGGTGCGCCCACGTTGGCCGCCTTTACCCCCCGCGCCAAGCCCCCGGCGGCGCTGCCGCAATTCACCGCCACCACGATCGCTTTCAACACCGGCGCCCCGCGCGCACAGGCGCGCCCCAGCTATATTGCGCGTCTTGTTAAGGAACAGGCAACGCTTACTGAGGTAAGGTTCGGGCGAAAGGACTCAGTCTGCGGCATCAACGCGATCAAAGGCACTGCGGGCAAGACATTCGGCAAGCCAAACTCTGGCTGCGGCATCGCCAATCCGGTGAAGGTGACCTCGATCCAGGGGATCACGCTCACCCAAACGACCACGGTTGATTGCCAAACCGCCAAGGCGCTGAACTCTTGGGTCAGCAAGGGCCTCAAACCTGCCATCGGCTCCAAGGGCGGCGGGGTGAAGCAAATCAAGGTTGTGGCGCATTACGCCTGCCGCAACCGGAACAACGCGAAAACCGGGCGTCTTTCGGAACATGCGAAAGGCCGCGCGGTGGATATTTCGGGCATTGTGCTAAGGGATGGCACTTATGTTTCGGTGCTCAAAGGCTGGGGATCAAAGGCGTGGTCAGCGGCGCTGAAGAAGATGCACAAGCAGGCCTGCGGGCCGTTTGGAACGGTGCTCGGCCCCAATGCCAACCGCTTCCACCGTGATCATTTCCACTTTGATACCGCGCGCTACCGCTCCGGCTCCTACTGCCGGTAAGCGCCTGTTATTCCCGGATTTCATCCGGTTTCACGCCCCAGAGGTCGGTCTTTTTAACCCAGCCTCTCGCGGAGCCAGAGGTGATCCAGCACCACTCGGGCCGGCACTCGCCCAGCTTGGCCACAACCCCGGCTTCCGACCGCGCGTTTGTGGGGGCATCATTGCTGGGGCGCATCCGCAGAGCGGCCATATCCTCCTGCACGATCACAGTGCGAACGCCGGAAATCAGCGAGTAATGCACCCAGCCCCCAGCCCCTTCCTGATCGCGCACGCGCCGCCAGTGGCCAAACTCGGCGGTCACTTCCAGCGGCATGTTGCGGCGCTTGAAAACCCAATCAATCCGGTGGCTTAGCGCTGGTCCGCGCCGCACATTGCCCTCATCTGTCTTGAGAGACACATAGCGCGGCAGCGGCAGGTTGGTGACCGGCCCGCGCTCCTCTGCCGCATGGGTTTCGCCCGCACTCATCCCGATGGCGACCAATCCCCCGAGAATGCTCAGTAAAACCCGGCGCAATGCGTGTCGATGCCCCATGCCCAAAACCTGCTTTTGCCTCATCCGGCGCTTGTAACCCGCGCCTTTTCTTGCGCACACTCTACGCGAAGAATGAGCGTTGTTAAGCAGGAGGATAAGAATGATGGGCGCAGAGCGGCTGAGTGTTGTCGTAACGCGACGGTTGCCGGAGGCGGTCGAAACGCGGATGAGCGAGCTTTTTGATGTGCGCCTGCGTGAAACCGACGATCCGATGACCCGCGAAGAGCTTTTGGCCACCATCCGCGAGGCCGATGTTCTGGTGCCCACGATCACCGATACGGTGGATGCCGGTTTGATCGGGCAGGCGGGCGACAAGCTGAAACTCATCGCCAATTTCGGCGCGGGGATTGACCATGTGGATGTGTCCACGGCGCGCCAGCGCGGCATTCTGGTGTCCAACACGCCGGGCGTTGTGACCGAAGATACCGCCGATATGGCGATGGCGCTGATCATCGGTGTCACCCGCAACATGCCCGCCGGAGCCGCAGTTATGAAGAAGGGCACCTGGAAGGGCTGGAACCCGAACTCGTTTCTTGGCGGGCGGATCGCCGGGCGGCGTTTGGGCATCCTTGGGATGGGGCGGATTGGGCAGGCGCTGGCCCGCCGCGCACGGGCCTTCGGGATGCAAATCCACTACCACAACAGGCGGCGCCTGCGCCCCGAAATCGAGGAAGAGCTGGAGGCAACCTATTGGGAAAGCCTCGACCAGATGCTCGCCCGGATGGATGTCGTTTCCGTCAACTGTCCGCACACGCCCAGCACGTTCCACCTGCTCAATGCGCGGCGGTTGAAGCTGCTCAAGCCCTCGGCGGTGGTGGTCAATACCTCGCGCGGCGAGGTGATTGACGAGAACGCGCTCACCCGGATGCTGCGCGCCGGTGAGGTTGCCGGAGCCGGGCTGGATGTGTTTGAAAAAACCATGGACGTGAACCCCCGCCTGCGCGAATTGCCCAATGTGCTGCTGACCCCGCATATGGGTTCGGCCACCCATGAGGGCCGCATGGAGATGGGGGAGAAGGTGATCATCAACATCAAAACCTTCGCCGACGGCCATCGCCCGCCGGATTTGGTTGTGCCGTCCATGCTCTGACAGGCCGGAAAGGCGGGGAATGTCGCTTTTGGCTGCAAGGTGTCGAAACCCCGTGGAATGCGGCGCGGGTTTTCGCCAGATTACCTGTCAGTAGCCTAGCTCCGGAGCCCCTGCGCCATGAAGACCCACGTCAAAGCCCTAGTCGTCGGCGGTGGCGCCGTTGGCACGTCGATCGCCTATCACCTCGCCCGCGCGGGGTGGCAGACCATGCTGCTGGAGCGCGACGAGTTGACCAGCGGGTCCACCTGGCATGCCGCCGGGCTTTTGCCGCTGTTCAACATGGGCTACGCCACCAGCCATATCCATGATTACTCGGTGCGGTTCTACAAAACGCTTGAGCAGGAAACCGGCCTCAATCCGGGGTTCTATGTGGTTGGCAACCTGCGGATGGCGCAATCGAGCGCCCGGATGGATGAGTATCAGCTTTACGCCTCCACCGCCGAAACCGTTGGTATCCCTTATGAATTTCTGAGCGCGGCACAGATCAAGGAGCGCTGGCCCCTGTTGCGCACCGATGATCTGGAGGGCGCGCTTTTCCACCCGACCGATGGGTACATCAACCCCGCCGATGTGACGATGGCCATGGCCAAGGGCGCGCGCCAGCACGGCGCGGTGATCGAGCGCCGCTGGCAGGTGGATGGCTATGAATGGACGGGCGCAGAATGGCGCGTCACCGTCACCAGGATGGTCGAGCAGGGGGGCAATCTGGTGCCCTCCGAGGAGCAGGCGGTGATCATCGCCGAGCATGTGGTGACGGCCACGGGCAACCACGCGCAGCGCACCGCCCGCCTGCTGGGGCTGAAGATCCCGGCGATCCCGGTTGAGCATCAGTTCATCGTCACCGAGCCTGATCCGGCGCTGGTGGAATACCGCGCGGCGGGCAACCCCGAGCACCCGGTTTTGCGCGATGCCGATGCCAAGTGGTATGTGCGCGAAGAGCGGCGCGGCTGGATCCTTGGCCCCTACGAAAAGAACGCCCCCGCCCGGTTTGAATACGGCGTGCTCGATAGCTTCAGGGCTGATCTCTTCCCGCTTGATCTGGAGCGCATCGAAGAGGAATACATGAGCATGATCCACCGGATTCCCACGTCGGAAACCGTTGGTTTGAAAGATGATTTCAACGGCCCGATCTGCTACACGCCGGATGGCAACCCGCTGGTTGGCCCCGCGCCGGGGCTGCGCAACATGTGGCTGGCCGAGGGCTTTTCCTTTGGCATCACCGCAGCGGGCGGCACCGGCCATTACCTTGCGCAGATGATGGTGGAAGGCGAGGCCGAGATTGATATGGCGAGCCTCGATCCCAAGCGTTTTGGCCCGTGGATGACAACGGAATACGCCGCCCGCAAGAACGAGGAATGTTACGATCACGTCTATGTTTTGCACCACCCCGATGAAGAGCGCCCCGCCTGCCGCCCGCTGAAAACCGCCCCCTGTTATGACCGGATGAAAGCCCGTGGCGCGCAGTTTGGCTGCGTCAACGGCTGGGAACGGCCCAACTATTTTGGCCCGCTCGATGCGCCTGACAGCTTTGACCATGACGCGCGCAGCTTTCGCCGTGGCGGCTGGTGGCAATATGCTGTGGAAGAGGCAAAAGCAGTGCGCGAGGGGGTTGGCTTGATTGATGCAACGGCCTTCACCAAGCATGTGCTCAAAGGGCCGGGCGCCGCGGCCTTCCTTGATTGGTTCACCACCAACAAGCTGCCTAAAGTGGGGCGGATCAACCTCACCTACGCGCTCACCGAGGCGGGCACCACGCGCACCGAATACACGATTGTGCGCCACGCCGATGACCACTTCACGCTGATCTCTGCCGGGGCATGGCAGGCCTATGATGCTGATTTCCTGAAAAAATCCATTGAAGACACGCAACAACGCTTTGGTGGCATGATCCTGATGGATGTGACCGCGCAGCGCGGCGTTTTTGCGATTGCCGGGCCAAAGGCACGCGATGTTCTGGCCGGGTTGATCCGCGACCCAGATCCCGCAACCGCGCTGTCCAACAAGCGCTTCCCGTGGCTTTCGGCCCGCGATATCGAGCTGATGATGTGCCCGGTCCACGCCATCCGCGTCGCTTATACCGGCGAGTTGGGGTGGGAGCTGCATCACCCGATGGAGATGCAGAATTACCTTTTCGATCAGCTCATGGAGGCCGGTGAAAAACACGGGCTCAAGCTGGTGGGCGCACGGGCGCAAAACTGGCTGCGTCAGGAAAAAAGCTACCGCGCCTTTGGTACCGAGCTGGGCCGTGATGCCACCCCGCTTGAGGCTGGCCTCACCCGGTTTGTCGACCTGTCAAAAGACTTCAACGGCAAGGCGGCGATGGAGGCCAAGGGCATTCGCAGCACCTGCGTGACCGTGTTGATCAATGGCCCGGCGGACGCTGATCCATGGGGCCGCGAGGCGCTGTATCATGGGGAGTCCAAGGTGGGTCGGCTTACCTCGGGCGGCTATTCGGTGGCGTTCGGCAAGTCTATCGGCATGGGCTACGTGACGCCCGAAATGGCTGAGGTTGGCACCAGGCTCAAGGTGCGGATGCAAGGCCAGCTATGGGATGCGGATGTGGTCGAAGACAGCCCTTACGATCCAAAAAATGTGGCGATCCGGGTGGACGGTTAAACCGGCGCTGCGGCCGTCTGAAAGTGTATGATCTGGCCCTCACCGGCGGGCCAGATCACATGTTGCAAGCACAGCGGCTTTTGAGCCGCGCCCTAATAGTCCCTCTCAAAGAAAATCCCGATGCCCGCATTGCCATCGGTCGAGGTAGAGCCCTTGGCGGTGACATTGGGCGAGATTTGCAGGTTGAGGTTTAGCTCCGTCGTGCCATCACTCTCAACCACCACGTCTGAATAAATGTTCTTGCTCAGGTATTTACCCGCCCGCACCGCGGTGTCGCCATCGTCGGTTTGGGTCACATCCAAGTCATCAAGCCCAAAGTTTTGCCGCAGGTTGGCAACGATCCCACCGCCCCCGCTCCCGGCCAGCGTCGCCACCGCGTTGGCCAGTTCGAGCGCCTGCAAAGGCGAAATGGTTGAAAGGTCGCGGCCAAAGATCAACTGCGCCAGCACCTCTTCTTCGGGCAGTTCCGGTGAGGAGGTGAAGGTGATTTCCGGGTCAGAGGGCGATCCTTCAACGATGATCGAAATGGTGGTGCCGTTCTTTTCGGTGGTGGCAACCAGCCGCAGCGCGGCATCAAAAGAGCCGGTCATCCGCGCCGACCCTTCCGTGAGGTTGAAGCGTTGTGAAAGGATATCAAGCCGCCCGCGCACCAGCTCAAACGCGCCCACCGGGATCACGTTTTGGGTGGTGCCGGTGAGCCGCAATCGGCCACCCAGTTCCGCATCCAGCCCACGGCCCCGCACATAAACCTGATTGGGCGCGCTGACCCGCAGATCAAGCGCAATCCGCCCACTCCCGCCGCCGCCCGTGCCGTCACTTTCGGTCGCGATCAGCCCGGCCTTTTGCTGCGTGCTTGTTACCCCGGCCCGTTCACCCACATGGGTGATGTCCGGGATATCCGAAAGGCCCGTCATGCCACTGGAAGGAATGCGGATTTCGCTGGCACCAAGGCTGAGTTGCCCGTTCAGCAGCGCCCCGCCGGAGAGCGGCCCGGCGAGGGTGACCGTGCCATCGACCGAGGTGTCATAAAGCGCCGGATCGCGCAGCTTAAAGTCTTGCGCGGTAACGGTCAGGTCGGCCTCTTGCGGCGCTGAAAGACCAACCGAGCCTGTCACCCCCAGCCGCCCGCCTTCGCCGCCACGTGCGCCGATATCAATCAACGCGCGCCCGCCTGAAAGCGTCACCCCGCCGGTGATATCCTCCAATGCGACGCCAAAGCTGGTATCCACCGCGCGCGCGCCCGATGTACGCACCGTGCCGCTCAGGCTTTCCAGCCCCGGCGTGCCTTGCATCGTCAGGTCCAGCGTTGCGCGGCCATTCAAACGGCGCGGTGCGATGAACGAATTGGCTACCCCGAGCGGCGCATCGCCGGTGATCCGCAAGTCGGCCTGCCCCCCCGTCAGCCCGCCTGTCACGTTCACCACACTGCCACCGGGGCCAGAGGCGCGGATATCAAGGCCGATGGTGCCACCTTGCGACGTGACGGTGCCGCTGGCGGTGGCGGGGCCGGAAAAATCAGAGGCGATGAGGCCCAGATCGGCAAGTCGCGCGTCCAGCGTGATCCGCTCCGGGGTGCCGGAGGCGGTCACATCCAGATTGGGCGCATCAAGGCGCGCGCTTTGAATGGTGAGCGGCGCATCGGGGCCGCTGCGGGCCACCTCAGCCGCAATCGTGGCCGTCCCGGCGAGCAGGGTATCAACCACATCGGTGCCAATGCCAAGGCTGGTCAGGGTGCCACCAAGGCGCGCTTCAAAACTGCCCGCGCTGGCGTTCACGCGGCCCGTCGCGGTGATATCCGCCGCACCGCTCAGCGGCAGCCCGGCGAGGCCGGAAGCTTGCGAAAGGGTGGGGGCCTTCAGCGCCAGATCATAGCTTGCATTGCCGTCGCCATAGGGCAGGGCGAGGGTAAGCGCGCCCGTCGCAACCGTGTCTCCTGCGGCCACCCGCAGCGCATTCAGTTGAAGCGGATCGCCCTCGGCATAAGAAAGCGTTGCGTCAAGCGTCACCTGTTCGCCCAGCGCCTGCGCCAGCCCGGCGTCATCGGCGCTCAGCCCGTTCCCGGTGAGCGAAATTTCCCCCTGAAGCGCCGTGACGATGCCATTCTCGGCCTGCGTCAGCACCCCTTCGCCCTGGAGCGTCAGCGCCTCGGCCCCATAGCCGGGCAGGGCGGTTTCGCGCAGCAGGCCAGACAGGCTCCAGCGCTGCCCTTCGGCGGTGTAATCGAGCCCCAGCGTGCCGCCGTCGAGCCGCAGATCGCCCGAGGGGATGCGTACCTGGCCCCCGTCGGGCGCACTTAGCAGAACCGTCAGCTTTGCGGTGTCAAGCTGGGTGCCCGCGAGCGTCACCTTGCCCGAAAGCCTTGCGCTGCCGCTGGCCTCTTGCCCCGGATAGAGCGGCGCAAAATCGGGGACAGAGGCGCTTAGGTCAAGCGCCGTTGCCTCGCTCGCCACCGTGCCGCTGGCCTGCACAACACCATTTGCGGTGCGGGCCGAAACATTGCGCACCGTCAGCCCGGTTTCATCGCGCTTGGCGCTCACCTCAAGGGTGCCATCGCCCGCAAGTAGCGCATCAACCTGTTCTTGCCCGATGGCGAGGTTGGTCGTGCTGCCCGCAATCTCAAGGTCAAACCCGCCTGAAAGCGGCGTTATCGCCCCGGTGATTTCCAGCTCTGCCGCCCCGGTCAGGTCGGCCCCGGCCAAGGGGCCAAAACGGGCGATGCTTTCGGCTTTCAGAACCATGTCGAGCGTGCTGGCCAAGCCGGTGGATACCCCGTCGATCGCGGCGCTCCCGGTGAGGGCAAAGTCGGCCCCGTCCAGCGCCAAACCGGTGATCTGCACCGGCGCATCCTCGGTGTAGGCCAGATCAAACCGCCCGCTCACCGCCTCGCCTATCGCGCGGGCCAGCGCTTCATCTTCCGAGGAAAGGCCCTTTGCGGCGAGGTCCACCACCGCCTGAACCGCTCCCTGCGCCGCGCCGTCGCCCTGGGTGATCGTGCCCTTTGCGCCGATGGTCAGCGCATCGGCCACGAAACCGGTTGTGCGAAAGCCCTTGGTTTCGGCGGTGAGGGTAAATTCGCTGCCCTCGTCGGCGTCAAAGGCGAGCACCACCGAGGCGCTCGAAACCTGTGTTTCACCGTCGCCCGTGGGCAGGGTGACAGGCGCCTTGCCCGGATCGGCGATTTCGGCGCGCAGAGCCATCCGTTGCGGCCAGCCTTCGGGCGACACCACAAAATCGCCCTCGATCACGGCCGTGCGCGCGGTGAGTGAGAGGCCGGAAAGCGCATAGGCCCCGTCATCCCGCTCTGCCGCGCGGGCCGTCAACTCTACGTCCTGGCCAAAGAAATCCCGCATCCCCGGTGCAAAAAGCGGGGTCACATCGCCTGCAATATCAAGGTCCACGGCCCAGCCGGGGCTGGCCTCGTCGCCATTGGTGAGCCGGATGGTGCCGCCCAGCCGCTCCGCGCCCTCCGAGGCCACGCTGAGGCGCGTGGTGAGGTCGCTCACCAACCCCTCGCCCTTGAGCGTGACGTCCAGCGCCGGCGCATCGGGGATGCTGAGCGCCGTCGCGGCAATGCCGCCTGCGGCCTCCTGCATCACCAGATCAATCGCTGCCTCGCCGCTTTCGGGCGCATAGCGAGCGATGAGAGAAATCTCGCCTTCCACCCCGTCCTGGCGCTCCAACGCGAGCGAAACATCCATGCCGCCGCCTTCCAGATGCGCCTCCCCGGTGAGGGAAACCGTGCTCGCCTGCCCCAGCACCGGCGCGCCAAATTCGGCCCGCGCCACCGCCAGCTTTGCGATATCCACCGATACCGGCAGGCTGGGGATGCTAAAGGGCGTTGCCTCGGGCGATGGCGGCGCGTCGCTCACCGGGCCGCGCGGCATCACCACGCGTTCGGCGGAAAACTCGGCCACTTCCAGCCGCCCGCTCAGCAGGGCGGCGCGGTTCCAATCCAGCACCACGCCCTCCACGGTCAGCCATATGCCCTCGTCATCGGCAATGCTGAGGCGCTCGATCGTGGCGCGGGATGAAAGCGCCCCTTCAAACCCGTCGATCACCACGGCGCGGCCCGCGTCTGACAGGGTGCTTTGCAACAGGTTCGTCAGGTAGCCCTTATCCGCCTCTTCCGAGGCGCTGTCTTGCGCGACGGCGGCGAAGGGGAAAATCAGGCAAAAGGCGAGGGTGAACAGCCGCATCCTAAAACGCCTGCCCGATGCCAATGTAGAACGCCACGTCATTGCCATCATCCTCCGGCCCGCTGACCGGGGTGGCCACGTCAACGCGGATTGGCCCGATCCCCGTTTGGTAGCGAATGCCAAAGCCCGCGCCGGAATGGCTGTTGCCACTGTCACCCGGCGTGCTTTCAGAGCCGATCATGCCCCAATCGTAAAAGCCCACAAGCTGGATCTTGTCACTCACCTGCCCGCGCACCTCAATGGACGCGCCCAGAAAGCTGAGGCCACCAAGCTCGGTGCCATCATCCAGCGTCACCCCGAGCGATTGGTAGGAATGGCCACGCACCGTGCCGCCCCCGCCCGAGGTGAACAGGTAATCGGGCAGCGTATCGGTAAGCTCCGGCCCCACGACCGAGCCAACCTGCACCCGCCCGGCAAGGGTAATGCGATCACCCTCGCCAAAGCTGCGGTAGGCCCGCCCGTCTGCATAAAGCCGCGCGCCGCTGCCAGTGCCGTTCAGCCCGGCAAAAGGTGTGGCCTCAACGCCAATGTAATAGCCCTGCTTTGCATCTAGCTTGTTGTCGCGCCGGTCCAGCGTGGCGCTGCCGGGAAAGGTGAGCAGGGCAAAGTCACGCTCGCCCAAATCGTCATCGGTGTGCGAATAAAGCAGGCCAGCGCCGATCTTGTATTCAAACTCATCGTTGACGATCCGGTGAAAGCCGCTTTCCACTTCGAAGGTATCGGCAAGGTAAAGCGGCTCATCCTCATGTTCCAGCGATGCGCTGATGTAGAAATCCGTGTCAGGATCAAAGGTGCCGGGGCGGCCAAACAGCGCTGAAAGGCGGTAATCCACCCCGTTATCATCGCTCAGGCCAAGGTTGGTGACCTCCCCGGAAATCCGCAGCCGCTCCGCCCCGCCAAACAGGTTGCGATGCAGCCAAAAGGTGCTCAGCGTGCCGCCCTCCAGCGTTGTCACCTCGGCGCCAAAGCCAAAGCGGCGTCGCTTGTCTTCCTTGAGGGTCGCAATCACATCAAGCGTGCCGTCGGGGTTGGCGGTTTTGGCCTCGGTGAGCGAGACCACACGGAACGCCCCGGTGCGTTGCAGCCGGGTTGAGGCGCTGTCGATCTCATCAGGCGAAAAGGTTTCGCCCTCCGGCAGGCTGGCGATGTCGCGAATGCGCTCGCCGCGCACGTCCTCGTTGCCCTTGATAACCAGCCGCCCAAAGCGCAGCTTGCGCGCCGGATTCAGCCTGAGAGACACATCAAGCGTGCCGCCGGGATGGCGCGCGGTAATGCTCTGCCCCGCGAGCGATGCCTTTGCGTGGCCGGCATCGCGCCAGGCTTCAATGCCAGCGTTGCCGGCGCTTTCGATCAGCGGCAGCTTGGCAGGCTCCCCCTGGCGAAAATCTTCTGGCAGTTCGGTGCCCCTTGGCACCGGGGCCACCTCGGCATGACCAAACCTAAAGGCTGGGCCCGGCTCAACCGAAACCGCGATGCGGCTCACCTGGGCAGGCACCGCGAAGGGCGAAATTTCGGCAGCTTCGCGTCCATCCAGCCGGATGGAAACCACCGGGCCATAAAACCCTTCGCCATACATCGCCGCCACTACGCGGCCATAGTCAGCCTGCGCCGCCGCAACCAGCGCCTGCGGGTCTTCGTCTCCGTCCAAAAGCTGGGATCGGGTGGAGAGTGCGCCAATCACCGCTTGTTCAAGCGTGTCGTCCCCACCAGCCACCGAAAGGCTGATCTTCACCTCGGCCTGCGCGGCCCAAGGGCTTAACAACAGGGCACAAACTGCGGCAAAACCCGTTTTATGAAACCTCGAAATCACCGGCGAAACGCGCTCCTTGAAAGATGCGACGAATCTACGCGGTTTTGTCCTGTCCGCAATGGGGCATTGGCCCCCTTGCCGGTCACGTTTTCCTGTCATGCCCCTACCTGTCGCTGCGGTCTTTTGCCTGCCTTTCAGGATAGAACGCAGGTGTCGCCCATAGGGTTCCGCAATATCAAGCGGTTGGCAGATGGCGCTGGCCGCCCGGCAGGGGCCTCTCCCCAGAGCCGCCCCGCAATGGCACCGCGTCAGCCCGCCGTTTCCACCCCGAATTTCTCAACCAGCCCGACAAGCGCACCATAGTCTGAAAACGCCGCCGCGTGCGGCAGGCTCGCCACCTCGGCCTTCCGGTAGCCTTCGGTGTAAAGCAGGAAGGGCACCTTTGCGCGGCGCGCGGTTTCGGCATCCACCTCGCCGTCCCCCACAAAAATCTGCGGCCCCTCGCCAAGCGCGGCAAAGGCGGCGTGCAGCGGGGCCGGATCAGGCTTGTGGGTAGGCAGGCTGTCACCGGCCAAAACCACCTCGAACAGGCGCTCGAGGCCCAGATGCGCCAGCACCGCATTGCAAGGCACCAGCGGCTTGTTGGTGCAAATCCCAAGGCGGTGGCCGTCATCGCGCAGCCGCTCCAGCGCCTCCAGCACGCCGGGGTAGACGCGGGTTCTGGTGATGAGCGTGGCGTAGCTTTGCACAAAAGCCGCCAACAGCCGCGCCTGTTCGCTCTCGGCAATCCCCCGTGCGTGGCGCACTTTTTCGATGAAGGCGGCAGCCCCCTGGCCCACAAAGCCGCGCGCCTCGGCCAGGGTGATCGGCTCGGCGCCCTCGGCCTTCAGCAGCGCGTTTGCGCCCGCGTGAATGTCCGGCGCGCTGTCAATCAACGTGCCGTCAAGGTCAAAGACGATCCGCGCCATGGCTCAGGCCGCCTCTCTTGCGCCCTCGGCCGCTTCGCGAATGGCGCGCATGTTGGCGCCATAAACCTCGGGGTTGCTCACCGACCCGCCCTTGAACACCGCCGACCCGGCGACCAGCACATCGGCCCCTGCCGCCACCACCAGAGGCGCGGTTTCAGGGGTGACGCCACCGTCAATCTGGATATGGATCGGTCGATCCCCGATCATCTGGCGCAGCTTGCGGGTTTTATCCACGCCGGAATGGATGAACTTCTGGCCACCAAAACCTGGGTTTACCGTCATCACCAGCACCATGTCACACAGATCAAGCACATCGGCGACGGCCTCTGCCGGGGTGCCGGGGTTCAGCACCACGCCTGCCTTCACGCCCTGTGCGCGGATCGCCTGCAAGGTGCGGTGAATATGCGGCCCCGCTTCGATATGGGCGGTGATCATATCCGCCCCCGCCTCGGCATAGGCCTCAATGTAAGGGTCCACCGGGGCGATCATCAGATGCACATCCATGAAGGTTTTGACATGCGGGCGAAACGCCTTCACGGCGGGCGGGCCAAAGGTGAGGTTGGGCACAAAATGCCCGTCCATCACATCCACATGCACCCAATCCGCGCCCTGCGCCTCAATGGCCTGAATTTCCTCGCCAAAGTTGGCAAAATCGGCAGACAGGATCGACGGGGCGATCTTGATGGAACGGTCAAAGCTCATTCGGGCGGCCTCCTTGGGCGGTCGGTCATGCTGAAGCCCGCGCTTTTTTGGCGCGGCTCGCAGGGGTGTGCGCTTGGGTTATGGTCGTCAGGGCCGCGCCGTCAAGCGCGCGCTTCGTCTCGGTCAGCCAGGCGCGGCCTCTCTGGCATCCGGCGCGGCAGCGGCATAGGCTGGTGCCACCCACCGCCCACAAAGGCCACGCCCCATGCCCAAACCGCTTGAAAATATCCGCGTGCTTGATCTCACCAACGTGCTTGCAGGCCCGTTTTGCTGCCACCAACTCGCCCATATGGGGGCCGAGGTGATCAAGGTCGAGGCCGCAGGCCGGGGCGATCTGGCCCGCCAGTTGGGGGCCGATCCGGCGCTGAACGAGGCAGGCATGGGCGTCAGTTTTCTGGCGCAGAACGCGGGCAAAAAGTCGGTCACCGTCAACCTCAAGCACCCGCGCGGCAAGGCGCTGTTTATGCGCTTGCTGCAAACCGCCGACGTGCTGGTTGAAAACTTTCGCCCCGGCGTGATGGACCGTTTGGGCCTTGGCTATGAGACCCTGCGCCAAACCCGCCCGCAGCTGATTTACTGCGCGATTTCGGGCTTCGGGCAAGAGGGCCCGTGGATCCACCGCCCCGCCTATGACCAGATCATCCAGGGCGCATCCGGCGTCATGTCGATCACCGGCGATGCGCAATCCGCGCCGCAGCGGGTGGGGTATCCGGTGTCCGATACAGTTGGCGGGCTCACCGCTGCCTTCGCCGTGGCCGCCGCCCTCAATGCCCCCAATCGCGGCGCGTTTCTCGATGTGTCGATGCTCGAAAGCGTGCTGGCCACCATGGGCTGGGTCGTCTCCAACCACCTGATTGCGGGGCAAGAGCCAGCCCCCCAAGGCAACGAAAACCCCACCTCGGCCCCCTCCGGCACCTTCGAGGCGGCGGACGGGCCGATCAACATCGCCGCCAACAAGGATGAACAATGGGTGCTGCTGACCGATCATCTCGGCCTCGCCGCGCTGCGCGATCAGCCCGAATACGCCAACCGTGAAGCCCGCAAAACCAACCGCCTCGCCCTGCGCGCGGCGCTGGAAACCGTGCTCAAAACCCGCCCGGCGCGCGATTGGGCCAAGGAGTTGAACGCGCTTGGCGTGCCTGCGGGCGCGGTGCTCACCGTGCCGGAGGTGCTGGCCATGCCGCAGGTAACGGAGCGCGGATTTCTGTCGCATTTTGAGGATGTTGCGGGCGTGGGCCGGGGCATTGACGTGGTGACAACGGGCATAAAGCTGGATCACGCCCCCCTCACCGTGCCCACTCCGCCGCCGCAACTTGGCGAACACGCGGGCGAAATCTGGGGCGCGCTGGGCGTCAGCGAGGATGAGCTTGAAGAGCTGCAAAAGGAGGGCGCGATATGAGCGACCGGAATGACGTTTCTGACTGGTGGCGCACCGAGATCATCGACATGGAGCCAGGCCGCATCGCCTTTCGCGGCTACCCGATCGAGGAGCTGATCGGCAATGTCACCTTCCCACAGATGATCTGGCTGATGACCCGCGGCGATCTGCCCACGCCGGGGCAGGCGGCGCTGCTGGAGGCCGCGCTGGTGGCCGCCGTCGATCACGGCCCGCAAGCGCCCTCCATCGCCGCCGCCCGCATGGCGGTAACCTGCGGGCTGTCGCTCAACAATGCCATGGCCTCGGCGGTGAACTTTCTGGGCGATGTGCACGGCGGGGCAGGGGAACAGGCGGTGGAGCTTTATACCCGGATTGAGGCCGCAGGCGGCCCCACTGCCACCGCCGCCACCGTGGCCACATGGCGTGAGGAGAACGGCAAGTATCTGCCCGGCTTTGGCCACCGCTTTCACAAGCCGGTTGATCCCCGCGCCCCGCGCCTTCTGGCACTGGTGGATGAGGCGGCCGCAGCGGGCGAGGTTTCGGGGCGGTTTGCCCAGATCGCCCGCGCCGTCGAGGCGCACCTGGCCGAAACGCGCGGCGCTCCCGTGCCGATGAACATTGATGGCGCGACAGCGGTGATCTTTGCTGAACTGGGCTTTCCCGCTCCGCTGGCCCGTGGTCTCTTTTGCCTGTCGCGCTCGGTTGGCGTGCTGGCCCATTCATGGGAGCAAATGGGCCAGGGCGGGCGCAACAAGGGGCCAACGCCCCCCGCCTACCGCTGGACCTATGATGGCCCGCCGCGCCGCGATTTGCCCTAGGGTTTTTGCCGCCCCGCCCGCGCTAAAAGGGCGGGCACGAGGACTGTCAGCATCAACAACCGGGCCACATGATGCGCCGCCACAAAGGCCGGATCGAGGCCGAGCGCCAGCGCCATTGCTGCCATCGCTTCCACGCCGCCGGGGGTATAGCCAACGACGAGCATCGCCGGTGTCAGGCCAAGCAGCACCATCGCCGCGCCCACCGCGAGCAGCGTCATCACCACGTTGACCCCGGTCACGAACACCCCGGCGGCCAGGCCCACCCGCAGGGTGTTCCATGTCTGGCCGGAAAACCGGGTGCCGATCATCGTGCCCATCACCACAAAAGACGCCACGCTCAACACCGGCGGCAACCGCCCCGGCGTAAGGTCAATCGCGTGGCCTACCGCGCTCACCGCCATGCCCGCCAGTAAAAACGCCGCTGGCAGCCGCATCCGTTTGAACACCAGCCCTACCCCCACCGCCGCCGCCGCCATCCCGGCCAGCATCCCGAAAGACATCGCCTCGGGGGGCAGCACATGGGTGCCGCTTGCGCCAAAGACACTGGCCACGATCACCGGCACCACAAGGGTCAGGAACAGCACCCGGATGCTTTGGATCACCGCGACCCGGCCCGGATCGCCGCCGGTCTCCAACGACAGCGTCAGCACGTAGGTCAAATGCCCCGGCGCCCCGGCGAGCACCGCGTCTTGTGGCAGAAAGCCCAGAAAGCGCTGCAACCCAACCTGCGTCACCAACATCCCCAGCAACAAAAAGAACCCGAGAACGGCCAGGCTGAGAGGCCATGTTACCGCCGCTCCCAGTGCCGCCGGGGTGACCCCGGTGCCTATGTTGATACCGACCAGCACAAAGGCGACCAGCGCCAGCGCCTTGGGCAAAATCATCCGCACCCCGAGCAAAGCGGCCATTGAAACGGCGAATGCCGCGCCTGTCAAAGGCGCCACCGGAAAGCCGATGAGCGTGAAAAGCCCGGCCCCCGCCAGCCCGATCCCCAGCGACAGCCCGGCGCGGCCCAGCTCTTGCCAACTGACCCGGCTCATCGCGCGCCAGCCTCAATCGCCATCGGCCACCCCCCGCGCACGCGCCCTTGCGCGTCGTGCGCGGTAACTGGGCACCAGCACCAGAAGCAGGGCAATCACCAGCAGGCCCAGCGTCATCGGGCGCTCCAGCACAAATCCGATCCCATCATAAAGCTGCATCGAGCGTGAAAAGTTATCCTCCAGCATCCGCCCAAGGATAAAGCCTATCAGCAGCGGCGCCAGCGGATAATCGGCAAAGCGCAGCACCGTCGCCCCCACGCCCAAGCCCACAAGGATCAGAAGTTCGGTGGCGTTGTTCTGCCCGATGTAGCTGCCCATCAGTGTGAAAAACAGGATGAACGGGATCAGGTAGGTGCGCGGGATCGTCAGGATCTTGGCGATATAGGGGATCAGCGGCAGGTTTAGGATCAGCAGCACAAGGTTGCCGATATACATCGAGATGATGACAGCCCAAAAGATCTGCGGATCGTCCACCATCAGCCTTGGCCCCGGCGTGACGTTCAGCGCGATCAACGCACCGAGCAAAATCGCGGTGGTGCCCGAACCGGGAATGCCCAGCGTCAACAGCGGCACAAAAGAGCCGGTGCAGGCCGCGTTGTTCGCGGTTTCCGGCGCGGCGAGGCCCTTGATCGAGCCTTTGCCAAACTCCTTTTGCTCCTCCTCGCTGGCGATATTGCGCTCTACGGCATAGCCAAGGAAAGAGGCAATCGTTGCCCCCGCCCCCGGCAGCACCCCGATGAAGAAGCCCTGGATAGATTGCCGCCCGATCACCGGAGCGATCTTGCGCGCCTCGGCACGGGTGATCCTGAGGCCGCTGATCTTGCCGCCACCCTCACCGCTCTGGGCCGAGCGCGCCGGGTTCAGCACAAGGAAAATCGCCTCGGGCAGCGCAAACATCGCCATCGCCAGCGTGACAAAGGCAAAGCCCGATTGCAGGTCCATCAACCCCATGGTGAAGCGCGGCATGTTGAACAGCGCGCCTTCGCCCACCGTGGCCATGATGAGGCCCAGCAGCGTCATCAATACCGCCTTGGCCACGTTGCCCGTGCCCGCAAAGGCGGCAATGGCCGAGAGGCCCACCACCATCAATGCAAAGTACTCCGCCGAGTGAAAGAGCAGCGCCACGGTAGACAGCATCGGCGCAAATATCGCCAGCAGGATCGCGCTGATCGTGCCCCCCGCAAACGACGATACCGCCGCAATCGTCAGCGCCTTGCCCGCCATCCCGGCCCGGGCCATGGGATAGCCGTCAAAGGCGGTGGCAACCGTGCCCGCGACCCCCGGCGCGTTTAGCAATATCGAGGATGTCGAGCCGCCGAAGATCGCGCCGTAGTAAACCCCGGCTAGCAGGATCAGCGCCGCTGAAGGATCGCCCAGCGTGATCGCCACCGGGATCATGATCGCGATGATCGACATCGGCCCAAGGCCGGGCAGCATCCCGATGAAGGTGCCAATCAGGCAGCCGCCGATCACCATCATCAGGTTGATCGGGGTGAAGGCGGTGCCGAGGCCAAGGAGAATTCCGTCAAGCATCTGTCATACCCCTCAGAAAATCATCGACGGCCAGGGCGACAGGTAAATGCCGAGAACCCCCTCAACCAGATACCACACCACCCCCGCCGCAACCGCGGCCACCGGGATGAGAACGTAAAGCTTGCGCTCACCAAGGATCACCGCGCCCAGCACCAAAAAGCCCATCGTCGCCAGCAAAAAGCCAATCGGGCGCAGCGCCAGCGCATAAAGCACCATCAGGCCCAGCAGCATCAGCGCTTTGCCAAGGTGATAATCCTGAAGCCGACGATAGTTGATATCCGGCTCCTTTTCCTCACCCGGTGCGGTCTTTTCGAGGCCAAGCAGGATGATCAACGCGGTCACTACCGCCAGCACCGACAAGACCTTCGGAAAGGTCGAGGGCCAGATCGGGTTGCGCTGCATGAAGGGCGGAAGGGATGCGTCCATCGTGAACCAGGCCGCGTAGCCATAGGCCAGCGTGATGCCCAGTATCACGAGCGCGATCCAACGGTCCAAAGCCATCGAAAGCCTCCAGGGAGAAAAGCTGCAAAAGCGGGGCAGAGGGGCCCCTTGGTGAGTCCGGGCAGCGCCATGCCGCCCGGCCGCATGTCAGGTTATCCGGTGCGGATCAAAGGAAGCCGAGCTTCTTCATCAGGTCGCCGATTTCCTTTTCCTGCTTCTCCAGGAAGGCTTTGAAATCGTCACCGCTGTTGTGGATGTTGACCCAGCCATTGCGGGCGCGCACGGCTTCCCACTCGGGGGTGTCATACATCTTGGTGATCGCATCCTGATAGGCGGCAACCTTGTCTTCAGCCAGACCGGGTGCGCCAAAGAAGCCGCGCCAGTTGATGAAGGTGGTCTCGATGCCCTGCTCTTTCATGGTGGGGGCGTCGCCATAGGCGTCCACACGCTCGTCGGAGGTTACGCCAAGGATCTTGACCTCGCCTTGCTCCGCCAGCGCCACCGCTTCGGAAAAGCCGGTGGAAAGCGCCTTGATCTCGCCCGAGAGCAGCGCCGCCATGGCCTTGCCGCCCGCGTCATAGGGGATGTATTTCACGTCCAGCGCATCCTTGCCCGCCGCTTCCATCACCATGGCCACCACAACGTGGTCCATGCCACCGGGCACCGAGCCGCCGCCAATCGCGGTGGCATTCGGGTCGGCGTCAAAGGCGGCCAGCAGATCATCCATGCTGTTGAGCGGGCTGTCCTTGGGCACCACGATCGCGGCGTAATCCCCGATTGTTCCGGCCACCAGCGTCAGATCGCGGAAGTTTTGCGGAAACACGCCGGTGAGCGAGCGGATGATGATCGGGGTGGAGTTCACCATCAGCGTGTTGTCGAGGCTGTTGGCGTTTTCGATCAGGTAGGAAATGGCCTTGCCGCCCCCCCCGCCCGACATGTTCTCGTAAGACGCCGTGCCAACAAGGCCCGCCTCCGTAAGCGCCTCGCCGGTGCCACGCGCCGTGCCGTCCCAGCCGCCGCCAGCGCCGCCGGGGATCAGAAAGTGAATTTCGTCCACAACCTGATGGCCCTCGGCGTAGGCCGTATGGCCCAGTGACAGGGCCGCAGCAGCGGCAATCATCAGGGCACGGCGGCCCAGTTTGAATTTTGTCATAGTAACCTCCCAGTTTGACAAATGCGCCCTCCGGCGCGCGGTCCGTCTTTTTGTATCGCCCACGCTGGCACACACCTGACGCTTCACTCAAGGCTTTCGAAGGCGCGCCAAATTGCTCGTGCCTTATCCCCATAGCCCTTTCGCCCTGGCCTGCGGGCGCTTGGCAAATCGCCGTGCAGTGAGCCACGCGCGCCGCCCCGCCATGGCGCGGCTGTCGCTCCCGTGGTCAAAGACACCCCTGTTTTTCTGGGGGATACGCAACCATACGGTGATTGCCACGCGGGCTGTTTTGCACGCCCACGCGGCCCAAACATCCCGCGCCTGGGGATCAAACCACCGGCGCGGCAAACCAAGCGCTCCACGCCAAAACCGTTTGATTATTTTGCAGCTTTCGCGCCGCGTGGCCCTTTCGCCTCTCCAACCGGGTCGCGATCCGCCGCCGCTTTCCCCATCGATTCGTGGCCGAACCCCGCCTCAAGTTCCCCTCACGCGCCTGCCGCGCGCGCGCACAAATTCCTGCATTTCTTTCTCGCTCGTCACCGTCTATTCCATGAGGGCAGCACAGGGAGGCCCGGATGCAAGACCACGGCAGCTACGACTATATCGTCATCGGAGCGGGCAGCGCAGGCTGCGTCCTTGCCAACCGCCTCAGCGAAGACCCCGCCACGCGCGTGCTGCTGCTCGAAGCGGGCGGCAAGGACAATTACCACTGGGTCCATATCCCCGTTGGCTACCTTTATTGCATCGGCAACCCGCGCACCGACTGGGGCTATAAAACCGCCCCCTGCGAAGGGCTTGGCGGGCGCTCACTGGGCTACCCTCGGGGCCGCATCCTTGGTGGCTGCTCGTCGATCAACGGGATGCTCTACCTGCGCGGCCAATCGGCTGATTATGACGGCTGGCAGCAAATGGGCCTCTCCGGCTGGGGCTGGGACGATGTGCTGCCCTACTTCCGCAAATCCGAGGATTACTATGCCGGTGCCGATGAAGCCCACGGCGAAGGCGGCGAATACCGGGTCGAAGAGCAGCGCCTCAGCTGGGAAATCCTCGATGCGTGGAAACAGGCCGCCATTGCCGCCGGCCTGCCCGCTAGCGATGATTTCAACCGCGGAGACAATGAGGGCGTTGGCTACTTCAAGGTCAACCAAAAGGCGGGCTGGCGCTGGTCTACCGCCAAGGGCTTCCTGCGCCCGGCCAAAAACCGCGCCAACCTCACCGTGCTCACCGGCGCTCAGGCCGAGCGGCTCACCTTTGAGGGCCGCCGCGCCACCGGCCTCACCTTTCGCCACAAGGGAGAAGCCGCCGAGGCCCATGCCCGTCGCGAGGTGATCCTTTCCGCCGGGGCCACCAACTCGCCGCAACTGCTCCAGCTTTCGGGCATCGGCCCCGGCGCTTTGCTGCAAGAGCACGGCATTGAGGTGCTGGCAGACCGCGCCGATGTGGGCGGCAACCTGCAAGACCATTTGCAAATCCGCTGCGCCTATAAGGTGCACAACGCCCTCACCCTCAACACGCTTTCGGCCACGCTCTACGGCAAGGCCAAGATCGGGCTGGAATATCTGCTCAAGCGTTCCGGCCCCATGTCGATGGCCCCAAGCCAGCTTGGCGCCTTCGCCAAAAGCGCGCCCAATATCGCCACGCCAGACCTTGAATTTCACGTTCAGCCGGTCTCGCTGGAGGCTTTTGGCCAGGCCCCCCACAGCTTCCCGGCGATCACCGCCTCGGTCTGCCATTTGCGCCCCGAAAGCCGTGGCCATGTGCGCATCACCTCGCCCGACCCGCAGGCTCACCCCGAAATCCAGCCCAATTACCTCTCCACCGAGGCAGACCGCCTCACCGCCGCCCGCGCCATCCGGCTGACCCGGCGGATCATGGAGCAATCGCCGCTCGCGCCCTATCTCCCCGAAGAGTTCAAACCGGGGATGGAGGCGCAAAGCGATGCCGAGCTGGTCGATGGGGCGGCGCGCATCGCCTCCACCATCTTCCACCCGGTCGGCACCGCGCGGATGGGCGATGACACCGCTGCCGTGGTGGATGCCGAACTGCGGGTGAAAGGCTTTGAAGGGCTACGCGTGGTCGATGCGTCGATCATGCCGCGCATCACCTCAGGCAATACCAACGCCCCAACCATCATGATCGCCGAAAAAGCCGCCGACATGATCAAGGCCGCCGCCCTAGCGCCAGCCTGATCCGGCCCTGATCGCACCACTTCGGCTGGCCCTTTCGGCCCGCCTCCGCTACCGTGGCGCCATGCGCTTTATCCTGGCCCTCGCCCTGCTCATCGCCCTCGCAGCCCCCGCCGCCGCCCAGAACCGCGCCGCTATTGAGCGCCAGTTTCAAGGCTGGCTCGAAAGCACCATCTGGCCCCGCGCCCGCGCCAAAGGGGTGTCGCGCGCCACCTATGAGGCGGCTTTCAAAGGCACCCGCCTCAACTGGAAACTGCCTGATCTGGCGCCACCGGGCACCAAGCCAAAAACCCCGCGCACCCAGCGGCAGGCGGAGTTTGGCGCACCGGGCAAATACTTTTCCGCAGGCTCGGTCAACGGGGCCACCTCAACGGGCCGCCAAATGGCCAGGCGCCACGCCGCTGCCCTCAAATCCACCGAGCGGCGCACCGGCGTGCCGGGCCGTATCATTCTTGCGATCTGGGGCCGCGAAAGCGCCTATGGCCGCGCCAAGATCCCGCATAACGCCTTCGAGGTGCTGGCCACCAAAGGCTTCATGTCGACCCGTGCCGCCTATTTCACCGATGAGCTTGTCGCCGCCCTGCAAATCGCCCAAGCCCGCCACGCCCCGCCCGGCGTGATGAAAAGCTCATGGGCCGGGGCGCTGGGCCAGCCGCAATTCATGCCCACGAATTTTCTGAAGTACGCCGCTGATGGCGATGGCGATGGCCACGCCGATATCTGGCGCTCCGAGGCTGATACCATCGCCTCCATCGGCCAATATCTGGCGCGTCATGGTTGGGTAAAGGGCCGCGACTGGGGCTTTGAGGTACGCCTGCCGCCGTCGGTCTCCTGCACGCTCGAAGGCCCCGACCAGGGCCGCCGCATCCGCGATTGGGCCGCCATGGGCATCACCCGCACCTCCGGCAAACCCTTCCCCGGCAAGGAACTTTCCGGCGAGGGCTTTTTGATGCTGCCCGCGGGTCGCCATGGCCCGGCCTTCATTGTCACGCCCAATTTTTTTGTGCTGAAAGATTACAACATGTCAGACCTCTACGCGCTGTTCGTTGGCCATGTGGGGGATCGCATTCAATATGGCGTTGGCGATTTTGCGGGCAAATGGGGCCGTGTCGGCGGGCTGATGCGCTCGGATGTCGCCGCCATGCAGCGCGCGCTGGAGCGGAGCGGCCACGATGTGGGCGGTGCTGATGGGCTGGCGGGGTTCAAAACCCGCCGCTCCATAGGCCGCTGGCAAGAGGCCAAGGGCCAGCCCGCCACCTGCTTCCCCGATGCCGCAATGAAAAAGGCGCTTCGCTAAGGCCGTCTCTGCGCCCCTGGGAGAATCGTCTATCATCACGCTCCAACCGTCCATTTCCAGGTGCGCTGAAATCTACGTGTGATATTCAATCCTCATGGATATCGTACTGATTACAACGGTCATCGCGTCGCTCTTCCTCGTGATCGGGGTGTCAGAGCCACTGGCCGCGCGTTTGCGGCTGCCCTACACCGTTATTTTGGCCAGTGTCGGCATCCTGATCGGCGCGGGCGCGCTGTTTTTCCTTCGCACAGACCTGACCGATGCGCTGAACCCCGTGGCCGAGGCGATCCTCGGCCTGCCGATCAAATCGAACGTGTTCCTCTACGTGTTCCTGCCGACACTCCTGTTCCAAGCGACCTTGGGGATGAACCTCAAGCGCATGATCGACGATTGGGTGCCGATCTTGATGCTGGCAATCGTGGCGGTTGTCGCGGCGACAATCTCTGTGGGCTATGCGCTTTCCTGGGCCAGCACGCTGCCGCTGATGGGCTGCCTGCTGATCGGCGCGATCGTTTCCACAACAGACCCTTCGGCGGTGGTGTCGATCTTCCGCTCCATCTCGGCCCCCCGCCGGGTGGCCCGGATCATCGAGGGCGAAAGCCTGCTGAACGACGCTGCCGCTATCGCGCTCTTTGGCCTGTTCATGGGCTTTGTAACGTTGGGCACACCCAACCCCACGCTGATCGACGCGCTCGCGCAATTTCCCCGCCTCATCCTGGGCGGCGCCCTGATCGGGTGGCTCACCGCCCGCTGTGCCGTTTGGGTGATGGCCGCCTTCGAGCGCTACGAACTGGCGCAAATATCGCTCTCCGTGGCTCTGCCCTACCTCGCCTATATCATCGCCGAACAAAGCGTTGGCGCTTCGGGGGTGATCGCGGTTGTCGTGGCGGGCCTTACCCTCAATCTCACCGGGCCGGGGCGGCTGCCGCCGCAGGCGTGGATCAACCTGCGCGAGGTCTGGGACTTGCTGGCGCATTGGGCGGGGGCGCTGATCTTCATCCTCGCCGCGCTCCTGATCCCGCGGCTCCTTGAAGACGTGCGCCTTGGCGATCTCGCCCTGCTTGGCGTGGTCATTCTTGCTGCGATTGCCGCCCGCATGATGATCCTGTTCGGCCTGCTGCCCATGCTCACGATGCTGCGGGTTTCTCCCCCCGTTGAGCGGCGCTACCGCGTGGCCATTTTGTGGGGCGGGCTGCGGGGCGCGGTTACACTTGCCCTGGCTCTCGCCGTCACCGAAAGCGTGCGCGTGCCCGATGAAATTCAACGCGTTGTCGGCATTCTTGCCACCGGTTTCGCGCTGTTTACCCTTCTGGTTCAGGGCACAACGCTGAGGTTGGTGATCCGTTGGCTCGGCCTTGATCGCCTCTCCCCGATTGATGACGCGCTGTCGCGCCAGGTGGTCGCCGTGGCCCTGCAAACCGTGCGCGAAGACGTGGCGCGAACAGCCGAAAACTATGATCTGACCCATGATATCGTGCGCGCCGAAGCCAAGGAATTTGGCGTGCGTCTGGAAGCGGCCGTCAAATCCGCCGAGGAAAGCGACGATATCCTCGAGCGAGACCGCGTGACCCTGGGCCTCATCTCCCTCGCCGCTTTTGAGCGCGACATCATCCTTGAACGCGTCCGCGAGCGCACGATCTCGGCCCGCATGGCCGAACAGGTGCTGCACAACGCCGACAGGCTGATCGAAGCAGCACGCACCGGCGGGCGCAGCGGCTACCAGCGTGCCGCGCGCCGCTCTGTTGCCTATGGTCAATCCTTCCGCGCGGCGGTGATCCTGCACCACCGAATGGGCATCTCAAAGCCACTTGTCCGGCTGACGGCGGATCGCTTTGAGCAGCTCTTGTCCCAGCGGTTGATCCTCAAGGATCTGGGCGCCTTCATCGAGGGCCGCATCCGCCGCATCTATGGCCGCCGCCTTGCTGATCTGTTGCAAGAAATGATCCTGCGCCGCATCGAGGGCGTTGAAACGGCCCTCGACGGGCTGCGCCTGCAATACCCCGGATATGCCGAGGAACTGGAGCGCCGCTTCATCCGCCGAACGGCCCTGCGGATCGAAGAACGCGAGTACACCACAATGCGCGAAGACGGCGTGATCGGCTCCGAGGTTTACACCACCCTGATGCAGGATCTCTCCGCCCGCCGCGCCGCCGTTGAAGAGCGCCCCCACCTTGATATCACCCTTCAACGGGTTGAACTGGTGCGCCAATTCCCGCTGTTTGAAGACCTCGACGATGCCAGCGTAAAGCGCCTCGGCCGCGCCCTGAAAACCAAATATGCGAATGCGGGCGATGTGCTCGTCCACAAGGACACCACCGCCAAACGCGTGTGTTTCATCGCCTCCGGCGCGGTTGAGCTGGAAAGTGCGGGCCAAACCTGGCGTCTGGGGCGGGGCGAGATGTTTGGCCAAATGGCGATTCTCATGCAAAAACGGCTCCGGGTGGAAGCCCGCGCCATCGCCCCCTCCACCCTGCTCATTATGGATGAAGAGCGCTTCCGCCGCCTGCTGTCGCGCAGCGAAACCCTGCAATCGGCGGTGCAAGCCAGCGCCGAAAAGCGCGGCATCGCCCCCGATGCCTTCGCCTCGACGCAGGAACCGGAATAGGGCTTGCCAAAGCCCTGCCAGCCGCCCCGCCGCTCCATTCACACTCAGGCCTCACGCCGTGGCGGTGGGCTTTCCCATGAAGACATAGCCAATGCCGTGCACTGTAATCACAATCGTCGGCGCTTTTTGATCGGGTTCAATCTTGTTGCGCAACCGTCCGATCAGCACGTCGATTGTTCGGTCAAAGGGCTGCCATTCCCTTCCCGCCAGACAGTCCAGAAGCTGATCGCGCTGCAACACCCGCCCCGGGCGTTGCGCCATGAAGCTCAAAAGGTCAAATTCGCCTCGGGTCAAGTGAACGTCTTCACCTGTCGATGATGTCAAGGAACGCGCGGCCCGATCCAGCACCCAGCCGTTGAATTCCTGAACTTCAACTTCCTGCTGATTGGGCGTCACCGGCACAGCCATGCGGCGCAGGATGTTCTTGGTGCGCACCAGAAGCTCGCGCAGGCTGATCGGCTTGTCCATGTAATCATCCGCGCCGATTTCAAGCGCGACGATATGATCAACATCTTCGGTGCGCGCACTCACCACAATCACCGGCACGTCCGAATGGCTGCGCAACTCTTGCAACAGGGTCAGCCCGTCTTTGCCTGGCAGCCGGATATCGAGCACCACAAGGTCAATCACATGGCGTTCTAACTCGCGCTCCATTTCATCCGCGTCGCGCGCACGCACCACGCGGTAACCTTCAACTTCGAAGTAACCGGCAACCGCTTCAAGACTGGTCGGATCATCTTCGACGACCAGAATCTGTTTTGCCAGTTTCATACAGCGCTCTCCGTCATTTACACGGCGTTTACATATTTTTACCAACGGTTCAAAGCCCAAAAGTAAGACGTTTACAGCCGCCCTCTAAGACCAGACCAAGACGGAGGCGTAAAAATGATCAAACGAATATGGAATAAGTTTTGGGGGCCCGCTGGTGCACTGTCCCTTGGGGTCCTGTTGATTGGCGGTTTTGTCGCCGGAATCATCTTCTGGGGGGGTTTTCACACCGCGATGGAAGCCACCAACGAGATGGAGTTCTGCATCTCCTGCCATGAGATGCGTGACAATGTTTACAAGGAGTATGTGCAATCCCCGCACTACATGAACGCATCGGGCGTCGGCGCGGTCTGTGCTGATTGCCACGTGCCCAAGAAATGGCTGCCCAAGATGATCCGCAAGGTCCAGGCCTCGGGCGAACTCTACGGCCACTTCGTGACCGGGGTGATCGACACACCCGAAAAGTTCGAAGCGCATCGCGCCGAGTTGGCGCAAAGCGTCTGGGCGACGATGGAAGCCAATGACTCGCTGGAATGCCGCAACTGCCATGCGGTCGAGCATATGGATTTCGAACAGCAAAGCCCGAACGCGGCCAAGTTGATGCAAGCCGGGATTGCGCGCGGCGATACCTGTATCGATTGTCACAAGGGCATCGCGCACAAACTTCCGGATCTGTCGCAGGGCTTTCGCAAGAAGTTCGAAGAGCTTGAAGAAGTGGCGGCGAAAGGCGTGGATGGCGATAACCTTTATCCGTTGAAGACAATCCCGCTTTACGGCTCGGCAGAGAATGCCAAAGCCGGAGAAGAGGCCATCGGGCAGGTTCTGGCCGCGACGCACCTCAAGGTTGAGGATCGCGACAAGGGCATGGTCAAGGTCAGCGTCGAGGGGTGGCAGCAGGATGGCGTGGGCCAGGTGGTTTATGCCCTGCGCGGGCAACGGATCTTCGAGGCAACGGTGAAGAAATCGGCCGTTGACCGGATCGAGATCCATGGCACCGAGACTGACCCTGACACCGATCTCGTCTGGCACAAGGTCAGCCTGTCAGCCTGGGTCGCGCCGGAAGATATGATCGCGGATATCGAGCCGCTCTGGGACTATACCTCAGAGATGTACACGGCAAGCTGCGGCGTGTGCCACTCCAAGCCCGAGCCGTCCCATTCGCTGAGCAACCAGTGGATCGGAACGCTGAAGGCGATGAAGCGGTTCATCACGCTCGACAAGGAAGAGTACCGCCTGTTGCAGAAATACCTGCAACTGCACGCAAAAGATACCGGTGGAGCGCATCATGACTGACACCCATATGATCCCGCGCGTTGTTGCATATCGCTGGCTGGCACAGTTCTTTCTGTGCCCGCCGGATCTGGCCAAGCTGGAAAGCTACAATTCGGTTGAAGGCCGCCAGTTCCTGACAAGCCTGCAATACGATCCGGTGCTGGCATCTCCGGCAAGCTGGTTGAAAGACGCGGTGGCCAACGCAGACACCCTCGCGCACCTTCAGGCCCGGATCAGCAGCGCGTTTACCGGCGCGTTCGATATGGGCGGCCCGCGTGCGGCCTTGCCCTATGCGTCGGTGTATCTGAGCGACAATGGATTGCTGTTCCAGAAACCCGCCCGCGACATGATCGCTCTTTTGCAGGAAATGGAGATGCAACTGCCCGAGGGGGTAAGCGAACCCGCAGACCATCTGGGGGTGCAGCTTCAGGTGGCGGCAGAGCTCCTTGAGCGTGAGGAACAGGGCGAACCGGTGCCAATCCCGGCGGTGGCGTTTCTGGACCAGCAGGTTCTCACCTGGCTGCCGGCGTTCCACCAGCGATGCGCCACACTTGCGGAGGATAACCCGATCCGCATCTTTGCCGATGCCGCTCAGGCCTTGGTGCAAGACACTGTCCACCCGGCCGAACTGTGCCGCGAACCTGTGTGAGGATTGGGGTCCGTTTACCGTTCGTTTACACATCGTTACACGCGGTTAAATCTTTCCCCATACCCCATTCACATCGGTTTGAAACACTCACGATAGCAGCGAATTCGCACCTTTGCCGGGTTCGCAACGTTCCATGAAGTAATGGAGGATATGATGTCCATTCATACGACCAAAACCGTCACCCGGCGCGGCCTCTTGAAAGGGGCCACCGCATTGGGCGCTTTCAGCGCCTTTGCGCCGGCCTTGTTGCGCGCAGGCGCGGCTCAGGCCGCCGAAGCGGGCGATATTCTGTCCGGGTCCCACTGGGGCGCTTTCAATGCGACCGTGGAAAATGGCGTCTGGACCAAGATTACCCCTTGGGATCAGGACCCGCGTCCAACCCCGATGCTCGAAGGGGTGATGGACAGTGTCTATTCGCCATCGCGGATCAAATATCCGATGGTGCGCAAAGCCTTCCTGGAAAACGGCCCCGGTGCCAGCCCTGAAAATCGCGGCAGCGAAGAGTTTGTGCGCGTCGATTGGGATACGGCCCTGGAGCTTGTCACCAATGAGTTGAGACGCGTCAGCGAAACGCATGGCCCGGGCGGCCTCTATGCCGGCTCTTATGGCTGGCAAAGCCCCGGCAAACTGCACAACTGTCAAAACCTCCTGCGTCGTACCCTGAACGTCGGCCTGGACGGCAAGTTCGTGAACGACTCGGGCGATTATTCGGCCGGTGCCAGCCAGATCATCATGCCGCACGTATTGGGCACACTGGAAGTCTACGAACAGCAAACCGCGTGGCCTGTCGTGGTGGAAAACACCGACGTTCTGGTCTTCTGGGGCGCCGATCCGGTCAAGACCAACCAGATCGGTTATGTCGTCCCGGATCATGAAACCTACGCCCACCTGGAGGAGTTCAAGAAAACCGGCAAGAAGGTGATCGTGATCGACCCGATCCGCACCGAAACCGCCAAGTTCTTTGACGCCGAGTGGATTCCGGTCCGCCCGCATACCGACGTGGCATTGATGCTCGGTGTGGCCCATGCGCTTTATTCCGAAGACCTGCACGATCAGGATTTCCTCGATGAATACACCGCCGGGTTCGAGAAATTCCTGCCCTATCTCACCGGCGAAAGCGACGGTACGCCGAAGACGCCGGAATGGGCTGCAGAGATCTGCGAAGTCCCGGCTGACCAGATCAGGGAGCTGGCCAAGCTCTTCTCCGATAACCGCACGATGCTGACCTCTGGCTACGCTATCCAGCGTCAACACCATGGCGAGCAATCGCACTGGATGCTGGTCACGCTGGCCTCGATGCTGGGTCAGATCGGGCTGCCGGGTGGCGGCTTTGGTCTCAGCTACCACTATGGCAATGGCGGTTCGCTTTCGGCAAATTCGGTCATTCTTTCGGGCCTGTCGGATGGCGGAACCGCTGTTGAAGGTATGGCTTGGGCAACCGAAACAGGCGCGGCCTCGATCCCGGTTTGCCGGATTGTCGAAATGCTGGAAAATCCCGGCGGCGAGTTTGATTTCAACGGCACGCGCGCAACCTATCCAGAAGTCAAAATGGTCTATTGGGTCGGCGGCAACCCGTTTTCCCACCACCAGGACCGCAACCGCATGGTCAAGGCCTGGCAAAAGCTGGAAACCGTGATCGTGCAAGACTTCCAGTGGACCGCAACGGCACGCTTCGCCGATATCGTGCTGCCCGCCACCACATCCTATGAGCGTAACGATATCGAACATATCGGGGACTATTCGCTCAAGGCGATCCTCGGCATGAAGAAAATCGTCGACCCGGTGTTTGAATCCCGCACCGATTTCGATATCTTCACCGATATCGCCACGCGGCTTGGCGCAGGCGAAGCCTTCACCGAAGGCAAAGACGAAATGGCCTGGATCAAGGGCTTTTACGAAGACGCCGCCAAACAGGGGCCTGCCAAAGGCGTAGAAGTGCCCAAGTTTGATGACTTCTGGGATGCCGGCGTCGTTGTCTTCGAGGTTCCCGAAAGCGCCAGCCAGTTTGTGCGCTATGCCGACTACCGCGACGATCCGCTGCTTGAACCGCTGGGCACGCCCACCGGCAAGATCGAGATCTTCTCGCGCAATATCGAGAAGATGGGCTATGACGATTGCGGCCCGCACCCGACGTGGATGGAACCCATTGAACGGCTTGGTGGCAACGAGCCCTATCCGCTGCATATCGACAGCGGCCACCCCAATAATCGGCTGCACTCGCAGCTTTGCGGAACGAAAATCCGTGAAGGATACGCGGTGGCCGGGCGCGAGCCTTGTGTGATCAACACGGCCGATGCCGAAGCGCGCGGCATTGCAGATGGTGACGTTGTCCGGGTGTTCAACGATCGTGGCCAGGTGCTGGCCGGGGCGGTTGTGTCTGACGACATTCGGCCAAGTGTCATCCGCATGTATGAAGGCGGTTGGTATGATCCGGTCAACGCTGGAGAGCCCGGCTCGCTCGATGCTTATGGCGACGTGAACTGCCTGACGGTTCCCATCTCCACCTCGAAACTGGCGCAGGCCAACTGCGGCCATACCGGCCTTGCCGACGTCGAAAAATTCACCGGCGATCTTCCTGCCGTGAATGTCTTCGAGGCACCTGCCGGGGGCTGAACCACTCTAAAAACCCGGCGCGCGCGGTGTTCGCGCGCGCCGATTTCAATGAGGTGCGGGCATGCGATATCTGAGCCACCTTGCAATGACGGTGACACTCGCGCTTTTCCTCAGCACCCCGACGCACGCCCAAAACCCACCGGCTGTGAGCTATCTGGACGGAACCGTCGCTCTCAGCGCCGCGCCTGATCACAGCATGCCCCCGATAGGCAAATTGCTGGTCACGGCCCCTTTGCGCCCTCTCTCTCGCGAGGGCGACTGGCTTCGGGTTTCCATGCAAGGATGGACACAAGCAGGCGCAGAGCGCGCCATCTACGCCGCTCCCGGCATTCGCGTGCTGCACGCGGTCCTGTCCAGTTCCGCAGTTGAGATGCTGGTGTTTTCCGAGCAGATCGCAGACCCCGACACCGCGCAGCTCTGGACGAAGACCGAGCTTCAGGGATGGATCAAAACCCCTGATCTGAAACCCAGCCTGCGAGACATCTGGGCACGGGCAGAGCCGCTTTTCGCCCAGCGTTGCACCGCCTGTCATCAAAGGCGCATCCCGCACCACTACACGGCGAACCAATGGACCAGCCATCTCAAGGTCATGGGGCCGCGAACCGGATTGCCGAAAGACGATCAGTTCCTGATCCGGGCCTATTTGCAATATCATGCCAAGGACGCGGATAGGCTTGCCCGCGCCGCTGTGCAGTGATCTTGATCGGGCCAAACGCACAAAGGCGACGTGCGAAATGACGCCCCAACACAAGACCGGACCATGTTGAACCTGAAAACGCTGATAAAAACACACGAGGATTGGTTGATTGACCGCGTATTGCTTTACGCGCAGCAAAAATCCTACACAAAAAACTCCTCCACCTTGAGAGAGGCCTGGCGCAACTCGATCCGGGGGCTGAGCGCACCGCTGATCCAGTTCAGCGACGCGGCCCGACTCCCCAACTTTTCACATACGGCGGCGATAAAGGACGCCACAAAGTTTGGTGTGGCTCAGGCGTTGCAGCATCGTGCGCAGGGGGTTGATGTGCTCGACTTCGTCGGCGCGCTGAAAATCCACCGCGATGCGTTTCTTGACCTGATCCGCGAAAAGGAACCTGACGGCGATGAACGTGAGCCATTGCGAGACCTGATCCTGGAGCTTTTTGACAGTATCGAGGTGGGCCTGCTGGCTGCCTGGGGAACCACAAGCGCCACCGATCAACTGGTCGAATTGCAAACGCGCAATCGCGAACTGACCAATGAAAAAAACAAGTACCTCACTGTATTTGAAAGCATAGCAGAACCGGCGATCCTGCTGGATTTAGAGAACAGTCCGACCCACGTAAATGCCGCGGCGCACAGGTTGCTGTTGGGTGAGGACGACCCTGGCGCGGGCTATTACGGCGATTTGAGTAACCCGCTCTTGCACGTCATCGTGCGCAAATTGCTCTCGTCCAGCGAGGCGTCTTCTGATCCCGTCTCATTATACACCCCGCACGGCGAGCGGCTGTTTGATGTATCGGTCCAACAAATGCTTGATATCAGTGAAAAATTCTCCGGAAGCGTGATCATTCTTCAAGATATCACCGATTACCTGAATGCGATCAAAGCGGCTGAGGCGGCGGATCATGCAAAATCGGTGTTTCTGAACACGATCACCCATGAAATCCGCACCCCGCTCAATGGCATCCTGGGTCTCACCCGTTTGATGGAAGACGCCGAGCTTCCGGCTAGCAAAGTCCCGCAGTTGCGCAGCATCCAGGCGTCTGGAGAGATGCTCTCTGCCGTGATCGAAAACGTATTGGGGCTGTCAAAAGCGCAAGCGGACGCGTTGCAACTTGTGAAGCAGGATTTTCATCTGGGCACCATCTGTGATGCCCTTTATCAGGTTCTGGAGCTTGTCGAGGGCACCCAACAACCCAGACTGATGCGCGACATCGCCGCAGACGTGCCAATGCACCTTCACGGCGATGGCCACAAGTTGCGCCACGTGCTTTTGAACCTGCTGTCCAACGCCCTGAAATACGCCGGTGAGGGGCCTGTCACCCTTGTTGTGACTTCTGAATGCGTTCTGGAGGACGGTCGGCATCAACTGCGTTTCGAAGTCGTGGACACCGGCCCCGGAGTGCCGGAAAACGCCGTCGACACGCTTTTTGAACCCTTTTCCCAAGCCGGCCAAAACAGCCCGTCCGCCTCCGGTGGAAGCGGGCTGGGGCTTGCGATTTGCAAACACCTCGTAGAGTTCCTCGGCGGTGAAATCGCCTATCGCCCCAACCCGGCGGGCGGCAGCATTTTTGGGTTTTCGATCGCCGTCGAGGTGGCCAAAGACCAAAAGCCGCAAACGCGAGGGGCCTCTGATTGCCGGGTTCTGGTGATCGAGGATGACCCGGTCAATGCCACCGTGGTCGAAGCCTACCTGGAAGAACTCGGCAACCATGTGACGCTGGCGCGCTCCTATCCCGAAGCGGAAACCGCCTTGGCCAATCCCGATTTCGATATCGTGATCACCGATTACAGGCTGGGCCAGAACACCGGGCTGGATGTTGTCGACGCCCTGCGCGTTGCCGAACGCAAGTCCGGGCGCTCAATCCCGATCGTGGTCATGACCGCCGCCATCCCGGCAAACAGCCACGAGCAAATTCAGCAACTGGGCATCGACCTGTTTCTTGAAAAGCCTTTCTCACGATACGAACTCGCCAACGCCCTGTCCGGCGTCCGGCGCGAGGAAGAGTCAAATAGCGCCTCAGAGCACAGCAACGCACCCCAGGGTATTCGTCGCCAGGACCTCAATCAGCTGCTGTCGGATCTTGGATTTTCCCGATGCCAGAAAGTTGTTCACAGTTTTCAAAGCACCTTGCCCAACCTGTTGGCGGGCATGCGCGCCTGCGAGCAAAAGGGCGATATAAATGGCATCCGCGAACTGGCGCATCAGTTGATTGGCGCCTCGGGTTTCATAGGGGCGCGAAGATTGGTTGATCTCGCCAAGGCATTGAAAATCCAGTGTAAAAACAACGATATGGAAAAGGCGTCGAAAACGCTCGAAGACCTGCACAGTGAGGGCGAATTGGTGTTGCAGGCGCTTGAAGCTGACTGGCCAAAACAAGGTGATCGCAGGGATTCGGACCAGGTGTGAAGGTCGATCCCATGATGAATGACGTGATCCAAAAACAAGACACAAAAACCCATTCGTACGGATCACGCGGCCCTTCAGCCGCCCGTCTGGGATCTCAGGTTTTGAGAGAATAGTTGGCTGGGGTGGTAGGATTCGAACCTACGATACACAGTACCAAAAACTGCTGCCTTACCACTTGGCTACACCCCAACGGCGAGAGGCTTCATAAAGCCGCCCGGCGGCGCTGGCAAGCCCCCCATGGTGAGAATTCGCGGCTTTATTCCACCGCTACCGTTTCGTCGAGGAGGTCGTCCTCGTGGCCACCCTCGGCGCGTTCGGCGGCGACCATCGCTTCCAGCTCTTTTTCCTTGGTCGCGCCCACGTCGGCATCCTGCTCCACCGGCGATTGCGGCGGGGTTGCGGCCTTGGGCGCCGGGGCTTCCGGTGGCTCTGCTTTGGCGCTCTCTTCTGCCACCATAAGGGCCGGAGCAGGGGCGGGCAGGGGGCCAACTGGCGGGTCAAGCCGCAGGCGGTAGGTGGTGTCGGGCACGCTCAGCCCTTCGCCCTCAAGCGCCCCCTTCACCTGCCGCAGCGCCTCGCCCTTGGCCAGCACCAGCGAGGTGGCGGTCTGGTCTACCCAGCCGGTGACGTTGAGGATGATGCCAGCGTCGCTGATCCGGTCGATCCACACGCTCGCAGCGGGGGTGGCGAGCGTGAAGGGCAGGCCGTGCACCGTGCGTTCGGCCAGCTTGCGCACCTTCTCCATATCCACCTCACCCTCAAATCCGATCTCGAACTGAAAGCGCCGCTCGCGGTTGCGCGAGTAATTCACGATCCGGCTCTTGAACACCGTCGCGTTGGGGATGCGAATGTGGTTGCCGTCCCAGCTGAGCATGATCGTGGCGCGGCTGGTCAGGCGGATCACCTTGCCCTCGTCACCGTTGATCTCGATCGCATCATTGGGCCGAAACGGTTGGCGGATCGACAGCATGATCGAGGCGATGAAGTTTTCAACCGTGTCCTTCACGGCAAAACCAATCGCTAGGCCAATGATCCCCGCCGCGCCCAGAATGGTGCCCAGCAGCGCGGTCGCGTTGAGGATATCCAGCGCCGCCACGATCCCCGCCACCACAAACGCCAGCCGGATCAGCATGCGGTAAATGTCAGCGATAAAGGCGTTGGGCGCGAGCCGCTCCCACGGCTGCTTCAGGCGCGCCAGCATCACCCCAAGGAAGGCCACCGCCACGAAGGCCGCAGCGGCGATCAGCAGCAGCGGCGCCCAGGCGACCATCTGGCTGATCCGCTCCTGAAAGCGCTTTACCGCAGGGTTCAGCCGCTCGGCGACATTGGTGCTTGCGGTGACGTTGTTTTCAATCGCCACCACGCCCTGAACGCGGGCCACCAGATCATTGAGTTGCCTGGCCTTGGTGGCGTCCAGCGTGGTGCCCCGCAGGGTGACGATGCCGGAGTTGACGATCACCGTCACATCCTCAAACCCCTCCAGCTCGGCGAGGATCGCGCGGATGCGGCTGGCAATGGCAGCGTCCTGCTCGTTGCTCTCGTCCACCCCGATGGTGCCGGTGGGCTGGGCGGTGCCGTCTTGCGCCGGGGCCGGGGCGGGCAGGGCGATGATGAGAGTGAGGCAAAGCAAAAGGGCGCGGAAGGCAAAGGGCATCGGGCAAAATCCATAGGCTGCAATTGCCCCATGCTATGCGCGGCGCGGCGCGGGGAAAACCCCCTTCACGCCGGGCGCAGGCCGCTGCCCGCCCCCCCGGTGGGCTTGCCTGAGAACCGCGCCTAGAGCGTGTCGCGTTCATTCGAATTCACGCGACACGCTCCAACTTATTGATTTCGCATGTTCGAGAAGCTCAAAACCGGTTCCCACGTTTGAGCA
>NZ_JARGND010000087.1 GCF_029212645.1 Vannielia sp. | reverse complement strand
TTAGGCCTGCCGCCAGCGTTCGTTCTGAGCCAGGATCAAACTCTCAAGTTGAAAGCAGGTTACCCTGCTATCCTTGACGTTCGAACCATCGCACATCTCATCGACCCGGAAAGGCCGATGAAGTCTCTGTTTGTTGTGCTTCTGGTTTCATAAGAAACCGGAAACCGTTCAAACAGTGAAGCTGACACTCTATTATCGGCCGAAGCCTAAGAGCGCGATATACGAGGTACGTCGGTCGTAGTGACCAAACCGCCCGCATATCTCTTCAGAAAACCATCGATTTCAAAGAGCGTAGAGACAAATATCACCGAGATGCGCCCTAACTTACTTGGCGCGCCCCGCCTCAACTATCTCTGTTTTTAGTCTGCGTCTCGTTTCCGTCTGTCTGCGTTTCCGCTTCCGTCTGGCCCGTCTGGCGCCCCGTTGGTGCATCTCTGCGCCGCCGGTGAGGGGGTATTTACGGTTGGGGGCCGCACCTCGCAACCCCTTTTTTCGTGAAACTGTCATTTTTTCCAAAGTTTTTGAAAAACAGAGTAAATACATATACTTACGAGATGCCTTTTTTGATCACCGGAACGAGAGCAAAAGGCCAAGCCGGGGTGATCTTGCTCAAATCAGGCCTATTCAGAAGTTATCCACAGATTCACCCGGCATTTCGGGCGTGAATCGGGGGTGAATCGCATCCGATTCACCGCGACTCGTCGGATGAATCGCTCCGACTCGCCAAATTTTTCGTCGAGTCGGGTGAAAATTATTCAAACCGCGAAGCGATTCACCCGCGATTTGGCTGATTCCGGCGCCGGGGAATCAAGCGCAGGGCAAAAAGTGCCAGAATCGCGCCGGTGTAGAGCAGTGGTTCCAGCTGCCAGCCCTTCGCCAGCCACACCCAATGCACCCCGCCCGCCAGAACCGCCGGATAGACGAGCTTGTGCAGTTTGCGCCAACGCGCGCCCAGTTTCCGGATCGAGAAGTTGTTTGAAGTGATGACCAGCGGCGTAAGGAGAAGGAAGCCCGCGAAGCCGATGGTGATATAGGGGCGCTTCACGAGATCCCCCGCGATCTGGCTCCAGAGCAGGGACATGTCGAGCACCAGCCAGGTGAGGAAGTGCGCCAGTATATAGAAGAAGGACACCACACCGATGGCACGGCGAAACTTGAGCAGGTTGAGCCCGGCAAAGCGGCGCAACGGGGTGACAGCAAGACCAGCGATCAGAAGCTGAAGACCGAACAGGCCCAGCGCGTGCTCAAGTGTTTTGATCGGCTCAGGGCCAGAGGCCCCCGTAACCCCCTGCCAAAACCAGAACAGCGCCGGAATTGGGGCCACTATATATAGAGGCCAGGCCGGAACCCGACGGAGTGTATCGTTCACCGCCTGAACGGCGCGGCCTTTGGTGCCCCAGAAGGGTGTGCTTTGCTCGGCAAGGGAGGTCATGGGGTTGCCCTTTATCTATGGCCGCGATGCCGAGGCACGTTTTGCTTAAGGTGCTGAAAGTTCCGGTGCGTTAATAGAGCTTGCTCAGGTCCATGCCCTCGTAAAGCCCGGCAACCTCATCAGCGTAACCGTTGAACATCAGCGTCTCCTGACGCGACGCAAACAACCCGCCGCCGATCATCCGTTCCGACGCCTGTGACCAGCGCGGATGCGAGACCTCAGGGTTTACGTTCGCGTAAAAGCCATACTCGCGGGCATTGAGGTTTTGCCACGTCGTGGGAGGCTCCTCCTCTGTCAGCGTAATGCGCACGATGGATTTGATCGACTTGAAGCCATACTTCCACGGCACCACCAGCCGGATCGGTGCGCCGTTCTGGTTGGGAATGGGTTTGCTGTAGATGCCGGTGGCCATCATGGTGAGCGGGTGCATCGCCTCATCAAGGCGCAGGCCCTCAACATAGGGGAAGGGGATCACGGAGCGGCGCACGCCCGGCATGGCCTCGGGCTGAACGGCGGTTTCAAAGGCCACATACCTTGCGCCCGCTTGCACGCCCGCCTTGGCCAGAAGATCGGCCAGCTCATAGCCGTTCCACGGAACCACCATCGACCAGGCCTCAACACAGCGGAAGCGATAGATGCGCTCCTCTTCGGTCAGCCCATCGGTGAGATCGGCAAGAGAATAGTCACCGGGGCGATCAACCAGCCCGTCGATGGCGATAGACCAGTTGGAGGTATCAAGCGCTGCGGCGTTTTCTGCCGGGTCGCTCTTGCCGGTGCCGAACTCATAATAGTTGTTGTAGCTGGTGATGTCCTCAAAGCTGTTCGGCTCAAGCGCCTCGCCCGCCGCATGGGCGCTACCGGCCAGGCCACCTGCAACAGAAGCCGCGCCGAGGCCCGCGATCAATTGGCGGCGGTTCAGCCAAAGCGGCTCTGGCGTGATATCGGCGGTGGTAAATGTGTTGGTCCAGCGGTTGGCCATGTGAAATCCCTTCATATCCTTTGCACTCTATATAGGGGCGCGGGGCTGTAACAATTTTCACGAGGCGGTTGGATGACGGGAACGTCAAAGAGTGTAACGTTCCTCGCCCGGCTGGATCGAGGGGTGGATCGCGTTGAACGGCACCGTAGAGCCATCGGCCTGCACAATGCGAACATGCCGCCGCCGCATCAGCCGGGGCTCGGCCACGCCGACCGAGTGGGCAATCGTCTCAACCTCCTTGATGACCGATTTGGCGTAGGCCGCCACGCGCTTGTCCTTGTCTTCCACCACCAGCCCAGCCTGTAGGCGCGGGTCGTGGGTGGTGATGCCGGTCGGGCAGGTGTTCTTGTTGCACTTGAGCGCCTGAATGCAGCCCAGCGAAAACATGAAGCCGCGCGCCGAGGTGATAAAATCGGCCCCCGCACAGAGCGCCCAGGCCACATCGCCGGGGTTTACCAGCTTGCCCGCCGCCACAATGCGAATGCGTTCTTTGAGGCCAAACTCATCACGCAGGTTATTGAACAGCGGCAGCGCCTCGCGGATGGGCATGCCCACCAGATCCATAAGCGGCATCGGGGCCGCGCCGGTTCCTCCCTCGCCGCCATCAATGGTGACAAAATCCGGCGCACTATCGGGGCCACGCTCGTGGATCAGCTCAAACAGGTCGCGCCACGGCTCGATCGCACCGATCACCGTTTTGAAGCCAACGGGCTTGCCGGTGACCTCGCGTATGCGGGCGATCACATCCAGCAGTTCACCCCAGTCGTTCACATCCGCATGCCGGTTGGGAGAGATCGAGCTGGTGTGCGGCTTGATCCCGCGTATGAGGGCGATCTCTTCATCTACCTTCGCTGCCGGAAGGATGCCGCCCTTGCCGGGCTTTGCCCCTTGCGCCAGCTTCAGCTCAAACATCTTGACCTCGGAATGCGCCGCGACCAAGCGCAGCTTGTCATCGCTCAGGTTGCCCTCGCTATCACGCACCCCATACTTGGCAGTACCGATCTGAAAAACCACATCGCAACCACCTTCAAGGTGATAGGGGCTAAGCCCCCCCTCGCCCGTGTTCATCCAGATGCCCGCCAGTTTTGCCCCCCTGCTCAGCGCGCGCACCGCAGGCTTTGAAAGCGCCCCGTAGGACATGCCGGAAATGTTGAAGATCGACGGCGCCAGAAACGGCTCGCGCGTTCCGGCACCAATCAGCAGCGGATCGGTGCTGGCAAACTGATTGTCGAGCGGCGGAAAGGCGGCATTGGCAAAGATCGCGGTGCCCGGAACATTAAGATTGCGGGTAGAGCCAAAGGCAACCGTGTTTGAGCTGCCCGCCGCCGCATGCGTGACCCAATCGCGCTGCGCCCGGTTAAAGGGCATTTCCTCGCGGTCCATCGCAAAGAAATACTGCCGAAAGAACTCTCCCAGAGATGAAAAGATGTGCCGGAAGCGGCCAATCACCGGATAATTGCGGCGGATCGCGTCTTCGGATTGGTTGCTATCAATGATGAAAACCACCAACGCGGCAAGAACAGCGAACCCAAGCAGGAAGACAAAGAGCAGCGCCAGCCACTCCATCGCGTATCCCGCCCAATCAATGTAAGTGCTCATCCTGCTCTCCCCGTTTCCAGAAAGAGGATGCGGCGGCAGCGGCCAAGTGGCAAGTCAGCCGGTGATGAATTCGGCCCAGATCGGGCGATGATCGGAGATATGGTAGCGCATGAAGGCGGCAAACTCGGATGGGGTGCGGCTATCCCAGAGGTCTGCGAAGATCGCGCCATCAAAGTCAAACACCCCATCGGACACAAAAGCAACCCCTGCCCCGCCGGGAAAGAACGCGAGCTGATCATACTGTTTGCCCTCGGTGATCGTGGTGCCAATGCGGGACTGGTGCGGCGGAATGTGCAGCCCGCGCTTGGTGAGCGCATCAAACACCGCATCGCCCATCTCGGCCTTGGGCATGTTCATATCACCAATCGCCACCACATTGGGCGAGAAGGCCCAGCCGCGCTTGCGCCTCAGATCCGCCCACCGGCCCAGCGCGTAGGTTTCAAGCGCCCGGCGATTGAGAGAGCGCTTTGAGCTGGAGCCAAAGTAGAGATGCGCGTTGACCATCGTCACCACCCAACCGCCCGACTGAAAGGCAACGGCATAGGGATTGCGATCAAAGCCAAGAAACTTTTGCTCGATGCCGGGCAGTTTGATGTAGCGGTGATCCCCCGGCGGGATGGCGATTTCGCCCGCCAGTTCCAGCCGGGTGACGCGGGCGGTGTCAAAGGCATAGAGCATTCGCTCATCATTGCCGCCCTGATCGGAAAACACTGCATCCCAGCCGTGGGGCAAGTAAGCGCGCACACGCTCCCAATCAGACAGGTTTTCCTTCACCTCCTGAATGGCAACCAGATCAAACCATGAGATCAGCTCAGCGATGAGGCGGCAGTCTTTATCATCGCGCGGCTGCGCCTGATCCCCGAGGTTGGCTATGTTCCATGAGGCGAGCAGCATACGCCCCGGCGCTTTATCGGGGATGGCGCGGCCTTGCCTGGTATCGCGCCACGTGCGCATGGCGGCGATCTCATCGTCAACATCATAGGAGTAGGCAAAACCGGGTTGCTCAAAGCGGGGCATGGGCTGGCTCCTTTCTCTATGTATAGAGTAGCCGCGCGCACCCGCCCAACAAAGCCCCCGCCTGTGCTGTTCACGCGGGCGTCACAGGCGCAGCGTGGCCAGCCCGGCGCCGCGTGCTGCGCCTTTAACGATTGCACCCTTCATGCGCCCATCCGTGTTAGAAAAGGCCCCCCTCCCGGCTGGAAGGGGGGCCTTTATGATTTGAAAGTGGGCTCGCGGCCCCGGATCACTGCGCGGCGTCAGTGGACCACGGCATCATCAGGGCGCGGCCGGTTGGTGCCTGCAACAGCATCACCAATGATCAGGCCTTCGGCCCCGGCAGTCACGCTAACAACATCACCATCAGCCACATCACCGGCCAGCAGCATCTCGGCCAACTGGTCTTGCAAGGCACGCTGCATCACCCGCTTGAGCGGACGCGCACCGAACACCGGATCATAGCCCTCATCCGCCAGCCACTTCTTCGCGCCGTCATCAAGCTCCAGCTCAATGCCACGGCGGGCGAGCCGCTTGCGCAACTGGCCAAGCTGAATGTCGACGATGCCATCCATGTCGTTCCGGCTGAGCCGATCAAAGATGATGGTCTCATCCAAACGGTTGAGGAACTCAGGGCGGAAGTGCGCCCGCACCGCATCCATCACGTCACGCTTGGCCTCCGAGGCATCAGCCCCAT
>NZ_JARGND010000086.1 GCF_029212645.1 Vannielia sp. | reverse complement strand
AAGAGTTGGAAGGCTTTGAGCAGTGCTGGCTGACCGGCACCGCCGCCGAGGTGACGCCGGTGGGCCAGATCGGTGACTGGCACTTCGAGGTGGGCGCGCTGTGCCGGGAGATGTCGGAGAGCTACGAGAAACTGGTGCGCAGCTAAAACTGCCGCAGCTGAATTAACCTAGTTGAAAGGCCGCGCCGGTATTCTGGGGCGGCCTTTTACGTGGGAACGCCGATGCGACAGGTTCTTTATGCGCTGATGTTGGCAGCCATTGTTGCGATGCCGACGGCGGTGATGATGCTCTATTACCAGATCACCGGGGATGAATCATCGCGGCCGCTGTCAAACGCCGTGAGCAGCTTGATGGATGGCAGTGTCGCTTACGGTGAGGTGCCGGTGCATGTGCAGATCCGGCTGCACGATCCAGAGCCAGAAGCGCTGCGCAGCATGGCGCTGAGTTTTCGCAAAACCTTTGCCGCGCGTGGGGTGACGGCCAGTGTTTACTTTGTGGAAGCAGGGCCAACAGAACCTGCGAGCGTGCTTTATGGCGTGGGGCGCAACCGGATCGGGCCATATGGCCTTTCGCGGGCGGCAGAGGGGATAAGCGCGGCGGTGCTCGCCTATCATACCCTGAATGACTGAAAAGGCGGCTGGGTCTGGCCCTGATCGCGTGGCCGTGATCTAACGGCAGGGCAACCTGCGAAGGCCCCGCCCCTCACATGCGACCGACATTGGGAATAATGCTGACACTCAGCGCGGTTTTCTGCTTCACCGTGATGGGGGCTCTCGTCAAGGCGGCAGAGGGCATCCCTATTGGGCAAACGATTTTCTTTCGTGCTGGATGCGCCCTGCCGGTGATCGCGATCTGGCTTTGGCAGCGCGGCGATTTTCCCAGCGGGTTGAAGGTGCGCAGCATCAAAAGCCATGCGGTGCGGGCGGTTGTAGGCTCGGCTGCGATGGGGTTTGGATTTGCCGGGCTGCGGTACTTGCCCTTCCCCGAGGTGACGGCGATCCGGTTTATCACGCCTATCCTGATCGTGCTTTTCGCGGCGATCTTGCTGAAAGAACACATCCGCCTGTTGCGCATCAGCGCCGTTGCGGTGGGGCTGGTGGGGGTGCTGGTAATCATGTGGCCGCGCCTCACGATAGAGGGCGGTGAGCAGGAATTGATCGGGGCGATGATGATCCTGGCCTCGGCAACGCTGGCCTCGCTGGCGCAGATTTTTGTGAAGGCGATGGCAACGCAGAAGGAATCAACGGCGGCGATTGTGTTTTACTTTTCCGGCACGGCAACGCTGCTTTCGCTCACAACGCTGCCATGGTGGGTGTGGCCCACGGCAGAGGAATGGGTGCTGCTGGTGGGCGCGGGCGTGGTTGGCGGCGCGGGGCAGATACTGGTCACGTCATCCTACCGCTACGCCGATGCCTCGCTGCTGGCGCCCTTCACCTATTCCTCGATGATCTGGTCGCTCATCATTGGCTATTTCGTGTTTGCCGAGGAGCCGACATTGCAAATGCTGGCTGGCGCGGCGCTGGTGATCGCGGCGGGCGGCTTTATTGTGTGGCGCGAGCAGAAGCTTGGCAAAGATCGCGCCGCACGAGGGCGGATGGACAGCCAGACGCTAAAGTAGCGTGCGCTCAATCACCCAATACGCGCCGATCAGGGCGATCACGATAGAGCCAGCCAGCGACACCGAGCGGTAGAGCACTTGCATCACCTCAGCTGGTGCCTCCTCGGGGGGAAGCTTGGCGTGGCGGGCGGCAGCGGTGGCGGCATAGATCAGGATCAGCGCGGCAGAGATGATGGTGAGCTGGCCAATCTCGACGCCAACGTTAAAGCCGATCAGCCCGGTGATGAAGCGAGAGGGCTCAAGCCCAACCTCACCCAGCACGCTGGCAAAGCCGAGGCCGTGGAGCAGGCCAAAGACGGTGACAATGGCGATGCGGTGCCAGCCCAGCTTGGCGCCCATGATATTTTCGACCGCGACATAAACGATGGAGGCGGCGATGAGCGGCTCAACGATGGCGGGGGAGATGGTGACGATCCCGAGGGAGGCCATTGCCAGGGTCACGGTGTGGGCCAGGGTGAAGGCCGTCACCTGATAGAGCAGCGGGCGCAGGTGCAGCGAGAAGAAGAAGAGGCCGAGCACAAAGAGGATGTGATCAAGGCCGAGCGGCAATATGTGCTCAAACCCGACGACGATGTAGCGGGCAAACAGCGGCAACCAGCCCTCGGTGACGATCTCGCCATTGCGCGGCAGCGGCTCGGAGGTGGCGCCGGGGTTGAGGAAATCGGAGTAGGCATCAGCCCCGCCACCAACCTGGCGCAGCACCAGCGGGCCGTAGCTGCCGGACCAGCCGATGGTAACCGGCGCGTCACCGGGCGGAAGGGTGCCAAGCAGGGTGATGCGGGTGGTGCGGGGCAGGCCGGGATCAGGGTCTTCGGTGATGGTGATGTCGGTCAGTTCAAGCGGCACGCGCTGGCCATCGGTGGAGATGTTGAAGCCATCGGCGAGGGCGGGCCATGCCTCACGGAAGGCTTGCGACATTTCCTCGCCGGAGAGCAGGCGCAGGCGGGTGTATTCACCGCCGTTTTCCATGTCGTCGGTGTTGATATTTTCGCTGCGGTCAAGCCCGGCGATCATCGCCTCGGCGGTGAATGTCACCTCCATCTGCACCGCTTCGGGCGCAACGGTGACATCGGCGACGGCTGGATTAAGCTCATGTGCGCTGGCAAGCCGGGTTGACAGGAGCACTGCCAAGGTCACTTTCAAGGCCAATGTAAGGAGCTTTGTCATGCGCATCGTCGCTATCCTGTTTTGCCTGTGTCTCGGGGCCGCTTGGCCCGCTGGTGCCCATGAATTTTGGCTCTCGCCCGAGGCTTACAAAGTGCCGGTTGGGGGCCAACTTGAGGCAGAATTCAGGGTTGGGCAAGAGTTTGCGGGCGGTGGTTATGTTTTCATTCCGGGCCGGTCGGCGCGGTTTGAGCTGGTAACGCCGGACGGGGTGCAGGAGGTGACACCCAATGTGGGGGATCGCCCCGCGCTCAACATTCCCGCCCCGAGTGAGGGGCTGATGGTGGTTGTGCAGGAAACCACGGATTACCGCCTGCATTACAGCGAGTGGGACAAGTTCCTGCGCTTTGTGGAGCATAAGGACTTGGGCGATACGGTTGCGCTGCATGATCGCCGCGGGTTGCCGCATGAGGGGTTTCACGAGGCCTATCGGCGCTGTGCCAAATCCTTGATCGCGGTGGGCGATGGTGCGGGCACGGACCGGCTGATGGGGATGCCGACAGAGATCGTGGCGGTGACGAACCCCTATACCGATGACCTTTCGGGGGGCATGGTTGTGGATGTGGTGCATGACGGTGCGGCGCGGCCGGATGCGCAGGTTGAGATCTTTGAAAAGGCGCCGGATGGGTCGGTAGAGATCCGCACCACCCGCACCGATGAAAGCGGGCGCGCCAGCTTTCCGGTAGAGGCGGGACATGAGTATCTGGTGGATGCGGTGGTAATGCTCGACACCGGCAATGATGACCCAGAGGCCGGGGCGGTATGGCGCAGCCTGTGGGCCTCTCTCACCTTTGCGGTGCCGCAGTAGGGCGTGTGTCTCTTGCGGGCGGGGGCGCGGCACGGCAGGGTGGGGGCATGACAACAGCCATCTACACCCATGACGATTGCCTCAAACACGAAACGCCTCCGGGCCACCCAGAGCGTGTGGCGCGGCTGGAGGCGGTTCTGGAGATTTTGGAAGCCCCGCGCTTTGCCGCGTTGGAGTGGCATGATTGCCCCAAGGCGGCGCGGTCAGAGCTGCTGCGCGTTCACCCCGAGGCGCATGTTGCGGCGGTGGAGCAGGCGGTGGCTGCGGCGCGCGGCGGGACCGTCGCGATAGATGGCGACACGCATGTGATGGCCGGATCGCTCGACGCGGCGCTGCGCGCGGCGGGTGGATGTGTGGCGGCGGTGGAGGCTGTGATCACAGGCAAGGCGCAGAACGCCTTTATCGCCGCCCGCCCTCCCGGCCACCATGCCGAGAAGACCACGGCGATGGGTTTTTGCCTGTTCGGAAACGTCTCTATTGCAGCAAAAAACGCGCTGGATGAGCATGGGTTGAGCCGTGTGGCGATCATGGATTTTGATGTGCACCACGGTAACGGCACCCAGGATTTGCTGTGGGACGAAACACGCTGCCTGTTCATCTCAACCCATCAATCGCCGCTCTATCCGGGCACTGGTGGCGTGCATGAAACCGGGGCAGATAACAACGTGATGAATGTGCCGCTTCCGCCGGGCGCGGGCTCAGAGGCGTTTCGGCGGGCGATGGAGGCAGAGGTTTTGCCAGCGCTTGATGATTTTGCGCCGGAGTTGGTGCTGATATCGGCGGGGTTTGACGCCCACCGGGCCGATCCGCTGGCGCAGATGGAGCTAACGGAAAAGGATTTCGCGTGGGCGACGCACCGGCTTTGCGATATTGCCGATGCGCATGCCGGGGGTCGGGTGGTCTCGACCCTTGAGGGCGGATATGATCTGGAGGCGCTGGCGGCAAGTGTTGCGGCGCATGTCGAAGTGTTGATGGAGCGGGGCGCGAAATGAGCGACAAACCAGTGGATGACCTGAGCTTTGAAGAAGCGATGAAAGAGCTTGAGCGGGTTGTTGACCAACTTGACGGTGGCGAGGTTCCGCTTGAGGATTCGATCGCGCTTTACCAACGGGGCGATGCGCTGCGCAAACGCTGCGATACGCTGCTGAAGCAGGCTGAAGAGAAGGTTCATGCGCTGACGCTTGATGCCGAAGGCAAGCCTGCGGGCAGCCAACCGCTTGACGTAGACTGAGGCGCGCGGGGTGTCTGGGGGATTGACCCGGCTGCCATTGGCCGATGGGCTGACGCGGGCGCGCAGCCTTGCGGAAGCGGAGATCAGGGCGGCCCTTGCGCACAATGAAACCCCGGTTGCCGAGGCGATGCGATACGCCGCAACCGGCGGAAAGGGGCTGCGCGCCTTCCTTGTGCTCGAGAGCGCCAGATTGCACGGAATAGAGCCACAAATCGCCGCCCCGGTTGCTGGTGCGATTGAAGCCTTGCATGCCTATTCGCTGGTGCATGATGACCTGCCTTGCATGGATGATGATGCCCTGCGGCGCGGTCAGCCAACGGTGCATATCAAGTGGGATGAGGCCACGGCGGTGCTGGCCGGTGACGCGCTGCAATCACTCGCCTTTGGTTTGATTGCGGCGGCTGAATGCCCGCCCGAGGCGCGTATCGGGCTGGTACAGAGCCTTTCTGACGCCGCTGGTGTGGCCGGAATGGTTGGTGGGCAGGCAGCGGATATTGCTGCTGAAAGTGCTGCAACCCCGCTGACCCTCCCCGAGATCGAAGCACTTCAGGCGGGCAAGACCGGGGCGCTGATCACCTGGTCCGCCATGGCCGGGCCGCGCATTGCCGGGGCCGATCCTGCGCCCCTGCGACACTATGGCGAAGCACTGGGCCGTGCCTTTCAGATCGCGGACGACATATTGGATGTTGAGGGGAGTGAACAGGCGGTTGGCAAAGCAGTGGGCAAGGATGCCGCCGCCGGAAAGGCCACTTTCGTGTCGCTGCTGGGGCTGGAGCCTGCGCGCACCTGCGCCGCCGCCCTGGTGGAAGAGGCCTGTGAAGCGCTTGCCCCCTACGGCAGGGATGGCGAAACCTTGCGGGATGCGGCCCGCTTCGTTATTGCCCGGCGCAGCTAGACGGCCCCGAGGAGCCCCGAAGAGCCATGACCGATACGCCATCAACCCCCCTTCTCGACAAGGTGCGCCTGCCCGCCGATATGCGTGGCTTCAGCGATGCTGACCTGATGAAACTGGCCAGTGAGCTGCGCGCTGAAACGATCAGCGCCGTAAGCCAAACAGGCGGGCATCTTGGTGCGGGCCTTGGCGTGGTGGAGCTAACGGTGGCTTTGCACGCGGTGTTTGATA
>NZ_JARGND010000023.1 GCF_029212645.1 Vannielia sp. | reverse complement strand
CCGTGGCCTGCCCCACACCTCCGAGGCGGCAATGTGCAAATGGTATCTGCCCAAGGTTTCTTGCGAGATCCTGCACCAGTGCCTGATCCTGCATGGGCACTACGGCTATACCACCGATCTGCCGCATCATCAGCGATACAATGATGTGCTTGGCCTGCAACTCGGCGATGGCACCGCACAGGTCCAGAAGCTGGTGATTGCCCGCGAAAAGGCCGGACGGATGGCGCTGCAATACGACAAGAAAGCCAAGGGAACGGCCTGATGCATTTGCCGCCCGCAGCGTCAACTCGTCAAACCCGCCAAGGGCGGCAGGTGACGATTGGCGCTGCGGTGCGGCATCACGCAGATCAACACGAAACCATGGCGAAGGGCACGCCCCTTCACAGCCAAGCGATGGGCGCTGGCGAAAGACCCAACACCTTCACAACCAAGGAAGAATGACATGAAACTTTTTTCCAACCTTACAGCGGTTGCTCTGGCCGCCATCGTGGCAACAGGGGCCAGCGAGGTCTCGGCGCAAGAGAAAGAACCGGTGAAATTCGGATTGTGCTTTGACCTCAGCAAATCCTACACATTCATCTCGCCCCAAGTGGCGCAGGCAGCGCAAGATCTGGCGAAATACACCAACCTGAATGGCGGCCTTGATGGTCATCCGGTCGAGATGATTGTGCGCGACCACGGCAATGAGCCGCAGCGTGGCGTGGAGTGCTATGAGCAACTCAAGCGCGACGGGGTTATCAACTTCTACATGCTGTCTACCCCGGTGAGTAATGCCGTTCTGCCGCGTGTGATGCGCGACGAGAACATCCTGATGCAGTCCTTCTCGGGCAGAGCCGACGCCGTGGATGGCGATGTATTCAAATGGATCTTCCCGGTTGGCCCAACCTACTGGCAACAGGCCGCAAACGATGTCGCTTTCATCAAGTCCCAGTTGGGCGACGACCTGAGCGATGCCACGATCGGTTTCATCTATTTTGACTTCCCCTTCGGGCAGGAACCGATCGAAATCCTCGAAACTCTTGCGGAGAAAGAGGGCTTCAAGCTTCAGCTCTATCCGGTGCCGCTTCCGGGCTCAGACCAGTCCGGGGCCTGGAGCAGGATCCGCCGCGACAAGCCTGATTACGTGATCTCGTGGATGCTTGGCGGGGCTCATGTTGTTGCCGCCAAGGAAATGGCGCGCAACAGGTTCCCGCTTGACAGGTATATCTCGGTCGACTGGATCAACGAAGTTGATATCTCCAACATCGGTGCCGAAACAGCCACCGGCATCCTGCGCGGGACCAACGTGGCCGGCGGCCAGGACCTCCCCCTCGTCAAGTCCATGCTTGATACGCTCTATGCAAACGGCGAAGGCAGCGGGCCGGAAAAACATGTGCGGGACGTGCACTACAACAAGGGGCTTGCGGTTTACTCCGTAGCGATCGAGGCCGCACGTATCGCGATCGAGAAAAATGGCTGGCCGCTCACCGCCGAGAGCATGAAGGCGGGCTATGAATCGATCGAAAACTACAATGCTGGCGGCGTCATGTCCCCCGTCACGGTGACCCCAAAGGATCACGGCGGAGGCGGGAAGACCCGTATCGAACAATGGGACGGTGAAACCTGGGTTCCGCTGACCGAGTGGAATGCCGACTATCTCGATGTCGTGTGGGAAGTGATCGAGGAAAGCTCGGGTAAGTTCTCACAGGAATGACGACCAGCTGCCTCTCTCCAGAAGTTTGAGAGAGGCGGCCCCCACATAATTTGCAGAGCGCATTCACGATATAGGGGGCTTTTGCATTGATCGGCCTGCTTGGCCAAGCTCTGCTCTTTGAGGCCAAGCAAGCCGCGAAAGCCCCCCATTCCTTGCCACGGGGCATCATACCCTGCCCCGTGCATTCTCCTGCCAAGGTGTCGTTGATCTTTTGGCAGAGCAGAACATCAAGCGCGCCCACCTCCATCTCAAGCACCCAAGCATCCGGGGTGAGATCGCGGTTTTCGCGCGTCTGTGCGGGGCCATTTTAGCGCCTCGACACACCACCCACGTCATCCAATCAACGCAAAAATCCCATTGGGGCGCATCCGAAACCAAGCGCCGCTTGCAACATCTTGCTGCACAGGAATCCCCCCTGCGCGGTTTCAGGCCGTTCAAAAAATGGGCGCCCGGAGAATAATTGCAGAATACTTGCATTTTACAATTGCCTTCGCTGCACCTGCATCCCTGGCTTGAAGAACAGGCACGATGTTCAAACGCGGGGAATGATGCGAAATGTTCAACGGACAGTCACACTTGGCCTCGGTCGCCGATTTTCGCCTGGCGGCCCAACGTGCGCTACCGCGCATGGTTTATGATTTCATCGACGGGGGCGGAGGGCAGGAAACCACCATTGCCAACAATCGCGCCGCGCTGGATGACAAGCGGCTGATCTGTTCCGGCCCCTATGATGTGGACAACCGCGACCAGCGGGTCACGCTATTCGGCAAAACCTACACCACACCGGTCATCATTGGCCCCACCGGGCTGGCCGGGCTGGCATGGCCCTGGGCCGAGGCACTGCTGTCGCGGGTCGCCGGTGACATTGGCATTCCCTATGTCATGAGCATGGCCTCGACCTGCAGCCAGGAAGAGGTGATCGCCGAAAACGGGCAAACCAACTGGGCACAGCTCTATCTCATGCGCGACCGCACGCTCAGTGACCGCGTTGTGGACAAGGCCGAGGCGCTGGGTTTCGAAGCGCTGGAGGTTACGGTCGACAATCCGGCCATTGGTGTCCGGCTGCGCGATGTGCGCAACGGGTTTTCGGTGCCGATGAAGTGGACGCCGCGCAAGATGTTCAGCTTGGCGGCGCATCCCGGCTGGTCGTTGCGCATGGCCCGCTCGGGGCCGCCCACGCTAAAGCTGCTGTCCGATATTCTGGGTGATCGGCGGACCGACACGCTGGCCGAGATGTTCCAGGATCAGATCGATTCCAGCATCACCTGGGACGACATCGCAAAACTGCGCGACCGCTGGAAAAAACCTTTGATCGTCAAGGGCCTGCTGGATGCGCGGCATGTGGCAAAGGCGCTGGAGCTGGGTGTTGACGGGGTGGTGATCAGCAATCATGGCGGGCGTCAGCTGGACGGCGCGGTGGCCACCATTGATGTGCTGCCCGATTTCGTGCGCGAAGCGCGGGGCAGGCTCACCATCCTCATCGACAGCGGCTTTCGCACCGGATCAGACGTGGCTCGGGCGCTTGCACTGGGGGCCGATGCGGTGCAGCTGGGCCGCGCCCCGCTTTACGCGCTGGCGGCGGGCGGCGAACCGGCCCTGCGCCATTGCCTCAACTGCATCCGCGAGGAGCTGGACATGGCACAGGGCATGATGGGTGCCGCCCATATCGGCGATTTCCGGTCTGACATGGTGTTTGGTTACCCCCCCTCCCCGGCCACCCCCGGAAAGCCTTCCGACGTAGCGCGCATTGCAAGATAGGGTCGTGACCAAAACACGGCCCCCAAGGAAAGACCCTATGAGTTCAGACAATTCCCTTCCCGATTTCACTGTTATCGGTGCCTGGCTTCCCTATCGGCTGCACGATGCTGCCGCGCGGTTAGGCACCATTCTATTTGGCTATTACTCGCGCAAGCACGGCCTGAGCAAACCCGCGTGGAAGACGATTGCCGCGCTGGCTGCCAAGCCCGACCTCAGCGGCGGCGATATCGCTCGCTTCTCGGGGATCGACCTTTGTGCGATCAGCCGGGCGATTACCCAGTTGCAACAGCGCGGTCTTATCGACCGCCGCGCGTCAACACACGACAAGCGGTTCATTTCCGTCAGCCTGACGCAGGCGGGCGAGGAGATGTTTCAGGACATTCTTGATGTGGCGCTGCGGATCGAGGCCGACATGTTCGGCAGCCTGTCGCAAGCTGAGGTCGAAAGCCTGGATCAAATCGTGACGCATCTGGAAAAGACCGGTGCCCAGGTCGAAGCGCGCGGCTGGCAAGCCTATGCCGATGGATCTGACACCCCCCAAAACCCACAATCAATGGAGCTGACCACGTGATTGACCTTGCATCCATCCCGCTTTCCCCCGCCCGCCGGGCGGGCGATCTGCTGTTTCTGGCCGGACAGGTCGCGCTGGACGGTGGCGCGATCACCTCGCCCGATATCGAGGGGCAGACCCGGCAGGTCATGGCCAACATTCAGGCCGTTCTGAGCGATCACGGCCTCGACCTTTCAAACGTGGTCAACGCCACCGTCTGGCTGGCCGACGATGAAGATTTTGGCGCCTTCAACAGAACCTATGCCGAGTATTTTCTTGATGCGCCGCCGGCCCGGACGACCGTGATCAGCAAGCTGCTGCTGGGCGCAAAGATTGAGATCGCCGTGGTAGCGCATTTCGGCTGACGCACCGGCGAACGACGACAGGGAGGAAGGTTAGTTGGGTCGCGCCCCCGGTGGCGCGCGGCCTTCGATGTGAACTTATCCAACCGATGGGGACCAAAAATGCTGTCAAAGAACACCAGAAAATTCTGTTTCCGCAGGCTTCGAGGCGCAGTTGCCGGCCTTGTGGCAGGTGGCGCGCTTGCCTTTCCGGGCACCGCGATGGCGCAGGAAATCGCGCTTTACAAAATCGTTGACCTCTCGCTGATCACCGAGGCGCTGGACGGGTTCAAGGCCGCGGTCCTTGCCGCCAAGCCCGACGCGACCTTCAAGGAATATGACGCGCAGGGGCAGGCCAACCTCTTTCCCACCATCGCCCGCCAGATCGTGCGCGACGCCCCCGATCTGGTCGCGGTGATCGGCACGCCGGTTGTGCTGGCCACGGTGCAGCAGGTGCAGCACGCAGGATCTGACCTGCCGGTGATTTTCATCGCAATGGGCGATCCGGTGGGTGCCGGCATTGCCGAAAGCCTCGATGCGCCAGGAGGCACGGCCACCGGCACCACCGACTGGGTGCCCCCGGAAGCGACGCTGGCAACTCTGCGCGCCGCATTGCCCGAGCTTGAGAAGATCGGAACGATCTGGGACCCGGCGAACCAGAACGGCAAGGTGTTCCATGATGAGCTGGCTGGCGCGGTAGAAAGCGCTGGGCTGGATCTGGTCGATGTTTCGATCGGGTCGCCCGGCGAGGTGTTCATGGCGTCACAATCGCTTTCGGGCCGCGCCGATGTGATCGTGATCGGCCCCGATTCAGCGATCATTCAGGGCCTGCCCGCCGTTGGCTCTGCCGCGTTGAAAAGCAAGACGCCGCTGATCATCACCGCGGGTGACCTCGAAACGCCCGGCGTGCTGATGAGCCTTGGCGTGAAATATAGCGAACTTGGCAGCCTCGCGGGCGATATGGCGGTCGCGGTTCTGGACGGCACCGCGCCGGGCACGATCCCGATCATTGGCCCCAAAGGCGTGACGGTCAGCATAAACGGTGAGACCAAAACGGCGCTCGGCCTTGAAATCACAGATGATTTCAGCGGGGTGAACCAGTAATGGTTGGTCTCGATATCCTTCTGGCGGCCCCGCCGCTGATCGTCATGGCCTTCGGCCTGTTCCTGATGTTCCGCATCTGCGGCGAGCTTGACCTGTCGGTCGATGCGACCTTTACCAGCGGCGCGGCCATTGTGGCGCTGATCACCCATGCGGGCCTCTCGCCGTGGCTGGGGCTGCTCGGCTCGATGGCGATGGGCAGCTTGATCAGCCTCGTGGTTTTCCTGATCCACCGGATCGGGATGACCCAGTACCTGCTGGCCAGCCTGATCGTTTTTACCGGCATGTACAGCGTCAACCTGCATATCCTGGGCGGCGCAACGGTTGGGCTGATCGGCCTGCCAACAATCTTTGATGTCTTGCCCGGACAGGGCGATCTGCCCCGTATCGGGCTGTTGCTGGCGGTGGTGGCGGGGGTGGCGCTGCTGTTGTGGTCCTTCCTCAACACGCGGTTCGGGCTGACGGTTCGGGCTGCGGGGCGTAACCCGCTGATGGCGCGCGCCAACCGCATCGACACCCGCGTGACGCTGCTGGTGGGGGCGCTGATCTCGGGCGCGCTGTTCGCTTTGGGCGGCGCGTTGCAGGTGCAGATTCAAGGCTATGCCGATATCACCATGGGCATCGGCGCGGTGATCATCTGCGTTGCCGCCGTCTTTCTGGGAGAGCTGTTCTTTCCTGATAGCGGCCGCGTCGCACCGGGGCTTGCCTCGGTCATTCTGGGCGGGTTCCTTTATGCCACGATCCTGACGCTTGCCCTGCGCTCGGGTTTGCCGCCGGTTGATCTGCGGCTGGCAACAGCGGGCATTCTGGTGGTTGCGGTGATCCTGTCGCGGCGCGATCTCAAGGCCCGGCTGCGCAAATCTGCCAGCAGCGCCGTCGACTCGGTGATGACCGCGCTGCAGAACCGGCGGCAGGAGAAGAAATCATGATCGAGCTGAAAGACATCACCGTGTCGTTTGCCAGCGTCGGCCAGGCGCGGCCTTTCGTGGCGCTGGACCGGCTGAACCTGACAATCGACGATGGCGAATACGTTACGCTGGTTGGCACCAACGGCGCGGGCAAAAGCACCATGCTGAACGTGCTGGCGGGCACCGTGCCGCTGGCCGAGGGCCGCATCCTTGTGGATGGGCGCGATGTGACCGACACCCCCGATTTTCGGCGCGCCGAATGGCTGGCCCGCGTGTTCCCCGACCCGCGCGTTGGCACCTGCGACCAGTTGACCGTTGAGGAAAACATGGCGGTCGCGGTGGGCAAGCTGGGGCGGCGCGGCTTGCAACCAGCGAACAATGCCGCCCAGCGCAAGCTGTTCGCCGAACGGCTGGCCGAGCTGAACCTCGGGCTCGAAAGCCGGCTGCAAACGCCGGTGCATCTGCTTTCCAGCGGTCAGCGCCAATCAATCACGGTGGTGATGGCCTCGTTGACGCAAACGCGGCTGTTGCTGCTGGACGAACACGTTGCCAACCTTGATCCGCGCACCCAGAAAACGGTGATGGATCTGAGCGACCGGATGATCCGGTCGATGGGCCTTGCCGCCGTCATGGTGACCCATGACGTGCGCCACGCGCTGGAATACGGCGACCGCCTGATCGCGCTGAAGGATGGCCGCGTTATCCTGGATGTGAGCGGCGCTGAAAAGCAGCGGCTGACCCCCGCCGACGTGGATGCGGTTTATGAAGACCTGAAGATACCGGCCTGATAGCGGCGGCGGCGCAAACAAGAACCTCGCGTCGCCGCAACTGTCGCGGCGGGCCTGCCGCAGATGGTTTTCAGAGCATAAACTCTGGATATCCCGTGCGCCTTGCGGTTCGCTCAGCGACATTTTCAGCCCTGCCGCGATGATCTCGCCGTCGCCTTGGCTGAAATGGCCGCCCCCCTTTGGCCCGCGCTCAAGCCAGCCGCCAACGCGATCACCCAGATCGGCAAACCCAAGCTCACAGATGAGACAAAGGTTCCAGCGCCGTCTTTCGGCCCCAGCGACTTTTCGTCCATCGGTATATGCAAATGCAAAACCCGCCGTTTAGAAATTGACATAAGTCATAATTGGCACCGGATTTCTGCTAAAATGGGGGTGCGTCTATTTGGAAGGGAATAGCCGCCAATCTTTGGTAGGAGATTCACATGCGAAACCAATTGAATGAACGCGTGGCGATTTCGGGGGTCGGCTGTACGCATTTCGGCGACCTTATGGAAACGCCCGCAATCAAGGACATGAGCCTTCAGGAGTTAACCGCTGCCGCGGTGAAAGAGGCATTGGACGATGCTGGATTGTCGGGGCAGGATGTTGATGCGGTATTTGCTGGCAATGCCATGGTCCACAGTTCGCAATTGCCGGCCACCTATTCGCAAATGTCCAAATGGACAGGCACCCAGTTCAAGGCCGGTGTGCATTTCGAGGCGCAATGCTCGACAACCAATGTTGGCCTGGCGATGGCGGCGACGGCCATTGCGGCCGGTGTCTATGATACCGTGCTGGTGTTCGGCGTTGAATCCACGCGCAGCAAGGTCAAGGACTACAGCCCCTATGAGCGCGAGCCGATTTCGCATCAGCAAAGCTGGCTGTGGACGGATATGGCGGTGAACCAGGCATATGGCGTGCCGCAGGGATACGATATTTTCTCCAGCTACAATGGCCTTGTCGCCCTTGGGTATTGCCGCAAACACGGCATTTCGATCGAAGATTTTGATCGTGGCATGTTTGAGCTGTGCCGCACGCGGCGGCTGCACGGGTCGATGAACCCCAAGGCCAACATTCAGGAAACCATGGAGGATGCGGCAAAGCGCAAGGGCCTGTCGGACGCCTTTGAATACTGGCAATCCGAGAATAACCCGTTCGTGGCCTGGCCGTCGCGGTTGCTGAGTCTGGTGACCACGGCAGACGGGGCTTCGGCCATGGTGCTGACCCGCGCCGATACCGCCAAGAGCGGGCGGTCACAACCGGTCGAGGTGAAGGGGTTTGGTATCTCTGCCTCCGATCTGCCTTGGTATGGCGAAGACCCGACCATTTGGAAAAACGACGAGCGGGCGGTCGAGGATGCCATGGACATGTCCGGGATCAAGGCGGGGGATATCGGATATCTGCACACCCACGATTGTTCGCATATCTCGAGTTTGTGTACCGCAGAGCTGATTGGGTATCTGGAGCCGGGCAAGGCGCTGGACGCGGCGCGCGAGGGCCGGTTGCGCTTTGATGGTGACAGGCCGATGTCCACCCATGGCGGGCGTCATGCGTTCGGCCATGCCTGGGCGGCGAGTGCGGGCAGCGACACCTACGAGGCGGTGCTGCAGATGCGCGGCAAGGCTGGCAAGCGTCAGATGCCCAAGCCACCTGAGGTTTCCGTCATTCACACCCACGGCTATGCCATGATCGGCACCGTGATCGTTCTGGGAGGGATGTAAAATGCAAGCTACGTCCGGAAAACCAAACAAGATCCGCTGGTATTATGAAGGTCTGTCAAAGGGCGTGTTTCGCGCGTCGAAATGCAGTGATTGCGGGAAATTCACATTTCCGCCGACCGGCTGTTGCGAACATTGCGGCAGTTGGAATGTGGAAGACGCCGAATTGAGCGGCAAGGGAACATTGCTGTTCGCAACCCATTCCGGATCGGACGCTTCCCATCCGCGCTTCGAAAAGGCCGCACCATTTGTTTACGGTCATATCCGGCTGGAGGAAGGGCCGATTGCACAGGCGATCATCCAGGGTGCCGAACCGACACCGGAAGATTTGAAGGCGCTTTACGAGAAGGGGCCGGTTCCGGTGCAGGCCGTGACGCTCCAAATGGACGATCTGCCGGTCATCGCCTTCAAGCTGCAAGATTGACCGCAAAACCGGTTTGAGCGGGCTGGCAGGCAGGCTGCTCGGGGCGCGCATTTTGAGCGGGCTGGTTCATGTAGCCAGCCCGCTTGACGTTCCGCCATTTCGGGCCAAGATGAGGGCTTGGCGGACCCGGTCTGTGGCGCATGGTTGCATCCAAAAGGTGCTTCATCGGCCCGCAGGCTTGCTGAAGCTGCTTTACGAGTGCCTCGCTGATCAATTTCATAAAACAACCACCGGCCGGTCCCTGGCTGGTGCCATTCCTTGATAGGAGAGCCTGATGGCAAATGATCAAACCACATCCGAAACCGGCGCGGCGCAGCGCAGCCTGATCGTGCAGGAATACACGAACGGCATTCTGGACCCGTCAAAGCCGATGCTTGGCCCGGTTGAAGACGGCGGCACGATCATCGCCAATACCGCTCCGGGATGCTGGGGGCCAATGATCACCCCGCGCCTGCGCGGCGGCCATGAGGTGACGAAACCCATTTACGTGAACGGCGCAGAGCCGGGGGATGCGCTGGCAATCCGGATTCGCGACATTACCGTAACCGCCATTGCCACCGCGTCGGGGCACGACTCTTCGCCAGAGGGGTTTTGCCTTGGTGACCCCTACGTTGCGGCCCGCTGCCCGCAGTGTGATGCGCTCTGGCCTGAAACCCATGTTGAAGGGATCGGGCCAGACGCGGTGCGCTGCGACAACTGCGGAAATCCCGTCAAGCCGTTCGAGGTTGTTCACGGCTATACCGTGGTTTTTGATGAAACCCGCAGCGTAGGCGTCACCATGCCAAAGGACGCGGCTGAAAAGATTGCGCATAATGCCGAACATTATGCGGCACTGCCCGATCATTCGGCTCAGCATCCAATCCTCGTTTACGCCCCGTCTGACATGCCGGCGGTGATGGTTCGGATGCGGCCGTTTCTGGGGCAACTGGGCACAACCCCGTCGATGCCCTTGCCGGATTCTCACAATGCGGGTGATTTTGGCTCGGCCCTTATCGGGGCCCCGCACCAATATGCGGTAACCGCCGAGCAGTTGGATGAGCATCGCACCGATGGCCATATGGACATTGACGCGGTCCGCGACGGTTCGATCCTTCTTGCGCCGGTGAAGGTGCCGGGGGCGGGCCTCTACATCGGTGACATGCACGCCGGACAGGGCGATGGAGAGATCGCCGGGCACACGATGGACGTGGCCGGAAGCGTCACGCTTCAAGTGGAGGTGGTCAAAGGCCGCCCGCTTGCCGGTCCGGTGCTGTTTCCCCGGCTCGATGATCTGCCGCCAATGGCCCGGCCGTTCAGCGCCGATGAAAAGGCAAAGGCCATGGCATTGGCGCGGGAATGGAAAATGGAAGAGTTGGAGGAATCGGCACCGATTTCAGTTATCGGCACCGGCCCGACGCTCAACCAGGCGATCGAGAACGGGCTGGCCCGCGCCGCTGACCTGCTTGGCATGACCGTCCCGGAGGTGCGCAACCGCGCCACCATCAACGGCGCGATCGAAATCGGGCGCGCGCCCGGCGTAATTCAGGTGACGTTCCTTGCGCCCCTGTCTGCCCTCGATGTCGCCGGAATCGGCAAGTTCGCGCGCGAGCAATACTCTTTATAAAAGAACGGCTTGCAACGGGCGGCATGACTGGCCGCCCGTTGATCTGCGTCAATGCGGAACGTGAGATACGGCCTAGGGTTAATGGGTTCGTGTGCCCCTACGCGAATCGAACAAGAGGCAAGACTCACATGCAACCGACGAAAGAACAGTTACTGTGGATGTACGAAAACATGGTGGTCAGCCGTCGCTTTGAAGAGGCGGTCGAGAAGGCTTATCTCGAAGGCAAGGCACCTGCGTTCAACATGGCGAATGGCCCGATCCCTGGCGAAATGCACCTGTCAAATGGGCAAGAGCCGGTCGCGGTGGGCGTTTGTGCGCATCTGGACGCCAATGATATCGTGACCGCAACCCACCGCCCCCACCATCAGGCGATCGCCAAGGGCGTGGATCTGAAAAAGATGGCCGCCGAGATTTTTGGCAAGTCGACCGGCCTCTCTGGCGGGCGGGGCGGGCACATGCACCTGATTGACCCGGCAGTGAATTTTTCATGCTCGGGCATCATCGGTGAAAGCTGCGGCCCTGCTTGCGGCGCGGCCCTTTCCCGCAAGATGCAGAACAAACCGGGAGTCGCGGTTGCGTTCCTGGGCGAAGGTGCGGCGAACCAGGGGGCTTTTCACGAAGCGCTCAACCTTGCCGGAGCCTGGGACCTTCCGGTCGTTTTCGTGATCGAGGACAATTCCTGGGGGATTTCGGTTCCCAAGTCCGAGGCCACGGCGGTGGCCCGCAATGACGTGCGCGCAGCGGGCTATGACATGCCGGGGCATTACATTCCCGGCAACGACCCTTATGCGATCTTCGACATCGCAGGTGAGGCCATTGCGCGGGCGCGGGACGGCAAGGGGCCAACGCTGATCGAGGTGGAAACCTATCGGCTGGCCGGGCACTTCATGGGGGATGCCGAACAGTATCGCCCCGAGGGCGAGAAGGACGCATTGTTCGCCAAGGACCCAATTCCAAAGATGCGCGAACGCCTGCTTGCCGATGGCCACGCAGCCAAAGACCTCGACGAGTTGGAGACGCGCGCCGAGGCCCGCGTGACCGAGGCGATCACCTTTGCCCGCGACAGCGCCTATGCGCCGGACACCGATGCACTGACCGCCGTTTTTGTCTGAGTTTCAGACCACCACCGACCTGTGGCATGAAAGGATTTGACCCATGCTTGACCAACCGACCAACGAACGCCGCCTGACCATTGCGCGCGCGATGGCCGAGGCGATGCAGCAGGAGATGCAGCGCGACCCGAGCGTTTTTGTGATGGGCGAGGATATCGCCGGTTTTGGCGGTATCTTCGGCAATACCCGCGGCCTGTTTGAGGAATTTGGCAAGGAGCGGGTGCGCGATACGCCGATCTCCGAAACCGGGTTCATCAGTGCGGCTGTCGGTGCCGCCATGGACGGGATGCGGCCTGTCGTGGAACTGATGTTCGTCGATTTCTTCGGCGTCTGCTTTGACGCGATCTATAATCAGATGGCGAAGAACACCTATTTCGCGGGCGCAAACGCATCAGTGCCGATGGTTCTGATGACCTCCACAGGCGGCGGCTATTCGGATGCGGGCCAGCATTCGCAATGCCTCTACGGCACCTTCGCCCATTTGCCGGGGATGAAGGTTGTGTCGCCCTCGAACGCCTATGATGCCAAGGGGCTGATGACCGCCGCGATCCGCGACGATAATCCGGTGGTCTACATGTACCACAAGGGGTTGCAGGGCATGGGCTGGCTGGGCACCGAAGCCGGTGCAACCGTGAACACGCCCGAAGAAGAATACACCGTCGAGATCGGCAAGGCCAAGGTGGTGCGCAAGGGCACCGATGTAACGCTGGTTGGCCTTGCCATGGGGGTTCATAACGCGCTGAAAGCCGCCGACAAACTGGCGGAAGATGGTATCAGCGCCGAGGTTGTTGATCTGGTTTCCCTGGTCCCGCTGGATCGCGAGACAGTCATCAATTCGGTCGCCAAGACTGGCCGTTTGATCGTGGTTGATGAGGATTATCACAGCTATGGCGTATCGGGCGAGATCATCGCCAGTGTGACAGAGCATGACATCTCGAAGCTGAAGGCATCCCCGGCGCGGGTGACCTTTCCGGATGTGCCAATTCCCTATGCGAGGAACATGGAACAGTTCTGCTTGCCCAACCCGGACAAGATCATCGACGCCTATCGCAAGATGTAACTTGTGAGGCATCAAAAGGAGTGAACGCATGGCGACAGAAGTGAAGGTGCCACAGGATCTTTGGCAGGATGACGGCATGGAAGCCGTTATCACCAACTGGCTGGCAAGTGACGGCGCGACCGTGCGCAAAGGCGCGCTCATCGCCGAAATCATGGTTGAGAAATCGCAGTTCGAGATCACGGCACCCGCCGACGGAAAGCTGACGATCACAAAGCAGGTTGATGACATCGTGCGCAAAGGAGACGTGATCGGGCAGATCACTTGATCACCAAAGCAGCGGCCAGCCCTGTGCTGGACCTGGCACTTGCCGATGCACTGGCATGGGAGGCAGGGCGCCTCGCCGACATTGCCGCCGGACGCTGCGCCTCCAGCGCCCTGCTATGGTCTTGCGAACCGGCGCTGGTTGCGCCTTCAAATCTGGGCAGGCTTCCCGGTTTCGCCCGCGCATCCGCGCAGGCCACCAGCGACGGCTGGCCGGTTCATTTGCGAAGCACTGGCGGTGATCTGGTGCCGCAGGGGCCGGGCATCGTTAACCTTTCGCTGATGTGGTCAGCCCCGCAGGAGACAGCGCCCTCAATCGAAGAGGCCTTTCGCCGCCTTACCGCGCCGATCTGCGGCGCGCTGTCGTCGATTGGGCTCACATCCAGCCTCGCCCCGGTGCCGGATGCGTTTTGTGACGGCCGGTTCAACGTGGCGGTGGCAGGCCGCAAGTTTGCCGGAACCGCGCAACGATGGCGCCCGACCGGAGGGGGCTATGCGATCCATGCCCATGCCATGATGCTGATGCGCACACCGGATGACGCCGCGATCCGGGCGCTGAACCGCTTTTACCGCGACTGCGGGATCAACCGGACGATCCGCGCCAGCGCGCATATCGGGCTGCAAGACGTGGTTCAGAGGAACGGCACAAGCGTTTCACAACATCATTTTCTCAGTGCGCTGGCAGACCGGGTGCAGGCGTAAACGGCGCGCGGCCCGATATCCAAGAGCAGCGCGATCAGCGCCATGCTACCCGGCCACATCCATCACACAAAACCTGCCGCGTTAATCAACGCGACAGTCCCAGCAGGGCGGCCTTTTGCGCGATCACCCCGGCGTGGCCATGGCAATGCGTTTATAGCCAGCCTGCCCCTTGTAAAACCCGTTGCTGAAGGGGGTATCACCGCAACAGTCACGCAGGGCTGCGTCAGCTTGTTCGGCATCCATTGCCTCGTCCAGCACCTTGCGAAAAAGGCTTGTGACAGCGACCATATCAACCGCCTGCGGCATCAGCCGGAGGTGTGTCACACCATTGGCAACCAGCTGCGCCACCTCGGGCAACAGATCAACATAGCTTTCCGATTGGGTCTGAATGCCATTCACGCGCAAAATCGGGCGGTTATCCGTTGTGCAAAGTGGCATACCGTCGGCGTCGCCCTCGCAAACAAACTGGCAGTTGTCCTTTGTGCGGCCATGCGCCCGCGCGTGATAGCAGCGCGCCGAAACCGCCAGACAGGCCCGCCCGAAGACCTGCACCTCAACCCCAAGCCCAAGGTCGCGCGCCGCAGTGGCCGCCACCGCAACGGCCTCGGCGGGCAGTTCGCCGGGCAGGCAGATATGGCTGGCACCTTGTCGCGCCATCCATGCAATCGTCGCCTCGTTATAGGCGTTCATGAAAGGCCCGATGCGATGCGCTCGTCTGCCCCGGTCATAAAGGCCAGCGGCGTTGTTGATCTCTATCTCAGGTCCATCCAGTGCCGCGAGATCAGCCGTCGCCTTGCGCTCGCGCTTCAGCATCACTTCAGCAAGCGACGACAGGATCACCGTTTTGCCAGCACGCTCCAGCCGCTCGATCGTGGCAGGCAGGTCCCGCTCATGGAACGGGGCGCGTTTTGAGCAGATGACCTCGCCAAGATAAACCTCATCCACGGGCGCCTCATCGGCGATGCGCGCATAAAAATCGCGCCGCTCCTCGGCAGACCAGTGATAGGCGATCGGGCCAAGTGTTAGTTTTGTCATCTCTGTCACCGCCATTTCTTGGTTTCAAATGCGCCCTGGGTCTGCTTTTGCCCTTCGGTCAGCGCCACAAGGTCTGCAATATCCGCCTCGCGCCCGGCACGGATATCGTCCACCGCGCGGCGAAACGCCGAAACCACACCCCGCACATAGGATTTTGAGCGCTGCCGCCCCTCGATCTTGAAGGCATGGACCCCCGCATCAATCAGCTCCGGCAACAGCCGTGCAAGATTAAGGCTGACAGGTTCTTCGAACGCGTAATACGCCTCTGAGCGGTGCGGCACCGTGTAGCGCCCCTTGCAGATCGTGGGATAGCCCGCCTTTTCCTCCGGGCGAAAACAATCAATGGTAAACCCCGCCAGTTGCGACGACATCGTTCCATCGGCATCGCGCTTGTATTCAACATCAGAGGCGGGTGAGCACACGCCATCCATGTTGGTCGATTGCCCGGTCAAATAGTTGGTCAGGCTACAGCGGCCTTCCACCATCAGGCCGTGATTGCCAAAGATGAAGGTCTCGATTTCGCACGGGATTTCCTTGCGGACCTGCCTGATCTCGGGGATCGTCAGGATGCGTGGCAGAACCACACGTTTCACACCGAAACTCTCGCAATAATACCGGATCGCTTCCGGGCTTGAAGCGGCAGCCTGCACCGACAGATGCAAACGCACCTCCGGATGTTTCTGCGCGATGTATTCGGCCACGCCCATGTCAGCAACGATGAACGCATCAACGCCCAGCCTGGCCCCGGTGTCAGCGGCGTGCTGCCACAAATCAACCTGGCCCGCAGGCGGATAGGTGTTCAGCGCCAAAAGCACCTTGGCGCCTTTCGAATGGGCATAAACCACCGCCTCGGCCAACTCTTCGGGGGTGAAATTCAAACCCGGAAAGTTTCGTGCGTTTGTGGCGTCCTGAAACCCGCAATAAACGGCGTCGGCACCTGCATCAACGGCAGTGCGCAGGGCAGCAGGCGTGCCTGCGGGGCAAATCAATTCAGCGGAACTCATGAGGGAGGTCATCCTTTCTCATTATTGGTGTAGCTGCGCCGCAATCGCGCCAGGATCGCGCGACCGGGCACGCCGAACATATCGGCGGTTTCCTCGGCGATAGAGCCGTCCACGTCGTCGAGCGCATTGCGCAATCGCACAACCGCTTCCGTGTCACCCGATACTTCCAGATCGCGCGAAAAGAAGGCGGCGTCACCGTCCTCCTCTGCGTCCACCAGCTCCAGCAGCAGCATGAACTTGCCGCGGATCAATGCGCCGGGTTGGGGGGCCGCATCGCGCGGAACGGCGCGAAACAACAGGGCGTTCGGATCGGGGCGCAGATGCAGGGCAAATGGAAGCTCCACCGGGTCAATCAGGTAATCGGTTGATTGGTGCGGCCCTAACCTTGCAAACAGCGATGGGTGCCGTTCTGCGACCCGCCGAACCACGTTGGACAAAAGCGGCTGGACAACAGTGCAGGCCACCCGAGACATGACAGCCGGCGCCACATGCGCGTTCATGCGTCCACCTCGAAACGAGGGAACAGCACGGTGTTCTCAAGGAACATATGCTCATCCATATCGTCCACGAGCTTGCTCAACCCGGCATAGAGCCTGGTCCAGGAAGCGCAGGCATTTGCGGGCAGCCGAAACCCATGTGTGATCGCGGCGATCTTGTTCAGAATCGCCTCTTGTTCATCGTGGTCATGCCGTAACGCGGCGGTTGGCCTGCCAGATTGCTTGCAACTTTCAGCACCGCCCGTTGCGAAAACAGCCCCCTCTTCTTTGCGCATGTGCTCTTCGAGATCTACAACCAAAGCCTTGAGCGCAAGTGCCAGCCCGTGCGGCGCATTTGGATCATTCACATGCACCGCCTCAACCTTTTCGGCCAATGCAACAAGTTCGGGCAGCTCCCGGCGATGCGTCTCATGGTAACGCGCCAGAATGTGCTCAATCAGCGCGGGCGTTGGCGCATCGGTGCCAGGAAATTCTAGCGTTTTGATCATCTGGTTCTACTCCTCTGGTTCAGCGTTTTGCGGGTGTTGGAATGGTTGCCGTGCCTTGGGCGAAACCATCAAAGGCCGCGCGATGCACGGCAGAAACAGCAGGGAAAACAGGGGCTTCGCATCCATCATGCAGGGCGCCGAGCGCCTGCCCAAATCCTGAGGATTGCGAGCACGCTGGCCATCGGGCACACCCCGGAGCGCACCATTGCAATGCGCCATCGCGTCACTTTGGCAGAAATCGCGCAAAACCGCCGGTAGCCTTACCCCAATCGCGCTTGGCCGCGTCACGCTATTGGCCCGCAGTCGATCCGTCACGCCTTGCTCTGTCGGGGGGAAGCTCGCAAGGGGTGTCATCTGGCGCTACCTCAACTTTTACGTTGGTCGAGGACGAGGCGCAGCTTGGGCGGAATTGGGCAGGCAATCCCTGCCCCGCCGTCGCTCAACGACGGAGAGCAGCTGTCATGGGGGGCATTTTTCATAACGGGCACTTCCAGATACCATTGGCCTGATAGCGGCGAATTGGTATTTGAGGTATCGATTACACCTACCGATTAGGCGATGCAATTACCAAAGCGGGACTATGACAATGCGCCTCACCTCCTTCACCGATTTTGGCCTGCGTGTGCTTATGCGTATGGCGGGCGAGCCGGATCGGCCCTTTACTACCTCAGAAATGGCAGAAGAATTTCGTGTCTCGCGCAATCATCTGGCCAAGGTCGTCTCAGCGCTGTCTGCCGGTGGCTACCTTGAAACCCGCCGCGGCGGTGGCGGCGGTTCGATTTTGGCGCAAAAGCCCGAAAAGATCCGTCTTGGTGATATCGTGTCGCTGCTGGAGAGGGGGCAGGCGCTGGTTGAGTGTTTTCTGCCCAACGGCAACGCCTGCACTCTGACGCCGCGTTGCCAGCTAAAGGCAAAGCTGGCCCAGGCGGAAGCCAGCTTTATCGCCGATCTCAACCGCAGCACGCTGGCGGACTGTATCTATCAGCCAATGAAGTTCTAGGCGCATTGTCTGGTTGCGGGCGATGCCTTGGCGGGGGCGTTCAACCTGTGGAGCGATCATATTGGAGAAATAGCCGCGTGATGGCGGTGCCGATGCTGCTTACGCTGCCTCTCACCCCCTTCGGCTGATCTTTATCAATGCCGGATCGCAGTTTTCGGCCATGCTGATGCTGACCTCAGCAAGGAACGGGCCAGACATGACCGAAGATACACAGCACGTCATTGATTTCGCAGATGTCAGACGCGAGGACGTTGGCCTGGTTGGCGGCAAGAATGCCTCACTGGGTGAGATGATCGGCGCGTTGAAACCGCAGGGCATTTCTGTGCCGCCGGGCTTTGCCACCACCTCTGACGCCTTTCGCGCCTATCTTGCCGCCAACGGCTTGAACGAGAGGATTGCGCATGAGCTGGAGTCGCTGGCGGCGGGCACCTCGTCCCTTCAGGAAGCTGGCGACCGCATCCGAAAGCTGGTTTTGGGCGGCGCCTGGCCCGAAAACATCGCCGAAGCCATTAAAAGCGCCTATCGCACCCTTTGCGAGGCCGCCGGGGAGCGCGACGCGCCTGTTGCCGTGAGGTCCAGCGCCACGGCGGAAGACCTGCCCGATGCAAGCTTCGCCGGTCAGCAGGAAACCTTCCTCAATGTTATCGGCGAGGCCGCGCTGCTGAAGGCCTGCAAGCGCTGCTATGCCTCGCTTTATACTGATCGGGCGATCTCCTATCGAAATATTCAGGGCTTTGCGCATGATCAGGTGGCGCTGTCGGTTGGCGTTCAGCAAATGGTGCGCGCCGATACCGGCGGCTCGGGTGTGATGTTTTCCATCGACACGGAATCGGGGTTTCCAGATGCGGTGCTGATCAATGCTGCCTGGGGGCTGGGCGAAAACGTGGTTCAGGGGGCCGTCGACCCTGACGAGTATCAAGTGTTCAAACCCTTCCTCGACAATCCCGATCTTTCGCCAATTCTGGAAAAGCGGCGCGGTGCCAAGGAAATCAAGATGATCCACGACCGTGATGGCACCCCGCGCAATGTGCCAACATCAAAAGAGGAGCGTCAGCGGTTTGTGCTGGGCGATGACGAAATCCTGTCGCTCGCCCGTCAGGCCAAGGTGATAGAGGCGCATTACGGCCAGCCGATGGATATGGAATGGGCCCGCGATGGTGTGACCGGCAAGCTCTATATCGTGCAGGCCCGCCCCGAAACCGTGCAATCACGCGCCGACATGGGCACGTTGAAATCCTACGCGGTCAAAGATCCGGGGCCGGAAATTTTGCGCGGCCTCAGCGTTGGCAGCGCCGCTGTCGCAGGCCGCGTGTCGATCATCGAAAGCGCGGCTGATATCGCGCGTTTTGTTGAGGGTTCGGTTCTGGTCACAAGCACGACCGACCCTGATTGGGTGCCGATCATGAAGCGCGCCGCCGCTATCGTGACCGACCATGGCGGGCGCACCTCCCACGCCGCTATCGTCAGCCGGGAACTTGGCCTGCCCGCGATTGTTGGCTGCGGCAACGCCACCCATGTGCTGCACGATGAGCAAGACGTGACCGTGTCTTGCGCGGAGGGTGAGGAAGGCGTTGTTACCGCAGGCATTTCAAAGATCGACGTGACCGAAGAGGCGCTCGATACCCTGCCCGACACCAAAACCAAGGTCATGCTGAACCTCGCCAACCCAAGCGCCGCCCTGCGCTGGTGGCGACTGCCTGTTGAGGGTGTGGGACTTGCGCGGATGGAGTTTGTCATCAACGGCGCGGTGCGCATCCATCCCATGGCGCTGGCCCATATCGAACGGGTCACTGACGCCGACGCACGCGCTGAAATCAAGCACCTCACAGCAGGCTACGAAAGTTTGCCGGAATACTTCGTTGATCGCCTGTCGCGCGGTCTCTCGCGGATTGCGGCGTTTTGCTATCCCAAACCCGTCATCGTGCGGATGAGCGATTTCAAAACCAACGAATACGCCGAACTTCTGGGCGGGCGCGATTTTGAGCCGCATGAAGAGAACCCCATGCTCGGATTTCGCGGGGCCTCGCGCTATTACTCCAACGCATATCGGGATGGTTTTGCGCTTGAATGTCAGGCCATCGCGCGGCTGCGCGACAAGATGGGTTTTGACAATGTGGTTGTGATGATCCCGTTCTGCCGCACCCCCGAAGAGGCCGACAAGGTGCTGGCGGTCATGGCCGAACACGGGTTGACGCGCGGCGAGAATGGGCTGGAAGTTTATGTGATGTGCGAAATCCCCGCGAATGTGCTTCGCGCCGCTGAATTCGCAAAACGCTTCGATGGCTTTTCCATCGGATCAAACGACCTCACGCAGCTAACGCTGGGCGTGGACCGCGATTCTGATACGCTGGCTTCGCTGTTCCGAGAAGACGACCCGGCGGTTCTGCGCATGATCGAAATGGTGATCAAAGAGGCGCATAAGGCGGGAACCAAGGTGGGGTTCTGCGGGCAGGCCCCCAGCAACAACCCCGCCTATGCACGGCATTTGGTCGAGTTCGGGATCGACACGATTTCGGTCACACCAGACAGTTTCGTGCAGGTCTTGCGGAATGTGGAACGCGCGGAAACTGGCAAATAAAACGGGCTATGAAGCCCATTCATCCAAGGTAATCGGCCCAAAACCCCTTCACCCTCTCTCGATGATGCGGGCGTTATCGCCCTGAGCACGTCATCCTTTGCCTCCCCCGGCTTTCGGATTGTGCGGGCAACAGCCACGCCGCTGCCGGGGGTGCGAGGTGGTTGAGCTTGCGAGGTTTCCGCACCCCCAACGCCTCGCCTATTCCTTGACGTAGGGCTTGCCATCCGCCGCCGGGGCCCGCGCCCGCCCGACAACACCGGCAACCACGACAATCGTCGCAATATAAGGGGCCATGGCAAGAAACTCTGATGGGATCGGCGTGCCCAGAAGCGCCAGCTTTTGCTGCAAGCTGTCGGCAAATCCAAAGACCAGCGCCGCCAGAAGCGCGCCAACAGGATGCCACCGCCCAAAGATCATCGCTGCCAAGCCAATAAAGCCGCGCCCGCCGGTCATCCCCTCGTCAAACCGCCCGACAGACCCAAGCGTGAACCAGGCCCCCCCGAAACCGGCGACCATACCCGCCACCGTCACGTTCACGTAGCGGGTGCGATAAACGTCGATCCCAAGCGTATCAGCGGCGCGCGGATGTTCTCCGACGGCGCGGGCGCGCAGGCCATGCCGGGTGTGAAACAGATAGTAGGTAGCGAGGCCCGCAAGGATGAACGCCCCATAAACAAAGATGTTCTGGCTGAACAACACCGGGCCAAGAACCGGCAGATCGCTCAAAATCGGGATCTCCACCGCGCGAAACACGGGCGCGTTGTTAAGCGCGCGGTATTCCTGAAAGACCTGGCTGGAGATGTAGCTGGTTAGCCCCAACACGAAGAGGTTGATGAACACGCCAGCAATGATCTGATCCATTCGGTAGGTCACAACAAGGGCGGCCAGCACAAAGCCAAACACCCCGCCCACCGCAACCGCCGCGGCAAGCCCTGCAACCCCGCCCGCCAGCGACCCAACCAGCGCGCCGGTAAACGCTCCTGCCAGCAGCATCCCCTCGATGCCGATATTCACCACCGCGACCCGCTCTGACAAAACGCCCGCCAGCCCCCCAAGGGCGATCGGCACCGCGCGCACCAGGCTTGCCTGCAACATGCCGGTGAACGAAAATGATTTGCCCGCCGTCGCCCAAACAAGAAACGCGGCCACCGCGATGATAAGACCAATGCCCAGAAGCCGCGCGCTCCATTTCGCCCCGCCACGCAGGAACAGGCGCACCCCGAAGAAAGCCAAAAAGGCCGAGGCAACATAAATAAACGCCCCACCGGGAACCACCAGGTTTGGAACAGGCCACACATCGGTTGGCCGCGACAGGCGGAAGGTGGCCACCCCGCTAGCATCGGGGGCGAGGAAAACGGCGATCAAGGCACCAAGGGCGAGCAGGATGATGCCGGTGATACGGGTCTGGCGTTGGCGCGCCTTGTCAAGAAGAACGGTCATGACCGGCCCTTTCCTGTGCCCGCCTTGCGAAACCCCCAGGGGAAGATCGCCTTCACCAGAAGCGGCGCGGCGATGAAGACGATGATCAGCGACTGGATGATACCGATCAGGTCAATGCTCACGCCCGCATCCACCTGCATCTGCCGCCCGCCTGCTTCCAGCGCCCCGAAAAGGATACCGGCAAACAGCACCCCAACTGGGTGTGACCGCCCCAAAAGCGCCACCGCAATCGCGTCAAACCCGATCTCGGCAGAAAAGCCCGGCGTCGCGCGGCCCAGAACGCCAAGCGTCTGGTTGGCCCCTGCCAGCCCCGCCAGCGCGCCCGCAACGGCCATGGCCATCACAATGGTCAGCCCGGCGTTCATACCGGCAAATCGCGCGGCAATGGCATTTTCACCGCTGGCGCGAAACTCGAACCCGAGCTTGCTGCGAAACAAAAGCCAATAGGCGGCCGCGACCATCACCAGCGTCAGGAAAAGGCCGGCATGCAGGCGCAGATTGGCATCGAGAAAGGTCAAAAGTTTGGGCAGTTCGGCCACATCCGGCACGGATTTCGAGATCGGATCGGCGCGCCCTTCTTTCTGGATCAGGGGCGTGCGCAACAGATAGTCGAGCAAGCGAAAGGAAATCAGGTTCAGCATGATGGTCGAAATCACCTCATGCGCGCCCGTCGCCGCACGCAGCCAGCCCGCGATACCCGCATAAAACGCCCCCGTCACAGCCCCCGCCAAAAGCGCGCCGGGAAGGGCGATGAAAGCCGGAAAATCGGCCAGCGCAACACCGGCAACCACAGCGGCCAGCCCACCCATAACGATCTGGCCCTCGGCCCCGATGTTGAAAAGCCCGGCCCGAAAGCCAAGCGCCAGCCCCAAACCCGCGAGCACCAGCGGCAAGGCGGCGGTCAGCGTTTCCGAGACCGCGTCGATTGATCCCACGGAGCCTTTCAACAAGGCGGCGTAGGATTGCGCAATTGTTCCGGGCGCAACCCCCGTGGCGGCCATGACCAGCGCCCCCAGGAACAGCGCCGCAACCAGCGCAAAAAGCGGGACGATGACCAGATCCTCAAGCTGTGTTCGGCCAAACACCCGGCCCTGTGTGGCATCCTTCATCGCATCGCTCATGTCGCGGCCCCCGCCATTGCCAGCCCGATCGTCCCCTTGTCGACCGGCGCTTCGTGCGGTGCGTATTCAGCCACGATGCGGCCCTTGAACATCACCAGAATGCGGTCGGACAGTGCCATGATCTCATCAAGCTCCGACGACACGATCAGCACGCCATCGCCTTCGTCGCGCGCGGCCATAAGGCGCTCATGGATGAAGGCGATGGAGCCCACATCAAGCCCCCGCGTCGGTTGCCCGGCAATGACAAGCCGCGTATCGCGTGACAGTTCGCGCGCCACGACCAGCTTTTGCTGGTTGCCCCCCGAAAGATGCGCCGCCGCCGCATGAACAGACGGGGTGCGCACGTCATATTGCTCGGCCACTGCGGCGGCCTCTTCCTCTACGCGGCCCCAGTTGATACCCGCCCCTTTCGCAAACGGCGGGCCGTAATAGCTGTCCAGCACCATGTTCTCGGCAACGGTAAAGTTGCCGATCAGCCCGGCGCGCTGGCGGTCTTCGGGGATATGCGCAATCCCCATCCGGTGGCGCTCACGCGCGGAGGCATCCGTGATATCGGTGCCGTCAAACGTTACCTTTCCGGCGACCGGGCGGCGCAGCCCGGCGAGCGCCTCGATCAACGCCGATTGCCCGTTCCCCTGCACCCCGGCAATGCCCACAACCTCGCCACTGTGCACCTGAAGGGACAGATCATCGACAGCCACGGCACCATCATCGCGCACGAGTGTAAGCCCCTGAATATCAAGGATAACTTCTTTGGGCGCGAATGGCGCGCGGGCAACGTCAAAGTCCACCGGATGGCCCACCATCATCTCGGCCAGTTCCGGGCGGGTCAGTTTTTTGGGGTCGCCACTGCCAACAATCTCACCGCGACGGATCACCGCGATCCGGTCAGATATCTCCAGGATTTCATTCAGCTTGTGCGTGATGAAAACAATCGCCTTGCCAGCATCGCAGAGCGAGCGAACAATCTGGATAAACTCATCAACCTCTTGCGGAGTCAGAACCGCCGTCGGTTCATCCAGGATCAGAACGTCGGCTTCGCGAAACAGGACCTTGATGATTTCGACACGTTGTTGAACGCCAACCGGCAGCGTTTCGATTGTCGCATCTGGATCAACCGTAAGGCCGTATTCTGTGCTTAACTTTTTCACCTCGGCCCGCGCCGCCTTCAGATCAAGATGATCAAAGCGGCCTACGGGTTCGATGCCGAGGATCACGTTTTCGGCCACGGTAAAGACCGGAACCAGCATGAAATGCTGATGCACCATCCCGATGCCTGCGCGGATCGCATCGCCGGGGCCTTTGAACGCCACAGGGCGACCGTCAATCAGGATCTCGCCTTCTGTCGGCTCGTAAAGACCGCAGAGCACGTTCATCAGCGTCGATTTGCCCGCACCGTTCTCACCCAGAAGGCCCAGCACTTCGCCCGGCTCAATGGTCAGGTTGACGTCTTTGTTGGCAACGACCGGACCAAACCGTTTGGTGATATTTCTTAACTCGACCTGCATATCACCAAGCCTAGTCCGACACAGAAATGCTGCCGTCGATGATGCTTGCGCGCAGGGCCTCAACCTCGGCCTTCAGCGCGTCGGGCACCATGTCGTCCATGTCGTGGAACGGGGCCAGGCTGACGCCGCCATTCTCCAACGTGCCAACCAAAACACCGCCTTCAAAATGGCCGTTCATCGTGGTTTCGATCACGGCGGCAACGGTTGCATCCATGCGCTTGGTGATCGAGGTCAGATAAACGTGCTGCCGCTCGGTATCGGTGTAGTAAAGATCGGCATCCACGCCGATGATCTTCAATTTGTCGACCCCAAGCTCATCGGCCAATGTGGCCGAGCCAAGCCCAACCGGGCCGGCGACCGGCAAAACGATATCGGCCCCCTCGTCGTATAGGTTCTGGGCATAGGCCCGCCCGTCATCGAGGTTGTCGAAATTGTTGGTGAACAGCCCTTCGCGCGTGTCTACATTCCAGCCCAGCACGGTGACGTTATCATCCTTCACTGCGTTCCAGTGGTCGACGCCGCGCACGAACCCATCCATGAAAATCGTCACTGGCGGGATATTGATGCCGCCGAAGGTGCCAAGGATTTTTGTCTTCGACATACCGGCAGCAAGATAGCCCCCCAGAAAAGCCGCCTGATCGGTGGCATAAACCTGCCCCAGCACGTTCTCGATTGGCGGATCATAGGCAAAGTCGACAATGGAAAACGGCTGATCCGGGTTCGCCTTTGCGGCTTTCTCGGTCGCGTCCCCAAGCAAAAAGCCAACCGTAATGATGATATCGCAATCCCCATCAATCAGCGAATTGATATTGGCGTCATAGTCAGTCTCGGCTTGCGATTCGAGGAAACGTCCTTCGACGCCCAGGTTTTGCTCGGCATCCAGAACGCCTTTCCAGGCCGTCTGGTTAAAGCTGTTGTCGTCGATGCCCCCGGTATCGGTGACCTGGCACGCCGTGAAGGCAAGGGCCGGGTTGGCGAGCGCCATGGCGATCAGCGCACCGCCGACCATTGAGGCTGTCCGAAAAAACACTCTCATCTTCCACATCCTTTCACGGGTCGTTTCGATTTTCTTATTGCTAGGCCATGTCGCGCCGCGCCAATTGAGGCAAATCAATCGGCGGGGTGGTTTTTCTTCAAATGCATCGAAAGGCGCAAAAGCGCCGCCAGAATGGCCTGGCCCAGAACGGGTGAGCGGCCAGAGCCCATGACCCGGTCATTGTCGCGGCTGTCGCTTTCCCGCAAAGAGCAGCGCCAGTGTCCGTCGCGATCATTGGCGCGCCCGTGGATATGCACGGCCCAATTGGGATAGGCATCATCGGCGATCAGTAGCGCCCCATCGGTGGTTGAAATCTGTTCAGCCGTCAGGCGATCAAAAAGGTGATCGGGCAGCAGGTATCCAAGCGCATTCGCAACGCCGCCGAAATCCGCAAGCGGCATGTCACCGCGCGTTTCCAGCTCTTCGATCAAGAGGTCCAGCTCAGGGTCTTTCATCGCAAATGCCTCCGATTGGGAAAGGAAAGATCATATTGCGGCAACGCCATCGCTGCCCATTAATCGCCCCTTGCTCATGCCTGATCCGCGATCATGGTAAGCCGGTCGGCAAGGCGCGCGTTGATATTCGTCAATGCTGCGCGCAACGCGCATTGCCGCAATCTGGCACGCGTGCGCATCTCTCCGGCAGCACAGGGAAATCAATACCGGGCGTTTCACCCTTGGGGTCTGTTCGTTGGCGGGGCGGGTGCCGCGCAGATCGGGAGTCAGCCTTTGCCGCCTTGGGAAAGAGACGTAAGAGCAGCAGGTTTCAGAACAACGATGGAGTGGATGTTCTCGATTTTGATGATCCCGCTCTTGCGCATCTGGGTCAGGGTCCGGCTCACGGTTTCGGTGGTCAGGCCCAGAAAATCGGCAATATCGGCGCGGCGCATTGGCAGATCAACCTTGCACACGCCGTCATGGCAGCGCCCAACCCGGCCCGCCAGAACGGTGAGAAAGGACGCGACCCTTTCGCTCGCCGATTTCCGGCCAAGCATCATGAAATGATCCTGCATCGCGCTGATTTCGCCCAGCGCCGCCTGCAAAAGCTCGCCATGCAATTCAACATCCTTTTCCGGGTGTTCCAGCAGGCTTTTTCGATAGGGTTGCAGGCGCGTATCCACAAGCGCGTCGCAATCGGTGTGGTGGCAGCCGTTGGCCGGAAACCCCACAACATCTCCGGGATAGCCAAAGGCGATAACCTGACGGCGGCCGTTTTCCAGAAGGCGCGTCTGGCGCAAAACTCCCGCGGTGACCTGATAAAGCCAGCTCACCTCGTCGCCTTCGTAAAACAGATAGTTCCCCGCCCTGATCTGCGTCTCACGCGCGCAAACGCAGGGCCTTGAGATGCTTGGGGCGGCACCCCCTGTCTGGTCATCGGTTGATAGCGTGACATACATTCTGTTGGCCCCCGGGTTTCCATCCAAGCGCCAAGTTGCCTAAGCCACGTAACCCTATTCTCGCTGAAGTTGTCTGAAAGTGTATCTTATTGTATGAATATGTTTGGAGCGTGGTGTGGCACTGTGTTTCAGGCAAGTGAATCCAGGCAAAACCGGGGGGCGCGATGCAAAAGGCATCCATTCTCGTCGTTGAAGACGAGGCCAAAATCAGAGCCCTCCTGCGCAATGTGCTGGAAAGCGAGGGGTTCAACGTTATCGAATCCAAGTCCGGTGATGATGTGATCGACCTGATGGCATCCCACCCGATTGCGCTGATCACGCTCGATATCCGGCTTGGCAGCGAGAACGGTCTTGATCTGGCGCGGCAGATTCGGCGCATCTCTTCCGTGCCGATCATCATGGTGACGGGCCAGAATGACGTGATCGACCGTGTCGCCGGATTGGAAATTGGGGCGGACGATTACATCACGAAACCCTTCCATGTCCGCGAGGTGATCGCGCGGGTCCGCAGCCTGCTGCGCAGGGCAGGGCCGCCGCCCGAACTTCATGACACCTCCGAAGAAAGCCAGCGATACCTGTTTGATGGGTTAACCGCTGTTCCCGACCGGCTGGAAATTACCGACCGTGACGGCAAGGACAGCTCGCTGACAAGCGGGGATTTCAAGCTGCTTACCGTCTTTCTGGAACGCCCCAAGCGCGTTTTGTCGCGGGATCAGTTGATGGATCTGACAGGCGGCCAGGACTGGAGCCCGCTTGACCGGACCATCGACAACCAGGTCGCGCGCCTGCGCAAGAAGATCGAGCGCAACCCGTCAGAACCCGGCTTGATCAAAACCGTGCGTGGTGTCGGATATACTCTGGCCTGCGAGGTCGAGCTGGTTCAGCCGTCAGAATCATCGTCCAAAAGCGCCTGAAGCCGCAACACAAGATCAGATTGGCGATAAGGCTTGTGCAAAACCTCATGGGTGCGCCCATGCGGAAGACGCGCTGCAACGATGTCGCTGGCGTAGCCCGATGTCAAAAGAACCTTCAGCTGCGGAAAATCCGTCGCCAGCTTGGCGGCAAGGTCATAGCCGCTGAGATTGCCGGGCATGATGAGATCAGAAAACACAATGTCGACGTCAAGGCCTGACGTGAGCATGCTATAGGCCTCATCGCCGCTGACCGCTTCTTCAACCTCAAAACCCAAATCCCGGATGCGCGCGACCGACAGTTTGCGCACGATTGGGTTGTCTTCCACCACCAGCACCGTCCGCCCATGCCCAAACGGGGTTTGCGCAACCTTGCCCGCCGCCAGCGAGCGCTCGTTTGCCACGGCGCTTTCCGATAGAGCGGGGAAATAAAGACCAAAGCTCGTGCCCAGCCCCTCTTCACTATAAAGCGTGACGTGCCCGCCGGTCTGACGCACGAAGCCATAAACCATTGAAAGCCCCAGCCCGCTGCCCCCACTCTCGGACTTTGTGGTAAAGAAGGGCTCAAATGCGTGTTTCTGTGCTTGGGGCGTCATGCCCGCGCCATCATCGCTGACCGAAAGCCGCACGTAATGGCCGGGCTCAACGTCAATTTCCTGCGCCATGTAACTGTCATCAATCGTGACATCGGCAATCGAAATCAGCAACCTGCCCTTGCCGTTCATCGCATGCCGCGCGTTCAGGGCAAGGTTCATCAGCGCTGATTGAAGCTGCCCCGGATCAACAAGTACAAGGCTGGTGACGGGGGCGTAATCCGTTTTGATGGTGATCTGCTCGCCAAGGGTGCGTTCCAATATCACCAGTGTGGCATCGCACAGTTTGCGCAGGTCAGACTTCACGGATTTCAGGGTGTTGCGCCGCGCAAAGATCATCAGGCGCGATGTCAGATCCGCGCCAAGTTCCGCCGCCTCCAGAGCATCGCGGATCAGGGTTGTTTGCGCATCCTCACGGGTGCGGGTTTCAAGCAATTCCAGATTGCCGATGATAACTGTCAGCAAGTTGTTGAAATCATGCGCGATGCCGCCCGTCATCTGGCCAATAGCGTCAAGGCGCTGTGACCGGGCGAGGGCGGCTTCGGTCTGGGTGCGTTTCGTCAGGTCATGCAGGATGCCAACGAACATCAAACTGCCGTCCACCTCGGCGCGCCCGATCGACAGATGCAGCGGAAAAACGGTGCCGTCCCTGCGCTGCCCTTCAACTTCGCGGCCAATGCCGATGATCCGTTTTTCGCCGGTTTCAATGTGGTGCTGCATGAAGCCGTCATGGCGGGTTGCCAGCGCCTCGGGCATCAGCATGTTCAGGCTTTCCCCGATCATGTCTTCCGCCGCATAGCCAAACATCATGCTGGCCGCCGGGTTGGCACGCATGATCATCCCATCCCGGTCCGCCAGGATGATCGCATCCCCGGCCGCATCGAGAACGGCATGAAGAAATGCTCTATCTGTGACCGCGTTTTCCATCGTACCCCGCATTTCCGAGCAGGGTTGCGAAAAACGCCGGTCAAGACAAGGATGATTGGTGCGATTGGGCGACTGCGAGGTCCGAAAGCTGCAAATGCCGGATGATGTCCGACAGGGAAATAACGCCAACAAGGCGATGATCTTTGACAACCAGAAACTTGCGTTGACCGGTTTTCGTGATGGTCGCCATCAGGTCCTGTATCGGCGTTTCGGGCGTGGTGGTCGCGGCCTCATCCAACCCTGCAAACACATCTCCCACGCGCGTGCTTGACCAATGCTCCCGATCAATGCCGGAAATCATCGCTTGGTCGATATGACCAAGAAGAACGTCGTTTTCAATGACCGGAACGAAGCTGACGCCATGGCGCAGCACAACCTGATTGACAACATCCGAAAGCCTGCGCTCCGGCCCCACCGTGATCGGCCTGCGCTGCATCAGATCGCCCACAACCCGGCCCGTGAACACCGCGCGCGTGACCTGCTGTTGATAGGCGGATCGCGCGGCCATCAAAAGGAACCCGCCGATCATCATCTGCCAGATCGCGCTAACCACCGCGCCCTGAAACAGGGCCAAAAGCCCAAGACCCATCAGGGCATAGGCAAAGATGATACCGGCCTTCGTCGCTGTCTCGGTCGCCCGCAGGATGTCACCACGGCGGTGCCACAGCCACGCCCGCAGGATGCGCCCGCCATCAAGCGGGAAAGCAGGCACCAGATTGAAGACCGCGAGGATCAGGTTGATCGTCGCAAGGTACGAAAGCACCACTGCCGCCGCTTCAAGGTTTTGGGAAAGCCGGGCAATTACGCCTAAAAACCAGAACCCAACCGAGAGTCCAAGGCTCATCACCGGCCCCGCAACCGCGACCCAAAACTCCTCCATCGCCGATCGTGGCTCGCTCTCCAACTCGGCAACGCCGCCGAACAGGAACAGGGTGATGCCCCCGATCCGCAGGCCAAAGCGTCTGGCCACGACGGAATGTGCCAGTTCGTGCAGCAGGAGCGAGGCGAAGAACAAGAGCATGGCGACGACCGCCATAATCAGGTAACTGCCCGCGCTTTCACCCGGAAACGTGTAGGGAAAATAGTGCTGGCCAAGGCTCCATGTGATGATCGCAGCGATAATCAGCCAGCTTGGGTCGATCTTTATGTCAAAGCCACCGATAGAGAAAAGTTTCACCGCACTCGTGAACATCTGCGACTCCTTTCACGAAGAAGTCTTGCACAATTCCGATCCGGCGATTTGATATTGCTCAAAAAGGTTGGCCGGGCAGAAGCCGCGATCCGGTTGTTCAACCCCTAGCGTGCAGGATAATCCGCACGCCCGCTTTTTGCCAGCGATCAAGGTGCCATCTGTCAACCGCGCTCGTTTTGCCGCGCCTGATGCAATGGGCAGCATGGCGGCCAAAGCGGTTCCCCTAACGCCAAGTCTTTTCCCGGCTGACCATCATCGGCGGGAAGACCCCCGGCATCAGCCGTACCGGGCGCGAATCAATGGTAGCCCCGCACCGCATAAAACCGTCCCTGCCGATCAAACCGCTCGCGGAAGATCAGCCGTTGACCAGCGCCAGAAAGATCAGAAAAACGATAATCCCAATCGTGGATTTGGTGACAAAGCTGATGAAGCCGTCAAAAGTTTTCTGCTGCTCGGAGCAATCCATCTCGCCATGCTTATGATCAGCCATTTGGGCCTCCCGAAAATCCTGTTGCCGTCGCAGATAACGCATTTCCACAAGCGCCGTCCAGCCTCCCCTTGGTCGCACCCCAAAACTATCGCCTGAAACAGCACCGCAACCTCAGGGCCAGGCCCCGCCAGAACAGGCCAACCCATGAAAGCTGCGCGGTGAGGCTGCCCCGGCGGGCTTGGGGCAATTACAACGGCTATGCCTTGTGGGGCGCCGACAACCACTTTGACAATGACACCACGCTGATGACGGTGGTGTCCTACTTCTCGCCAAACAAGGCGGGGATGGGTGGCAGCGGTGTGGCGATAACCCCAATGATCGCGGATATCGCCGCCATGTGGGAGCTTTATGGCCCCCCGCGCAGCGTGGGGGGCGGCATCAGCGATTTTGGCGGGCAGACCGCCAATGTGGTAGTGTCCGCGACCAGCGTGATCGAGAATGTCATCACCGGGTTCTGGCGCGGATCGTGTGCTGGGTAATAATGTGATTGTGATGGATGTCGACGTGGTGCGCGATGACTTGAACGCCGCAAAGATGCCGGAGGGCGCGTCCAGCGCCGAGGCCCTTTATGCGGGTCCGCTAGAGATGGAACGGGAGACGGCGCAGCAGGTTGGACCGTTTGACGCGGATGCCTTTGACTTCATCTGAAGCAGCGGTGGCGGGCCTTAGAAGTTGATGATGTCGCGGTGGTAGCGGCGCAGGAACACCAGGCCCAGGGCCAGCGTTACGGCCCCGATCGCAAACACATAGCCTGCCGAAACATAGCCGTTGTCATAGGTTGCATAAATCCCGCCACGCACCTGCCCCACGATATGGATCAACGGATTCCACCACAGCCAATCCTGATAGGGCTGGGGCACGTCATCAAAGATGAAGAAGATGCAGGAGACGATGAACATCGGCCTGTTGAGGATGGCCCATGTCCGCTCCCATGAGGGGTAGGTTGAGAGCAGGTAGCAATTGAGCGTGCCGATCCCGAGAGCCAGCCAGAAGGCCATGGCAAAGCCCAGCGCGATGGACGGCACATCAAGGATGAGCTTGAGGTCATAGGCCCAGATGATCGCCGACAGCAGGATGAAAAACACCAGCGCCTGGGTGAGCGCATTGAGCAAGAAGCGCGCAAGCAAGGCGTCAAGATAAGTGACGCCGGGGTAGAACAGCAGTTGCTTGGAAAAGCGCAGCGAGGTGGAAACCTTGTTGCTCACGTCCATGTAGGCGACAAAGGGAAGCATCCCCGACGCGTAAAACAGCGGAAAATTGGTGCCGAGCGACGGCGCGCGCAGGGCAAGGGAGAAGATCACCGAAAGCAGCGCAATCCCGGCCACCGGCTCAAGCACGGCCCATAAATACCCTGCCGCGCTGCGCCCATAGGTGGTCGACATTTCACGGATAAACAGCGCCAGTACGGTGCGCCATGTGCGAAAACGTGCAGGTCTGGCGGGCCGGTTCGGCAAGGATGCCATTTCTTCAGTGTTGGCCATCGTGGGAACTGGCACCCTTATGCAAGGTTTGATAAGCCTCTTTCGGACAGTGGCGGCAGAATGAAGGGCACGCGCTTGGAAGACAAGGCCCCCAACGACCCAGCGATGAGTGCGAAGCCCGGGCCCATGGCTATGCCCAAGCGTCGGGTTGGACCGGCCCCCAACGCTGCCGGTGCGGGTGTTGCCGCAGCGGGCGGAGACGGCGCTGCACAGCTTCCCACGCGCAAACCAGCCGGGCGTGCCCGCGCGAGGCGGCGTCATTTTGGGCTTATGCTATCGTTTCTTTTGATCGTGGCGCTGCCCGTGGCGGCGGCGGGGATCTACCTGTTCGCCATCGCGGATGACCAATACGCCACGCGTGTTGGTTTTTCGGTGCGCAAGGAAGAAACCAGCACGGCCATTGAGATTTTGGGCGGGATTACCCAGCTTGCCGGGACCGGCAGCAATGACACCGATATCCTGTTTGAATACATTCAGAGCGCCAACATGGTGCGTGCGGTGAATGGCAAGGTTGATCTGGTGGCCGCCTATTCGCGCGACAACGATCCCTTTTTCGCGCTTGGCGAGGATACCCGGATCGAGGCGCTGACCGACTATTGGAACACGATGGTTGATGTTTATTTTGACAGGTCCAGTGGGCTTATCGAGATCAGGGTGCGGGCTTTCACGCCCGAAGAGGCGCTGGCGATTGCCGAGGCAATCCGCAGTGAGAGCACCCGCACCATCAACGCCCTTTCGGAAACCGCCCGCGAGGATGCCACGCGCTATGCGCGCGAAGAACTCGACAAGGCGATCGAGCGGTTGAAAGTGGCCCGCTCGGCGATCACCGCGTTTCGCACCAAGAACCAGATCGTTGATCCCGAGGCCGATATTCAGGGCCGGATGGGCCTGCTCAACACGCTTCAAGCCGAACTGGCGGACGCGCTGATCGAGCTGGATCTGCTGCGCCAGAACAGCCGCGCCGATGATCCGCGTATCGTGCAGGGGGAGCGCCGTGTGGATGTGATCCGCAACCGTATCCGTGCAGAGCGCGCGCGCTTTTCGGAAGACAGCGAAAGCTCGCAGGAGCAGGAAGCCTATTCACAGATTGTCAGCCAGTATGAAGCGCTGGCGGTGGACCGGAAATTTGCCGAGGAGGCTTACGTTGCCGCGCTGGCGGGCTTTGATGCCGCCACCGCAGCAGCACAGCGCCAATCGCTGTATCTGGCAACATTCGTCGAGCCTGAACTTGCGGAAACGGCGGAATATCCGCGCCGATGGGTCATCCTGCTTACGCTTTTGGGGGCGCTTCTTACCGGCTGGATCATCCTTGCGATGATCTACTATTCGCTGCGCGACCGGCGGTGAGCGGGCAGCGGACGGAGGTAGCGAAGCGATGATCGAGCTGCGAAACCTATCAAAAGCCTACCGGGTAGACGGCAAGGAAACCGTGGTGGCCGATGGCCTCAACTTTACCTTCCCGGCCCGCACAGCTGTGGGCGTTCTGGGCCGCAACGGTGCCGGAAAATCGAGCCTGTTGCGGATGATCTCTGGGGCAATGGAGCCGGACGAGGGCGAGGTTGTGGTGCATGGAACCGTCTCATGGCCGGTGGGATATGCTGGCTCCTTCCACCCCGAGTTGTCCGGGCTGCAAAACACCCGTTTCATTGGCCGGGTTTATGGGGTGGACACGGATGATCTGGTTGCCTTCACCGAGGATTTTTCCGAGCTGGGCAGCCATTTCAGGATGCCGGTGCGAACCTATTCCAGCGGGATGCGCTCCAGATTGGCGTTTGGCGTTTCTATGGGCATCCAGTTTGACACCTATCTGATCGACGAGATCACGGCGGTGGGGGATGCTTCGTTCAAGGCCAAGTCAGAGGCGCTTTTGCGTGCGAGGCTCAAAGAAGCGGGCGCGGTTTTTGTGAGCCATGCGCTGGGGCAGGTTCAGCGGCTGTGTGACCATGCGGTGGTTCTGGATGGTGGGCATGCCACCTATTACACCGACGTGAGAGAAGCCGTGCGCCACCATCAGAACATGATGGCAAAAAGCGGTGCCTCTGGCGGGTAAACCCTGAAGGCGCGGCTCGCTTCCTGTTACACAAAATCGAACTGATCGGCAGAGAGATCCGAGAGCGACACGTTCTCAAGGATGATCGTCTGGTCCTGCCAATCAAGATACACATCGTCCCCCTGCTGGCTGAGGTCGAGGCTGTTGAACTTGACCGAATCGTTGATGCCGCCGACGAAGCGCAGGCTGATCACGTCCTGGCTGACGTTAAAATCAGTGATCACATCAATTGCGCCTGCATCCTTGATATAAAACTGGAAGGTATCGGCCCAGCCGCCGCCCGTCATCACGTCATCGCCCTCACCGCCGTTGATTGTGTCGCGCCCGGCTCCGCCATTGATGTAGTCGTCGCCGTTACCGCCGTTCAGGATATCGTGGCCATCGTTGCCATATATGCGATCATCATCATCGCCCGCACCGACTGAATCATTGCCGGTTCCGCCGTAGATTTCGTCTTTTCCCAGACCGCCGCCAATAATGTCGTTGCCGTTGCCGCCGTCGATGTAATCGTGGCCATAGCTGCCGGCCATGTGGTCGTCGCCGTCGCCGCCGTAGAGGGTATCGCTGCCCCACCCGGCTGACATTTTGTCATCGCCGCCGTTGCCTTCCATGATGTCGTGGCCGGGGCCAGCGCCCATCCAGTCATCGCCCTCACCGCCATAGAGCGCATCGTTGCCAAAGCCGCCGCCCATGCCGTCATTGCCATCACCACCGTAGAGAATGTCGTCACCGTCGGATGCGGCCATATTGTCATTTCCGCTGCCGCCGTAGAGCACGTCATCGCCATCGCGGCCTAGGAGCGAGTCTGACATGTCGCCACCGTAGAGCACATCATTGCCTGCGCCGCCGTCGAGCCAATCGGCCCCGCCGCTGCCCTCAAAGTAGTTGTCGCCCGCGTCCCCTACGAAGGTGTCGTTCTTGCTGCTGCCGATCACGCCTTCGATCGAGTCAAAGCTGTCATTTCCGGCGAGGCCACTGTTTTGGGCGGGGTTGGAAAAGTTGACCTTCACCCTTTGGTCGTCGGCCGCGTAGCTGACGATATCAAGGCCGTCGCCACCGTTGAAGGTATCTGAACCACCGCCAGACACAAAGATATCATCGCCACCGAAGCCTTCGAAGGTGTCGTTGCCGGTGCCTCCAACAAGCGTGTTGGCGCCGTCATGCCCCATGAGTGTTTCACCGGCCTGTGGGTCTGTTCCGGTGTCAGGGTCATCCTCGGCCTCGGCAATTTGCAGCGGGCCGCGCTCGACTTCGTAGGTGGACATGAAGGTGAAATCCATATTCCAGACGTCATCGAGGGTGAGGGTGGAGCCATCGGCGGGGTAAATTTCGACCCTATCCTGCCCCCAAGTGAGGCTCAGCCCGCCGCCATCAATCTCTTTGATCGAGAATTGCGCGACCGAATAGAGCATGTTCCAGCTCGACAGGTCGATCGTATCGAGGCCGAACTCATAATCATGGATGCGGTCGGTATAGGTATCGCCGGAGTGCAGCACGAAAATGTCGGCACCCGCGCCGCCATAAAGATGGTCACGCCCATCGCCATCCACCAGCACATCGTTGCCGCCTTCGGCGCGCAGGGTGGAGTGGCCGGTGGTGGCCATCAGCAGATCGGCGGCGTCGCTGCCCGTGGTGCTGCCGGAGGTGATGCTGAACGCCACGGCATAATCGGAGATATCATAGGTGAATTGCAGCACCCCTGCGTCGCCCTCAGAGGTGAGGAAGATTTCGAGCGTGTCGCCCACCTCGGTTGCGGCGATGGAGGTGACGCGATCAACCGGAACCTCGGCGGTGCCTTCAAAGCTTTCGAGGTGGATAAGCTCGCCAGCCGGGGTGAGCGCGAAGATCGAGAAGCCACCATCGGCCCCAGCGGCAATCACCAGGCTGCGGCCTTCGCAAACCTCGATAACCTCCAGCGCGGTGAGGTTGCCAAAGCGGGTGTCCATGCTGTCAATCAGGTGCTGTTCGGCGGTGAGCATGCCATCGCTTTCAACCGCCAGAACGGTGAGCGAGGAGCTGCCCATGGCCCCGGCGACGACATATTCGGTGCCTGAAACGGTGGCGCTATCCATCGCGGTGATGGTTTGCACCGGCAGGCTTTGCTGGGTGCCGAAGTGCTCAACCTCGATCAGCCCGCCTGTGGAGGTTACGGAATAACCGGTGATGCCGTTCTCGGTGGCGGAGCCCACATAGAGGAAGGTTTCGCCGTTAACTTCGGCGACGGTCATCGCGGCGATGCCCTCAGCGTAGGCGATATCGTTGTCGGTGACTTCGCCCACCGGGGTGAGGCGCGGCTCGGCGGTGGATACCTGATACACCGCGACGCCCGCGCCGTTTTGTGCCGAGATGAAAGCGAAGGTGGTGCCATCAATCGTGGTGCAGAGCAGGTTGCCCGTGGTTCCAAAGCTGGCCGCGTTGTTGAAGTAAACCTTCGCCGAGCCGGTTTCGCCCGCTTCGGCAGCCGCCAGCGCCGCATCAAGCGCCGCGTCGGGCAGCTTCACGGTGGTGCCGAAGAAATCAAAGCTGGTTTTATTGCTGAGGTTGCCGCCATCTGCTTCGGTGGCGAGGCCGTTGCCTGCGGCGTTGAGGCCCTCCCAGTTGAACGACCCGGCGTCAACCAGTGTGACCCCGTTTTCGCCGTTGTTGAGGGAACCGAAGTTCAGCTCCATGCCCGGAACTGCGCCAGCGATAGACCCGATGAATTTGATACCAGACATTGCCCACTCCAGCTTTGTATCTTGAGGGCAGGAATGCCGCCGACGCGGGGCGAGATGCGGGACGGGTTTGTGGCGAAACCGGGCTTAACCGCGAAGACACATATCAAATACGAAGGATCGCGGCGCAGGCGGCGTTTTGGGCCTGTTGGAGAGGGGAGGCAGCGCGTGCGGGGCTGTGGATAAGTGCGGCACAGCGTAAACCCCTTGTTTTGCCCACTTCATCTAGGTTGACCTTTGCCCACTGCACACCGTATTTTGTGGATCAAACCTGCCACCAAGGCGGGACGCACCAGTTCGGGGGATATGGTGATCAAGCTCATTCGGCCTATGTTGGTCTGCCTGCTTGTGGCGGGTTGCACCCTGCCTCGTGGCGCGGCGATTCAATCGGAAGTTCTGCGCGAGCAGGACGCCGAGAACCCATCCATCGCGGTTTATCCCGTAACGCGCGCTTTGCTGCCGCGCTTTGCCAACTGGCCCTATACCGGCACTTCGATCCGCTCTGACGGCTGGCTCAAGGGCGGCGGTGGTGCTGGGTCACAGTTGATCAAGCCCTATGACCGGGTGGATCTTGTGGTGTGGGACAGCGAAGACAATTCGCTGCTCACCTCTGAAGGTCAGAAGCTGGTGGAGATGCGCAACATGCGGGTCAACGGGAATGGCCAGATCTTTGTGCCTTACCTCGGGGAGCAGCGCATTTCGGGCAAAACACCCGATGCGGCCCGCCGCCAGTTGGAGCGCGCGATGATTGAGATTGTGCCTTCGGCGCAGGTTCAGATTGCGATCATGACGAGCACCCAGAGCGTGGTATCGCTGGTGGGCGGCGTTAACGCGCCGGGCACGGTGCCGCTGCCCGAAGGCAAGTTTACCGTGTTGAACCTGATCGCGCAGGGCGGCGGGCCGCAGGCCACGCTGCGCAACCCGCGTGTGCGGCTCATCCGGGGGGGCCACACCTATGCGACCTCGCTCCAGCGGCTTTATGACAACCCCAGCCTCGACACTTCGTTGACGGGTGGCGACAAGGTGGCACTGGTGAGCGATGACCGCTACTTCCGCTCGCTGGGGGCCAGTGGCGCCGAGCAGATTTTCTACTTCGACAAGGAACATATTTCGGCGCTTGATGCGGTGTCGATGTTTGGCGGGCTGTCTGACCAGCGGGCCAACCCGAAGGGTGTGCTGGTGCTGCGCAACTATGGCTCAGGCGCTGTGCGCCCTGACGGAATTGCCGGGCCGGAAAACGCGCGCACGGTGTTCACCATTGACCTGACAACGGCGGATGGGCTTTTCTCGGCCGAGAAGTTTGCGATCCACCCGCAGGATACGGTGCTGGTGACGGAATCGCCCGTGACCTCGGCGCGCACGGTCTTTTCGATCGTGGGCAGTGCCTTCGGTGTTGCGAACCAGCTTTGACCAGGCGCGCGCAGGGAAGGGTTGAGGGAGCGTAACCCGCGCCTCGCCTCTTTTATTTGCGGGCGTCTCTGCCATACATGATCCATGCAGGATGAGCAGAACACAAGCACACGGGCGCTGGGCTGTGACGGGGGCGGCAGCGGCTGCCGGATGGCGCTGATCTGGGATGGTGCCCGCTTTGAGGTGGTGGGCGGACCGGCCAATGTTTCAACCGACCGGTGCGGCGCTGAGGAGGTGCTTGCACATCTGTTGAGCCGGGTAACAGAGCAGGCCGGGCTGATCATTGGCGATCTGGCGCAGGTGCCTGCCTATTTTGGCCTCGCCGGGATAATTTCAGAGGATATGGCCAGTGCGCTGGCCCGCAGCCTGCCGCTGGAACGGCTGGTGGTGGAAGAGGACCGGCGAGCCGCGGTGCGCGGTGCTTTAGGGCCGAAGGCGGGGTTTGTCGCCGGGATTGGCACCGGCTCTTATCTGGCACGGCAAGGCGCGGATCAGAGCTTTGTGGCCACCGGCGGGCATGGGCTGGTGCTTGGCGATGAGGCAAGCGGCGCATGGGCCGGGCGAGAGGCGCTGCGTGCGGTGCTGGCGGCGGAAGATGGGCTGACGCCCGGTTCCCCCCTGACCAAAGCCTTGCGCCACGAGTTTGGCGGGCCTGCCGGAATTATCGCCTTTGCGGGCACCGCCCAACCGGCGGATTTTGCCAAGCTCGCCCCAAGGATATTTGACGCCGATGGCAAGGGTGATGCTGCGGCGCGGTATATCGTGGTGCAGGGGGCCGATTACATTGCGCGGGGCCTGCTGGGGCTGGGCTGGCGCGAGGGTGATGTTTTGTGCCTCGCAGGGGGATTGGGGCCAAGCTATGGGCCGCATTTGCCTGATGAAATGCAGGCGGCGCTGGTCCCTGCTGAAGCCTCGGCGCTGGATGGCGCACTTGCACTGGCGAAGGAGGCGGCATGAGCCTGGTGGCCTACCGCGCGGCGGCGCTGCATGACGGCAAGGTGCTTTGCAAGGGCCGGGTGCTGCTGGTTGAAGGCGGGGTTTGCCTGGGTGTGGTTGCGCCAGAAGAGGTGCCCGGCAACGCCGAGTGGGTAGACCTTGGCGCAGCGACGATTGCGCCGGGCTTGGTGGATCTACAGGTGAACGGCGGCGGCGGGGTGATGCTGAACGACGCGCCTGACGCCGCAACCATTGCCCGGATTTGCACCGCCCATGCGGCCGAGGGCACAACAACCCTGCTGCCCACACTCATCACCGATAGGCCCGAGGCGACCCGCGCGGCAATTGCCGGGGCGACAGCGGCCGGAACCGGGCTGCATCTGGAAGGGCCGCACCTTGATCCGCGCCGCGCCGGAGCCCATGCGCCCGCTTTGATCCGGGCGATGGAGGCGGATGATCTGGCGCTCTTGTGCGAGGCCGCAAAGGCGCTGCCTGCGCTTCTGATCACGCTTGCCCCGGCCAGCGCCACGCCTGAGCAGATTGCGGCGCTTGTGGCGGCGGGCGCGGTGGTGTCGCTTGGCCATGCGGAATGCAGCTATGAAGAGGCCGCAGCGGCAGAGCGGGCGGGGGCGCGATCTGTGACCCATCTTTTCAACGCGATGAGCCAGATGCAGGGGCGCACACCGGGGCTTGTGGGTGCCGCCCTTTCCAGTGAGCGGCTGGCGGCGGGGCTGATTTGCGATGGCATCCATGTGCATCCGGCCAATATGCGGACGGCGATGCGGGCGCGGCCCGAGGCGATTTACCTTGTGAGCGATGCGATGGCGGTGGCGGGCACGGCGCTGGACTACTTCAACCTGAATGACCGCGAGATCCTGCGGCGGGACGGGCGGCTGACGCTGGCTGATGGCACGCTGGCGGGGGCTGATCTGGTGCTGCTGGAAGCCGTGCGCAATGCGGTTGCCCAATGTGGCACGAGCCTGGAGACCGCGCTGGCCATGGCCACGGGACGACCTGCCGCGCTGATGGGCTTGAAAGCGGGGCGGCTGGAGGCGGGTGCGCCTGCTGACATTATCGTGCTGGGCGCGGCGCTGGATCTCGTGGCCGTTTATCGCGCGGGATCAAGGCTTTAACCGCGTGCGGCTTGGCCAAGGCCCGGCCTGTTGATCACCCCGGTCGGCGTGCAGAACCCTTTGTGAACTGCATCGGGGCAGCGATCACGCAGGGTGGCTTGGGGCCTCATGGTGCGTGATTTTGCTCAAGCGGCTTCCATGTGGTGAGACTGTCAGGCTACACACTGCCAGACGACAGGCGAATTGGCTGGGCTTGCAACAGCGCAAAGCGCTCCGGTTTTCGCCAGGATCGCCCATCGCGCGGATGAGGAGGATGTTCTCGTTCGCATCCATAACCAGCCGCTGCACCAGATGCTGGATCACGACGAGGAACGCGAAAGATGACCGATTACCTTTTCCCCCCGCCCGAAGTGAAATCCATCCCGGTGGAGGGTGAGGCCGCGAAATACCCGGTGAATCGGATCTTTTGCGTGGGCCGAAACTATGCCGCCCATGCCGCCGAGATGGGCATGGAGGTAGACTCGGAGGCCCCTTTCTACTTCACCAAATCCACCTTCGCGGTGCTGCCCTCAGGCGAGACCCTGCCCTACCCGCCGGGGACAGAGAACTTTCACTATGAAATGGAGCTGGTGGTGGCGATTGGGGAGCCGGTCTTTCGGGGAAGCCGGGATGAAGCCGAGCGGGCGATATACGCTTACGGCTGTGGCCTCGATATGACGCGCCGCGATCTTCAGCAAGAAGCCCGTGAGAAGGAGCGCCCATGGGATTTGGGCAAGGATGTTGAGGGATCGGCGGTGCTTGCACCGTTGACCAAGGCGGTCGATTTTGGCACGCCGGGCAAGCAGCGCATCCACTTGGAATTGAATGGCGAGGTGAAGCAGGACGCGCATTTGAGCGATTTGATCCATAGCTGCGTTGACGTGGTGATGGACCTGTCGACCTTTTATCACTTGCAGCCCGGTGACGTGATCCTGACGGGCACACCCGCTGGCGTTGGCCCGGTTGTGGCGGGAGACAAGCTCACCGGCGGAATTGATGGGCTGGCCCCGATCGCGTTGACCATCGGGCAGCCTGAGTGAGGCTCCTTTCGCGCATCAACCAGTGACCGCTGCCATTTTATCAAGAACCACACCTATAGACGGAGGCGCAAAAGCCCCCGACGATTCTGACAGGGAGACACCATGATCAGCAAACGCACCCTCATCGGCGCAATGGGCGCCACGGCACTGGGCCTGACCCTTGCAACCACCGCGATGGCACAGGAGGTGACCCTGCGGATGCACCAGTTCTTGCCCGCACAGGCCAATGTGCCCAAGAACGTGCTTTTGCCTTGGGCCGAAAAGATCGAAGCCGAGAGCAATGGCCGCATCAAGATTGAGCACTTCCCATCGATGCAGCTTGGCGGCAAGCCGCCCGAGTTGATTGATCAGGTGATCGACGGCACCGCCGACATTATCTGGACGGTTACCGGCTACACCCCGGGCCGGTATGCGCGGACCGAGGTTTTTGAGCTGCCCTTCATCATGACCGACGCCGAAACCATGTCTCGCGCGTTTTGGACGCTGGCGGAAGAGGAGATGTTTGACGAGGAGTTCGCCGCGTTCCATCCGCTTGGCCTGTGGGTGCATGGCCCCGGCGTGATCCACAGCACGGACCCGGTAGAGGAAGTGGCTGATCTGGAGGGCATGAAACTGCGTGCGCCAACGCGGGTGACCACCATGCTTTTGGCAAACCTTGGTGCAACGCCGGTTGGGATGCCGGTGCCTGCGATCCCGGAATCGCTTTCAAAGGGCGTGGTGGAGGCCGCGATCATCCCATGGGAAGTGGTTGGCGGGCTCAAGGTGTCGGAGCTGGTGGAAAACCATACCGAGTTTCCCGACAAGGCGCTTTACACCAACACCTTCATCTTTGCGATGAACAAAGCCAAATACGAGGCGCTGCCCGACGATCTGAAGAAGGTGATCGACGATAACTCTGGGTATGAGTTTTCGGCCTTTGCGGGCAAGCAGATGCAGGAAGATGACGCAGGCCCACGGGCCACTGCGCTGGAGATGGGCAACAACATCATCGAGCTGACGCCCGAGCAGGCTGCCGAGTGGGAAGCGGCTTCAAAATCCACCACAGAGGCTTGGATCAAAGAGATGGACGAGAACGGCCTCGACGGCACGGGACTCATGGAAAAAGCCAAAAAGCTGCTCGTTGAGCACGGCGGTTAAAGCCAACCGGAAACCAGTTTGGGGCCACGCCCGCCGTGGCCCCGGCACAACCGAAAGCACAGCAACCGCAATTCAAACGACAGTGCCCCGGCTGGTCAAAGCACGCGCTTTGGCCTAACGGAACGCACCGCCCCGGCGATGATGGAGCGGTTGGGGGAGGGACGGCGTGCTGAAAGCGATGATCTATCTGGCCAGAACCATGGCGCTGATCGGCGGGGCCGTGCTGACGGCGCTTGTGATCCTGACCTGCATCAGCGTGATGGGCCGGGAGCTGAACGCGCTGGGAAATGCCAGCGGCTGGGCTGCGGTGCTGCAACCGATTGGCAATTTCGCCCGCTCTATCGGCATTGGCCCCATCAACGGGGACTTCGAGGTTGTTGAAGCGGGGGTGGCCTTTGCGATCTTTGCCTTCTTGCCAGTGGCGCAGCTTTACAGCAGCCATGCCACGGTGGATGTGTTCACCTCGTTCCTGTCACGCAAGGCCAACATGATCATCATGGCGTGTTGGGAGCTGGTCTTTTGCATCATCATCTTGCTGATCACCGCGCGGCTTTTCGCAGGCTTTGAGGGCAAGCTCAGCAATGGCGAGACCTCGCTGATGCTGCAATTCCCCATCTGGTGGGCCTATCTGGCAAGCTTTGTTGCCGCCATCGCCGCCTCGGTTGTTGCGGTTTACGTTGCCATCGCCCGTTGGGCCGAGCTGGCCACAGGCCGCCAATGGCTGCCCGGCGCTGAGGGAGCGGAGCGTTGAGCCTTCTCGAGCTGGGATATCTTTCATTCCCGATCCTGCTTGTCATGATCTTTCTGCGTGCGCCCATTGGGCTGGCGATGCTGGTTTGCGGTCTTGGCGGGCTATATTTTGCCACGGGTGACAGCAGCATGTTTCTCAACAAGCTGAAGGGGGAGGTTTATTCGACCTTTTCCAGTTACTCGCTGACCATCATCCCGATGTTTTTGCTGATGGGCCAGTTTGCCACGCTCTCGGGCATGTCTTCGGCGCTGTTCAAGGCCGCCGAAAGCTGGCTGGGCCATCGCAAGGGCGGTGTGGCCATGGCCACGGTGGGGGCCTGTGCGGGCTTTGGTGCGATCTGCGGGTCTTCGCTGGCAACAGCGGCCACCATGGGCCGGGTCGCCTTGCCGGAATTGCGCCGTTATGGCTACTCCGGCGGGTTTAGCACCGCGACGCTGGCGGCGGGCGGCACGCTGGGCATCCTGATCCCGCCCTCGGTGATCCTTGTGATCTATGCCATCCTCACCGAGCAGAACATTGCCAAGCTGTTTCTTGCGGCCTTCCTCCCGGGCCTTCTGGCGGCGGTTGGCTACATGATCACCATCACCATTTACGTGCGCCTTTACCCCGATGCCGCCGGCACGCGTGAGCCGATCCCGATGGATGAGCGTTTCAAGGCGCTGTTTGACGTGTGGCCGGTGCTTTTGGTCTTTGGCCTCGTGGTGGGGGGGATCTACCTTGGCTGGTTCACCCCGACAGAAGGCGCGGCGGTGGGTGCGGCGGGCACTGGGATCATCGCGCTGATCTCGGGCAACCTGAACTGGAGGCTCTTCAAAGAGGCGATCATCTCGACGGCGCAGAGCACGGCGATGATCTTTTTCATCGTGCTTGGCGCGGGGTTTTACAATGCGTTCCTCGCGCTCAGCCAATTGCCGCAGGAGCTTTCAGCCTCGATCGTTGGCCTTGGCTGGAACCCGTGGATGGTGCTGGTCCTGATCCTCGCCTTCTACCTCCTATTCGGTTGCCTGATGGACAGCCTCTCGATGATCCTGCTCACCATCCCGATCTTTTTTCCCATCGTTGCCAACCTCGATTTTGGCCTCGTCTCGCTGATTGATCTCCAGTCAGCCCGGTTTGATGCGATGCTGGCCGAGAGCCAGACCATATGGGAGGGGTTGAGGGCCGGGGCGATAGAGAGCTTCAGTGACCGCAGGTTTGAGCGCACCCTCGCGAGCGCAAATGAGCATATGGCCGTGCTTGGCCTTGGAACGGTGCAAGACGGGGTGGCCCTTTCGCAGTATCAGATAGCCGCCATCCTCAATGAAGCCACCCCCGAGGCGGTGCGCACGGTTGAGGAAATGCTGGCAAGCGGCGCCGTGGTGGACAACGACGCGATGCGCGAACTTGGCATCCGGGGGGCCAACGAAGCCGCCCTGGCGCGGGCCAATCTGGAGCAGGTTGCCATATGGTTTGGCATCCTTGTACTGATCGTGGTGGAAGTGGGCCTTATCACCCCGCCGGTGGGGATGAATCTGTTCATCATCAACGAGATGGACCGGTCCACGCCCATGGTGCAAACCTACAAGGCCGTTATGTGGTTTGTGGGCTCTGATATCGTGCGGGTTGGGCTGCTGGTGCTCTTCCCGATCATCACGCTGATCCTGATCCCGATTTAGGGGTCATGCCGCCAGCCAGGCCACGGCGGGCCGGCGGCTGAGCAAAAATAGGTATGAACGACCTTTCGTTTGACGACGAATAGCAACTGCAGGAGGAAAGACATGCAGATCAAAGGAAACCTCGCCATTGTAACCGGTGGCGGCAGCGGGCTGGGTGCGGCCACCGCAAGGCACCTTGCCGGGCTGGGCGCAACGGTTGCAGTGCTGGATTTTGACAGCGAAAAGGCCGCCGCCGTGGCCAGCGAGATTGGCGGCATCGCAACCCCGGCTGATGTATCCGATGAAGCCGCGGTGCTGGCCGCCGTTGAAAAGGCGGCCAGCGAGGCTGGCAAGGCGCCGCGCATGGCGATCAACTGTGCTGGCCTTGGGTTTGCCGCCCGGATCGTGGGCCGCGAGGGCAAGCTTTCGACCGACCTCTTTGAAAAGGTCCTGCGGGTGAACCTGTTTGGCACATATTTCGTGATGTCACACGCCGCCCGGCTGATGCAGGAAGCAGATTCGGTGGGCGCTGACGGGGAGCGTGGCGTGATCGTGAACACCGCGTCCGCAGCCTATGAAGACGGCCAGCTTGGCCAGGCTGCCTATGCCGCTTCGAAGGGGGCTATTGCCTCAATGTGCCTGCCCGCTGCGCGGGAGTTTGCCAAAACCGGCATCCGGGTGAATGCCATTGCGCCGGGCCTTTTCAATACCCCGATGATGGAAAGCCTGCCCGAAGAAACCACGGCGCAGATCGTTTCAAACATCCCCTATCCGCACCGGCTGGGCGCGCCCGAGGAATATGCGCGGCTGACGCAGCACATCATTGAAAATGCCTATCTGAACGGAACCACAATCCGGCTGGATGGCTCTGTGCGCCTGCCACCGCGTTAAGCAACGTCCCGTGGGCAGCATTTTGAAGCCGGGACGTTTGCTTTAACCCGGCGGGCGATGCTGCCTGCGGCGAGGCGCAAGGCCCCCTACTGCGGCAAAACCTTGCCCGGATTGAGGATGCCCTTTGGGTCAAGCGCGGCCTTGATTGCCCGCATCGGCTTAAGCGCGTCGCCGTGTTCGGCTTCCATATACTTCATCTTGCCCTGACCGATCCCATGCTCGCCGCTCACCGTTCCGCCAAGCGCCAAAGCGGTTTCGGCGAGGTGCTGTGAGAAGGCATGGGCGCGGTCCATTTGCGCCGGGTCATCACGATCAAACCCGATGGTGCAATGGTAATTTCCGTCCCCCACATGGCCAACGATCACCGGCTCAAGGCCAAGCTCACCCGCTTTCAACTCGGCGGCAGATACTGCCTCTGCAAGCCGGGAAATCGGGACGCACACATCCGTTGTCATGGTTTTCATGCCCGGAAAAAGCGCCTTTGAGGCATGGTGCCCGTTGTGGCGCATGGCCCATAGCGCGTTGCGCTCTTCGGGCTTTACCGTCCAGGTGAAATCCTGCGCGCCAAACTCGGCGGAGACCTCACCAAACAGCTCGGCCTGCTCGGCCACGGCGCTTTCGGAGCCGGAGAACTCAAGGAAAAGATGCGGCTCTTCAGGCAAGCCCGGCCCGCCGGACAGGTTGAACCCACGCACCATTGCGCCATTCACCAATTCGATCCGGGCCATGGGAATGCCGGTTTGGATGGTGGCGATAACCGTGTTCACCGCGTCATCCACGGTGGGAAACCGGCAGGTTGCAGCCGAGATCGCCTCTGGCTGGCCGTGCAGGCGCAGGGTGAGCTCGGTGATGATGCCAAGCGTGCCCTCGGAGCCGATGAGCAGGTGGGTAAGATCATACCCCGAGGAGGATTTGCGGGCGCGCGAGCCGGTGCGGATCACCCGGCCATCGGCAAGCACCGCCTCCAAGGCCAGAACATTCTCGCGCATGGTGCCGTAGCGCACGGCCATGGTGCCCGAAGCGCGGGTTGCCGCCATGCCGCCGAGCGAGGCATCTGCCCCCGGATCAATCGGGAAGAACAGGCCAGTGCTGCGTAGCTCGGCGTTGAGCTGGGATCGGGTGACGCCGGGCTGCACGGTGGCATCCATATCGGCGCCATTCACCGCAAGGATATGGTTCATCAACGACATATCCAGCGTGAGCCCGCCCTTCACCGGCAGGTGGTGCCCTTCAAGCGACGTGCCCGTACCATAAGCCGTGACCGGCATTTCAGCCGCATGGGCGATCTGCATGATCTGCGAGACTTCGCCGGTGTTTTGCGGATAAGCGACAGCTTCGGGCAGGGTGAGCGGGAAATGCGCCTCATTCTGCCCGTGAGCATTTCGCTCGGCATCGCTGCGTTTCAGCCGGTCACCCAGCATATCGGCAATGGCATCAATGGCGGCGGCGTATCCCATGGGGTCCTCTCAGAGCATCTTGGCGATGCGGGCGAGCGCCTCGCGGATATTGTCTTCGCTGTTGGCATAGGAGAACCGCAGGTAGCCCTCGCCATTTGCGCCAAAGCTGGTGCCCGCGACGGTGGCCACGCCGGCCTCCTCAAGAAAGCGATCCTGCGCCTCGCGCGCCGAAAGCCCGGTGCCCTCGATATTGGGAAAGGCATAAAACGCCCCGGCGGCATCACTACAGCGCACACCCGGCAGGGCATTTAACCCCGAAACGATAACCTCCCGGCGGCGATCAAACGCCTTGACCATATCATGCACCGCATCCTGCGGCCCCTCCAGCGCGGCGATCCCGGCAAATTGGGTGGCGGCGTTCACGCAGGAATGGTCATTGATGCAAAGCCGCGTGGCATGTTCGACCAGGGCATCGGGCCAAACGGCATAGCCGAGGCGCCAGCCCGTCATCGCGTAGGTTTTTGACCAGCCATCAAGCATGATGAGGCGGTCACGGATTTCGGGATAGTTCAGCAGCGAGACGTGTTGGCGACCGCCGTAGAGCATGCAGGAATAGATCTCATCTGACATCAAAACCACATCGGGGTGCGCGGCGAGGCCCGCCACCAGTTTGTCGATCTCGTCCTTGGGCGTCACCCCGCCGGTGGGGTTGGCGGGGGAGTTGATGATGATGAGCCGGGTGCGCGGCGTAATCTGGGCCAGCACCTCATCGGCAGAAAAGGCAAAGCCCTTTTCCTCAGACAGGGCAATCGGCACCGGGGTGGCACCGGAATACTTGATAACGCTCTCATAGATCGGGAAGCCGGGGTTGGGATACATGATCTCCGCCCCCTCCTCCCCAAGCAACATGCAGGCGAAAAACATGGTGGGCTTGCCGCCCGGTTGCACCACCACATTGTCGGGGTTCACCTCGGCGCCATGGCGGCGATACAGATCGGCGGCAACGGCCTCGCGCAGCGTGGGCAAGCCATTGGCGGGGGTGTAGCCGTGGTGGCCATCGCGCAGCGCCTTTATGCCGGCCTCAACGATATGCGCCGGTGTCTGAAAGTCTGGCTGGCCGATCCCGAGGTTGATGATGCTCCTGCCCTGAGCGGCCAGCTTGCCCGCCCGCGCCAGCACCTCAAACGCGCTCTCCGTGCCAAGCCGCGACGTGCGTTTTGCCAGTGTCACCATGGCTGCAATCCTCCCCACAAGAGCCATCGTTGTGCCGTGACGGGGCTAAAATGAAAAGGGGCAAGCCTGCCACCAGCCGGGATTATCGAGAGTTGAACGCATGAACGCACCAAGCTACACCCTGCCCAAGCGGCCCCGTGGCTCAACTGGATAGAGCAGCCCCCTCCTAAGGGGCAGGTTGTTGGTTCGAATCCAACCGGGGTCACCAAAGCTACCTGAAAAATATGGCATATTTACAGGACTTTGTGCAGGAGCTTGCAGAAAGTCCCGTGAGCTTTCACGCCAAATTCGGCGGGAATGGCCGAAATCTCGTACAAATCCTGTACAAAATTCGCACATCTTTACGCACTTTGGGGACTTCCAATGAGTTGGCGGGTGGCGAACACATGCGCGGAACGCAAGTTTGGCAGCGCAACGCGCAAACAGATCATCATGTTCCTGGCCGACAAGGCGTCAGACGATGGGTCGGGCATCTGGTGTTCAAAGGGGACGATCCAGCGGCATACGGAGCGAGGCGAGACCACAGTCAAGCGCACCGTGCGCGCGTTCCTGAAGGAAGGCATCCTTGTCGAGACCGGCGCACGGACCTGCAAGAACGGCTTCACCGTCGTTTACCGGATTGATCTGGCTAAGGTTGAGGCGCTGGAACCGACCGCAGAGCCTGAGATTGAGACGGGGACCACAGTGGACCCGTCCAGACTGGGTCCGGTACGGGGGCCACTGTGGCCGGGGTACCGGGGCCACCACGGCCCCCGAACCATTCTAAAACCATCCATAAACCACCTACGCGCAAGCGGGACGCGGTGGAGGATGAAGAGGCTGAGAAGATTTGGGCAGCCTATCCATTGGGTCGACTTTGCGGCAAAGCGGCCTGCCTTGCCCAGGTTGAAGAGGCCATGAAGGAAGAGATCAGGCCTGACGACTTGCTGCAGGCGGTCCAAGCCTACGGGCTCTGTTGCACAAATCGTGGTGTGAACGGAGTTCCCCTTTCCCTGGACACAC
>NZ_JARGND010000085.1:0-5937 GCF_029212645.1 Vannielia sp. | reverse complement strand
CACACCAGATGATCCGTGGGGGGCCAGCCCCCACACCGCACCACCCGTGGGGGGCCAGCCCCCCACACCCCCCGGGATATTTCAGGAGCATTGAGAGACAAGCGCGGGGCCGGTGTTTCGGGCGGGGGTTAGCTGTGTTCTTCGGCGGCGGTTTCGGCCAGGGCGCGGTTGTAGGCGCGCAGGGCGTCGAGGTGGAAGAGGGCGCCGATGAGTTCGCCGGTGCCATCCTCGGCACCGGGGGAGACCACTGGGATAAAGCTGTGGCCGCCTGCTTCGAGTATCGGTAGAGCCACCTCAAGCGTCATGTCGGGGGTCACTTGAACGCCCGCAGCCATCATCTCTTCACAGGCGGCGCGGGGGGCGGCTTGGGGGCTGTCGATGCTGCGCATCACGGCGGCGGCGGAGTGCACCGAGAGCAGGTAAGCCTGCGGCCCGGCGGCCATGCGGATGCCGCGCTTTTCGAGCTGGGTGAGGAAGAAGCTGCGATCCACCAGCCGCGAGGAGATGGCGGTGGAAAGCGAGACGGCGACCATTACTGCGAGGCCGGTTTGCCAGTCGCCGGTGAGTTCAAACACGATAAGCGTGGTCGAGATGGGTGCGCCAAGCACAGCGGCGGCCACCGCGCCCATACCCGCCAGCGCGTAGAGAGTTGGGGTGCCGGACACATCGGGGAAGATGCCGGTGGCAACTATGCCAAAGGCCAGCCCGGTCAATGCGCCAACCATCAGCGAGGGCGAGAAGACCCCGCCCCCCATCCGCCCGCCCACGGTGATGGCGACGGCAATCACCTTCAGGACCACAAAGATCACCGCCTCGCGGAAGGCCAATGCGCCGGTGAGGGCGGCGGAGGTCGTCTCATACCCGACGCCGATGATATGAGGGAACCAGATTGCCATGCCACCGAGCAACAGCCCGGCCACGGCGGGGCGCGCCCACCGGGGGATATGGGCAAGCTTTTGCAGCGTGGTGCCAAAGGCATCGGCCCAGAAGATCGCACGCATCAGCACCACAGCCACCAGCCCGGAGGTGATGCCGAGCAGCAGGAAGGCCGGAAGCTCGATATAAAACGATAGCACCCCATCACCGCCAAGCGTGAACTCGGCCACATCGCCAAGATAGCTGCGCGAGACCACCGTGCCCGCGACAGAGGCGATGACAATGGGCGCGAAAGCGTGCACGGCGAAGTGGCGCAGCACCACCTCCAGCGCAAAGAGGGCCCCGGCGATGGGCGCGTTGAAGCTGGCCGAAACGGCGGCGGCCACGGCGCAGCCCATGAGATCACGCGCCGTCAGCCCAGAGGCCTTGATCCGGTCTGACACCCAGGTGGAGATCATCGCCGCGATATGCACCACCGGCCCTTCGCGCCCGCTGGAGCCACCGGAGGACAGGGTGATGAGCGAGGCCACCGCCGAGGCGAGGCCGGCGCGCAACTCAACCCGCCCGTCACGCAGGGCCGCACCCTGTATCACATCAGAAACCGTGCGCACCCGCCCGCCGGAGGCAAAGCGATCAAGGATCACCCCCACCGCGAGGCCACCGAGCACCGGCAGCACCAGCACCCACCACCACGGCATATCAGCGGCAAAGCTGTGCAGGTAGCGGGTGTCATCGGTGCCATAAAGAAACGCCTGAAGCCGGGTGATCGCCACTCGAAAGGCCAGCGCGGCATAGCCAGAGGCCACTCCAAGCGCGAGGGCGATAAACCAGAACTGCACCTGCGAGGGGCCGCGCTGGCGGATCAGCCGAAAGGTTGTCGCAAGGGCGATGCGCAACTCATCCCAGCGGCGCTGGATCGGGCCGGGGGGCGGCGGCGTTGCCCGCCCCTCCCCTTGCTCCTGCTCCTGCTGTGGCTTATCGGCCTCGGCCACTCTTTGCCCCTTCGTGCGGATCATGCGAAGCCACTTTCCCAGACGGCCCGCATCGCCTAGGGTCGGGTCCGGATGACGCGAGGAGGAGCTATGACTGTCCAAGATGCGCTTGCCGGTCTGCAAGCCGTTCTAGGCGATCGGTTGAGCCGGTCCAAGAGCGATCTGGAAACTCACGGCGCGAGTGAGACCCATTTCCCCCTCACCCCGCCCGATGCAGTGGCCTATCCGGAGAGCACCGCAGAGGTGGCCGAGATCATGAAAATCTGCGCCAGGGCCCAATGCCCGGTGATCGGCTGGGGGGCCGGCACCTCGCTTGAGGGGCATGGGCTGGCGGTGATGGGCGGCGTTGCGGTGGATTTTTCGCGGATGGACAAGGTGCTGGAACTGCGCGCCGAAGACATGCAGGTGCGCGTGCAGCCGGGCCTCACCCGCGAGGCGCTGAACCATGAGTTGCGCAGCACCGGGTTGTTCTTTCCGGTCGATCCCGGCGCCAACGCCACCCTTGGCGGCATGGCGGCAACACGCGCCAGCGGCACCACCGCCGTGCGCTACGGCACCATGGCCGAAAACGTGCTGGCGCTTGAGGCCGTGCTGGCCGATGGCACGGTGATCCGCACCGGCTCAGGCGCGCGCAAATCCTCATCCGGCTATGACCTGACCCGCCTTTTGATAGGCTCCGAGGGCACACTGGCGCTGATCACCGACCTTACATTGCGCCTGCAAGGCCAGCCCGAAGCGGTGGCGGCGGCCACCTGCGCCTTTGCAAAAATCGGCGATGCGGTGGATTGTGTGATCGCCACCATCCAGGCCGGGCTGCCGATGGCGCGGATCGAGTTTATTGATGCCGCCACAGCGCGGGCGGTGAACGCCTATTCCGGCTCCGATCTGCCCGAAATGCCGCATCTGCTGGTGGAGTTTCACGGCTCGCCAAGCTCGGTCGAGGCGGATGCCGCGGTGTTTGGTGAACTGGCCTCCGACATGAACGGACAGGCCTTTCAGTGGGCCTCACACGAGGAAGACCGCACAGCGCTTTGGGCGATGCGCCACCACGCCTATTGGGCGATTCTGGCCAGCCGCAAGGGCTGCAAGGCCATTGTGACGGATATGTGCGTGCCAATTTCACGGCTGGCCGAGGCGGTAGACTCCACCGCAGAAGACATCGCACAGGTGGGGTTTGAAGGGCCGATCCTCGGGCATGTGGGAGACGGGAATTTCCACGCGGTCTTGCTGATTGATCCCGCCGCCCCTGACGATTGGGAAAAGGCCAAGCGGATCGCCAACACCATGGCCGAGCGGGCGCTCGCGATGGGCGGCACGATCACCGGCGAGCACGGGGTTGGCATGGGCAAGCTGCACCTGATGGAGGCCGAACACGGGGCCGCGTGGCAGGTGATGGCCGAGGTGAAGCGCGCGCTTGATCCGGGCAACATCCTGAACCCCGGCAAGGTGGTGCACTGGGGTGGGAATAAATAGAGGCCGGTGGCCTGCCTCCCCACTCAGCGCAGGAAGAAGACCACCGCCATCACAAGGCCGATCCCTGTCACGAAGTGGCGCAGCAGATCCGTCCTCACGATCCGGCGGCTCAGGCGGGCGCCAAGGTAGCCGCCGATGGTGGCGCTCACCGCCATCACCAACGCGGGCTTCCAGGCGATCAAACCGGCGGCCACGAACGTCACGGCAGAAACCAGCGATACCACGGCCGAAAGCACGTTTTTCAGGCCGTTCATCCCATGCAGGTTGACGTAACCAATAAAGCCAAAGGTCGCGAGCAGCATGATCCCGAGGCCGCCGTTGAAGTAACCGCCATAAACCGACACCGCCAGAATAGCGGCGACAGACACGCCAACGCCCGCGCTCCCCACACCCCGCTTCCGGATCGCGCCCAGCAGGCGCGGCCCGAAGGCAAACATCATCGTCGCCAGCAGCAAGAGCCAGGGCACGACCCACAGGAAAGTATCGCCGGGGGTGATGATCAGCAGCAGCGCACCAAGGACAGAGCCAACAATCCCAACCACCGCAATCGCCCAGAGAGACAGCACGCCCTCGCGCTGCATGTCATGGCGAAAGCCCCATGCGCTGCTGATATACCCCGGCAACGCGATGAGCGTGGCCGTTGCATTGGCACTGACAGGGGGGAGGCCAATATAGATCAGCGCAGGCAGGCTCAAAAAGGTCCCGCCCCCGGCGACGGCATTGAGCAGACCTGCGGCAAAGCCCGCGCCAACGAGCAGGAGGATTTCAACGAGGGTCATGGTGGGGTGGTCGGTCTTTCACGGTGATCTAGGTCGGGGCGCTTTACGGGCGGGTTTGTTTTGGGTGGTTTGGGCGGCGGGCGCGTTCAGCCCTCCAGCAGGGCCTTGGCGGCGGCACGGGCCTCGGCGGTAACGGTTTCACCCGCCAGCATCCGGGCCAGTTCGTCAATCCGGGCGGGTTCGGGCAGCGGGGTGACGGTAGAGAGCGTTTGGCCATTGCTGACCTGCTTTTCCACCCGCCAGTGATGCGCGCCCATGGCGGCAACCTGCGGACTGTGGGTGACAACCAGCACCTGCCCCTTTTCAGCAATCCCGGCAAGGCGGCGGCCCACCGCATCGGCGGTCGCCCCGCCAACGCCGCGATCAATCTCGTCAAAGATCATGGTGAGGCCGGTCGTTTCACGGGTAAGGCACACCTTGAGCGCCAGCAAAAACCGCGAAAGCTCCCCCCCCGAGGCGATCTTGCCCAAGGGGCCAGCGGGTGCGCCGGGGTTTGTGGCTACGGTAAAGGTGACAGCATCGCGCCCCTCGGGGCCGGGGTCTGCCGGGGTGATCTCGGTGGCGAACACCGCGCGCTCCATCTTGAGCGGCGCAAGCTCGGAGCCCATGGCGGCATCCAGCGCCTTGGCAGCTTTGAGGCGGGCTTTGGTGAGCGCTTCGGCGGCCCTGTCATAGCGGGCCTCGGCCTTATCAACCGCCTCTTGCAGCGCGGCAAGGTTGCCCTCGCCCGCATCCAGCGCCTCCAGCTTGGCGACCAGATCGGCGGCCAGCGGGGCCAGCTCATCGGCGTGGACATCATGCTTGCGGGCCAGGCCGCGCAGGGCAAAAAGCCGGTCTTCGGTGGCTTCCAGCTCATGCGGATCGTCTTGCAGCGCATCAAGGCAATCGCCCACCCCCTGCTCGGCCTCTCCCAGCGCATCAAGCGCCCGCGACAGGGCTTCAAGCGGGCCGTCAAGGCGCCCCTCGGCGGCTTCGGCCGCGCCATCAAGCCAGCGCGTGGCATCCCCAAGCAGCCCCTCGGCCCCCTGTGGGCCAAGTGCCGCATGGGCGCGCGCGATGTCTTCGCGGATGCGGCTGGCAGCCTGCATGAGGCGGCGCCTGGCATCAAGCTGCGCCTCCTCGCCCACCTCGGGGGCGAGCTTTTCCAGCTCTCCGGCGGCGTGGCGCAGATATTCTTCTTCCGCCGCCAGCGCGGCTTGGGCGGCTTCTGCCTCGGCCAGCGCCTTGCGGGCCTGCGCCGCCTCACGCCATGCGCTGCGAGACGCCGCAACGCTGATCCCGGCGAAATCATCCAGCAGCAGGCGGTGGCCGCGCGGGTTGAGCAACCCCTTGTCATCCTGCTGGCCATGCAGCTCAACCAGCCGGTCCGACAGCGCGCGCAGCACCTCGCCACTGGCGCGACGGTCGTTGACCCAGGCGGTCTTGCGGCCATCGCTGGTGTTGATGCGGCGCAGGATCAGCTCATCGGCCACCGGCAACCCGGCTTCCTCCAGCACCTCGCGGGCCGGATGCCCCTCTTCCAAATCAAAAACGGCGACCACCTCACCCTGCGCAGCCCCGGTGCGCACCAGCTCCGCACGGCCCCGCCAGCCCAGAACAAAACCAAGCGAATCCAAAAGGATAGACTTGCCCGCCCCGGTTTCTCCGGTCAGCACATTGAGGCCGGGCTGAAACTCAAGCTCCAGCCGATCAATGATCAGCATATCGTGGATTTCTAGCGCACGCAGCATCAGCCCACCGGGCGGGGTAAAGGCCCCACCATCCTTGTTAGAGCCACTGGCCCCTGACCGTTTGACGGTAAATCTGGCGCAACCAGC
>NZ_JARGND010000084.1 GCF_029212645.1 Vannielia sp. | reverse complement strand
GGAGACGCCCTCTTCCGGGGTGAGCAGATCAATCTGCGCGGTGCCGTCTGCCATGGGGCGCAGGATGGCCGGGGCGGGCAGGCGGGTGGAGCGGATGCGGGTGCGGATTTCGATTTCCTCACCGGGGGTGAGGGGGGAATCGCCCAGCCAGTTGATTTCACGCACCGGAACGGTTCGCTTAGCCAGCGCCTCTTTGGGGCCAACCACCACCTGCCGGGCATCAGGATCAAGGCGCACAACGTAGAGCGGCGTGGTGAGGCCGCCGATGCCAAGGCCGCGACGCTGGCCGATGGTGTAGTGGATCACGCCCTTGTGGTCGGCCAGTTTGTTGCCTTCAAGGTCAACGATTTCACCCGGCTCGCCCGCGCCGGGGCGCAGCTTTTCGATCACCGCGGCGTAGTTGCCATCGGGGACGAAGCAGATGTCCTGGCTGTCGGGCTTCATGGCGACGGGCAGGCCGTGCTTTTCGGCCAGGGCGCGGGTTTCGGCCTTGGATTTCAGGTGGCCAAGCGGGAAGCGCAGGTAGGCCAGCTGTTCGGGCGTGGTCGAGAACAGGAAGTAGCTTTGATCCCGGCCCGGATCGCCGGCCATGTGAAGCTCGGGGCCGGCCGCGCCCTCGATCCGCTGGATATAGTGGCCGGTCGCCATGCAATCGGCCTCAAGGTCGCGGGCGGTTTCGAGCAGGTCCTTGAACTTCACCCGCTCGTTGCAGCGGATGCAGGGCACAGGGGTGGCGCCCGCAAGGTAGCTTTCGGCGAACTCCTCGATCACCGCGTCCTTGAAGATGTTTTCGTAGTCGAGCACGTAATGTGGGAAGCCCATGGTTTCGGCCACGCGCCGGGCATCGTGGATATCGACACCGGCGCAGCAGGCCCCCTTTTTGGCCAGCGCCGCGCCGTGATCGTAAAGCTGGAGCGTAACGCCGACCACGTCATATCCCTCGGCGGCCAGTTCGGCGGCAACGACCGAGCTATCGACGCCGCCGGACATGGCGACCACCACGCGCGTGTCGGCGGGGGGCTTGGCAAAGCCCAGAGAATTTACTGGATGATCGCGCATGGGGACTCACTTCATGGAACAAGCCCGGAATATAGGAAAATCCTAAGCACTCTCAAGGGTCGCTTCACGCCTCATTAATCAGCGGGCGGGTAGTGTCAGGGGTATTCCAGCGGATGAAGAGACCAACCATGTTCCTCAAGCGCATAGATGGCCCGAGAGCAGTCACGCTCCCAGATGGCACTGTAATGACCCGGGCGGACCTGCCTTCGCCAGAGACTCGACGCTGGGTTGCCAGCCGCAAGGCGGCGGTGGTTCGAGCGGTGTCTTACGGGTTGCTAAACCTTGATGAGGCAAAGGAAATGTATGACATTTCCGATGAAGAATATGAGGGTTGGGCACAGGCCGTTGAGCGCCATGGGGAGCAGGCGCTCAAGGCGACCAGCGTGCAGAGGTTTCGCTAGGTGGCTGGGCGATGTGCGGCGGGCAGGGCTTGGCGGTTGTCAGGAAGCCTGTCGCGCTGAAAACCGGGTGCCACGGCCTGTCACGTTGCTGGCGCGGGGGTTTAACTTTTTCTCTTTTAGTTACAATCGCAGACATATCGGGTGCGCAAGAGGGGTGCACCAGCTGTGACTCGGCTTAGGCCGTGGGGAACGTCCCTCACCGATGCGCCCGTCGCACCTGGCATTGCGCGCCGTGACAGGAGCCTCAGCCTGCGCCGATCATCAGGCTCTTGAGGGCGGCGGCAGGGTCATCCTCTCCCCAGATTTCGGGGCCAATGCCGAAGAAATCGGTGACAGGGGCAAGGGCGGTTACGCGGCCAGCCGTCAGGCCGCCTTCAGCCACCACGGGCAGTTCAACGACCTGGCTCCACCACTCAAACACCTCATCCTCGGCCACCGCGCCATCGCCCAGCGCCGTGGCGCTGACCGGGCCAAAGCTGATGTAATCCGCACCAGCCTCACCAGCGTTCAGCCCCTCATGGCGTGACGTGCCGCAAAAGGCACCCACAACCGCATCATCGCCGATTGTTTTGCGGGCAAAGCGCACAGAGCGGGCCCCGTCGGTGAGATGAACGCCATCCAGCCCCAACCGCTCCACCATTTGCACATGGCTGTCGATCACCAAAGCGATGTCGCGGGCGTGGGCCACTTCGCGCAGCGCATCGGCGGCGCGGGCGATGTCATCCTCATCGGTGGAGGCCATCGCAAGGCGGATGCAGGCCACGTCAACCGCATCAAGAACCTGAGATAGTGCTTTAGGAAAGCTAGATAATTCGAAGGTTGGCGGGGTGATGAGATAGATCTGCGGGGCTTCGGGCTCGGTGGCCTCGGCGGCATTTGGGGTGCTGGCCATTTCGTGGCTCCTTGGTCTTTGCTGCCCCGCCCTATACCGGGGTTTTCAACGCTTGGCTACTTTGCCGATGGCGCGGTGGTACAGGCCGAGCCCGCGATCCTTGCGCCTTACCCACGCCAAGCGTATCACGCGCAGCAGATCGCGTCTCACCCCGTTGAAAGGCTTCCGATAATGGCCGAAATGCCCGTTTTTGTGCTTGTGCGCCCTCAGATGGGCGAAAACATCGGCTCTGCCGCGCGGGCGATGTGGAACTTTGGGCTGGATCGGATGCGCCTTGTCAGCCCGCGGGATGGCTGGCCCAACAGCCGGGCGACGGCGCTAGCCAGCGGCGCGGGGCGGGTGCTGGACGGGGCGGAGCTGCATGAGAGCGTGGCCGAGGCGGTGGGCGATTGCACCACGGTTTATGCCACCACGGCGCGCAGCCGCGACCTGACCAAACCGGTGCTCACCCCGGCAGAGGCGATGGCCGATGCCCGCGCCCGCGTGGCGAGCGGGGAGCGGGTGGCGGTGATGTTTGGCCCCGAGCGGGCGGGCCTTGAAAACGAGGATGTGGCGCGTGCGACCCACATCATCACGGTGCCGGTGAACCCTGAGTTCTTTTCGCTCAATCTGGCGCAGGCGGTGCTGCTCAACGCCTATGAATGGGGCCGCGAAGAGATGCCGCAGGGCCAGAGCCTGGACGCGCCCGCTGCCTCGGTGATCGAGGTTGAAAAGCTGGCGGATCGTTATGAGCAAAGCCTTGAAGACGCAGGGTTTTTCTTCCCCCCCGAGAAGGCGCAGGGGATGAAGGTGGTGCTGCGCAATATGTGGTCGCGGCTGGGGTTGACGCGGGGCGATGTGCAGATGTTGCACGGTGCCCTGAAGCAGCTGATGCGCGGCAAGTCTTGAGCATCAACGCGCCCCGCGCTACCTGAGAGCGGGTAAGGGAGACGACATGGCCGGAAAACGCAGCATTTTCGAGGATGTGGACGCAGGCGAAACCACCCGCCCAAGCCGCGAAACCGGGGTGATTGACCGCTCCGCAAAAAGCACCGGGCGCCGCGCCATTCGCGGCTGGCTGATCCTGCTGTTCGCGATGGTTTTTGCGATGATCCTGATTGGCGGGCTGACGCGGCTCACCGATAGTGGCCTGTCGATCACCGAGTGGAATGTGATCAAGGGGGCGATCCCGCCGCTGAGTGCCGCCGATTGGGCGCTGGCCTTTGAAAAATATCAAACGATCCCGGAATTTCAGTTGCAAAACAGCGAGATGACGCTGGCTGAGTTCAAGGGGATTTACTGGTGGGAATGGGGGCATCGCCAGTTTGGCCGCCTCATGGGCCTCGTTTGGGCGATCGGGTTTGTGTATTTTCTGGCCCGCCGCCAAGTGCCTGCGGGCTGGGTGCCGCGCTTGCTGATCCTCGGGCTTCTCGGCGGGCTGCAAGGGGCCGTTGGCTGGTGGATGGTGCATTCTGGCCTGTCGGGCGAGATGCTGGATGTGGCCTCTTACCGGCTGGCGGCGCACCTTGGCATGGCCTTTGCGATCCTCGGGATCATCACATGGTCGATCCTCCAGCTTTCCCGCCCGGAGCGGGATTTGATGCAGGCGCGCCGCAGCCGCGAGCGCAAGCTGTTTGGGCTTGGCACCGGGGTGATGCATTTGGCCTTCGTGCAGATATTGCTGGGCGCATTGGTGGCTGGCATCGACGCGGGCCGCAATTACCACGATTGGCCCTTGATGGCGGGCAGTTTCACGCCGCCTGGCATGTGGGATATCGAGCCGGTCTGGCGCAACCTTTTTGAAAATGACGGCACGGTGCAGTTCATTCACCGGATGGTGGCGTACCTGCTCTTTGCCTTTGGCATTTTCGTCTGGTCGCGGGGGCGGCGCTCGGCGTTCAAGGTTACGCGCCGCGCGTTTGACTGGATGGCGGTTTTACTGTTGGGCCAAGTGGTTATGGGCATCGTCACGGTGATGCATTTCTCGCCTTGGTATCTGGCGATTGCGCATCAGGGCATGGCGGTTTTGCTTTGGGTTTTCATTATTCGAGCGCGGTTTCTTGCGGGCTATCCGCGGGCGGGCACGCTTCGGGAAGGGCTATAAACATGGCGGCTTTTGATGATCTGATGCTGTTTCAGCGCGATACCGAGGCGCTGGGGCAGGTGGCCGGGCGGCTTGGCTGGGATCAGGAAACGGTGATGCCGCGCGGCTCCGCCGAGCAGCGCGGCGATGAGATGGCGGCGATTTCCGGGGTGCTGCACGCAAGGCGCACCGATTCGCGCCTTGGCGACTGGCTGGCAGAGGCCAAGGCCCCCGATGCGACCGGAGAGGCCATGCTGCGCCATATTCGCCGCAGCTATGACCGTTCAACCAAAGTGCCCGCGCGGCTGGCGGCTGAACTGGCCCGTGTGACCTCGATCGCGCAGGGCAAATGGGCCGCGGCGCGGCAGGACGAGGACGTTGCCGCCTTTGTGCCGGTGCTGGATGAGGTGCTGGCGCTCAAGCGTGAGGAAGCCGCCGCGCTGGCGGGGGGCGGCGATTTATATGATGCGCTGCTCGATGATTATGAACCTGGTGCCAAGGCGGCCGATCTTGAGGCGATGTTTGGCGCGTTGCGCCCGCGCCTGGTGGCGCTGCGCGAAGCTATTCTGGGCAGTGCCCACCAGCCTGCCACGCTGGAGGGCCATTTTGCCGAGACGCCCCAGATGGAGATGGCGCGCACCCTTGCGGCGGCCTTTGGCTTTGATTTCAACCAAGGGCGGATCGACAAGGCGGTGCATCCGTTTTCCAGCGGCTCGGGCGCAGATGTGCGCATCACCACCCGCACCGATGAGAGCGATCCGTTCAACTGCGTCTACTCCACCATCCACGAGGTTGGGCACGCCTGCTATGAGCAGGGCATCGCGCCTGAATATGCGCTCACGCCCTTGGGGCAGGGGGTTTCGATGGGGGTGCATGAAAGCCAGAGCCGCATCTACGAAAACCAGATAGGGCGCTCGCGCCCCTTCAACGGCTGGCTGCATGACCAGATGACCGAGGCTTTCGGTGCGCTTTCGGTGAGTGATGCCGAGGCATTTTACGGTGCGGTCAACAAGGTGAAGCCGGGCTACATCCGCACTGAGGCCGATGAGGTGCAGTATAACCTGCACGTTTTGCTGCGCTTTGATCTTGAGCGCGAATTGGTTGCCGGGCGGCTTGAGGCGGCGGATCTGGAAGAGGCGTGGAACACCCGTTTTGAGACCGATTTCGGCTATCCGGTTGATAAGCCCTCAAACGGTTGCTTGCAGGATGTGCATTGGTCGGTGGGGTTGCTTGGCTACTTCCCGACCTATTCGCTTGGCAACGTATATGCGGGCTGCCTGATGCAGGCGATCCATGAGGCGGTGCCAGGGGTCGATGAGGCGCTTGCCAAGGGCGATACATCGCCTGCGACCACATGGCTGCGCGAAAACCTGCAACAGCACGGTGGCCTGCGCACGCCGCGTGACACGATTGAGCACGCCTGCGGCTTTGCGCCCACCGAGGCGCCTTTGCTGGACTATCTCGAAGCGAAGTTTGGCGAGATTTACCGCCTTTAGGGAGGTTTGCCCGCTCTGCCGTTCTTGTGCGGGGCCGTCTTGTGCGGGCGGTTATTTTTGCCAGTCGGGGGGGCGCTTTTCGATGAAGGCGGTGATGCCCTCATC
>NZ_JARGND010000083.1 GCF_029212645.1 Vannielia sp. | reverse complement strand
TTGTCGCGATGATGCTGGTCGCCATGGCGCTTGATCTTGCGCTTGGCTGGCCGAAGGCGCTGTTCAAGCGGATCGGTCATCCGGTGACCTGGCTTGGCGCTCTGATTGAGGCGCTTGAGTCCCGGCTGAACCGTGAGGGGACGAACCGGCGTGCGCGCGGCCTTCTGACGGCGCTGCTCGTGACCGGGATCGCGGCAGGCATCGGGGCCATTGCGCAAGCGCTTCTGCCCGAGGGCTGGCTTGGCCTTGTCATCGGCGGCGCGCTCGCCTGGCCCTTGGTTGCGCTGCGCTCAATGCATGATCATGTCATGCGCGTTACAAAACCGCTGATCGCGGGCGATCTGACCGGCGCGCGCCACGCCGTCGCGATGATTGTTGGACGTGATCCTAAGCAGCTCGACACCGCCGGTGTCGCGCGGGCGGCCCTTGAGAGCCTCGCCGAGAACAGCTCGGATGGGATCGTCGCGCCGCTTTTTTGGGGCGCCCTTCTCGGGCTTCCCGGCATCGCGGCCTACAAGGCGATCAACACGCTTGATTCGATGATTGGCCACCGCAATGCCCGCTACGAGGCCTTTGGCTGGGCTGCCGCACGGATCGACGATGGGGCAAACCTGCTTCCGGCACGGCTGACGGGGGTGCTTTTTGCGCTGGCCTCCGGTGGTCGGGCGAAAGATGCGTTTCGCGTGATGCTTCGAGATGCGAAGGCGCATCGTTCGCCCAATGCGGGCTGGCCGGAATCGGCGCTTGCCGGGGCGCTGGGAATCCGGCTTTCTGGCCCGCGCCACTATGGGGATCGGGTTGCGCAGGAGCCTTGGTTGAACGGCGCGGCACCCGATCCGGGCGCGCATGATCTTGCGCGAGGGCTTGCGCTCTTTCGTCGTGCCATGGGACTTGGGGCGGTGTTGCTTGTACTTGTCGCCTTGGCGATTTGGGGGATGTGAATGCGCGATCACGGTGGCAATCTCGACCGGGCAAAGGCGATCTGGGGCGGCGAGGACTGGATTGACCTTTCGACCGGGATCAATCGCCGACCCTGGCCGGTGCCCGAACTGCCGCCGGGGGTCTGGACCGATCTGCCGACGCAGGCTGCAAAATCCGCGCTGATCGCCACCGCGCAGGAGGCCTTCGGGACCTGTGCGCCCGGCGTAGCGCTTGCGGGCGCGCAGCAGGCGATCCAGTTGGTCCCGCGCCTTGTGCCGCCGGGCCGCGCCCGCATTCTCGGCCCGACCTATAACGAACATGCGGCTGCGCTGCGCAGCGCCGGGTGGCAGGTTGAGGAGGTTTCTTGCCTCGCTGATCTTGGCGGGGCTGAATTGGCCATCGTGGTCAACCCAAACAACCCGGACGGCATCCACCACACCGCAGAGGCCTTGCGCGCGCTCGTGCCGGGGGTTGGGCAACTGGTGGTCGATGAGAGTTTCGCTGATCCGGTGCCGGAATTGTCTGTGGCCGGGGCTGCCGGAGAGGGTTTGATCGTGCTGCGCTCTTTTGGAAAATTCTGGGGGCTGGCGGGGCTGCGGCTTGGCTTTGCCTTTGCCGATGCCGGGACTGTCGCGCAATTTTCCGAGATGGCGGGGCCCTGGCCGGTGGCTGGTCCTGCGCTTGAGATCGGTCGCAGGGCCCTTGCCGATCGCGACTGGCACGCGGAAACGGTTGCCCGCCTGAGCGCCGAGACCGCACGCCTTGATGCGCTTGCCGCCCGTGCCGGATGGGAGGTGATCGGCGGCACCCATCTTTTCCGCAGCTACGCGGCACCTGATGCGACCGCGGCGCAGGATCGCCTTGCGCGCGCCCGGATCTGGAGCCGGATATTCCCGTGGTCGCCGACCTGGCTGCGCCTCGGCCTGCCCGGATCCGAGATGGAATGGGCGCGTCTTGAGCGCGCTCTCGCCTGATCAGCGTGCGAGCGCGAGTAACCCTTCCACGTCCAGATGCGCTTCCATGTGGTCAGCCAGCGCGTTGAGCGTAACCTCGACCTGCCTTGCATGGTTCTGCCCGCTCGCTGCGATCCCAAGCTTGCCCAGCCATGCGGCGCGGAAAGCGTCGGCTCCGAAAAGCCCGTGCAGATAGCTACCGGTGACCCGCCCGCAGGCTGACACCGCCCCCTCGTCCACCCCGTCGATCCGCGCGAAAGGCCGCGCACGGTCAGGCCCGTCGGTGTGCCCGATATGGATTTCGTAGCCCTCGACAGAGAGCCCGGTGCCCGCGTGCTGCGCTGTTATCCGTGTCAGCCGCTTTTCGGGGGACATTACCGTTTGCACATCCAGCAGCCCCAGCCCCTCGGTCACGCCGGGCGTGCCTTCGATCCCTTGCGGATCGGCGACCGAGCGCCCGAGCATTTGATAACCGCCGCAGATCCCCAACACATGTCCGCCGCGCCGGTAATGCGCCATCAGGTCAATGTCCCAGCCCTGTTCGCGCAGGAAGGCCAGATCGCCGCGCGTTGACTTTGTTCCGGGCAAGATCACCAGATGCGCGTCACCCGGGATCGGCTGGCCCGGCCCGACCATCACCAGATTGATCCCAGGCTCCGCCGCCAGAGGATCGAGATCGTCGAAATTTGCGATCCGAGACAGCGCGAGGCAGGCGATTTTCACACCGCCCGCGTGAGGTGCGTGCGCAAGATCGAGCGCGTCTTCCGCAGGAAGAAGATGCGCTTGCCGGAACCAGGGCAGAATTCCGTAACCGCGCCAGCGGGTGTGCGCCTCGATCATCGCGTAGCCATCTTCGAACAGGCTGACATCGCCACGAAACTTGTTGATCAGGAAGCCTTCGATCATCGCCGCATCCTCGGGGGCGATCACCGTTTGGGTGCCGACGATCTGCGCGATCACCCCGCCGCGATCAATGTCGCCCGTCAGGATGACCGGTACGTTGGCCGCGCGTGCGAACCCCATATTCGCGATGTCCCCCGCGCGGAGGTTGACCTCCGCCGGAGACCCCGCGCCTTCGACGATGACAAGATCATGCGCCGCGCGCAGCCGCCCGAAGCTTTCCAGTACGGCTCCCATCAACTGTGGCTTGATCGCCGTGTAATCGCGTGCCTTTGTCGTGGTCAGCCGGCGACCCTGCACGACCACCTGCGCCCCGACATCGCTTTCGGGTTTAAGGAGAACGGGGTTCATGTCGACCAAGGGTTCGAGCCCACAGGCCAGTGCCTGCAAGGCCTGTGCCCGCCCGATCTCGCCGCCATCGGCGGTCACGGCGGCATTGTTCGACATGTTCTGCGGCTTGAAGGGCGCGACGCTCAACCCGCGCCGCTGCGCTGCCCGGCACAGCCCCGCAACCAGCATCGACTTGCCGACATTCGATCCGGCACCCTGAATCATGATTGCAGTCATGTCACCCGCTTGACGCCGCGCGGCGCCGCTTCGAAATTCGGAGACAAGACCTATTTCAGTGACTTCGGAACCGCCAGATGGAAAAGCCTTACCAAGTTTTCTTTTCCCCGACATTTCAGGATCTGCGAGGCGCGCGGCAGGCGGTTCTGCCGCATGTCTTTGACGATTGAGCCGAGCCGTTCTCTGAAAATGCTGATCTGGCGAGCGCGCTGAATTGGTGAAGGGCGGATTGATCTCGACTGGCAAGTTGGCCAGCCGTAAAGGGGCGCTTCACCTTGCTTCAAATCTCGTCCATCCGTTGGTTCAGCGTGGCGTGGTTAGCCGCGATGCCACGCTTAGCCAGCATCTGTTCAAAGCCCCGATACGACACCGGAAAACGGACGCAGACCCAAACCGCATAGAAGATCACATCCTTAAAAAATTGGTTTCCCTTGAAATCGATCATCGCACCCTCCACACTCGCAGTTCGGCCGCAAAAACAAAGCCAGTGAAAAACGCTTTCAGGTTATGAATAACTTTGCGACAGAACCCCGGAACCGGCCAAGAACGAAGCGAACGCGTCACAAATGAAGATCCTTCACATTTGCGAAACGGCCATTGGTGGCGTCGCGTCCTACTTGAACCTGATTAATGACATTGGGGGCGACACAACGAACGTTTTTGTCGTTCCGCAGGACCACGCGAAAGCGCTTGATGCGGAGCTGGATGTGCGGCCCTATCTATCGCCGGGGCGGGGCCTGAAGGGGATTTGGGCCAACATCAAGGCGACGAAACAGGCGATCCGCGCGGAGTCTCCTGATATCATATTCTTCCATTCCAGCTTTTCCTTGTTGGCGCTGGCTGCGGTGCGGCTTGGCGGTGATCGGCGAGCGGCGATTTATTGTGCTCATGGGTGGGCGGCCTCGATGTTTGAAGGCGGCGGCCTGAAGCGGTGGCTGGTGCAGAGGCTTGAAGGCGGGCTGGCAGGCCTTGCCACGCGCGTTATCAACATTTCGGAGTCGGACCTGCGGCTTGCCAAGGACTCCCGCTATCGGGGGCCGCACATTTTGGTAGAGAATGGTGTTGATGACACTATAGGCGAAACGACCGGCGCGTTGTTTGCCAGCGAACCTGATGCGATTCATCTGCTGTTTGTCGGGCGGCATGATCGCCAGAAGGGCCTTGATCTGCTGATTGAGGCCTTTGCGAAGGTGGGGCGGGAGCGGCAGGATTTGCGGCTGCATATCGTTGGCAGTGGTGTACGCTCAGACGGCGAGGCTGTTGATCTTCCCGAGGGTGCATCATTGTCGGGGTGGATTTCGCAGGCTGAAATTGACGATTGGTATGCCTCCTCGGATGCCCTGGTTGTGCCATCGCGGTGGGAGGGCTTTGGGCTTGTGGTCCCGGAGGCGTTTCGCAATGGCACGCCGGTTATTTGCAGTGATCGGGGGGCTTTGCCGTCTTTGGTAGAGCCTGACCGGACCGGGAAGGTCTTTTCGCTGGAGGGGGATGATCTGGAGCAATGCTTGCGGAGTTTGGATAAGGTGGAACTGCAAGGGTATCGGGCGTCCTGCCGGGCCGCTTACGAGGCGCGGTTTACGGCCGCGCGGGTGCGCCAACAGATTGGCGATCTTTACAGCAGTTTGATGGACGCGCCGGCATGACGCCGCGAATGGACATCGCCGCACTTGTGATGGGGCTGACGTTTGCCTTTATCTGGTCGTCTGCCTTTACCTCGGCGCGGATCATCGTGGCGAGTGCGCCGCCGCTTGCCGTGAGTTCGGTGCGGTTTTTTCTGGCGGGTTGCGTGGCCCTGGTGATTGCGCGTGCGCTTGGGCAATCGTTCCGGCTGACGCGCAACCAGTGGCGGGCGACGATTATCTTCGGGGTTTGCCAGAACGCGCTTTACCTTGGGCTGAACTTTATCGCGATGCAGTGGATCGAGGCTGGCCTGGCCTCGATCATCGCGTCGACAATGCCGCTGATCGTGGCGCTGATCGGCTGGATGATGCTGGGTGATCGGCTGCCCTGGAGTGGCGTGGCCGGGCTGGTGCTTGGGTTTGGCGGGGTGCTGGTGATCATGGGGGCGCGGCTGGAGGCCGGGGTGAGCCTGCCGGGCGTGGCGCTGTGCATCATAGGTGCCCTTGCGCTGGCGGTTGCCACGCTGTCGCTGCGCGGGGCAACGAGCGGCGGCGGCAACCTGTGGGTGGTGCTGGGCTACCAGATGCTGATCGGCTCGGCCTGCCTTGTAATACCGGCGGCGCTGTTTGAAACATGGACCTACACGCCTAGCATCGGGTTGACGCTGGCTTTCCTCTACACGGTGTTCATTCCGGGGATCACGGCAACGTGGATTTGGTTCTTGCTGGTGGGGCGGATTGGCGCGGTAAAGGCGGCGACCTTTCATTTCCTCAACCCGTTTTTCGGGGTGCTGGTGGCGTGGATCTTCCTTGATGAGCAGATCGGCGTGATGGACATTTTGGGCGTTGCGGTGATTGCGGTGGGTATCCTGATGGTGCAACTGGCCAAGCAGAATGTTCCAAGAATCTAAAGAAGATGTGACGTGCCATGAGCCAGAGCTTGCGTGACAAGGTAGGTGCATAGCGCCACCCTGCGGGCGATGGACCTATGGTGCCGGGTTGCTGACGTTCATCACCCTCTGCGTGTTGGCGGGGCTGGCGAGCATGCTGGCAACGGCCATTCAGGCGAGCCGCCGGGGGGCGGCCTGTTGACAGGGTTCTGTCAACAGGAATGGCAAACACCGCGTTTTACCCGATCTGCCCCGGCAGCCCTTCGCCCACCTGGCCGCGATGCA
>NZ_JARGND010000022.1:42129-51796 GCF_029212645.1 Vannielia sp. | reverse complement strand
ACCCAAAACTGAGCCCGTAGGATAAGTGTGTCCAGGGAAAGGGGAACTCCGTTCAAACCACGATTTGTGCAACAGAGCCCCCTATTTAGCCATAAACCGCAAAAACAGTGCCGCAAAATGCTTATCCCCCGCATTCCCCAAGAGACCCTTTGCCGACTCCGCATCCACCCAATGTGCGCTGTGTCCCGGTTCACTTGGCGGGCCAAGCCGATAGACTGGGCGCGCCAGCACGACATGGCAAATTTTCTCGGCGTATTGGTCATATTCAGGCATGTAGGCAAACCGTCGAAACACCCCAAACCGCTTGATCGGTGCGATCTTCCAACCGGTTTCTTCCATCACTTCGCGGTGCAACGCCGCCATAGGGTGCTCACCGGGATCAATTCCGCCACCAGGAAGCTGGTATTCAGGCTTTGGTGCGTCCTGAAAGGTCAGCAACAGTTGCCTCCCGCGCGGCAGCAGCGCATAAATACCGGGCCGCCGTCGATAGTATTGCCCGGCTTCCGGTACCCGACCAAATCTTGCAATCATCACGCCGCCCCTTTGCCTTGTCTGCCCGTTGCACCTATATGCCCAAGGTATGCCAAGCCCTCTTCCCCAAGGAAAGCCCATGACCCTCGGTGCGCAAATCGCGTGGGATGACACTGTTCTCCCGTTTCAACTGGACGAATCCGATATTCGCGGCCGCGTCGCCCGTCTTGATGGTGTGCTCGATGACATCCTGGCCCAGCGTGATTATCCGGCCCCTATCGAGGCTCTGGTGGCCGAAATGGCCCTGCTCACCGCGCTGATCGGCAACACCGTCAAGCTCAAGTGGAAGCTCTCGCTGCAAGTGCGCGGCAACGGCCCCGCCCGTTTGATCGCCACCGACTATTACGCGCCAACGGCCGAGGGTCAGCCAGCCCGCATTCGCGCGTATGCCAGTTATGACCCAGAGCGCCCACTTGATGGTAAGCCGTTCGATCTTGTTGGCAAAGGCTATTTCGCGATTCTGATCGACCAGGGCGAAGGCACAACGCCCTACCAGGGCATCACCCCCATCGACGGCGGCTCGCTTTCAGCCTGCGCTCAGACCTATTTTGCCCAGTCCGAGCAACTGCCCAGTCGGTTTGAACTGGCTTTCGGGCGCTCGCTGGATGCCGCGGGAAACGAAGGCGCCTGGCGGGCTGGGGGCGTCATGCTCCAACTCATGCCCGAGGCTTCGCCGTTATTGAAGTCCGCCGAGGGCGAAAAGAAGCGCCTTCTCAAGGCGCGTGACATGCTCGATGGCGACGATGAAGAAAATTGGAACCGCGCCAATATCCTCCTCGATTCGGTCGAAGAACTGGAACTGGTTGGTCCCACGGTGCAGCCCACCGAACTTCTGGTGCGCCTGTTCCACGAGGAGCAGCCTCGCGTGTTTGATAGCCAGCCTGTCAAGTTTGGCTGCACCTGTTCCGAAGATCGCGTCCGCAATTCCCTGTCGATTTACTCCGCCAAGGACATCGCTCACATGACAACTCCAGAGGGCCATGTTACTGCCGACTGCCAGTTTTGCGGTGCGCACTACGATCTTGATCCCGCCACCGTAGGGTTTGAGGCGAAGTTGGATGACGATGCCTGAGCAACAGATCGAGGCGCAACTTCGTGCTGCGCTCACGGCGCAGGGGCGCCCCTCGTCTGACTATGATCTCAATCCAACGCGCGCTCCCACCGGCTCAAAGACTCGCGACGCCGGGGTGCTTGTACCGATCTGGTTGCAGGCGGGTACCGCCCCGCGCCTCATCCTCACCAAACGCAGTTCGCAGCTAAAGCACCACCCCGGTCAAATCGCCTTTCCCGGTGGCAAGGTCGACCCCGGGGATGCCAATGTCACCGCCGCCGCTTTGCGAGAAGCGGACGAAGAGATCGGCCTACCGCCTGCTTGTGTTGACGTTCTTGGAACGCTGCCCCCGCATGAAACCGTCACAGCCTTTAAAATCACCCCGGTTTTGGGCGTGATCCGAGACAATTTTGTGCCCGTCCCCGAAGCGGGCGAAGTGGAAGAGGTTTTCACCGTCCCCCTCGCGCATGTCCTTGATCCGCAGAGATACCGGGTTGAGGGTCGTTTCTGGCAAGGCCACATGCGCAAATATTACGTTGCCCCCTTTGGTCCCTATTACATATGGGGTGCCACCGCCCGAATGCTTCGTGCGCTCGCAGATCGAGTTACTTCATGACTATGATCACAGCGCCATGGCTCGCTGAAAGACCCGCGCAACAGGTCTGCACTATGCTCGAAGCGGCGGGCTATCAGGCGCTGTTTGTTGGTGGTTGCGTGCGCAATACTCTGCTCGGTCAACCGGTCTCTGATCTTGATCTCGCAACCGACGCGGAGCCAGAAAGAGTCACTGAGCTGGCCAGAAACGCCAATATTCGCGCTATCCGCACCGGCATCGATCATGGCACCGTCACCTTGGTCGTCGATGAAGTACCTGTCGAAGTCACCACCTTTCGCCATGACGTCAAAACCGACGGTCGCCGCGCGGTGGTCGCCTATGCAACCGATGTTCTTGAAGACGCCCGCCGCCGCGATTTTACAATGAACGCGCTTTACGTCGATGGCCGCGGCACATTGGTTGATCCCCTCGGCGGCCTTGATGATCTGAAGGCACGCCACATCCGTTTTATCGGTGAGGCCAGCGCCCGCATCGCCGAGGATTACCTTCGCATCCTGCGCTTTTTCCGGTTCACCGCCTGGTATGGCGATCCGGGGCTCGGGATTGATCCTGAGGGCCTCGCCGCCTGCGCCGAGGCGGCTGATGGATTGGCGCATGTCTCTGCCGAGCGAATCGGCAGTGAGATGCTAAAGCTCCTCGCGGCGCCCAACCCGGCCCTCGCCGTTGGCGCGATGGAGGCCTCTGGCGTCCTACACCGCATCCTCCCCGGCGCCGATGCGGCCACACTCACGCGCTACATCCATTTCGCTTCCGAGCCAGATGCCATTGCCCGCCTGGCAGCATTGGGTGGCTCGGAGGACATTGGCAAAATTCTACGCTTGTCCCGCGCCCAAGCGCGCCGCCTCGAGGTGCTGCAAAATGCCGCCGCTTCCACCACACCACCTGAGGGCCTAGGCTATCACATCGGCGCACTCGATGGCTTCGCTGCCACCATTCTTCGCGCCGCCCAAACTGGCGCTAACCCGCCTGAAAACGCGCAAGAAGCCGTATCACACGGCGCTGCCCAAACCTTCCCCGTATCTGCCGCAGACCTCATGCCAACCCACACAGGCCCCGCTCTTGGCGCTCGCCTCAAAGAGCTTGAACACCGCTGGATCAATTCCGGCTTCACGCTCACCCGCGAAGAGCTGCTGGCATAACCCATCACTCGGGCTAACTTGCAAGCGGACGCCCGAAGGACAGCCATGCGTACCCTTGCTAATAAAATCCCCAACCTGATTGATGCCTTCCGCCCGGCGGAAGGCCCGCCGCCGCGTGAGATCATGCCATTCTTGCGCTGGGCGATTGCGGGGGCCGAGGTTCCACTGATTATCGCGGCGCTGCTCTTTACCGCCGCCGGCACACTAGAGGTGATGACAGCCCTTCTGCTTGGACACATCATCGATACCGCTCTTGGCGCTGGCTCCGAGGGTTTTTTCGCCAACCACTTCGGCCTGATCATCGGCACGATCGGCTTTTTCGTCGTGCTTCGCCCTGCCATTTCTCTAGCCACCGCTGCCTCCAACGCGTTGGTCATTCAGCCCAACGTCAATCCGCTGGTGCTGTCGCGCCTGCACCGCTGGACCATCGGCCAGGCCGTTTCATTCTTTGATAACGATTTCGCCGGGCGCATTGCACAAAAGCAAATGCAAACCTCCCGCGCCATCACCGAAGTTGTTTCAGAGGTTGCCAATACCGTCTGTTTTGCGCTGGCCTCGCTGGTTGGAGCAGCGCTGTTGCTCACCGCGATCAATATCTGGATCGCCGCTGCGCTTACTGTCTGGCTTGTCGCTTATCTCGCTCTGATCGCGTGGTATCTGCCGCGCATTCGCGTGCGCTCCAAAGCCCGCGCCTCGGCCCGCGCGATGGTCTCAGGGCAAGTGGTCGATACGATCACCAACATCAAAACCGTCAAGCTTTTCGCCCATGCCGCTCATGAGGATCGCTCTGCGCTCAAGGCGATGGGTCGTTTTCGCGAGTCGGTCATTCATGTTGGTTTCCTCGCCGCAGGCTTTCGCGGTGCACTGATGCTGTTGGCGGGCACTCTGCCAGTACTCTTGATCGGCGGCACCCTCCTGCTCTGGACGCGTGGCAGCGCCTCCGCAGGTGACATCGCCGCCGCCGGCACCATCGCCATCCGCATCGCCCAGATGACTGGTTGGGTCAGCCACACCTTGCTTGGCATCTACGCCAACGTCGGCGAGATCGAAGACGGCATACGCACCCTGACGCCCCGCCACACGGTGACTGATGCGCCCAACGCCACCGAACTGACGGTGCCGCGCGGTGAGGTGGTATTTGACGATGTGCGCTTCACCTATGGCCACCAGAAGGACGGAGTGAACGGCGTGTCGCTTACCATTGCCCCGGGCGAGAGGCTTGGCATTGTTGGGGCCTCAGGAGCGGGCAAGTCCACGCTCGTTTCCCTGCTGATGCGTCTCTATGACACCGAAGAAGGCCAAATTCGGATTGATGGGCAAAATATTTCGCAAGTCACCCAAGAGAGCCTACGCCGCCAGATTTCAATGGTTACGCAAGATACGGCTATGTTTAACCGCTCGGCGCGCGACAACCTTAAATATGGCGCTCCCGATGCCGAGGACAGCGCCATGGAAGAAGCCGCTCGCCGTGCCGAGGCCCATCAATTTGTGACCGGGCTGGAAGATCTCAACAACCGCACTGGCTATGACGCGCATCTTGGCGAGCGTGGCGTGCGCCTGTCTGGTGGGCAGCGGCAACGCGTGGCGCTCGCCCGTGCTATCCTGAAGGACGCCCCAATCCTGGTGTTGGATGAGGCCACTTCGGCCCTTGATTCGGAGGTTGAGGCCCAAATTCAGGTGGCGCTTGATGATGTGATGGAGGGCAAAACCGTGCTGGCCATCGCTCACCGTCTGTCCACCATCGCCCGGATGGACCGGATCGTTGTCATGGAAGCGGGTAAAATCATAGAGATCGGCACTCATGAAGAGCTTGTGCGGCAAGGGGGCCGCTACGCCACTTTCTGGGAGCGTCAATCCGGCGGATTTCTTGACGTGAGCGAAGCCGCCGAGTAGCCCCACGAGCATGACAGAGTTTGTGATCGACAGATTGAACGTAAAGGGCGAGGGCGTAGCAGAAGGGGTCGTGCCAATCCCCCGTGTGCTACCGGGCGAAACAGTATCTATCTCGCCTGAAAAGGCGCAAATCATTGCGCCCTCGGAAGATCGCGTCGCTCCACCTTGCCGACACTACAAATCTTGCGGCGCCTGTTCGCTTCAACATGCCTCTGATCCCTTTGTCGCGGCGTGGAAAACCAATGTCATCGTCCAAGGCCTCGCGGCTCAGGGGGTCACCGCCCCGCTGCGCCCCATCGTGACCTCCCCCGCCAACACTCGCCGCCGCGCTACGCTACACGGGCGGCGCACCAAGAAGGGGGCGATGGTTGGCTTCAAGTCGCGCGGCTCCGATGTGATCGTCGAGATGCCCGGTTGCACGGTGCTTCACCCACAGATCCTCGCCACTCTCCCCGCGCTTGAGGCGCTCACCCGCCTTACGGCAACCCGCACCACCGAGGTTGACCTTGCCGTCACTGCTTCGCCAGCCGGGGCAGACGTGCGCGTCATGGGCGGGCGCAAGGCCGATGGCCCGCTGCTGGTTGAGCTTGGCGCTTTGGCGGGCCAGTTCAATCTGGCACGTCTCACATATGGTGATGAGCCCGTGGCAACGCGCGCCGCTCCGCGCCAAAGCTTCGGCACCGTGCCTCCACCAGGCGCTTTCCTTCAGGCCACCATTGCTGGAGAGGCGGCGCTGCTGGACGCGATTAAACAGGCAATCGGGCCGGAACTGACCCGCATTGCCGATCTTTTCGCAGGCTGCGGCACCTTCTCTCTGCCCTTGGCAGAACTGGCCGAAGTTGAGGCTTTTGAAGGTGCAACAGAACTGACCGATGCGCTCGATGCGGGCTGGCGCGCAGCCGCGGGCACCCTGCGCCGCATCACCTCCATCACCCGCGATCTGTTTCGCCAGCCGCTTCTGCCTGATGAGCTGGCTCGCTTTTCTTCCGTGGTGATCGATCCTCCCCGCGCCGGTGCCGAGGCGCAATGCGTTGAACTGGCCCGCAGCGATGTTCCCCACATTGCTTTCGTGTCCTGCAACCCGGTTACATTCGCTCGTGATGCCCGCATCCTCACTCAAGGTGGCTACACGCTGGATTGGATGCAACCGGTCGATCAGTTCCGCTGGTCGGCGCATGTGGAGCTTGCCGCACAGTTCACGCGGGCGTGAGCAGGCACTGAGCATCTTCCCAGATTCACAAAAACCCGTATATTACCCTGCAAAACAAGACCAAGAATACATTGGGGATTAGAACGGTGACGATATTTACAAGGCGGGCAGTTTTGGCCGGGGCGGCGGCATTTGCGCTGGCCGGCTGTTCCACAAAGTTCAAACGATACAATGGCCCAGAGGTTACCCGTGTGGTGGTCAACAAGGGCGAGCGCAAGATGTATCTGCTGCACCACGACAAAGTGCTAAGGGCCTATAGGGTTGATCTTGGCTTCGCGCCTGACGGCCACAAGCAGTTTGAAGGTGATGGCCGTACACCCGAAGGCCGCTACTTCATTGATCGGCGCAATCCGCGAAGCAATTTCCACCTGTCTCTGGGAATCTCCTATCCGAACGACCGCGACCGCGCTTTTGCCGAGGCGCAGGGCAAACCGCCCGGTGGTGATATCTTCATTCACGGTGGCCCGCGGCGCGGCAAGGACCGTGGCGGTCCGGATTGGACGGCAGGCTGCATCTCCATCAACAACAAGCAGATGGAAAAGGTCTACTCGATGGTCCGCGAAGGTACACCGATCGACATCCACCCCTGAACGAAAAACGCCCGGCGTATAAGGCCGGGCGTTTTTGAACGCGGTGGTGTGCCGTGATCAGCTTCCGGTCACCATTGTCCACCAGATCTTACCACTCTGCTCCTGATGCCAGGCAAAACCCACGTTGCGCGCGTCCGGGTTGAGGATCACTTCGCGGGTGTCTGGTTGTTCCATCCAGGCGGAGAGAGTTTCAAGCTCGGTCTCGAAGGTTTCCGAGATGTTTTCACCAAGGAAATTGCCAGTATAGCCGGTGCGCGATACCCGATCCAGCGGCGAAGAGCCGTCGGAGCCAAAGTGCCAAGGCCGGTTCTGTACGCTCATATCGCGCGAATGTGTCTGCGCTGCTGCATTGAGCTGCGAGTTCAGCTCCACCGGGGCGACACCACGGGCAGCCCGCAGCTCGTTCATGGTATCGAGCACCCTGAATGGGATCTGGTTCGCGTCACGCGCAGAGATACGGTAAACCTTCACTAGCCCGCCACCCGGACCCGTCGGGATGGCAGGCGTGCAGGCCGAAAGCGTGAAAAGCCCGACGAATAGTATTGAAATCAGCCGAAACATGGTCTCTGACAAGCCCCTTGAACAGTGTCGAAGCAAAGCCTTAGCTCCTAAGCTGACGTTCTGCAATTGAACCAATGCAAGGTAAAGCCGTTTGACGTCCGTTTGATTTGCGACTGCGGCTTTAAGGCCATATAATATGCCATTGTCCGGGGGTCTGCTCCCCAGTCACATTCCTTTGAGGCGTATGATGACGCATGATTCCAAGGCCGGCTTGAGCCGTCGCACCTTCCTTGGCGCGGGTGCTGCGGCCATCACTCTCCCCGTTGCCATGCCCGCTTGGGCCGAGGCACGTGATCCTGATGCACTGGTCCTTCAAGATCAGGTTCATCGCAACATTTCCAGCTTCCGTGCGCTGGATTGGCGTCCCTATTTCAGCAGCACTGCCGGTGGCGCTATCTTGGTTGATACCACCTCCCGCGCGTTGCACTTCTGGTCCGCCGATCAAACGATTTACAAGCTCTACCCCACTTCGGTGCCGATCTCCGAAGATCTCACCCGTCGTGGCCGTACCTCGGTCGTCCGCAAGGTAAATGGCCCAACATGGTCGCCAACCCCGGCGATGAAAAAGCGCAATCCAGAGTGGCCCGACTTTGTGCCTGCCGGGCCTGATAACCCGCTCGGCACTCATGCGCTTTACCTCGGTTGGACGTATTATCGCATCCACGGCACCCACGACACCCGCAAGATCGGTCGCAAATCGTCCAACGGCTGCATCGGGCTCTATAATGAGCACATAGCTGAGCTTTTCGGACTGGTCAGGAATGGCGCACAAGTTTTGCTGATCTAAGGCACCGTTGCACGCATGAAGCACAAAAGGCGGCCCGCAAAGCCGCCTTTTTCATTTTCTCGTTGCAAGAGTTCTGCGGGGTGCGGGGTGCAAAACCCCCGCCCACAAATCAGCCAATGTCAATCCACCCCGCCAGATTCTCCCGCACCACTTCCGCCAGCGCTTCAATGTGGTCGGGACGGTCATTCAGGCAGGGAATATAGGTAAAGCGCTCCCCCCCGGCTTCGGTAAAGCTGTCCTTGATCTCTTCATTGATCTCTTCCAGCGTCTCGATGCAATCCGCCGAGAAGGCAGGCGCGATCACCGCGATGTTTTTCACCCCTGCTTTGGCCCGCACGGCCACCTCTTCCACCGTGTAGGGACGCAGCCAGTCTTCCGGGCCAAACTGGCTTTGGAACGTAGTGGCAATCTGCTCCTCCGGCCAGCCCAGCCGCTCGCGCAGCAGGCGCGTCGTTTTCTGGCACTGGCAATGGTAGGGATCGCCCTCCATCAAATAGCGCTTCGGCATCCCATGAAAGGAGCAAAGCAGCAGGTCGGGCTTTCCGTCAGCACAGGATTCTTCCACCGATTTTGCCAAGGCATCAATGTAGCTGGGTCGGTCAAAGTAAGCTGGTGCCGTGCGGCTCGCCGGTTGCCACTTTTCCTCCATCAGCGCTCGGAAAAACTGATCATTCGCGGTGCCCGAAGTTGCCCCCGCGTATTGTGGATAAAGCGGGAAAAAGAGGATACGATCACACCCCGCTTCGACCATGGCACGCACCTTGGAATGGGTAGATGGGTTGCCGTAGCGCATACAAAAATCGACCATGACCTCATCGCCAAAGTCTTGCTGAACCCGCGCGCGCAGAGCCTCGGTTTGAGCCATGGTAATCACCATCAGCGGTGACATATCCCGCTCGGTGTCCCAGATTGAGGCGTAAGCCTTGCCGCTGGAAAATGGACGCTTCGTCAGGATAATCCCCTGCAGGATCGGCTGCCACTTCCACGCTGGGTAATCGATCACCCGCTTGTCGCTGAGAAATTCGCCAAGGTAGCGGCGCATGTCCCAGTATCCGGTCGAATCGGGGGTGCCGAGGTTGGCGATGAGCACGCCAATTTTGCGCGGTTTCACGGCTGGGTGGTCGGCGGGGAGCGTGCTTGTCACTGGCTGTCCTCTTCGTTTTCGCGTTCTGCTAGGCTTAGGGCGCTTTGCGTATGGGTCAATGTGGCAGCTATTCAGGCTTCTTTTCTTTGGTGCCCAGCGCATCGGCCAGCCGCGTGGCGGCAGAGCCGGGGCGCAGCGGCTGTGG
>NZ_JARGND010000022.1:0-42029 GCF_029212645.1 Vannielia sp. | reverse complement strand
CCAAGGTCACGGATTTCCCCCATCGGAAGAACGCGGGGCGAGAGCCCACCTGCCTCGGCAGCTTCAGCTTCGGCCATCGCTGCGCGCAGCGGCGCAAGGGTCTGTCCCGCCAGAAAAGCGGCGATAAAAAGCCCATCAGGTTGCATGCCGCGCCGCGCTTGAATGATCTGCCCCACCGGGTCACCGGCCCAGTGGAGGGCCATTGCGTGGATCACCAGATCATGCGCCCCGTCCTCAATATCAAGCACCTCGGAATCTGTGATCACACGCGCCTCGGGGAAGGCAGCAGCCCAGAATTCGGGGAAGCCGGTGATAATTAGCGGCGATTTAAAGGATCTGTTAACTTCGATGAGTCTTTCATGGATCTCGTCAGCCGCCTGCGCATGCAGAAAAAAGGCCTCATTCGTCGCGTGTCCCGGTTTCGCGCGGGCGCGGTTGCGGGCAAGAGCATTGCGGTCGGTCAAGTCTGGTGGCGTATGGCTCATACGTCCCGAAGTATGAGGGAGACGAGGCCGATGCAATGGCTTCTACAAGCGATCTATCCCGATACCTGCCTCTCCTGTGGCGAGTTATCGGGCAGCTACGGCGGCCTTTGTGCCGCTTGTTGGCGTGACACTCGCTTTATCACCGGCCTGATCTGCGACAGGTGCGGCACGCCCTTGCCGGGTGACGAAGATGCGAATGAGGGCAATCCGCTCACCTGTGATGACTGCCTGCGCATCGCCCGCCCCTGGGCACGTGGTCGCTCGGCCATGGTCTACAAGGGCAATGGGCGGCGCATCGTGCTGGCGCTGAAGGGTGCGGACCGTGGTGAGCTGGCCCATGGTGCGGCCCATTGGCTCGCCCGCGCCGCTGTGCCAATCTGGGAGGAGCGGATGCTGATCGCCCCCGTGCCTCTTCACTGGATTCGGCTCTTTCAACGCCGGTACAACCAATCCGGCCTGCTGGCTTCCGCGCTGGCAAAGGAGTTCGGCGCACCTTATTGCCCTGATCTATTGACCCGCCCGCGCCGCACCCCTCGACTCGAAGGTATGAGCGCCGAATCGCGGTTCTCTACCCTTCAGGATGCCATCGTTGCGCATCCCAAGCGGCGGCATCGCATGGCGGGGCGCAAGGTTTTGCTGGTTGATGACGTGATGACCAGCGGTGCCACTCTCGCCGCCTGCGCCGATACCTGCCTCGCTCATGGCGCAACTGAGGTAAATGTCGCTACACTGGCGCGCACCGTGAAGGATGACTAGATATACGGGCGACACGTTCAAGGAGGCCCCATGTCTGCGCCCATCGAAATTTACACCACCCCGTTCTGCGGCTTTTGCGTCGCCGCCAAACGTTTGCTTACCGAGAAGGGGGCCGACTTTAATGAGATCGACCTTTCGCAAGATCCGAGCCGCCGCGCCGAAATGATGGATCGTGCGGCCGGCGGCCGCACGGTTCCGCAGATTTTCATCGGTGATACCCATGTCGGAGGCTGCGATGAGCTCTATGCGCTGGAGCGGTCTGGAAAGCTTGAGCCGCTCTTGGCCAGTTAAGCCATGCGCACCTCCCTCCTCCAACTCACTAGCAGCGATGACCCGGTAGCCAATCTCCCGGTAACACTCCAAATGGTCGCCGAGGCTGCCAATGATGGCGCGCGGCTTATCTGTACGCCAGAGGTGACGAATTGTATCAGCCAGAGCCGGACCCATCAGCAAGAGGTGCTGCGCCACGAGACGGATGATCCTACTTTGGAGGGCCTACGCGATGCGGCCGCCAAACACGGCTGCTGGGTGCTGATCGGTTCTCTCGCGCTCAAAACCGATGATCCCGATGGCCGCTTCGCCAATCGCTCTTTCCTGATTTCACCACGCGGCGAAATCACCGCCAGGTATGACAAGATCCACATGTTCGACGTGCAGGTCTCAGAGACCGAGACCTTCCGCGAAAGCGCCGGATATCGCCCCGGAAATGTCTCTGTTTTGGCTAAAACCGATGATTTCGCGCTCGGAATGACCATCTGTTACGATGTGCGCTTTCCGCACCTCTTTCGCGGTTTAGCCAAGGCAGGCGCAAATGTGATCACAGTTCCCGCCGCCTTCTCCCCCGGCACCGGCCCGGCCCATTGGAAACCCCTGTTGCAGGCTCGCGCCATTGAGACCGGGGCATTCATCCTTGCCCCTGCGCAATGTGGATCGCATGCAGTGTCACGCGGCAAGCCCCGCAAAACCTGGGGCCACTCGCTTGCGGTGTCGCCATGGGGTGAGGTGCTGGCAGATGGTGGCGACGCTCCGGGTGTGATCACGCTTGATCTTGACCTTACACACGTGAAAGAATGCCGCCGGAAAGTTCCGTCCCTCACCCATGATCGCCCTTTTGAAGGTCCGTGAATGTCAGTTGAGACCGCCGATACCCTTGCTGTTGCCCTGTTTTCAGAGCTGCTGACGGCCGAGCAACTGGCACGCAACCGCATGTCAAAGGCGCTGCCTAAAGGGATGGAGATCAGCCACTTTTCGGTGCTCAACCACCTGGCGCACATCAATGAAGAGCGCAGCCCGGCACAGCTGGCCCAAGCCTTTCACCTGACGCGCGGCGCGATGACCAACACATTGGCCAAGCTCGAATGGGCCGGTTACGTCCACATCCGCCCCGATTGGGATGATGCGCGGCGCAAGATGGTTTCGATCAGCCCTGCCGGACGGCGCGCGCGTGATGCCGCAATTGCCGCCGTTTCCCCGGTTATTGCCAATATCGTTGATGAAATCGGCGAGAATAAGGTGCGCGCCGCACTGCCGGTCTTGCGCGATTTGCGGCAAAAGCTTGGGGCTCTGGGTGACCTAGAGTAACGCTTCCTAACGCGGTTTTACACTCGCCGTTACGTAATTCACGCTCAGATCCCGGTCACTCAGGCTCCAACCCCATGTCACCGGGTTAAACACAAATCCCTTCCGGTCCACCGGCCCCATTCCGGCCCCGCGCAGCAGATCATAAAGTTCGTCGGGGGTAATGAACTTATTCCAATCATGGGTGCCCTTGGGCAACCAGCGCATCACCCACTCAGCGCCAAGGATCGCCATGGCAAAACTTTTCGGGTTGCGATTGATCGTTGAGCAAATCATCAATCCGCCGGGTTTGAGCAGGGTTTGGCAGGCCCACAAATAGTCTGGCGGTGTGGCAACGTGTTCGACCACTTCCATGTTGAGCACCACGTCAAACCGCTCGCCCGCCTCCGCCAACGCCTCGGCGGTGGTGTGGCGGTAGTCAATCTCCAGCCCCGATTGCTCGGCATGAACCTGCGCCACGGGGATATTTCCCGCCGCCGCATCGGCCCCAACCACTGTGGCGCCCATCCGGGCCATTGGCTCAGAGAGCAGCCCGCCGCCGCAGCCAATATCCAGCAGCCTCAGCCCCGAAAAAGGCTCTGATTCATTACGATCACGATCAAACTCGGCGGAAATCTGGTCGCAGATATATTCAAGCCGCGTCGGATTGAGCATGTGGAGCGGTTTGAACTTGCCCTCCGGATCCCACCATTCCGCCGCCATCGCTTCAAATTTTGCCAGCTCCGCCGGATCGGTCGTGTCTACCGTCATCACAATTCTCCTCGCATTCCCCGTGGCCCCGGGCTTCGCCAGCCTATATAGCTCAAACATGGATAGAAACTCGGGTCATAATAGCGCATACCGCCACCTCTACCCGGCCATCAGCCCGTTCGACCAGAGGATGATGGATATGCCGGGCGGTCATTCGATCTATGTGGAGCAATGCGGCAACCCCACGGGCATCCCGGTGGTTGTGCTGCATGGCGGCCCGGGTGGCGGCTGTTCGCCCGCGATGCGCCGCTACTTTGATCCGCAGGCGTTTCGGGTGGTGCTGTTCGATCAGCGCGGATGTGGCCGCTCGCGCCCCTTTGCCTCTGTCAATGACAACACCACGCAAGACCTGATCGCCGATATCGAGCGTATCCGCGAGGCCTTGGGTATTGATCGCTGGGTGGTGTTTGGCGGCAGTTGGGGCGCCACGCTCTCGCTGCTTTACGCGCAGGCTCACGCCAACCGCGCCGCTTATCTGGTGCTGCGTGGTGTATTCCTGATGACCCAAGCCGAATTGAAGTGGTTTTACGGCGGCGGCGCAGGCAAGTTCTTCCCTGACCTCTGGCAGCGCTTCATTGAGCTGATTCCCGATGACGAACGCGAAGATTTGATCGCCGCCTACCAGCGTCGCCTGTTTTGCGGTAATTTGATGGAAGAAACACGCCACGCCCAGCGCTGGGCCGGGTGGGAAAATGCGCTCGCCGCGATGGATAGCGCCGGCCACGTGGGTGTGGGCAACGGAAGCTATGCCCGCGCCTTTGCCCGGCTCGAAAATCACTATTTTGCCAACGCTGGTTTCCTGCGTTGCGATGACCAGATCATCAAAGACATGCCTGAAATCGCCCACATTCCCGGTACCGTCGTGCAGGGCCGCTACGATATGATCTGCCCCCCGGTCGCTGCCCACCGCCTCTGTGAAGCCTGGCCGCGCGGCGAGCTGCGCATGGTTCCCATGGCAGGACACGCCCTGTCAGAGCCCGGCATATCGGCTGAACTCACCCGCGCCACCCGCGCCATCGCCCGCACGCCTGAGCTGCACGGGTTTTAAACAAACGGCTTGCGACTCACGCCTTCCCGGCCTATATCCCCCTCAACAGCGGCAGCGTCGGCCTCCACCCCCAACGCTCCACCGGGAAACACCAACGGGCCGCGCGCCCGTTTTTTTGTGCTTGGATGATCCATGACAGACCTTATTGCCAAAACCGGTATGGACCAGCGAATGGCCGAGATCGTCTCGCCCGTGCTTGAAGGCATGGGTTTCGAGCTGGTGCGCTTGCGCCTGATGGGTGGCAAAACGGCGACCTTGCAGATCATGGCAGAAAAGCCCGAGGGTGGGATCGAGGTGGATGATTGCGCCCGCATCTCCACCGAGGTGTCTGCCGTGCTGGATGTCGAAGACCCGCTTGAAGACCCATATGCGCTTGAAGTGTCCTCGCCCGGCATTGATCGCCCCCTGACCCGGCTCAAGGATTTTGATCGCTGGGAGGGCTACGAGGCCAAGCTGGAAACCACCGAGCTGATTGATGGCCGCCGCCGCTTCAAGGGTGAGCTGGCCGGCACCGAAGGTTCCGAAGTGCTGATCGAGATCGAGGAAGGCGGCGAAACGCTCACCATCGGTCTCCAGTTTGATTGGCTTTCAGACGCCAAGCTAGTGCTTACCGATGAACTCATCCGCGACGTACTGCGCCACCGCAAAGAAGCCGGCGAAGTCGACGAAACCCAATTTGACGAGGTGCAAACCCTCATGGACGGTCAGGAGGACAACTGATGGCCATTACTTCCGCAAACCAGCTCGAACTGTTGCAAACAGCCGAGGCTGTGGCCCGCGAAAAGATGATTGACCCGGCGCTTGTGATCGAGGCCATGGAAGAGAGCCTCGCGCGCGCTGCCAAGTCGCGTTACGGCTCCGAGATGGACATCCGGGTGAGCATTGATCGCCGCACCGGCCGCGCCACTTTTACCCGGATCCGCACAGTGGTTCCCGGCGAGGACCTGGAGAACTTCCAAGCCCATATCGCGCCTGACCAGGTGGCCGAGATCATGTCCGCACAGGGCAAGGATTTTACTGTGATCTCCGGCATGTCGCAGCCCGAGGGCGAAGATGAGACGCCCCAGCCGATCCGCCGCTTCATCCTGCGCAAACCCACCGAGATTGACCGCGCAATGGCCGAGGGCGTCGATCAGGACACCCCACCGCAGCCCGGCGACGAGCTGGTTGATGAAGTTCCGCCGGTCGAGATGGGCCGGATTGCCGCGCAATCAGCCAAGCAGGTGATTTTGCAAAAGATCCGCGAAGCCGAGCGTGATCGCCAGTTTGAAGAGTTCAAGGACCGCGCAGGCACCATCATCAACGGACTCGTCAAGCGCGAGGAATATGGCAACGTCATCGTCGATATCGGTGCCGGTGAAGCCGTGTTGCGCCGCAACGAAAAGATTGGGCGTGAAAGCTATCGTCCCGGTGATCGCATCCGCGTGTTCATCAAGGACGTGCGCCGCGAACAGCGTGGCCCGCAGATTTTCCTCAGCCGCACCGCGCCAGAGTTCATGGCCGAGCTGTTCAAGATGGAAGTTCCCGAGATCTACGACAACATCATCGAGATCAAGGCCGTGGCCCGGGATCCCGGCTCCCGCGCCAAGATCGCCGTTATCTCCTATGACAACAGCATTGATCCGGTCGGTGCCTGCGTTGGTATGCGCGGCTCGCGCGTGCAAGCCGTGGTGAACGAGCTTCAGGGCGAGAAGATCGACATCATCCCATGGAATGAAGATCAGCCCACCTTCCTCGTGAACGCGCTCCAACCCGCCGAGGTTTCGAAGGTTGTACTTGATGAAGAGGCCGGCAAAATCGAGGTAGTGGTGCCCGACGAGCAGCTTTCGCTCGCCATTGGTCGTCGTGGCCAAAACGTGCGCCTTGCCTCGCAGCTTACCGGGCTTGATATCGACATCCTCACCGAGGAAGAAGAAAGTGCCCGCCGTCAGGCCGAGTTTGAAGAGCGCACCAAGCTCTTCATGGATACCCTCGATCTGGATGAGTTCTTCGCGCAACTTCTGGTCTCCGAAGGTTTCACCAACCTTGAAGAAGTCGCTTACGTCGAGGTTGACGAGCTGCTGGTGATCGACGGGGTCGATACAGATACCGCGTCTGAGCTTCAGGCACGCGCCAAAGACTACCTTGAAGCGCAAAACACCAAGGCGCTTGAGCACGCCCGCGAGCTGGGTGTCGAGGACAGCCTGGTTGCATTTGAGGGCCTCACACCCCAGATGCTTGAGGCGCTGGGCGAAGATGGGGTGAAAACCCTGGAAGATTTCGCCACCTGCGCTGACTGGGAGCTTGCCGGTGGCTGGACCACCGTTGATGGTGAGCGCGTCAAGGACGATGGCTTGCTGGAAAAGTTTGAAGTCTCGCTTGAAGAGGCGCAAAATATGGTGATGAGCGCCCGTATCTTGCTCGGCTGGGTTGATCCCGCCGACCTGGAGCAGGCCGAAGAGGGTGACGGCTCCGAACTCGACGTGGAAGAAACCGAGGAGGCCGGGGCCTGATCTCAGGCCCTGGGGCAAGAGCGTGAGCCGAGGTGGACACGGGACATCGCAGGATGAAGAGGGCCAGATGGATGGGTCCGAGCGACGGTGCATTGCCACCGGGGATGTTCGGGCTAAATCCTATCTGATCCGCTTCGTTGCTGGCCCCGGGGGTGAGATTACCCCCGACATTGCGGGCAAGTTGCCCGGGCGCGGCATCTGGGTATCTCCCAGCCGCGCCGCTCTTGAAAAGGCCGTTTCGAAGCGCCTCTTTGCCCGTGGGGCCAAGGCTCCGGTAACGGTGCCGGAAGGCCTTGTCGATCTGGTGGAAAGGCTTCTTGTGAAGCGCGTCACCGACGGCATTGCGCTGGCCCGCAAAGGTGGGCGCGCGGTGGCCGGATACGAGAAGGTCAAAGGCTGGATGTTAACGGGCGAAGGCTCTGTTCTCATTCAGGCAAACGATGGCTCGGCCCGCGGCAAGACAAAGATCGCCCCGCCCCCCGGCGAGGCCAATTATATAGGCTGCCTGAGCGCCAATGAATTGGGTTTGGCTTTCGGCCGTGAACATGTGATACACGCCGCTCTTGCGGCTGGTGGACTCACGAAGCGTGTAGTAAGAGATGCCGCAAAGCTTTGCGCTTTGCGTGAAGAAAATGGGGATACGCCCCTGAAAGGACGAAAATCGCATGAGCGATAGCGACGGCAAAAAAACACTGGGCCTGCGTAGCGGGCCGCGTTCGGGTCAGGTGAAGCAAAGCTTCTCCCACGGACGCACAAAGAATGTCGTAGTGGAAACCAAGCGCAAGCGCGTTGTGGTGCCCAAGCAGGGTGCCGCAAGCGGTGCGGGTGGTGCCTCTGGTAAGTTTGGTGGCGGCGACCCGTCTAAACGGCCTGCCGGAATTTCCGACGCCGAGATGGAGCGCCGACTCAAGGCTCTGGCCGCCGCGAAGGCGTCCGAGGCATCTGAGGCTGCCCAGCGTAAGCGGGATGAGGAAGCGCGCGAGCAAGAGCGCCAGCGCCGCCGTGATGAGGCCGAGGCCAAGGAGCGTGAAGAGCGCGAGCGCGAAGCCGCGCTGAAGGCCAAGGTTGAGGAGGAAGCCCGTAAAAAGGCCGAGGAAGAAGCTGCCAAGGCCCGCGAGAAGGCTGAGCGCAATGCGCCGCCGGCCGCTGCTGCCACGCCTGCTGCGCCCGGTGCCCCGGTCGAAGACGCCAACGCATCGCGCGGCGGTGGTCGCCCGGCGTCTGGCCCGCGTCGCGAGCGCGAAGATGATCGCAACCGCGACAACCGCAACGCCAAGGGCCCGCGCACCGACGGTGGCCGCCGGTCTGGCAAGCTCACGTTGAACCAAGCCCTGCGTGGCGGTGAAGGCGGGCGTCAGCGCTCGATGGCCGCGATGAAGCGCAAGCAGGAACGTGCCCGTCAAAAGGCCATGGGCGGTGTTGAAAACCGCGAAAAGGTCGTGCGTGAAGTGCGCGTCCCCGAAACCATCGTCGTGTCCGAGTTGGCCAATCGTATGGCCGAGCGCGTCGCCGAAGTGGTGAAGGCGCTGATGAATAACGGCATGATGGTCACCCAGAATCAAGTGATTGACGTTGATACCGCCGAGCTGATCGTCGAAGAGTTTGGCCACAAGATCGTGCGCGTTTCGGATGCCGACGTTGAGCAAGTGATTGAAACCACCGACGACAAGGAAGAAGACCTCGTTGATCGTGCTCCGGTGATCACGATCATGGGCCACGTTGACCACGGTAAAACTTCGCTGCTCGACGCGATCCGCGATGCCAAGGTGGTGTCCGGTGAGGCAGGCGGGATCACTCAGCACATCGGTGCCTATCAAGTCACAACCGAAAGTGGCGCTGTGCTTTCGTTCCTTGATACACCCGGCCACGCCGCCTTCACGTCGATGCGCGCGCGCGGGGCTCAGGTAACCGATATCGTTGTGCTCGTTGTCGCCGCCGATGATGCTGTGATGCCGCAAACCATTGAGGCCATCAATCACGCCAAGGCTGCCGGCGTTCCGATGATCGTCGCGATCAACAAGTGCGATCTGCCCGCCGCCGACCCGCAAAAGGTGCGCACCGATCTGCTTCAACACGAAGTGATCGTCGAGGAAATGTCGGGTGATGTTCAGGACGTCGAGGTATCGGCCCACACCGGGCAGGGCCTTGATGCGCTGCTCGAGGCCATCGCGCTTCAGGCCGAAATCCTTGAGCTCAAGGCCAACCCCGATCGCGCCGCCCAAGGTGCTGTGATCGAAGCCCAGCTTGATGTTGGCCGCGGTCCCGTGGCCACCGTGCTGGTGCAAAACGGAACGCTGCGGCAGGGCGATATCTTTGTTGTCGGCGAGCAGTGGGGCAAGGTCCGCGCGCTCATCAACGACAAGGGCGACCGCGTAGACGAAGCTGGCCCATCGGTCCCCGTCGAGGTACTTGGCCTCAACGGCACACCCGAAGCCGGCGATGTGCTCAACGTTGTGGATACCGAGGCACAGGCCCGCGAAATTGCCGAGTATCGTGAGAAAGCCGCCAAGGAGAAGCGCGCCGTCGCCGGTGCCGCGACCACCCTTGAGCAACTCATGCAGAAGGCCAAGGACGATAAGGACGTGGCCGAGCTGCCGATCCTCGTGAAGGCCGATGTGCAAGGCTCCGCTGAAGCTATCGTTCAGACGATGGCGAAAATCGGCAACGACGAGGTCCGTGTTCGAGTGTTGCACTCCGGTGTTGGTGCGATCACCGAAAGCGACATCGGTCTTGCTGAAGCTTCCGGCTCACCGGTTTTTGGCTTCAACGTTCGGGCAAATGCACCGGCTCGTCAGGCGGCTAACCAGAAGGGTGTCGAGATCCGCTACTACTCGGTGATCTATGACCTTGTGGACGATGTGAAAGCTGCCGCATCTGGCCTGCTGTCTGCCGAAGTGCAGGAAGATTTCATTGGCTATGCCACGATCAAAGAGGTCTTCAAGGTCTCCAATATCGGCAAGGTCGCTGGCTGTCTCGTCACCGAAGGGGTGGCCCGCCGCTCCGCCGGTGTGCGCCTGCTGCGTGACAACGTGGTGATCCACGAAGGCACGCTGAAAACGCTCAAGCGCTTCAAGGACGAGGTGCCTGAGGTCCAGTCCGGCCAGGAATGTGGTATGGCATTCGAGAATTACGAAGATATCCGCGAAGGCGATGTCATCGAGATCTTCGAACGCAAGGAAGTTGAGCGCACGCTCGACTAACCTTCTCGTAACCCGGTAAAAAGGGCGTGCTTCCTACCGGAGGCGCGCCTTTTTCATATCCAGGTCGGTTGCACCCCTGTCGCTTGCCGGTTTACCGTCGCCCGACGCTTAACTCAGTGTCGCCTACAAAGGTTTTCGCCCTTATGCGCTTCTTCGCCCTCATCGCTTGCCTGCTTTTGGCCCCTTTCACCGCCAGCGCCGAAGTCCTCAAACTGCCCACCGCCAAAGATATTGAGAGGAGCCTTCTGTTTCCCTCCGAAACAACCGCGCTGACCTATCTTGCCAAGCTGTGCATCGCCAATCGCAAAAGCTACCAAACTACCACGCGCGCGCTCAAGGCCAATGGCTACAAGCGCACAATGAAGAACGGCTCAAACTCGGCGTGGTACGGCGGCACGAAAAAACCAATGATCTTGGTCCAGCGTAAGGGCAGCGCCCTAGAGGGCTGCATGGTGATGCTCGAAAAGCCAGCCCACCGCCTTGCCAACCTTGAACAGCGGCTCGATGAGCTGACGAAGGAAGATATCATGCGGGTGCCGCCTGAGATCCTTAACGGCAAAAAGGGTGAGAAGGCATGGCTTCTGAGCCCAGGCCTCAAATATCTCGTTGGGATCGGCACCTTGGGCGACCGCAATGAACACTCCGCCCTGGTGCTCTACCAAAAATAGACGCGTCTTTTCTAATACACGTAGAAAAGCCCGCGCCATACCCCTGCGCGGGCCTTTCAGTTCCGTAGTGATGAAGCATTTATGCGGCGGCTTCCACATTGGTGCGAACCGGACGTCCCACATATAGCTTGTCGCCAACCCGCACTTGGATCAGCCCATTGGCGAGATCTTTAACATAAAGGCCCTGAATCGAAACGCAGGTACCGCGTGTAACAGTTGTGACCATCAGTTTCTCCCCCGAAATCAGTTGCTGTGAGATTTAGCGTAACGATCTCACGTTTCCATTTCACCTACAAAATGGCCGCTCAAAGGTTAATATTGTCTTAATATGGGGCATTTGAGAAAGTTTTTTGGCGCAGTTTTGGGCAACGGTTCGGGTTGGGGTGTTGTGGGCTGTCAAAGCCAATCGCGTAGAATTGGTATCAGCGGCACATCAGCTGGGGGCATGGGGTAGTCGCGCAGCTCATTCGCCCTTGCCCAAGCCAGCGTTTGGCCTTCCTGCGGCTGCGGTGTGCCACCCCATTTGCGGCAGGCAAAAAGCGGCATCAGCAGGTGGAAATCTTCGTAGCTGTGCGAGGCAAAGGTGAGCGGCGCGAGGCAGCTCTCCCATGTTTCAATCGCCAGTTCTTCGTGGAGTTCGCGGATCAGCGCTGCCTCGGGTGTTTCGCCGGGCTCTACCTTGCCGCCCGGAAACTCCCATAGCCCGGCCATAGTTTTCCCCTCGGGCCGTTGGGCCAGCAACACCCGGCCATCCACGTCAATCAGCGCAACCGCAGAAACAAGGAGCGTTTTCACGAGCGGTAATCAGCGTTTATCGAAATGTAGCCATGGGTCAAATCACAGGTCCAGGCGGTGAAGTGCCCATTGTCCAGCCCAAGGTCCACCTTGATGACAAGTTCTTGCCGCTTCATGTAGTCGGACCCCTGATCCTCAGTGTAGCTCTCCGCGACCCAGCCCTTTTCGGCCACCAGCACATCACCAAAGTGGATCGTCAGCTTGTCCCGATCCGCTGCACATCCCGATTTGCCGACCGCCATCACGATCCGGCCCCAGTTCGGGTCTTCCCCGGCAATGGCGGTTTTGACCAAGGGTGAATTGGCGATCGACATGGCAATGCGCTTGGCGTCAGCATCATGTTTTGCCCCGCTCACCCGCACTTCCACAAACTTGGTCGCGCCTTCGCCGTCTTTTACCACCAGATGCGCCAGTTCACGCATCATCTCCAGCAACCCATCACGAAAGCCGTCCTGCCCCTCAACCTCTACGCCCGACGCCCCGGTTGCGGCGCAGAGCAGCGTATCACTGGTCGAGGTGTCGCCATCTACCGTGATCGCGTTGAAGGTGGTTTCGTTCAGGCCGCTCAGCAAGGCCTGCAGCGGCTCCCGCCCGATCTTGGCATCGGTGAAGATATAAACCAGCATCGTCGCCATATCCGGCGCAATCATGCCCGAACCCTTGGCAATCCCGGCAATCTTCACCGTCCCGCCCGGTAGCTCAATTTCGCGAGTGGCGCCCTTGGCAAAGGTGTCGGTCGTCATGATCGCCTCGGCGGCGGCTTCAATCGCGGCCGGATGAAGCGTTTCGACCAGTTTATCAATCTGTGCGGTGATCCGATCATGCGGCAAGCGCTCACCAATCACCCCGGTTGAGGCGGTGAACACCCGTGCTGTGGGAAGGCCAGTTGCGCGGGCCACCTCGGCGCAAATCGCCTCAACACTCTCTTGGCCCGCTCCGCCGGTAAAAGCGTTGGAATTGCCGGAGTTCGCCAGAATGGCCGCGCCCGCCTCAGCATTGCCACCAATCTTGGCCTCGCAGTCAAGCACCGGCGCCGAGCGGGTAGACGAGCGGGTAAACACACCTGTCACCACCGTTCCCGGATCGCAGACCGCTAGCATTACATCCTTGCGGCCTTCATAGCGCACCCCGGCCTCTACGGCAGCAAAGCGCACCCCGTCGATCATCGGCAGCTTCGGAAAGCCCTCAGGGGCCAGCGGCGAAACGGTGAGCTTTCCGGCCATGATGCTTCCCTCAGTCGAGCAGGTCGAAGTTGGTGAGCACGGAGGCCGGGATCTCGGTTTCGGGTTTCACCACGCCTGCGGCTTCCACGGCTTCGGCAATCGTCACATCAACAGCCTTGCGCTGCACCTCTTCGGTGAGCTGGTCCTTGACGGTCTCGATGGTCGGCTTGTCCTTCAGGCGGGTCTCGTTGAGCTTCACGATGTGCCAGCCAAATTGCGTCTGGATCGGATCACTCACGCCTCCGGCCTCCATGCCTTTCACGGCGGTCTCAAACTCAGGGACCATCATCCCGGCGGAAAACCAGCCAAGCGCGCCGCCGTTGGGGCCGGATGGGCCGGTAGATTTCACCTTGGCGACCTCAGCAAAATCACCGCCCGCGTTGACCTCTTCCTGCACGGCCTTGGCTTCTTCCTCGGTCTCCACAAGGATATGTGCCGCGTTCCACTCGCGCTGAGGTTCGGCATCGGCGTACATCTCGTTGTAGGCCTCCTCCAGCTTCTCGTCGCTCACAGCGGCCAGCGCGGTCGCTTCCAGCACATCACCGGCCAGATAGCCGCTGCGCTGATTTTCCAGCGCCAGCTCCGTTTCCTTCGACATTTCGCCACTCACCTTCAGGGCCAACGCGTTTTGCTGCACCAACTGCTCAAGCAGGCCGTCCCACAGCACCTCTGGGGGAAGCTGGGTGTACTGCTCCGGCAGGGTCTTGAAGGCCACAATCATGTGACCCACGGTAATATCCACTTCTCCAACGGTGGCAACAACGGTGTCTGCGCTCACGTCAGCGGCGGTTTCTGCGGCGTCCTGCGCAAAGCCCGGCAGCACCATTGAGGCGGCCAGCACGGCGGCACAGGCGAAAGTCTTGGTGGGGATCATTGGTCGCTCCTGCTCTACCGCCTGCCCGGCGGCGTTGACACTATAGGCTGCGGGTCTTACATCGCCTTGTGTTCTAAGGCGTCCAACCCGCGTTTCCCCCCGTGTTTAGGGGTGAGCGCGAGGAGCGGCAAGCGCCATCAGCCACACAAAACCGTCAAGGCAGGGCGAGCGGAGATATTATGCTGGGTATGGGAACTATTGCGCGGAAAGTCTTTGGCTCCGCGAATGACCGAAAGATCAAGTCTACCCGCCCGCTCGTTGAGAAGATCAACGCGCTGGAGCCGGAATACGAGAAACTGACCGACGAGGGCCTCAAGGATAAAACCGAAGAGCTGGCAAAGCGGGCCATGGGAGGCGAAAGCCTTGATGATCTGTTGCCCGAAGCCTTCGCCAACTGCCGTGAAGCCGCCAAACGCGCGCTCGGGCTGCGGGCCTTTGATGTGCAGCTCATGGGCGGCATCTTCCTGCACGAGGGCAATATCGCCGAGATGAAAACCGGCGAGGGCAAAACCCTTGTCGCCACTTTCCCGGCCTATCTCAACGCCCTCACCGGCAAGGGCGTGCATGTTGTTACGGTCAACGACTACCTCGCCAAGCGTGACGCCGAGTGGATGAGCAACGTGTTCGAGGCGCTCGGCCTTACCTGTGGCGTCGTTTACCCACAGCAGCCTGATGATGAAAAGCAGGCCGCTTATGCCGCCGATATCACCTATGCCACCAACAATGAGCTGGGTTTTGACTATCTGCGCGACAATATGAAATCCGAGCTGAGCCAGATGTATCAGCGCGGTCATAACTTCGCGATCGTTGACGAGGTGGACTCGATCCTTATCGACGAGGCTCGCACCCCGCTCATTATCTCCGGCCCCTCGCAAGACCGTTCCGAGCTTTACATCTCGCTCGATGCCATCGTGCCAAGCCTCACCGAAGAGCACTACTCGATCGATGAAAAGACCCGCAACGTCACGCTGACGGATGAAGGCAACGAATTTCTTGAGAACAAGCTTCAGGCCGAAGGTATCCTGCCGAATGACCAGTCGCTCTACGATCCTGAAAGCACCACCATCGTCCACCATGCCACGCAGGCGTTGAAGGCTCACAAGATCTTCCAGAAGGACAAAGACTATATCGTCCGCGATAGTCAGGTGATGCTGATTGATGAGTTCACAGGCCGCATGATGTCAGGCCGCCGCTTGTCTGACGGTCTGCACCAGGCGATTGAGGCCAAGGAAGGCTGCGAAATCCAGCCCGAAAACGTCACCCTCGCCTCCGTAACCTTCCAAAACTACTTCCGTCTCTATGACAAGTTGGGGGGCATGACGGGCACGGCGCTCACCGAAGCCGACGAATTTGACGAGATCTACAAGCTCGGCGTCGTCGAAGTGCCCACCAACAAGCCCATCGCTCGTGTTGATGACCATGACGCCGTCTACCGCACCACCCGCGAAAAGTATGACGCCATCGTGCAGCGCGTGAAAAAGGCGAATGAAAAGGGCCAGCCGGTTCTGCTGGGCACCACTTCCATCGAAAAGTCTGAGGTGCTGTCGCAACTGCTCGATGCCGCCGGGGTCAAGCACAACGTGTTGAACGCCCGCCAGCACGAGCAGGAAGCCCAAATCGTTGCCGATGCAGGTCGTCTTGGTTCGGTGACCATCGCCACCAACATGGCTGGCCGGGGCACCGATATCAAGCTGGGCGGCAATGTTGAGTTCAAGGTGATGGAAGCCATCGAGGCCGACCCCGATGGCGACCCCGAAGAAATCCGCACCCGCATCGAAGCGGCGCACGAGGCAGATGAGCAGGCCGTCAAGGATGCTGGTGGGCTCTTCGTTCTGGCGTCCGAGCGCCACGAAAGCCGCCGGATTGATAACCAGCTGCGAGGCCGTTCGGGCCGTCAAGGCGATCCGGGGCGCACCTCCTTCTACCTGTCGCTCGAAGATGACCTGATGCGCATTTTCGGCTCTGACCGGCTCGAGTCGGTGCTCTCCAAGCTCGGCATGAAAGAGGGCGAGGCGATCATCCACCCTTGGGTGAACAAGTCGCTGGAGCGCGCGCAAGCCAAGGTCGAAGGGCGCAACTTCGATATCCGCAAGCAGCTGCTCAAGTTCGATGACGTGATGAACGACCAGCGGAAGGTGATCTTCGGCCAGCGTCGCGAGATCATGGAAACCAAAGACCTCTCCGAGATCGTCAAGGACATGCGCCAGGAGGTTGTCGACGATCTGGTCGATGAGTTCATGCCGCCCAAAACCTACGCCGACCAATGGGAGGTGGATAAGCTCTACGCCGCCGCCATTGAGAAGCTCGGCATTGATGTGCCGGTGATTGATTGGGCCGCTGAAGAGGGCGTGGATGACGAGGAAGTCCGCGAACGTCTCTACACAGCCACCGATGAGATGATGGCCAAGAAAGCCGTCGCCTTTGGCCCCGAAACGATGCGCAACATCGAAAAGCAGATCCTGCTGCAAACGATTGATGGAAAATGGCGCGAGCACCTGCTCACGCTGGAGCATTTGCGTTCGGTGATCGGCTTTCGCGGTTATGCTCAGCGTGATCCGCTGAACGAGTATAAAACCGAGGCGTTCCAGCTGTTTGAGGGGATGCTTGACGGGCTTCGCGCTGACGTAACCCAAAAGCTCAGCCAAATCCGGCCTCTGTCGGAGGATGAGCAAGCCAATCTCATGGCGCAGCTTCAGGCCCAGCAAGACACCCTTGCCGCGCCCGCCGCTGGCCCCTCCACAGATGAGGATAGCGCCGCCTTTGGCGATGTCGTCCCCGGCTTTGATGAAAACGACCCCGAAACCTGGGGCAACCCTGGCCGCAATGATCCTTGCCCCTGCGGCTCGGGCAAGAAGTTCAAGCACTGCCACGGCCAGTTGTCCTGATTGCGGTGATTGACCCTTCGTGATTCTGAATTGGGGCGGCACCATGGCCGCCCTACCGTCACTTGAGGCGCATCTGGTAGGCGTTTTCGCCACAAACCCAAGATATGCTTTAACACTTGTGGCAATCGCGCCGAAATTGGCCAAATCCCGCCCAAGCCTTGCCACCTTCGCTGTCTAGATTTGTCCGCAACATCCTTATGATGTCGGAGGCGGTCGATGAAACTCGAACCCAAGCAAAAGAAGCGTCTGATGACGGCGGCGTCGGTCTTTGCCGTCGCGCTTGGCACCGGTTTCGCCATGCAAACCCTCGGTCCTGTCGCTGATCAGTTTGGCGGTGGCAGCAGCGCGCCAATGGTGGCCGGAACGTCGGGTTTAGAGCCGCAGATTCAGCCGCTTTCAACAGCCCCCATCATCCGCCCTGCAGCCACGCTGCCCAGCGCTAAACCCATGACGCCGCCTGCGGAAGAGGACGAGGCCGCACTGGCCGTCCAAATGCCCGGCGCACAGGTTACGAAGGCCGATTCCTCGCCCGCCGCCGCCATGCCGCAACTTCCCGCGATATCCTCGGTTGAAATCGCCGTGCTGACGGCCCCCGCCACTGGCGATGTCGCCCTAGCGCCCCTGTCCGAGGCCTCCACCGAATGCCCGATGAACGTCACCGCCTCGCCAGCCCCCGCCGCGCTGCTCGAGATCACGGTCGAGGCCCCGTGCCTTGCCCGCGAAGTCGTGACCATCTCGCACATGGGCCTCGTCGCCACCGAAATGTTCGACGTCGACGGCAAAGTCTCCGTCACACTCCCGGCGCTTGCCGCCAACGCGCACGTGGATGTCACTTTTGAGAATGGCGAAACGGCCAATGCCATGGCCAAGGTGCCCGACTTTGCTGCCTATGATCGCGTTGCCCTTGTTTGGCAGGGCGAGGCGGGCGTTGCTCTCAATGCCTATGAGGACGGGGCCGAGTATGGCGCTCAAGGCTACATCGGCACCACCGCGATGGGCGCACCCGAGCGGGCGTTGGCGGGCGAGGGCGGCTTTCTCACCGCCTTTGGCAACTCCGGGATCCCCGGCGCGATGATGGGCTATGTCTACAGCTACCCAAAGGCGCTCACTACCGAGGGCCACTCGGTTGAAGTTGAAGTTGATGTTGATGTCGAGGTCACGGTCGATAACTGTGGCCGCGAGGTTTCGGCTCGCTTCTTGCGCCCGGCTGATGAGTATACGCCACAACAGATCACCGCTTCGATGCCGTCCTGTGACGCGCTGGGCGATTTCGTTGTGCTCACCGGGCTTTTGCCCGCCATGCAGTTCGCTGCTGCCAACTGACCACAGTTGTGCTGGCGCGTTTGAAGGGCACCGCGAGGGGATGCGCGGTGCCCTTCGCCTATTCTGGACCTAGTCTAAATAGCCCTCTGCGCGAAAGCTCAGCTCAGTTTCTTTGCCAATGATCAGATGGTCATGCAGCACAATTGAAAGTGCCCGCGCGGCCTCCTCAATTTTCATGGTCATCTCTATATCCGCCTGGCTCGGTGTTGGGTCTCCGCTTGGGTGGTTGTGCACCAGAATAATCGCGCTGGCGTTCAACTCCAGCGCCCGCTTCACCACCTCTCGCGGATAGACGGGCACATGATCCACCGTGCCCTGCGCCTGCGCTTCATCGGCGATCAGCACGTTCTTGCGATCTAGGTAAAGCACCCTGAATTGCTCGGTTTCGCGATGCGCCATGGTGGTGTGGCAGTAATCAAGCACCTGATCCCAGCTTGAAATTACATGTCGTTTCAGCACCTTGGAGCGGGCAAGCCGGTGAGCGGCGGCTTCAACCAGTTTTAACTCTGTCACCACGGCGTCGCCCACACCATCCACATCGCCGAGCCGCGCCACCGGGGCGGATAGCACGCCATTAAAGTCACCAAACCGCTCTAGCAGGGCACGGGCCAGCGGCTTTACATCGCGGCGGGGGATCGCGCGAAACAGCACCAATTCCAGCAGCTCATAATCGGGCAGGGCGCTGGCGCCTCCCGCCATAAACCGCTCTCTCAGCCGCTTGCGGTGGTCCTTGATGTAGCTCGGCAGCCGCCCATTGGCCTCCGCCAAGGGCACAGGCTCCGCTTCATCGGGGGCAAACAGCGGCATGGGGGCTTCGTGAAAAGCGTGACTCATGCCACCACTTTGCCCTCGCGATAGTGAATCATTGGTTAACGCTTGCCAGCCCCCGCGCCCTCCGCCACCTTGCCGCCATGCGCACCGTTCCGCTCCTGTTCCTCTTCGCCCTCGCTGCCTGCAAAAACGAGGTGGACACCAGCCTGCTCGCAACCGATTGGTCGTGCAGCGCCGATTGGCCCGGATACATGATCTCCCGCGATCTGGACTATGCCCCTGATGGCACCCTCACCGGCATGATCTCGATCCAAAGCACCACCGGCAGCCCCAGCGTGACGATGAATTTCAGTGTTGAGGGGCGCTGGGTGCTTAACGGCAAGACGTTGGAAGAAAAACTTATAGATCAAACCCTTATGCGCGTCTCCCGTGACGCTGAAAACCTTCCCCTCACCGCCCTTGCCCGCGGCACCATCCCGCAAATGGAGGCGCGCCTGGCCGATGAGCCATGGTCTTTCGAGGTGGTTCGCCTCACTGCGCAAGAGATGGAGCTGAAAGACCTTGCCGAGGGCAAGGCGCTTTACTGCACCCGCTAAAACAAAAGGCACCGCGCTCTGTGCAAGCGCAGTGCCCAAAGGTTTCCGTAGGGTGGGCAAACCCACCGCCGGGCTTACCCTTTCATACCGTCCCAAAAGGTTTTGACCTTCCCGAAAAAGCTGGAGGCATTCGGATTGTTATCCTTCGCCAGACCCTCAAACTCCTTCAGCAACTCTTTTTGCTTGCTGGTCAGGTTCACCGGGGTTTCCACGGCTAGTTCGATGAACATGTCCCCATGGCCCGGGCCACGCAGCGGCGGCATACCTTTGCCCCTCAGGCGCATCTGCTTGCCAGATTGAGCGCCCGCCGGGATCTTCACCCGGCTGCGGCCACCGTCGATTGTGGGCACTTCAATGTCACCGCCCAGCGCGGCAGAGGCCATGCTCACCGGAACGTGGCAAAACAGGTCAGCCCCCTCGCGCTCAAACAGCGGATGCGGCTCGACCTCGATGAAGATGTAAAGGTCGCCCGTTGGCCCGCCGCGCAGCCCGGCCTCACCCTCGCCGGCAAGGCGAATGCGTGTGCCGGTTTCAACACCCGCCGGGATGTTGACTGAAAGCGAACGATCCTTCTCTTTGCGCCCGGTGCCGCCGCAGTTGGTGCAGGGGTTCTTGATAATCTGGCCAAGGCCCGAACAGGTAGGGCAAGTGCGCTCCACCGTGAAAAAGCCCTGCTGCGCGCGCACCTTGCCCATACCCGAACAGGTGGGGCAGGTGACCGGTTCTGCGCCACCCTCGGCGCCGGTGCCTTCGCAGGTTTCACACTGAACGGCAGTTGGCACGTTGATGGTTTTCTGGGCGCCCTCATAGGCATCTTCCAGGCTGATCCGCATGTTGTAGCGCAGGTCAGAGCCACGGCTGGCCCGGCGTCCGCCGCCGCCTCCGGGGCGGCCACCACGGCCCCCCATGAAGTCGCCAAACAGGTCGTCGAACACGTCGCTGAAGGCGCTGGCGAAATCGCCCTGCTGGTTAAAGCCACTTTGCCCCGGACGCGGACCGCCCCCCTCAAAGGCAGCATGACCAAACCGGTCGTATGCGGCCTTGCGGTCGGCATCCTTCAGCGCGTCATAGGCCTCGTTGACCTCTTTGAACTGATCTTCGGCGTTGGGATTGTCTGAGTTGCGGTCAGGGTGGAGCTCTTTGGCCTTCTTACGATAGGCCTTCTTGATCTCATCCTCCGACGCGCTGCGGACAACGCCCAGCACCTCGTAAAAATCACGTTTAGACATCTGATCGCCCCTTTCCGTAAAACGCGAGGACCGGCCCAGTTTCCCGGACCGGTCCTTTCCGGGTTACATCACGCGCGATCAGGCACGCTTGTCGTCATCAAGGTCTTCAAAGTCGGCGTCCACGATGTCGTCATCCACACCGCGCGGCTCGTCGCCATCAGGGCCTTCCGGAGCCTCTTCGCCAGCCTTTTCCTGCTCGGCCTTATAGATGGCCTCGCCCAGCTTCATGGCAGCTTCAGTGAGGTTCTGGATGCCAGCCTTGATCTTGTCGGCATCTTCGGCCTCAAGCGCCTCTTCCAGCGGGCCCATGGCCAGCTCGATCACTTCCACGGTTGAAGGATCAACCTTGTCACCGTGTTCCGCGAGCGACTTCTTGGTGCTGTCGAGCAGGCTCTCGCCCTGGTTCTTGGTCTCGACCAGCTCCTTGCGCGCCTTGTCGGCATCGGCGTTCTCTTCGGCGTCCTTGACCATTTTTTCGATGTCGTCTTCGCTGAGACCACCCGAAGCCTGAATGGTGATCTTCTGCTCTTTGCCGGTGCCTTTATCCTTGGCACCCACTTCCACGATACCGTTGGCATCAATGTCGAAGGTCACCTCGATCTGCGGCATGCCGCGCGGGGCAGGCGGGATGTTCTCCAGGTTGAACTGGCCGAGCATCTTGTTGTCTGCCGCCATCTCGCGCTCACCCTGGAACACCCGCAGCGTCACTGCGTTCTGGTTGTCCTCGGCGGTCGAGAAGATCTGGCTCTTCTTCGTTGGGATCGTAGTGTTGCGGTCGATCAGCCGGGTGAACACGCCGCCCAGCGTTTCGATGCCCAGCGAAAGCGGGGTCACGTCCAGCAGCACAACGTCTTTCACGTCGCCTTGCAGCACACCGGCCTGAATGGCAGCACCCATGGCAACCACCTCATCGGGGTTCACACCCTTATGCGGCTCCTTGCCGAAGAACTTGGTGACCTCTTCAATCACCTTGGGCATCCGGGTCATGCCACCAACGAGAACGATCTCGTCGATGTCGCCCGTGCTGAGGCCCGCATCCTTGAGGGCTTCCTTACAGGGCTTGATCGAGTTCTTGATCAGGTCGCCAACAAGGCTCTCCAGCTTGGCGCGGGTGAGCTTCATCACAAGGTGCAGCGGCTGGCCGTCTGCGCCCATCGAGATGAACGGCTGGTTGATCTCGGTCTGGCTTGCGCTCGACAGTTCGATCTTGGCCTTCTCACCGGCTTCCTTCAGGCGTTGCAGCGCCATCTTGTCTTTGGTGAGGTCGGCCCCCGTCTCCTTTTTGAACTCGGAGGCGAGGTAGTTGACGATGCGCATGTCAAAGTCTTCACCACCAAGGAAGGTGTCACCGTTGGTCGACTTCACCTCAAACAGGCCGTCGTCGATCTCGAGGATGGTCACGTCAAAGGTGCCGCCGCCAAGGTCATACACGGCGATGGTCTTGCTCTCTTTCTTGTCGAGACCATAGGCCAGCGCGGCTGCTGTCGGCTCGTTGATGATCCGCAGCACTTCAAGGCCCGCAATCTTGCCGGCGTCTTTGGTGGCCTGGCGCTGGGCGTCGTTGAAGTAAGCCGGAACGGTAATCACGGCCTGCGTCACGTCTTCGCCCAGATAGCTCTCGGCGGTCTCTTTCATCTTGCCGAGGATGAAGGCGCTGATCTGGCTGGGCGAATATTTTTCGCTCCGCGCCTCAACCCACGCATCGCCGTTGCCGCCATCGACGATCGAATAGGGCACGATGTCCTTGTCTTTGGTCACTTCGGCATCATCCACCCGGCGCCCGATCAGGCGCTTCACGGCGAAAATAGTGTTTTCAGGGTTGGTCACGGCCTGCCGTTTGGCGGGCTGGCCAACAAGGCGTTCACCGTCGGTGAAGGCCACAATGGAGGGCGTTGTACGCGCACCCTCGGCGTTTTCGATAACCTTGGCCTGCGATCCATCCATGATGGCAACGCAGCTATTGGTGGTCCCAAGGTCGATCCCGATGACTTTAGCCATTTACTCTACCTCTTCATTGGCGATGTTGTGGACGTCAGGTCCCGCATTCAGGCCCCTGGTGCCCGATCCCAGTCTGGTCAAGGCGGGGCCCCGACCGAGCTTCGATGGGTATATAAGGAGCGTGATGCGGCGCTGCAACAGGCGCTTTAGCAGGAATCTGCGGGAATTTCGGGGGATTTGGAGAGAAATGCACGCACAAAGAGGAATATGATGGAAAACTGTGCTCCCCAGCTACTCCTTTCCAGTGATTATCTGGTGCTGCGTCCATTGGGCGAAGCGGATCGCTGGGGGCCAAGCCTTCGCCGTGACCGAGGCCGCAACCGGGTGGATCATCGCCACCTCCCGGTTTGGTAATACCAACTTGTTTTCGCTTCCAAAATGCGGTCCGCCTCGCGGCGATTTCGAGCATGTCGTCGGTTCAGGAAACGAGGGCATCGGATCGGGCGTGACGGTACGATGCGACCGCAAAATGAACGCCTTTCAGGCGCTGATATATTGCTGACGCTTCGCTGGCGGGGGGATTTGGCTTGGCGTCTCTATGGCTGCGATCTTTGTGAAGCCAACCAACGTGGCTCCACCGGTAATCGGGGTAAAGCGGCAGTGCACTGGCTTACCCTCAATCTCGATCTGTTGTTCCCAAGGATCACGCTCACCGATCTGGCTTATATAGCGCAGAGCGCGAGCCCAAAGCTCTGCATTCGGGTGAAGGTTGCGCCAGTCACGCACGGCGTCTTCGGCGGTGATATCAATGAGCGAGTCACCCCGGTCACAATCCCACATCGCTTGATAGGCACGATTGCTTTGCACCAAAGAGCCAGTGTGAGAAAAGACTGCAATTGCCTCTTCCAGACTGTCAACAACGGCTTGCCCCATTTCCAGCTCTGCACGAAAGCGACGGGTCAGGGAGATTTCGGCTGAAATGTCCTCGAACAACAGGGCGATCGCACCATCGGGATGTGGTTGCCCGGTAACGCGGTAAGTTTGCCCAGTAGGCAACGACCAAACTTCTTGGTGAATCCCCGCCTCTGCAGCGCTTTCCAGATCGGCGATATGATGGCGCCAACTTTTGTAATCCTTTGGCTCTGGCATCCGCCGGGCCTCGCGCAGCCTGTCGAGAAACGCCACAAGCGTTGGCCGCCCGATAAGAAAAGACGGCTCCAGCGCGGATAGGTCGGTAAGGGCGGGGTTAAACAGTGTCAGTTGCCGCCCGCTGTCAAAAACAGCCAGACCGATAGGCAGATCGGCGAAGGTTCGGGTGAGGGTCTGCAAAAATTCTTTGCGCGAGCGTTCCGCCTGAACCAACCGATCCGCAGGCATCGCAAAAACCAACGCTTCACCGCCAAACGAGTGAGCGGTGCAATCATACCAGATCTCTTGGTCAATGAAGGGGATCGTCACCGAAATGCGACGAGGCTCTGCATTCGGCTCTGTCCCAAAGAACTGGTTTTCAAACACGCGCGGTAGAGGCCATGGCAGTGTTGGCTCCTCAGGCCGCATCCTTTGCAGCAGGTCAACATAGGCCCCGTTCGCCCAAGAAACCCGCCCTTCCCTGTCCTCCCGCCAAGCCAAGAGCGGCGCATCATCGACAACGCTGCGCAGCACCTCCAGCTCTTCGGCCATGGCGATAATCGAGAAGCTGTCATAGTCGGCGACCGAATTGCGTGCTTCACCCTCGTGTAGCGTGAAACGAGCAACGCCCTTGCACCACTCCGCTTCCAGCCGTCCCGCGCCATCAACCGAGATAAGCTCCAAGGTGCCACCTTGAGCAAGGCGCGCGGCCTCGGCCCCGATGGTGGGAAAGCTACGGGTCAACAGCGCCAGCATCCGGGGCCACGGCGCAAGACTTTCTGGGCCTGTTGTCAAAAGGGTGTGGGCCTCTTTGGTGGCATCAACAAGTTCTTCGCCCTCAAACAGGAAGGTCATCGTACCCGGTTCACCGTTGATACCGCCCCAGGTTACCTTTTTTCCCGGCAAAAGAAAGCTAGCGGCGAAAAGCGCGATCAGCGCGGTACCAAAAGAGGTGGCCACCAACAATATTGCAAAGGCCCACGATAGATTCCCGAACACTCCTATGCCCCTCTCTAGGCCAGCCTTAACGGCAACTATTGAGCATTCATAAAGTGGTAAAAATGGTTAAGCGGGAGTTAAGGTCTCGGCAATCTCGCGGCATTTTCCGAGAATGAAGGGCGGTGACGCTACGGAAACGGACGAGGTTACGAGGCGAAGGGCTGGTTTTGCCCTAATGCTCCGCGAATCTCCTCTTCGCTGGCGGCAAAACGGCCACGGTTCCATGTCACCTCAACGATCGCACCACAGCGTTCTGGCCGCTCCCCGGCGGCGAGAAACGGGTCCGATCCGTTTGCAAAGGTAAGCTCAGCGCCAACACGCTCCAGCAGGGTCTTGGCGATGAAAAGACCAAGCCCCATACCTTCATACTCTGGCCGCTTGCCGCGTTCGTCGGGTGATCGCCTGCGCCGCATGTAGGGATCGCCAATCCGGCCGATCAATTGCGGCGGATAGCCTTCCCCATCATCAATGATACGAAGCGTGATCTGCTCAGCATTCCAACGGGCTTCGATCCATACATTCTCAGCAGCAAAATCCACGGCATTCTGGATCAGGTTTCTCAGCCCGTGGATCACTTCGGGTGATCGGTGAACAGTGGGCTGCTCCCGCGTAGCCCCCGGGCTCGCCTGCAGATCGAAGTGAAGGGTCTTGCCCCGGTCCTGATGCGGCTCCGCGGCCTCTTGCAGTACAGCTTCCAAAGGGGCCACGTGGATATGCTTGTCATCCTTGCCGGCCCGCCCCATCGAGCGCAGAATTTCGCGGCAACGATCTGCTTGCTCGCCAATCAGCCGGGCATCTTCGATCAAGGCGGCACCATCGCAATCCTCGTCGCTGTCCAGTTCATCAACCATCTCGGAGCTGACCAGCTTGATCGTTGCAAGCGGGGTGCCAAGTTCATGCGCGGCGGCGGCGACGACACCGCCCAGATCGGTCAGTTTTTGCTCCCGTGACAGGGCCAATTGGGTCGCCAGCAGAGCATTGCCCATTGCGGCGATCTCAGTGGCAACGCGGCGCGCATAGAGTGCCAGAAAGGACACGCCGATCACAATGGCGATCCACGCACCAAAGATGAACGTTCCCGGCACCCGCAAAACAGCGCCATCTACGGTGCGCAACGGCAGGTAAAGAAAGCTGAGCAGTGTCACCATGACAATGGCCAGCGCGCCCACGATCAACACTGCATTCAGCCGGAGTGCCGTGGCGGCAATGGTGACTGGCGTAAGCAAAAGCAGCGCGAAGGGGTTGTGTAGCCCGCCGGTGAGGAAGAGTAGAAATGCGAGTTGCCCCAGATCGAAGAGCAACATCGCCAAAGTCTCATTCTCATTCAACCGTCTGTTGGCTGGATAGACCATCATCAAAACAAGATTGGCAGTCACCGATGCCCCAACGGCCAGAAAACAAAGACCAACTTCCAGCCGGAGCCCATAGTGAACATAGGCAATCGTCAGGGCAACGCTTTGGCCCAACACGGCAACCCAACGCAGCACGATAAGCGTGCGCAATCGGATCCAGTTCGCCCGAGGGGAGCCTTGGAAGGTATCGGCGGGGCCAGTCTCGGTCATGTGAAAGATGACACCTTTCGCAGTGTGACAGTCGGGCCTATTGATAGCCCGCGCATCTCGGTGCAGCAATTGGGCCGAAAAACCAAGAGAGGAACAAGAACATGGCGAATACGAAACTATGGGCGGGAGTTGCCGGTGTTGTCCTGATTGGGGTTCTTGGTTTCACGGCATTCAAGGTCTTTACGCCCAAGGAAGAGTGCAATGCCGGCGTGGTTGCTGGTGGCCCAGGGGCTATTGGCGGGCCGTTTGAGCTGGTCAACGAAAATGGCGAAACCGTCACTGACCAAGATGTGATCACCGAACCCTCGTTGATCTACTTCGGCTATACGTTCTGCCCGGATGTGTGCCCCTTCGACACGGTTCGCAACGCGGAAGCCGTTGATATTTTGGCGGAACGCGGCTACTCGGTCACGCCGATTTTCATTACCATTGACCCGGCACGTGACACGCCCGAGGCGATGGATGACTTTACCGCGAACGTCCATGAAAAGATGATCGGCCTCACCGGCACGCCGGAACAGATTGATGCGGCGTCAAAAGCCTATCGCACCTATTACAAGCGCAATGACGACGACGATCCTGATTACTACACGGTTGATCACTCGACTTTCACCTACCTGACCTTCCCCGACACAGGGTTTGCTGGTTATTTTCGGCGCGAACTGAGTGGTGAGCAAATGGCGGACAAGGTGCAGTGCTTGCTGGACCAGCACTAATCCCTTGAAAGGCAAGGGTTGCCGCGCCCTCAGGGCAACGATAAGTTATTCCGACAAGTTGGGTTTACCAGCATAGGGGAACGCGTGGCCGAGCGAGATCTGAGGGAGATCGGAGAGGATAAATCTCTTCTGATCGTAGACGATGACGAGCCTTTTCTGCGCCGGCTGGCCCGCGCGATGGAGAAGCGTGGCTTTGAAGTGGAATGCGCGGGTTCTGTGGCTGCGGGCAAGGCCGTTGCCACCGCTCGCCCACCTGCCTACGCCGTGATTGATCTGCGACTTGAAGATGGCAATGGCCTTGATGTCGTTGAACTCCTTCGTGAAAAACGCCCCGAAAGCCGGGTCGTTGTTCTTACCGGATATGGTGCGATTGCAACGGCTGTTGCGGCCGTAAAAATCGGCGCAACGGATTACCTGAGCAAGCCTGCGGATGCCAATGAGGTGACGAACGCTCTGCTGGCCCGCGAAGACGAGCTGCCCCCGCCCCCCGACAATCCGATGAGTGCTGACCGGGTGCGCTGGGAGCATATCCAGCGGGTTTACGAGTTGTGTGATCGCAACGTCAGCGAAACTGCACGGCGCCTCAACATGCACCGCCGCACGCTTCAGCGCATTCTCGCAAAACGTTCGCCAAAGTAAAAACCGTATGGGCTACAACGGCACAGCCAACTTGTTTGGGGTGCTGGGCCTGGTTTGGCGCTGGGTGCCGAAAAACCACTCTCCACGGCGCGCCTGAAATGGCTGCCTGATATCCGCGAGGCAGGCCGCGTTCTCGCGGGTGAAACCGTGCTTTCGATACCGCTCATTTTAAACGCCCTTCTCAGGGTAATTGAGAAAACACAACTTAGCTGCCAGTCAAACCCGCTTTGAACTTCCGGCATGCTTAGTTGTGAAGACGTGAAAAAGGTTTGGCACAGTTCCGGAGCCAGAACCTAAGGGAAAAATTGTGCCGGAAGCCCGAAAAACGACGCAGAATCAAATATCTACTTTGATTATATGGTGCCCAGGAGAGGACTCGAACCTCCACATCGTTGCCAATACTAGCACCTGAAGCTAGCGCGTCTACCAATTCCGCCACCTGGGCAGGTGTCGTGGAAGCGGCAGATATAGGTGCAGCGCGGGCCTGTCAACTGGTTCAATACAAGGTTTATGCGGCGGCAAGGTATCTTGCCGTTTTGCGGGCAACGGGCTATCAGCAAAGACAGGCCAACAAGGAGGTCCTGCGCATGTCAAAGCTCGTTACCATCTACGGCGGTTCCGGCTTTTTGGGGCGGTATATCACGCAGCGTCTGGCGAAGGATGGCTGGCGGGTGCGAGCGGCGGTGCGGCGGCCCAATGAGGCCGGGTTTTTGCGCCTCTACGGTGCTGTTGGCCAGGTTGAGCCGATCTTTTGCAACATCCGCGATGATGCCTCTGTGGCGTCGGCGATGCAGGGTGCCGATGCGGTGGTCAACTGCGTTGGCGTGGGCACGACTTACGGCAAGAACAATATGCAGGCGGTCCATGTGGAAGGGGCCGAGCGGATTGCGCGAATCACCGCAGAGCAGGGCATTGCCTCGCTGACCCATGTGTCCGCGATCGGGGCGGATCCCGAGGGTGTGAGCGATTACTACCAGACCAAGGGTAAAGGCGAAGCTGCCGTGCACGCAGCCTTTCCCGGCGCGGTTATTCTGCGGCCTTCGATCATGTTTGGCCCCGAAGATGCCTTCGTGAACCGCTATGCGTCGATGGCGCGTTTTGGGCCGGTGCTGCCGGTGATCGGTGCTGAAACCAAGGTGCAGCCGGTGTTTGTGGATGATGTAGCCGAGGCAGCTGTGATGGCTGTTGAGGGCAAGGCCGAAGCTGGCGTGTATGAGCTGGGCGGCCCTGAAACGCTGACCATCCGCGCATTGGTTGAGAAGGTTCTGGAAGAGATCCGCCGCCGTAGGGTGCTGATTAATTTGCCGAATTTTGCTGCGGGCTTCATGGCCTGGAGCCTTGATATGGTGCAGGCATTCAGCCTTGGTTTAGTCACCAACGGGTTGATCAACCGCGATCAGCTCAAATCTCTGGCGGTTTATAACGTGGTCAGCGATGGCGCGAAGACCCTGAGTGATTTGGGCATTGAAGCGGCTCCGATGGAAGCTGAATTGCCCGACTACATGTGGCGCTTCCGGCCTTCTGGCCAGTATGAGGCGCTCAAGGAATCGGCCCGCAAGCTCAAGCCTCAGGAATAGGCGTAGGCCAGCAGGATGACGCCAAGGATCACCCGGTAGATCACGTAGGGTGTGAAGCTGATAGAGCGCAAAAGGCGCATCATCAAGCCCAGGGCCAGCAGTGCAGACAGGAAGGCAAAAAGCGCGGCGATTGCGGCGTCTTTGGCGATGGCAAGATCAGCGCTTGTGGCCACTTCAGCGCCGAGCAGGATGCCCGATGCCGCGATGGTGGGGATCGACATGAGCATGGCGATCTTGGCGCCGTCTTCGCGTTTATATCCAAGCTGACGGGCGGCGGTGATGGTGATGCCGGAACGTGAGGTGCCGGGGATGAGGGCAACCGCTTGCCAGATGCCCATGATGAGGGCATCGCGCAGGTTCCAATCAGAATCTTCCTTTATTTCCGGGCCCTTTTGATCGGCCCAGTAGAGAATGATGCCGAAGATCAGCATCGTCCAACCGATCACGGCAACCGAGCGGAGGCTGTCATCAAGGCCGGTCAGCTTGAGCAGGAGGCCGAACAGGATCACTGGAATCGTTGCCAGAATCAGCAGCCATGCGAGGCGGGCGCCGGGGGTATCGACCTTGCCGCGCAGCAAACGAGGGAGGCCAAGAATGGCTTGGGACACGTCGCGCCAAAAATAAAGAATGACGGCAAACAGGGTGCCGACATGCACGGCAACGTCTATCACCTGGCCTTGATCTTCCATCCCGGTGAGGCCGGGAAGCAAGATGAGGTGGCCCGAGGAGGAGATAGGGAGAAACTCGGTAATCCCTTGAATTACCGCAATAATCAATAGCTGATAGAGTTCCACCGCGCCCGCACCTTTATAATTTTTGGTCACACTACTGCAAGGGTCCGCAGAGGGAAGTGCGAAAATAGGTAAGCAATGCTGCCGCAAAATATGGGGAGTTGACAGGAAAAACCGCCTTCGGCTAATCCCTCGACCATAAATAGGTCACCCAAGCTGACTTTTATTCCCTTTGCTCTGCGTGTAGGCAAGCATTGAGAACCGCAAGGAGACACCATGGCCAAGCAGCCCATGCTGAAATTCGTCGAACTAGACCGTGAGATGCCCACCAAGCGTGACGCAGATATACGGAAGAAAGATTTCGAAGAGATTTACGCCGAGTTTGCGGCGGAACGGGCCGAGGCTCAGTCGAGCCGGTGTAGCCAGTGCGGGGTGCCTTATTGCCAGTCGCACTGCCCGCTGCACAACAACATCCCCGATTGGCTGCGCCTCACCGCGACCGGGCGGTTGAAGGAAGCCTATGAGCTGAGCCAGGCGACCAACACCTTCCCCGAGATCTGTGGGCGCATCTGCCCGCAGGACCGGTTGTGTGAGGGCAACTGCGTGATCGAGAAGTCGGGCCATGGCACCGTTACCATTGGCGCGGTCGAGAAATACATCACCGATACCGCGTGGGACAACGGCTGGGTGGTTCCACCTAAGCCATTGGAAGAACGCGAAGAAAGCGTGGCTGTCATTGGCGGTGGCCCCGGTGGCCTTGCGGCGGCGGATATGCTGCGCCGCGCTGGTGTGCAGGTGACGGTTTATGACCGCTACGACCGTGCGGGCGGTCTGATGACCTATGGCATCCCCGGCTTCAAGCTGGAGAAAGACATTGTGATGCGCCGCAACAAGCAGCTTGAGGACGGCGGCGTGACCTTCAAGCTGAACTGCAACGTGGGCGAGGATATCTCGTTTGAGGAGATCAAGACCGCCCATAACGCGGTGATCATTGCGACCGGCGTTTACAAAACGCGTGAGCTTCAGGCCCCCGGTGTTGGGGTGGATGGCATCGTGAAAGCCATTGATTTCCTTACAGCTTCCAACCGCAAAAGCTTTGGCGATGCGGTGCCGGAATATGACAATGGTGATCTGAACGCCGAGGGCAAGAACGTGGTTGTCATCGGTGGGGGCGATACGGCGATGGACTGTGTGCGCACCTCGATCCGCCAGGGTGCCAAGAGCGTGAAATGCCTTTACCGCCGCGACCGCGCTAATATGCCGGGATCGCAGCGCGAGGTGACAAATGCCGAAGAAGAAGGCGTTGAATTTGTTTGGCTTTCCGCGCCCAAGGGCTTTACCGGAGACAAGGCCGTGCAGGGCGTGATGGTGCAGAAGATGCGCCTTGGTGCGCCTGATGCGACGGGCCGCCAAAGCCCCGAGGTGATTGAGGGGGCGGATTATGTGGAAGACGCGGAGCTTGTGATCCAAGCCCTTGGTTTTGAACCAGAAGATCTTCCAACCCTTTGGGGCCAACCTGACCTGAAAGTGACCCGCTGGGGCACCGTGAAGGCCGATTTCCAGACCCATGAAACGCCGATGGAGGATGTTTACGCGGTGGGAGACATCCAGCGCGGAGCGAGCCTTGTTGTATGGGCCATTCGGGACGGGCGGGAAGCTGCCGAGGCGATACTTGCCAAGCTCGACATGCAGCGTGCGGTGGCGGCAGAATAAAACCGGCTTTGCAAAAAGATCACAGCCACAACCCATACACAACCGATGCACAACCCATGCATACGCGTTTTGGTTAAGGGGCAGGATCACTGACGCAACGGCTTAAACGTGGTGAAGGATCGGTTAAGCGGCAGAGATGCTGACCCACCGGACCGAGAGAGTGAACAGATGGTTAAGGACATGATGAGGACGCCCCTCAAAGCCACCTGCCTTGCCGCTGCTCTGCTGAGCGGGGCCGCGAGCCTTGCCGAGGCGCAAAACGCGATGCCGCCGAAGGGCTGCGAAGCGTTCCTCACCATGCACACCCGCAATTGCGCGGTGTCGATCTTTTGGCGTTGCGGGGCGCAGCCGGGCCTGCTGTTTGAAGGCAGCCATGATGATGACGGGCCGGTGAGCCTGCATACCTATGACGACGAGTTTCAGTGGATCGACGCTTACTACTACTGGACCGACAGCCGCGAGAAGCTGCTCAACCCCGGCCCGGACCCGATCAGCATGACGGAACTGCTGGAGACGGGGGTGGATACCTACAACTTCAGCATGATCTCTGAGGGCGATGGGGATACGGGCAAGCTGTTTACCACGGGGCGCGATGAGGCGCTGGGCGAGACCGTGGTGATTGACGGTGTGGAGCTGGACCTGTTCAGCACCAACTCGGTGACGAAAGACGCAGACGGCAACACCGTGTTTGCCGCTGAAGGGGTGCAATATGTGCTGAAATCGGAGCGGCTCTTCATGCTGGGCAAAGAGAGCTACTTCGACGGCCAGGAGCGCTGGAAAGAAGATAACACGCCGGTGGAATTTATGTTTCCCGGTGAAAAGGGTTTCGGCAAAACCGAACCCCGCCACGGATGTAATGCGCTTCAGGCCGGGCTTTCCCTGCCGATGCAGCGCCAGTGATGGAGAGAGCCATGACCAAGTATGACTCGCAGTGGGCCGAAGAGCACGAACAACAGCGCAAATGGCTGGAAGAAAACGGCATGTTCCGCGCCGAGGAAGAGAAATCTTCCTGCGGTGTTGGGCTTGTGGTGGCGATCGACGGCAAGCCTTCCCGCAAGGTTGTGGAAAACGGCATCGAGGCGCTCAAGTCGATCTGGCACCGTGGCGCGGTGGACGCCGATGGCAAAACCGGCGATGGCGCGGGCATCCATGTGCAGATCCCGGTTGGGTTTTTCTATGACCAGATCGAGCGCACCGGGCACATCCCCGACAAGAACAAGCTGATCGCCGTTGGCCAGGTTTTCCTGCCGCGCACCGCCTTTGGCGCGCAGGAAACCGCGCGGACCATCGTGGAATCGGAAGTGCTGAGGATGGGCTATTACATCTACGGCTGGCGGCATGTTCCCGTGAGCATCGAGTGCCTTGGCGACAAGGCCAACGCGACCCGCCCGGAGATTGAGCAGATCATCATTTCCAACTCCAAGGGCGTGGACGAAGAGACCTTTGAACGCGAGCTTTATGTGATTCGCCGTCGCATTGAGAAAGCGGCGCAGGCGGCGAATTTGCCGGCGTTTTATGTGTGCTCGCTCAGCTGCCGGAGCATCATTTACAAGGGCATGATGCTGGCCGAGCAGGTGGCGGAGTTTTACCCTGATTTGATGGACGAGCGCTTCAAGAGTGCTTTTGCGATCTATCACCAGCGTTACAGCACCAACACCTTCCCGCAGTGGTGGCTGGCGCAGCCGTTCCGGATGCTGGCGCATAATGGTGAGATCAACACCATCAAGGGCAACCTGAACTGGATGAAGAGCCACGAGATTCGTATGGCTTCAAACACCTTTGGCGACATGGCCGAGGACATCAAGCCGATCGTGCCGCAGGGTGCGAGCGACAGTGCTGCACTGGATGCGGTGTTTGAGGTGCTGGTGCGGGCCGGGCGGAGTGCGCCTATGGCCAAGACCATGCTGGTGCCTGAAAGCTGGAGCAAGCAGGCGGTTGAGCTGCCGCAGGCGTGGCGGGATATGTACTCCTATTGCAACTCGGTGATGGAGCCGTGGGACGGCCCCGCCGCGCTGGCGATGACCGATGGGCGCTGGGTGTGCGCCGGGCTTGACCGGAACGGCCTGCGCCCGATGCGCTATGTGGTAACGGGCGATGGCCTGCTGATCGCCGGCTCCGAGGCGGGGATGGTGACGATTGACGAGGCCGTGGTGCGCGAAAAGGGTGCGCTTGGCCCCGGCCAGATCATTGCCGTTGATATGAAGAAGGGCCTGCTGTTCCACGATACCGAGATCAAGGACAAGCTTTCAAAGGCGCTGCCCTTTGGGGAGTGGGTGGGCCGGATCTGCGATCTGGATGAGGCGCTGAGCGGCATTGAAGAAAAGCCGCTGTTCACCGGCGATGAGCTGCGCAAGCGGCAGATCGCGGCGGGCTTCTCGATTGAAGACCTTGAGCAGGTGCTTGCGCCGATGGCCGAAGACGGCAAGGAAATGATTGCCAGCATGGGCGATGACACGCCCAGCGCGGTGCTTAGCAAAAAGTATCGCCCGCTGAGCCACTTCTTCCGCCAGAACTTCAGCCAGGTGACAAACCCGCCGATTGACAGCCTGCGCGAATACCGGGTGATGAGCCTGAAAACGCGGTTCGGCAACCTCAAGAACGTGCTGGACGAGGACAGCAGCCAAACCGCCATTCTGGTGCTGGAGAGCCCGTTTGTGGGCAACGCGCAGTTTGAAGAGATGGTGACGCATTTCCAGGCGGATATGTGCGAGATTGATTGCACCTTCCCACGGGATAGCGGCCCTTCGGCGCTTAACGAAAATCTGGCGCGGATTCGCAGCGAGGCGCAGGATGCGGTGCGCTCGGGCGCGGGCCACATCGTGCTGACCGATCAGCACAGCGGCCCCGACAAGGTGGCGATGCCGATGATCCTTGCCACCAGCGCCGTGCATAGCGGGCTGACCAAGAAGGGCTTGCGGACGTTCTGCTCGCTTGGGGTGCGCTCGGCCGAGTGCATGGACCCGCATTACTTTGCCGTTTTGATCGGCTGCGGGGCGACCATCGTGAACGCCTATCTCGCCGAAGACAGCCTTGCGGACCGGATCGAGCGCGGCCTGCTTGATGTGTCGCTGACCGAGGCGGTGAGCCGCTATCGTGAGGCCGTGGATGCGGGCTTGCTGAAAATCATGTCGAAGATGGGCATCTCGGTGGTGTCGTCTTATCGCGGGGGTCTCAACTTTGAGGCCGTGGGCCTGAGCCGTGCGATGGTGCACGAGTTTTTCCCCGGCATGACCAGCCGGATCAGCGGCATTGGCGTTCCCGGTATTCAGAAGAAGGCCGAGGGCATTCATGCGCATGGCTGGCTCAAGGGGGCCACGCCGGTGTTGCCGGTGGGCGGCTTTTACAAAGCGCGCCGTTCGGGGGAGACCCACGCCTGGGAAGCCTCCAGCATGCACCTGTTGCAAACCGCCTGTGATCGCGGCTCGTTTGAGATCTGGAAGCAGTATAGCGCCAAGATGCAGGCCAATCCGCCGATCCATCTGCGCGATTTGCTGGCGATCAAGCCGCTGGGCGAGGCGATTCCGCTGGCCGAGGTGGAGAGCATCACCTCGATCCGCAAGCGCTTTGTGACGCCGGGGATGAGCCTTGGCGCTCTCAGCCCGGAAGCGCACAAGACGCTGAATGTGGCGATGAACCGGATTGGCGCAAAGTCTGACAGCGGTGAGGGCGGGGAAGATCCGGCGCATTTTGTGCCCGAGCCGAACGGCGATAACCCCAGTGCCAAGATCAAGCAGGTGGCAAGCGGGCGCTTTGGCGTGACGGCGGAATACCTGAACCATTGCGAGGAACTTGAGATCAAGGTGGCGCAGGGGGCCAAACCCGGCGAGGGTGGCCAGCTTCCCGGCATGAAGGTCACCGATCTGATCGCGCGGCTCCGTCACTCGACCAAGGGGGTGACGCTGATTTCACCGCCGCCGCACCATGATATCTACTCGATCGAAGACCTTGCGCAGCTGATCTATGACCTCAAGCAGATCAACCCCACCGTGAAGGTGACGGTGAAGCTGGTGGCCTCTAGCGGCGTGGGCACGATTGCGGCGGGCGTGGCCAAGGCCAAGGCCGATAATATCCTGATCTCGGGCCACAACGGTGGCACCGGGGCCTCGCCGGCGACCTCTATCAAATACGCGGGCCTGCCGTGGGAGATGGGGCTGACGGAAGCGCATCAGGTGCTGAGCCTCAACAACCTGCGCAGCCGGGTGACGCTGCGCACCGATGGTGGTTTGCGCACGGGCCGTGACATTGTGATGGCGGCGATGATGGGGGCCGAGGAATACGGTATTGGCACAGCCGCGCTGATCGCGATGGGCTGTATCATGGTGCGCCAGTGCCAGAGCAACACTTGCCCGGTGGGCGTGTGCACCCAGCGTGAAGACCTGCGCGCAAAGTTCACTGGTAGCGCCGACAAGGTGGTGAACCTCATCACCTTCTACGCGGAAGAGGTGCGCGAAATTCTGGCCTCGATCGGGGCGCGCAGCCTGAGCGAAGTGATTGGCCGGGCCGATCTGCTGGGGCAGGTGAGCCGGGGGTCGGCGCATCTGGATGACCTTGATCTCAATCCGCTGCTGATTTGCGTGGATGGCAGTGACGTGGTCAGCTACGACGGTGAGCGCCCGCGCAATCCGGTGCCGGATACGCTGGATGCGCAGATCGTGCGGGATGCCGAGCGCTTCCTGCGGGATGGCGAGAAGATGCAGCTGCAATATGCGGTGCAAAACACCCACAGGACGGTGGGCACGCGCACATCGAGCCACATTGTGCAGAACTTCGGGATGCGCAACGCCTTCCTGCCGCATCATCTGACCGTGAAGCTGACAGGCAGCGCGGGCCAGAGCCTTGGGGCCTTTGCCGCGCCGGGGTTGAAACTGGAGGTTTCAGGCGATGCCAATGACTATGTTGGCAAGGGTCTGAGTGGGGGCACCGTGGTGGTGCAGCCGCAGATGTGCTCGCCGCTGGAAGCCAGCGAAAACACCATCATCGGCAACACGGTGCTTTACGGCGCGACCGATGGCTACCTGTTTGCCGCGGGTCGCGCGGGTGAGCGCTTTGCGGTGCGCAACTCGGGCGCCAAGACGGTGATCGAGGGCTGTGGCTCGAACGGGTGTGAATACATGACCGGCGGTGTTGCGGTGATCCTTGGCACCATCGGGGCCAACTTTGGCGCAGGCATGACCGGCGGCATGGCGTATCTTTACGACCCTGAAGGCCAATCGGCGGACATGATGAACATGGAAACGCTGGTGACCTGCCCGGTGACTGTGCAGCACTGGCAGGAGCAGCTTCACAACCTGGTTGAGGCGCATTTTGAAGAGACCAACAGCCGCAAGGCCGAGACGATTCTCCAGCATTGGGACATGGAGTTGGAGAATTTCGTGCAGGTCTGCCCGAAGGAGATGCTGGCCAACCTCAGCCATCCTTTGAGCGAGGAAAAAGGCGCTATCCCGGCAGAATAGGCCGAGATACCGAAGAGACAGGGAAGGGGCGTGCCTGGGAGGTGCGCCCTTTTTCATGTGCGAGGGGTAAGTTTCGTTGGGGGCGGCGCAAGGCAAAGCTGCCACGACTCCACCCTTGCGCGGCCCGGAATGCGTGCGTGACAGGAGGCGCTTTGTGCGTGACGGGTTTTCCCCCGCAGCGGAGCCGCGTATAGCAAAGCGGATGGCCAAGGCGAGCAAACCCAGGAAGCGCCCCGCGAAGGGCAAGGCAAAGGCGAAACCGCGCAAGCGGAGCCTGAAGCGTTGGGTGCTGCGCCGAGCGGCTCTGGTGCTGTTGATCCCCTTTGCGGTGCTGTTGCTTTTGGTGCTGATCTATAGCGTCTTTGATCCGCCCACGACCCATACGATCTGGTCAGAGGAGCGGCGGCTGGGCCATGACGTGGACCGCCAGTGGATTGGTATTGAGGAGATTTCACCCGCAGCGGTGCGCGCTGTGGTGGCGGCCGAGGATGCCAATTATTGCCTGCATTGGGGTTTTGATGTGAACGCGATCCGCCTTGCGCTGGAAGACGGCGCACAGCGGGGCGGCTCCACCATTAGCCAGCAGACGGTGAAAAACGTGTTTTTGTGGCAGGGGCGTAGCTGGCTGCGCAAGAGCCTTGAGGCGCTGATCACCCCGCTGGCCGAGGCGGTGTGGAGCAAGCGGCGGATGCTGGAGATTTATCTGAACCTCGCCGAGTTTGGTGAAGGGATCTTTGGCGTTGAGGCGGCGAGCCACCACTACTTTGGCAAGCCACCCGGCGATCTGACGCCGATGCAGGGCGCGCTTCTGGCGGCGGTTTTGCCCAACCCGAAAGAGCGCTCGGCCAGCAACCCCGCGTCATGGCTGCGCAAACGGGCGGCTGCAATTGCCGATGGCGGCGCCACGATCAAGGTGGATGGGCGCGCCGATTGTTTCGAGGATTGAAGCGGGAGGGGTTAAAGGGCTATCACAGGGGCCAAGAAAAGCCAGCGAGTGACCCCCTATGAGCAGCCGACTTTACCACGTTCCCCTTTCCCCGTTTTGCCGCAAGGTGCGCCTTGTCATGGCGGAAAAGAAGCTTGAGGTAGAGCTTGTTGAGGAGCGCTACTGGGAGAAGGAGCCGGATTTCCTGCGCCGTAACCCGGCGGGCAAGGTGCCGGTGCTCAAGTTTGGCGCGATGATGATGGCCGAGAGCCAGCCGATTTGCGAATACATCGAAGAAAAGCACCCCGAGCCTGCCTTGCTGCCGAAAACTGCCGAGGGGCGCTATGAGGTGCGCCGGTTGTGTGCGTGGTTTGACGACAAGTTTCACCACGAGGTAACGGCCAATCTGCTTTACGAGCGGGTCAACAAGAAGGTCACCGGTGAGGGCTATCCCGAGAGCCGCAATGTGAAGGCCGGGGCCAAGGCGGTGAAGTATCACTTGGATTACATGGCATGGTTGCTGGATCAGCGCCGCTGGCTGGCGGGCGACGCGCTGACGATGGCGGATTTTGCCGCGGCGGCGCATCTGTCATCGCTGGATTACATTTGCGATGTGGACTGGAACCGGTCGGCCAATGTGAAGGACTGGTATGCGAAGATCAAATCGCGCCCGGCTTTCCGCTCGATCCTTGCCGATCAGGTGCCGGGCTTCCCGCCGCCGCCGCACTATGCCGATCTCGATTTCTGATCGCCGCCCGCCGTGGGGGCCAGCCCCCACACCCCCGGGATATTTTCAGCAAGAAAATGGGGCGGGGCAGTGAAAGACCGGATCGTTTCACGCGCGCTGGAAGAGGGGTTCAGCCTGTGCCGGGTGGTGCGGGCGGGGCCGTTGAGCGGTGTGCCAGAGGGGTTGAGGGCGTTTTTGGCGGCCGGGCGGCATGGCGAGATGAGCTGGATGGAGCGCCGGGTGGAATGGCGCGAGAACCCGGCGGCGCTGTGGCCTGAGGCGAAGAGTGTGATCGTGCTGGGCGAGAGCTATGCGCCGGAGTTTGATCCGCTGGAGGGCCTGGAGCAGCGCGAGCGGGGGGTGATCTCGGCCTATGCGCGGGGGCGCGATTACCATGACATCGTGAAAAAGCGGCTGAAGCGCCTGGGGCGCTGGCTGATTGACGAGTGCGGCGGCGAGATCAAGGTTTTTGTGGATACCGCCCCGGTAGCGGAAAAGCCGCTGGCGCAGGCGGCGGGGCTGGGCTGGCAGGGCAAGCACACCAACCTTGTGAGCCGCGATATGGGAAGTTGGTTTTTTATCGGGTCGGTGTTTACCACCCTCGAAATAGACCCTGATCCAGCGGAAACCGACCATTGCGGCGGGTGCAGGCGGTGCCTTGATATCTGCCCGACGGGGGCCTTTCCGGCGCCCTATGAGCTGGATGCGCGGCGCTGCATTTCCTACCTGACGATTGAGCATTCTGGCCCGGTGCCTACAGAGTTGCGCGAGAAGATGGGCAACCGGATTTACGGCTGTGACGATTGCCTTGCGGTGTGCCCCTGGAACAAGTTTGCGGTGGAGGCCGCCGATATGCGCTATCAGGGCGGAACAGAGACTGATTTTCCTGATTTGGCGCAGCTTGCGGTGCTGGATGATGCGGCCTTCAGGGCGCGGTTTTCCGGCTCGCCGATCAAGCGGATCGGGCGGGGGCGGTTTGTGCGCAATGTGCTTTATGCGATCGGCAACAGCGGGGCGGCACGGCTGAGGCCGGTGGCGCAGGGGTTATGTGAGGACGAGGACCCGGCGGTGGCGGATGCGGCGCGTTGGGCGGTGGAGCGGCTCGGTTAATCCGGGGCGAGCATGTAACCTTCGCCGCGCACGGTTTGCAGGTAGCGCGGTTGCTTTGGGTCGCTCTCGATCTTGCGCCTGAGCCGGGTGATTTGCACATCAACCGCGCGTTCCTGGGCCTGGCCATCATCGCGGCCCAGATCCTCGACCAGTTTGGTGCGCGACACGGCATTGCCGGGCTGGGCCGAGAAGATGCGCATGAGGGCGCTTTCGGTGGCGGTGAGGCGGACCATCTCTTCGCCCCTCCACATCTCGCCACGGGATACATCATACCGGACGGGGCCGAGCGAGAGCACCTTGGGAAGCGAATCCAGGGGCCCTTCAGAGGGTATGCGGCGCAGGATGGCATTGATCCGCAGCAGCAGTTCCTTGGGCTCGAAGGGCTTGGGCAGGTAATCATCGGCGCCGGCCTCAAGGCCCGCGATGCGATCTTCGGTTTCGCCCTTGGCGGTGAGCAGAAGGATGGGGGTGGCGAGGGTTTCGCGCAGGCTCGTCGTCAACTCGATGCCGGTTTCGCCGGGCATCATGATATCGAGCACGATCAGATCAAATTCCAGCCCCGCGAGGAGGCGGCGGGCGTGGGCAGCGTCACGCGCGTTGGTGACGATAAAGCCATGGCGCAGCAGGAACTTCTTGAGAAGCCCGCGAATGCGCTCATCATCATCGACAATCAGTAGGTGCGCGTCACTCTGGTCTTCCATCATCCCCCCTCTTTCATTGCCATATAATGGCGACGAAGCTCGGGGTCCATCATTGCTTCGAGAACGGTGCGGAAGCCAGTCACAGCTTCGGGACCGGCCTCACGGTAGGCGGTGCGCATCCGGGCGCGCTGGGCATCGGAGAGTTCGCGCTCAAGGGTCTCGCCGGCTTCGGTGAGGAAGAGGTGGCGCTCGCGTTTGTCACGGCGGCCGACCCGGCTTTCAACGAGGCCATCCTCGATGAGGCTGCGCAGCACCCGGTTGAGGGACTGTTTGGTAACGCCGAGGATCGACAGCAGGTTATTGACGGTGGTGCCGGGGGCGCGGTGGATGAAGTGGATGGCCCGGTGGTGCGCCCGACCATAGCCTTTGGTCAGGAGGATGCGATCCGGGTCTGCCGTGAAATCGCGATAGGCGAAGAACATCGCCTCGATCCCCTTGCGGAGCTGTTCGTCGGTGAGAAAGAGAAGGCTTTCGCTGCTCTGCGGACCATCGGCCATTGTATTGTCCTGTCTGGTTTTCTCCTCATGCTTTTGGATTTTATGTCAGCCTTGTTGACTTTCCAAGCCCGGATCGGTAGTGAGTCGCAGGTTTTGCGCAACAATGTGTCCGAACCGGACGTAATTTGCGCAATATTCGGAATATGGAGGCCGAAATGGTTGGTGCGTATGATGATCGCGACGGCAAGATCTGGATGGATGGCAAGCTGGTTGAGGCGCGGGATGCCAAGGTGCATATCCTCACCCATGCGCTGCATTATGCCTCCAGCGTGTTTGAAGGGGAGCGGTGCTACAACGGCTCCATTTTCAAGGGCCGCCAACATTCGGAGAGGCTGATCGCCAGTGGCAGGATGCTGGATTTTGAGGTTCCCTACAGCGTGGATGAGCTGGAAGCCGCGAAATACGAGATGCTCAAGGCGAACAACTGGACGGATGCCTATGTGCGGGTGGTTGCCTGGCGCGGCTCGGGCGAAGACATGGGCGTGAGTGCCTTGAAAAACCCGGTGCGCGTTGCCGTGGCTGGCTGGGAGTGGGGCAATTACTACGGTGATGCCAAACTCGTGGGGGCCAAGCTGGATGTGGCCAAGTGGAAGCGCCCTTCGCCAGAGACCATCCCGGTTCATGCCAAGGCGGCTGGCCTTTACATGATTTGCACCATGAGCAAGCATACCGCCGAGGCAAAGGGCTGCTCGGATGCGCTGTTTATGGACTATCGCGGCTATGTGGCCGAGGCGACGGGGGCCAACATCTTTTTTGTGAAGGATGGTGAGGTGCACACGCCCCTGCCCGATTGCTTCCTTAACGGGATCACCCGGCAAACGGTGATCGAGATGCTGCATGAGCGCGGAATCAAGGTGCATGAGCGCCACATCATGCCCGAAGAGCTGGAAGGCTTTGAGCAGTGCTGGCTGACTGGCACCGCCGCCGAGGTGACCCCGGT